>JBMOMP010000111.1:0-4712 GCA_049323115.1 Chloroflexota bacterium
ACCGCAGCTGACAGAAGCGATCATGGAGTTTATAAGGTGCGAGAACCAATCTGCAAAACCTATCCGATGGACCTACACAGCCGAAAAACTCGAACAGAAACTCGGAATCAATTAGCGCAATCCTGTACTAAGTCACTTATGGCACTCTCTCAAATTGTGCAGGCGCTCCAAGAATTTTTAAGCGTAGATGTGTCCTGAAAGCCATCCCTTCGGCTTCCGTTTCGGCAAGCTCAACGCAGGCGTTTCGGCAAGCTCAACGCAGGCGCTTCGGCAGGTTCGCGCGGCGGCTCAGGGCAGGCCCTGCCGCCCCTCCCGCCTTCTTTAGCAAGGCAAGTCAATCGCCGGTCACTTTGCAAATGACCGGCGATTTGTGTTACTGTCCCCTGGCGCGGATGTAGGCGCTCACATCCACGTTGTAGACCGCCTCTTCCAGCCCAAAGAAGGCCCACGGGCTTCCCTGGTCCAGCCAGGCAGCCGACCCGACCGCGCTGAGTTTCGTCCCCGGCAGGAAGCCGCCCGCTTCGTTGCGCGTGATCCACAGGATCTTGGATTTGCCCTCGCCGGCCTCGCGGTAGCGCATGGCTTCCATTGTGGTGATCAGCCCCGTCTCCGGGTCGAAGCGCACGACGAAATGCTCGACCTGGTCTTCGAACGGGACGAACAGCAGGGCGGTATGCTCGTCCACCGCCTCCCAACGGACCCGGGAATCGGTCAGCCAAACGGACGGGAACCAGCCGGCCTCGGCCCACACTGCCAGATTGGCGGCCTGGTTGGTGTTGGGGTCGTCGTAATACGTCCCCATCGGGCTTTCGAAGAAACTTTCCCCGTCCAGGTAGCCTTCGTCGACCTTGAGCAGCGGCAAGCCGAAGAACGTGGCTTCGATGTAATGGCGGTAGTTCTTGCCGGCCTCGTGGACGAAGACGAAGCGCGCCGGCAGCCAGACCCCGAACGGGCGGATGCGTCCGCGCCCGACGAATACCGCCGTCTCCACGATGGGAATCTGGTCGCCGTACGCGGCGCGGTAGAAGCGTTCGACGGGGGCCGGCAATCCGCTCGGAAGCGGGAGCATGTTGAGGTCCGATTTGGGAAGCGCGGGCATGGCGAACGGTTTGGGTTTGATTTGCAGTCCCAGCCAGCCGAGGAAAACCAGGGCGGCAAGGAGGGTGGCGATGATGGACAGGATTTTCATTTTTCTCTCTACTATTCGATCAGCAAGACTCCAACCGGCGTCCAATCTGGCTGCGAACAGTCGGCTTGATTTTCTTGCTATCGAGCGAAATGGCGTCGAACGGGGGGGAGCAAGGCCAACAGGAGGATCGCAATCCCGTTGACCGCCGTGACATATTGGATCGGCCATTCAAAGCCGATCATGATTCCTTCAACAATCAGCCAAAGCGCCAACACTACGCCCAAAGCGACCGTTCCCGTCCATGCCCAATGGTGACCACTCCAACGCGAAATAGACTCCGCCCAGGTCCACTTGGGGGGCGCAAGCAAGGCATAGGCCAGGAAGAGCGGCGCGAGTCCCATCACGAAGAGCAGGAAGAGACCAGGCAATGTGTAATCTGGCACAGGCAGCAGGGGCAGGATCTCGGTCATTTGAAGCGAGCCGCCCGAAGGGTCGGTCAGCATGGCGACGCCGCCGTACAATCCGCCCAGGGCGAGGAAGACGAGGGAGAAGACGAGCAGCCAAAGGGCAAAGGGAGGTTTCATGGTTCACATCCTGGTTTCTAATCGAACCAGGATTCTATACCCGCGCGCGAATCGCGCAAGGCGCGCTTGTCATGGAATGGGGGTTACGAATGTATGAGAATTCTTGGGGGGCGACGATGTGACCAAAGTCATGGCGGGGATGCGCGGCGGGAATATAATGCGCCAATCTCTTACCCGCCGTTGGAGGCATCATGGAAACTGCCAAGAACTACTTGTTTATCGTCAACGATGCGCCGTATGGGGACGAGCGTCCCTACAACGCCCTGCGCCTGGCGCTCAACCTGGTCAAGCGCGAGGCGGTTAACGTGCGCGTCTTCCTCACCGCCGACGGTGTCTTTTGCGCCCGCAGGGGACAAAAAACACCGGAGGGCTACTACAACATCGAGCGTATGCTCAAGTCGCTGACCAGGCGCGGCCAGGTTGCCACCTGAGGCTCCTGCTGCGAAGCCCGCGGGCTCGGGCTGGACGATCTTATCGAAGGGGCGGCGATGGGCAATATGGATTTGTTGGGCAATTGGACGGTGGGAGCAGACCAGGTTATCAACTATTAGCCGTACTTTCCTGTCCGCGCAGACCCAGGCCAGGGACAAAGAAAAGCCACCCGATCGCGATCCTGCCGGCTGAACGGCTCTTCAGCCTTTTGAGGTTGAACGTTCGGTGCGGATAATGGGCATCGGAGACCGGTTCGATTTAGTGGTAAGATTCCCCCCGATGCAACTCAACCTTGCGCTTGCCCAAATCAATACCAAACTTGGCGACGTGGAAGCGAACCTGGAAAAACACCTCGATCTGCTTGCGGACGCCAAGAAGCAGGACGCCGACCTGCTGGTTTTCCCCGAACTCTCGCTGACCGGCTATGTCTTGCAGGACCTCGCGCCGACCGTCTCGCACCGGCCGACGGAGGATGACCCGGTCTTCAAGCCCCTGCTCGCCGCCAGCCGCGACCTGGACCTGGTGGTTGGCTTTGTGGACGAGGACGCCCGTCACCGCTTTTACATCGCCTCGGCCTATCTTTCGGGCGGGCGGGTGCTGCACGTCCATCACAAGGTCTACCTGCCCACCTACGGCCTGTTCGACGAGGGACGCTTCTTTGCCTGGGGCGATTCTGTCCGCGCTTTCGATACGCGCTTTGGGCGCATGGGCATCCTGATCTGCGAGGATTTCTGGCACGCCTCGCCGCCCTACCTGCTGTGGCTGGACGGCGCGGATGTGTTCTTGTTTACCTCCGCCTCGCCTGGTCGCGGACTGAACGACAGCGAAAAACTGGAGTCCGCGCGTTGGGTGGAAAACGTCAACCGCTCGTACGCCAACCTGTTCACCTCCTTTGTGGCGCACAGCAACCGCGTCGGCTTCGAAGACGGGTTGAACTTTTGGGGCGGGGCGACCGTCTTCGATCCCAACGGCGAGCGCATCGCCCAGGGCCCGTACTTCGAGGAAGCGTTGACGGTCGTCACGCTGGACTTGAACCAACTGCATCGCACCCGCGCGCGCCTGCCGCTCTTGCGCGACGAAAGGACGAGTTTGGTGCAAAAAGAATTGGACCGGATTCTCTCGAAATGAATGACCTTACCATCAACACTGACCTGGCGCGCAAAATTCTGGTTGAGTTTATCCGTAGCGAGATCACCCGCGCCGGGTTTGCGCGCGCCGTCATCGGTCTCTCCGGCGGAATCGACTCGGCGCTTTCCTGTGCGCTGGCCGCCGAAGCGCTTGGTCCGCAGAACGTGCTGGCCGTGCGCATGCCCTACAAATCTTCCTCGCCCGATTCGCTGGAACACGCCCAGATGGTCATCGAGCAGTTCGGGGTCCAGGGGGAGACGGTGGAGATCACCGACATGGTCGAGCCGCTCATCCGCCGCGATCCCGATATGTCGAACACGCGCAAGGGCAACCTGATGGCGCGCGCCCGCATGATCGTGCTATACGACCAGTCCGAGGCCTTTCGGGGACTGGTGGTTGGCACCGGCAACAAGACCGAAATCCTGCTCGGTTACAGCACGCTGTGGGGCGACGCCGCCTGCGCGCTCAACCCGCTTGGCGACCTGTACAAGACCCAGGTGCGGCAATTGTCGCGCGCAATGGGCATCCCGTCTGTCATCATCGACAAGCCTCCCTCCGCCGACCTGTGGGCGAACCAGACCGACGAAGGCGAACTGGGCTTCACGTATGCCGAGGCCGACAGGTTGCTCTACCTGATGGTGGACCAGCGCTACAGCCCCGACGAGTGCGTGGCAGCCGGGTTCGACGAATCCCTGGTGCGCGCAGTCGTGGGGCGCATCCGCCGCAGCCAGTTCAAGCGTATGAACCCGCCCATTGCAAAGTTGAGCAATCGCACCGTTGGGTATGACTTTTTATACTTGAGAGATTGGGGTACGTAGGGGTACAATCCTTCCCCGCGCAGGCGCAGGCCCCCTGTAGCCTGTCATCTTGCCTGCAAGGTTCTCTATGCACCCTCATATTCCTCTCGCTTTCCGGCACCGCCGTTTCTTCTTTTTGTGGCTGGGCTTGCTGATCTCGATTGCCGGCACCCAGATGCAGATCTGGGCTTTGTTCTGGCATGTGCGCGAACTGACCGACCAGCCGGTTGCGTTGGGCGGCATTGGCGCGGCGCGTATCCTGCCTGTGATCGTGTTTTCGTTGATCGCGGGCGTGCTGGCGGATTCGTACGACAGGCGCGCCATCCTGTTTGTCACCCAGACGGCGGCTGCGCTTCTGGCCCTGACCCTGGGCCTGCTGACCGATTTTGGGCGTATCTCACTCTGGCACATCTACGCCCTGACGGCGCTCCAGGCGGTGGCGGTGGCCTTCGACGTGCCTGCCCGCCAGTCGCTGGTGCCCAACCTGGTGCCGGTAGAAGACCTGCCCAATGCTTTCAGCCTGACATCCATTGCCTTCCAGACCGGTTCCATCCTCGGCCCGGCCCTGAGCGGGTTTGCCATCGCCTATGGCGGGCTGGAAGCGGTGTATTACTTCAACGCCGCCTCTTACCTGGCGGTCAT
>JBMOMP010000112.1:0-39104 GCA_049323115.1 Chloroflexota bacterium
TATTCGGGCAAAATAGCTCTTGTGGGTTCATTGGCTCCTCGCGTGATTTTGCAGTCGCAAGAGTTTGCCAGTGAACCCTATTTTCCGCAAGGTTTATGCCATCCCACGCTTTAGTGAGGTGCTACCTGATGAATAACTCATTGCTTAAAACTCAAATAACGCAGGCTGACGAATAACATGATTGGCGATAATCTCACCAGGCGCAAGATGCAATTTCCCAACCAGATTATTGGAAAGATACACCGACTCAACAGTAATATCGTCTCTGCCAAGTAGAGTTGCCTGTGTTGAGCGTCCTGCTTCAATTTCCAGGCGATACATTCCCAATTTGTCAGGAAGATTTTGCCCATAAGATTTTTTGCCCGTTCGACCATCATAACTGAGAATGAAAGGGACATTCCTTTCATTCAACTTTTCCAATTCTTGCATAAATTCGTCAAAGTCAATCCCACTAAAATAGCGTGGGTCGCCTGTGGCGCAAACGCCCTGATAAGGCGGATCCATGTAAATAAGGTCTTTTGAAGTAGCCTTTTTCAATACTACTTTATAGTCTACGCTCGTTAAAGTTATTTTATTTTTTAGCAGTTTGGAAACTGCCAAAATATCATCCCTCATTTGTTCTGGATTACGCCCTAGCCTGCGATTATCGGGGCTTTGATTGAAATCCCCATTTGCATTGTATCTTACCGACGCCTTTACGCAACGGGCTAGCAAATAAAGCAGGTAGTCAGGGCGTTTGGTTTTATTGAAGTTGTCACGAACAATGTCATAATACTTTCGCTCATTCCCCTGTTGTTCCATCCACAAAGTTTCATATTGAGCAGAAATCCCATCAGGATTATTGATTATCTCATTCAAAAGAGCGATTAAAGGCTGGTTGACATCGTTTAAGTGAAAACAAGTTGCTTTACCACGGACCGCTGCCGCAATCGAAATTGCCGCTGACCCTGAAAACGGTTCAAAAAGAGTTTTGATTTCAAGCGGAAAGAATGGCAGAATATATTTTGCCAAATTACGCTTACTGCCTTGATAGGGAATCGGGTGCGGGATTTTCATTTCTCAATCTCTCCGCCATTATTTTACTCTAATCCATTGACGCTGTTATGCAAGGCGGCGGCCAACTACGCGCCAGGCTGAGAGTCTCAAGTTACAGGCTATAGACTGAGCTTCTCAGTGTAATGTAAAATACAAGCCTGCCGAAGCACCCCCCGCGCGGAATTGCCTGGGCGCAAGCAGAAGCCTGCCATCATCATCCGGGTGCGATTGTAAGAAATGCGGCCAATAGAGCAAATACCAATAATAATGCAAGCCCAAAAATAAAAAGGATTACATCCTTGTCGGTTTTTAAGCGAATTCCTAATTGAAGAATTACTCCACTGCTAACGCCAGCAATCAAAGAAGCCACTTTTAAGATTTGGTCACCCTCCCAATAGGACAACACATTTCCCCCTCGACTTAGGTAAGTATGGGCTAAGGAGGAAACCACCAATGTATAAAACCCCATAAGGATTCCAGCAGATATTGGAACAGCAAGTCTTGAAACTTGAGAGTAGTTTATCCAATGGGATGAGAGCCGAAAAAGCGGGATAGGTATTACAAGAACACCCATAATCACGATTGTAATGACCAGGAAGAGGCCATAAATCAACAAGCCAACAATCATTCGTTTACCCTAACTACAGACTGAGTTTCTCAGTAATTTCAGTAATTATGGAAAACACAAGCACACTTCCACTGAATTGCAATAATGACCGATTGCACCTATTGTAGCAAACCGGCGCGGAAATTACAATACGCGCGTATTACGTATTACACAACGGGTGTGCGTCTTTCGACGAACTCAGTATGCTAAAAAACGGGGCGGTTGTCGAATTAAACTGCGAAGCATGTAAACTAAACTATGCAACGGCTTAACTAAACTACGAAGCAGGTAGGTTAAACTACGCAACGGCTTAATTAAACTACGAAGTATTCAAACTAAACTATGCAATGGCTAAACTAAACTACGAAGCGGGTAAGTTAAACTATGCAACGTCTTAATTAAACTACGAAGCAGATAAGTTAAACTACAAAGCATGTAGACTAAACTATGCAACGGCTAAACTAAACTACGAAGCAGATTAACTAAACTATGCAATGGCTTAACTAAACTACGAAGCAGATTAACTAAACTACACAATGGTTTAACTAAACTACGAAGCAAGCAGACTAAACTACGAAGCGGCTGATCTAAACCGGAAATCGCGTTTATCGAAAAATCGGCCTCCATCTGCGTTGACAGCGTCCCCTTTGGGGATCTGTGGTTTCCAGGAGCCTCGCTTACCCCTCCGCCCGCATCTGCATGCGCTGGAACAGCCACACCCCGATCCCGAAATACAACGCCGAGAGTAAGGTCAGGGCGGCCAGTTCGTAGAGCACCCCGCCCGGCCCCGCGCCCAGGGTGAAGATCTTGTTCAACGCCACCACGGCGTGCGTGGGCGGGAGAAGATCGGCCAGGGCCACACCGCGCCCGGCAACCGTGAACAGGTTCATGCGCGGCAGCGGGAAGGCCGCGCCGGTGAGAAACATCAGGAAACCCAGCGGGAAGTTGGCGATGACGAAGGCCTGCGCCACCGTCTTGGAGAAACACGCCACGATCAGCCCGATGCCGATGATCGAAAGGCTGGTGATGGCCGCGATCAGGATGGCCAGCCAGAGCGGTCCCTGCGAACGGAAGCCGAATCCCACCGCCGAGGCGAAGGTCAGCAGCACCGAGCCGACCGAGACCAGCGCCAACCACAGCGAGGTGCCGCCCAGGTACTCAAAGGATGTCAGCGGCGTCAGGCGCAGGCGGCGCAGCGCGCCCGATTCGATGTCGCGCGCCGGGGTCATAGCGGCCTGGAAGACCATCAGCACCACCGCCAGCACCAGCAGGCCCGGCACGTAGTTCTCGAACTCGGTGCGCGCTGCCGAAGCGCCCATCGGGATCTCCACCAGTTCCACCGGGCGCGGCGCGTCCGTGAAGTCCTGGGTGTAGGCGTCGGCGGCCGTCATCGCCATGACAGCCGCGACGGTGTAATACGGGTTCGACAGGTCGCCGACGAAGGTCAGGTCGGCGCTGGCGCTCGTATCGCCGGCGCGGAAGGCGGCCAATTGCGCCGAGAAATCCGGCGGGATGATCA
The DNA here is from genome assembly GCA_049323115.1 of Chloroflexota bacterium. Lineage (GTDB taxonomy): Bacteria > Chloroflexota > Anaerolineae > Anaerolineales > Villigracilaceae > JAABUE01. The sequence continues at coordinate 3,162 of JBMOMP010000112.1, forward strand.
CCAGCGCCGCGGCCGCCCGGTCGCGCAGTTTCCCTTCGGCGGCGGCGCGCTCGTCCATCAGCGTCACTTTCAACAGCGGGCTGCCGTTCTCGTAAGTCAGTTCGCGCATGACGGCTACCACGTCCTCCCCGGCGGCGAAGCGCGTCCCATCCGCCAGGGTCACGGGCGCGTCCTGGTCGATGACCAGCACGCCGTAAGAGGTGGTGCCGGTGCCGCCGGTCATCAGGTAATAAATGGCGACGAACAGCGGCGCAAAGGCCAGGCTCAACAGGATGACCCACAGGTCGCGCTTTTGCTCGCGTACGCTCTTGACGAATACCTGCCAGGTTCTCATTCGCGCAGCCTCCTTCCGGTCAGCGAGAGGAACACGTCTTCGAGCGTGTTGGCGCGCAGGCGCACGTCGGCGGTCTGCAGCCCGGCGGCGCGCAGGGCGGCCAGCAGTTCGGGCAGGCGCTCGATCAGGTCATGCCCGCGCACTGTCAGCGTGTGATTGACGGTGGAAACACTGGGGAAGAAACGGGCCGCGATAACGGCAGCAGGCTCGGGGGAGGATGAACCGAGATCCACATCCAGGACGTCGCCCTCGCCCACTGTCCGCTTGAGTTCGTCGGGCGTATCCACCACCAATAATTTTCCGTGATCGATGATCGCCACCCGGTCGGCCAGGCGCTCGGCCTCGTCCATGTTGTGGGTGGTCAGGATGACGGTCTTGCGGCGCGCCAGCGAGCGGACGTACTCGCGCACCAGCACGCGGCCCTGCGGGTCGAGGCCGGCTTCGGGTTCGTCGAGGGCGAGGATTTCCGGGTCGTGGACGAGCGCCAGCGCCAGATTCAGGCGGCGCTTCATGCCGCCGGAGAGTTTCCCGGCCAGGACGTTTGCCTTGCCCGGCAGGCCGAGCGCTTCGAGCAGGACGCCGCCGCGCTGGCGGGCGCTTCGGGGCCGCACCCCGTACATGCTCCCGATAAATTCGAGTTGTTCCAACGCTGTGAGTTTCTCCCACAACACTGTCTCCTGCGGGCAGACGCCCACCCGGGCGCGGATTTCCGGCGCGTCGCCATGAATGGGCTGCCCGTGGATCAGCACCCGTCCGGCGTCCGGTTTGAGCAGGCCGCACATCATCGAGATGGAGGTGGTCTTGCCGGCACCGTTGGGGCCGAGGAAGCCGAGGATCTCGCCCTCCCGCACTTCGAGCGACAGGTCGTCCACGGCGGTGAGCGCGCCGAAGCGTTTGGTCAGGCCTTGGGTCTGGAGGACGGTTTCAGGCATACAGTCCTTTCTAAATCAACCACAGATGAACACCGATATCGACAAATCGGGGTTCATCCACGTTGATCTGTGGTGAATCCCCTCCTACCGCACCAGCAAGGCAATCAGGAGGATGGTCGCGACCCATAGCCAGACCCACGCCCATCCGCCGGGGTCAGAGACGCCGTTGCCGACGCCGATGGGCTGGATGCGCAGCAGCGGCAGGTCAGCGGACTTTTGCGCCAGTTCTTCGTCCGTGATGGTGAGGGGATTGTAACCCTCGAAGAAACCGGCAAACCCGGCGTTCTTGAGGATCTGGCGAATGATGATGAGACGTTCCTCGTTCCCGCTCGTTTCGGTCACGCGCCCGTAGACCGCCCCGCCCGGCAGGATGACCTCGATCTCCGGGTTGGCCAGCAGGTTCTTGTACCAATCCGAACTCTTGCGCCCGCCGGAGATGCAGTAGATGTCCCCTTTGTGGATGGCGTAATTGACCGGCGTGAAGCGGGTTTTGCCGCTCTTGCGGCCAATGACTTTCATGACCATGATATATCCCGTGAATGGGTTTCCAAAGAACGGCCCAAATCCCAGGCGGAACATAGGCACCATGAAGAATTTATTCAGGAACCAGAAGATGCGGCGCATGAGTGGGGGCATACAGTCTCCTTTGGTGGTCGAGTAGAGCGGCATCCTTCCGCTCGTATCGAGATCAACGGTTCCGGGTCTCGATACGCCGGAAAAGCACCGGCTACTCGACCCTCAATTACTCTGCTTTGCAATTCCATTCATCACCAGATCGACCAGCGTGCTGACGACGCGCTCCACCGGCATGGACTCGTCGGTGACCTGGAAGTAGTTGTTGAGATAGGGCAGCAACTGCGAGTCGCCAGCCGCGATGGTCAGCAGGTTGACGACGCGGGCGGCGGCCTCCACGTCCAGTCCCGGTCGCAGTTCGCCGCGTTGGGCGGCCGCGGCCAGCATGTCCTGCACCACCTCGCGCATGGCGGTCGCCACCGGGCGGACGACTTTCTCCGCCATCTGCGGGTCGCCCTGGTAGGCAGCGCGCCCGAAGAAGTGGACGAACCCTGGTTGGGTCTGGCTCCATTCGATGCCGTAGGTCAGGTAGGAGGTCAACGCCTCGCGCAGCGGCATCTCCAGCAGGTACGGGCGCGACATGGCGAACAGGTCGGTCATCATGCGCACACCCAGTTCCACGGTGAAGGCCAGCAGGTTCTCGCGGCTGCCAAAATACTGGTACAACGAACCGACCGAGACCCCGGCGCGCCCTGCCACGCGCTTGATGCTCAGGTCGGCCGGCCCCTTCTCGGCAGACTCGTCCAGGATGGCCTGCATCACAGCCTGCTGGCGCTCCGGGTCCAGCCGCCGGAAAGTGCGCGTCACCAGTCCCTGCCCCTCGAGTTGCAGGATGTGAGTATGAAGTTGGACCCAATCGGAAGTCAACATATATGAACCTTTAGTTCATATTCTAAATACAATGTATTCACTTGTCAAGATCGAATGGGATTTTGGTTGCTTACACGATCGCTTCCGCGCGCAGCAGGACATCCCGCTCGTAAGCGCGCATCAGACTCCCCGTCACCTGCCCCACGTTACCGGAGCCGATCCTGGCCTCATCCACCTGCACCACCGGCACGATGCCGCGCGAACTGCTGGAAATGAAGGCTTCCTGGATGGCCGGGATCTCCTCCACCCGCAGGGCGCGGTAACGGATGGGCAGTCCCAGTTCCCGCCGCGCGATGCGCAGGATTTCCGCGCGGGTCACGCCGCGCAGCACGCCGCGGCCGGCCGTTCCCAACGCCCTGTTCTGGATGTAGAAAAAATTGCTCGTCATCCCCTCCAGGATGCGTCCATGATACGTGAGCAATCCCTCGAAGGCAGATTCCTGTGTTAGTGTTACGCGTTCCTTCTGACTGTTTGTAATGAAGGTTGTGCTTTTGAGGGTTGGTAGTGAGCGTTTTTTGTTGTATATAATGGCTACACGAATTCCACGATTATACACATCCGGGGGCAGCAGGACCAGCGGCTGGATGGCAAGGAAGACCCGTCCGCGTTGACCATCCAGCGCAATACGGACGCGCGTTTCCTGCGGGCGATACTCCCCTAGCAGGCGGTCCAACGCCTGCCGTAGTTCGTCGTCGCTACAAGCAGGGCGCAGGCCCGAGTCGGCAGCCGGTTCGTACAGGCGCGCCAGGTGCGCCGACAGTCCCACCACACGCCGCCCTTCCCCATAGGTGCGGAAGGTGCTGTAAAATCCGTCCGGCAATTGGCGGGTGATCGCATCCAGGTTCGAAAGGTCGTTTAGATGTAACTCTGCCGCCTTGCCAAGTGAAGTGATTTCCCATACGCGGGGAGTGTCTTTATCCATAGCCCGATTATAAACCTTGACACAATGGACTGTTGGAGGGTACACTCACCCCGCTTGACAAAATTCTAAAGAAAGGAGGCGCGCTCTATGAGCACCACATTTTACGCCCTGCAAGATAACGTTCCTGCAAACATTTCCCTTCTCGGAGTGCGCCTGTTAACCGTCTAGGTTACATTTTCGACCAGTGTACAAGTCACGGCGCGCTCGCACCGTGACTTTTTTTATTTTTGTGGAGTACCGCCTGTCCCATCAGTATTACCATCCGTCAATTCTACCGGGCAAAGCCCGGCGTTACCCAAGCGAGTAAACCCGGCGTTACCCAAGCGAGTAAAAATGACACTCACCGCCTCCCCATCCACCTATTTCGACTTCCGCGTCGCCCAGCACAAGAACCGGCTCAAAGGCATCTGGCGCATGATGCAAGACTTCCGCCTGGCCTATCTCGGCGCAGTGGTCACGCTGGCGATTTCGGCCGTCTCCAAGACCGCCACCTTCCTGCTGCTGCGCTACTTCGTGGACAACATCATGGCAGCCGGGAACATCGGGGACGCCTCGACCCGCGCGCTGCTCGTCTACACCGCGCTCGGCTTCGTCGGGCTGGCGCTGTTCGAGGGCGGATTTGCGTATCTGTCCGGGCGGATGGCGGCCTACACCGCCGAAGGCGTGACGCGCCGCCTGCGCAACTTCCTGTTCGACCACATCCAGCGGCTGAGTTTCTCGTACCACAGCGTCACACCGACCGGCGACCTGGTCGAGCGCGTCACCTCCGATGTGGATGCGCTGCGCCGCTTTTTCAGCGAACAGGCCATCGGTGTGGGCCGCATCGTGCTGCTCTTCCTGATCAACTTCGCCGCCCTGCTGCAATTGAACGCTACGCTGGCCTGGGTCTCCGTGATCGCTATCCCGTTCATCCTGCTGGTTTCGCTGTGGTTCTTCAAGCAAGTGACCAAGCGCTACGAGAAGTACCAGGAGCAGGAGGCGGTACTGTCCACCACCCTGCAAGAGAACCTGACCGGCGTGCGGGTGGTGAAGGCCTTTGCCCGCCAGGAATACGAAAAGGCCAAGTTCGAGAAGGATAACTGGGAAAAGTACCAGCGCGGCAGGTTGCTGCTGGTGATGCACTCGCTCTTCTGGCCGCTTTCGGATATCGTCCTGGGGCTGCAGATGCTGGGCGGCTTCATCTTCGCCGCGCTGATGGCGATCCGCGGTGAGATCACGGTCGGGACGTACCTGGCGTACGTCGGCCTGGTGGTGTGGTTGATCTGGCCGATCCGCAACCTGGGACGCCTGATCGTGCAGACTTCCACCGGCATGGTGTCGTACAGCCGCATCATGGAGATCGTCAAGCAGGCGCGGGAACCGCTGACGGATGGCAGGATCCAGCCCCAGGGTGCGGCGCGAGGCGAGGTGACGTTCGAGAATGTCTCGTTCGTCTATTCCGACGGCGAGACGGAGGTGCTCAAGGATGTGTCCTTCCACGTCCAACCCGGGCAAGCCGTGGCGCTGCTCGGCTCCACCGGTTCGGGCAAGACCTCGCTGGTCAACCTGCTCCCGCGCTTCCACGAATACACCGGCGGGCGCATCCTGCTGGACGGCGTGGAGTTGAAAGACTACCCGCGCGCGTACCTGCGCCGCCAGATCGGCATCGTGGAGCAGGAGCCGTTCCTGTTCAGCCGTTCGATCCGCGAGAATATCACCTACGGCGTCGGACGGCAGGTGCCGATGGAAGAAGTCGAAAAAGCCGCCAGGGCGGCCGCCATCCACGACGTGATCTTGACCTTCCTCGATGGCTACAACACGCTGGTCGGCGAGAAGGGTGTGACGCTCTCCGGCGGGCAGAAACAGCGCGTGACCATCGCCCGGGCGCTGCTGAAGAACCCGCGCATCCTGATCCTGGACGATTCCACCTCCTCGGTGGACACGGAGACGGAGGCAGAAATCCGCGCCGCGCTGGACGCCCTGATGCAGAACCGCACCACCTTCATCATCACGCACCGCATCCAATCGGTCATGAACGCCGACCTGATCCTGGTGCTGGACAAGGGCGAGGTGGTGCAGATGGGAAGGCACCAGGAACTGGTGACCCAGAAAGATGGGATGTACCGCCGCATTTACGACATCCAAACGCGCATCGACGAAGAACTGGAGGAGGAGTTGAGTAAAGATGAAGGATGAAAGATGAAAGATGAAGGAAGTAACAATAAGGAAAGGAGAATGAGAAATGACGAGCGAAAACTTACAGGACCTGAAGGAACGGACGAGCGCGTTTGCGTTGCAAATCATCCGCATGTATGTGCGCTTGCCAAAGACGACCGAAGCCCAAGTCATTGGAAAACAGGTTCTCCGGTCTGGCACCTCGGTTGGCGCGCATTACCGTGAAGGACATCGCGCCAAATCCGACGCCGATGTTGTCAGCAAGTTCGAGGGCCTCTTGCAGGAGTTGGACGAAACCGACTATTGGCTCGACCTGCTTGTCAAGGCAGGTATCGTCCCTGCCAAGACGCTGGAAGCTCTCATCAAGGAGACCAATGAACTCATTGCCATCTTCGTAACCATCGTGACGAAGATCAAAAGGCGCATGGGTAAATAAGACGAGAAAGATGAGGGAAGCACCAGACTCGATATTCATCTTTCATCTCTCATCTTTCATCTTTTGATTCCGGTTTGGAGAACCACTATGAGCGACACCGAACTCATCGAACTCGAAGAAGAAGAACACACCAGCCAATTGACCGCGCCGGCGTTCAAGCGCATCGTCGCTTTGCTGAAACCGCACTGGCGCTGGGTGGCGGGCTTCCTGTTCACCATTGCGCTGGTCTCGGCGCAGGACTCGCTGTTCACGTACATCAACAAGCAGATGATCGACCTGGGCATCGTCAAGAAAGACGCGGCCATGCTGTGGAAACTGGGGGCGCTGTACGGCGGGCTGCAGATTATCCAGGCCGGGCTGGTCTTCGGTTTCATCTACCTGGCGGGGGTGCTGGGTGAGCGCGTACAATACGACCTGCGCAAGATGTTGTTCGACCACCTGCAAGACCTGTCGCTTTCGTATTATTCGCAGAACGCGGTCGGGCGCTTGATGGCGCGCGTCACCTCGGACACCGGGCGCGTCGCCGACCTGCTGACCTGGGGCATGTTGGACGTGACCTGGGCCTTCATGAACATCACCACCGCCACCGCCTTCATGTTGTGGATCAACTGGAAACTGGGCCTGATCGTGCTGGCGACCATCCCGATCCTGATCGGCATTGCCGTGGAGTTCCGCAAGCGCATCCTGGTGGAGTTCCGCGCTTCGCGGCGCGCCAACTCGAAGATCACCGGCGCGTACAACGAGAACATCCAGGGCGTGCGCGTGGTCAAGGCCTTGCTGCGGGAAGACGAGAACCTGGAAGAGTTCCAGGTCCTGACCGATTCGATGTACCGCGCTTCATACCGCGCCGCCTGGCTCTCGGCCTTGTTCCTGCCCACCGTGCAGATCATCTCGGCCATGGCGCTGGGCGCCATCATCTGGTACGGCGGCCTGCAGGCGCAGGTGGGAGCGATGACGATCGGCGGCATCCACGCTTTCGTCTCGTACCTGACCTTCATGATGTGGCCGGTGCAGGACCTGGCGCGCGTGTACGCCGAGATGCAGCATTCGATTGCGTCAGCCGAACGAATCTTCAAATTGGTGGACACAGCCCCCGAGGTCAGGAACAGACCCGGCGCTGTCCCGGCGCAGACGCTGCTGGGCGAGATCGAATTCGAGCGCGTGGACTTCTACTACGAGGACCGCAAGCGCGTCCTTTCGGACTTCAGCCTGCGCGTCCAACCCGGCGAGACCATCGCGCTGGTGGGACCGACCGGCGGCGGCAAGTCCACCATCGTCAACCTGCTGTGCCGCTTCTACGAGCCGCGCGCGGGCGTCATCCGCATCGACGGGCGCGACTACACCGGCTACACGCTCGAGTCGCTGCATGAACGCATCGGCATCGTGCTGCAGACGCCGCACCTGTTCAGCGGCACGGTGAAAGAGAACATCCGCTACGGGCGGCTGGAAGCGGGCGAGCAGGACATCCTGGAAGCCGCTAAAATCGCCGGCGCGCACGATTTCATCGTCACGCTGGAGAAGGGCTACGACCAGAACGTGGGCGAGGGCGGCAACCTGCTCTCGGTGGGGCAGAAGCAACTCATCAGCCTGGCGCGCGCCGTGCTGGCCAGGCCCGAACTGTTCATCATGGACGAGGCCACTTCGTCGGTAGATACACTGACCGAGGCGCTCATCCAGCGCGGCATGGAAGCGCTGATGAAGGGGCGCACCTCTTTCGTCATCGCGCACCGCCTGAGCACCATCCGCCGCGCCGACCGCATCCTGGTCATCCAGGACGGGCGCATCGCGGAGCAGGGAACGCACGCCGAACTGCTGAAACTGCGCGGGCATTACTACCGCCTGTACACGCAGCAGTTCCGGCATGAGTTGGAGGCGCGCTATGGGTATGGGGTGGAGGATGGTGTAGTGGAAGAGGCGGTGGTCAGTGTTCAGTGAGCAGTGTTCAGTGTTCAGCGGGCAGCGCAAAGGGGGAAAGCCGTCCACCAAACGGGGGACTGTGTGGGCAATTTGTTTGGTTGTACAATCATTGTAATATGACCCGGCGGGGTCTTCCAAACCTATTTCGCACACAGGAGGCTAAGTATGACCGTCAAGTTCACTGTCGTTCCACGCAAGGACCCGCGCGACCCGGCCTTGCCGCCCAAGTATTACGCCGCAGCCAAAAGCAGCGGCCGGGCGGATACCAATGAAATAGCCAAGCAGGTTACCAGGATGTCCACCATCAGCAGCGCGGACACGATGGCTATGTTGGAGGCCTTCCTGACCATCGTGCCGGACCAACTGGCCGAAGGGAAGATCGTGGAGTTGGGCGAATTCGGCACGTTCCGCATCAGTCTCTCCAGCCAGGGCTCGGAAGACGCCGATGCGGTGACCGCCGCCAACATCAGCGAGGCGCGGGTGATCTTCACCCCCGGCCGGCGCTTCAAGGACGTGCTGGCCACGTTGAAGTACCAGAAGGAGGCCGCGGACTGACGCAGGCAGGGCCTTGCCAGGCTTCGGAAGTTTATCTTTCCAAATCATGTACGTGAATTAAAAAATCACGTACATGATTTTTTAATTCATGCTCGTGATTTTTTAAACGATGCTCATGATTTTTTAAATCATGAGCATGATTTCCCCAAGTCATGCTCACGATTCAGCAGCAGTCGCTTCGTCATTGTGATGCGGCAATGACGGAATCCATCATCTCCACGATGGACGGCAGCCCGATCTGCTCGAAGATCGAGCGGGCTTTCAGCGCATATTCTTTTGCTTTGGCCTTGTGACCCAGGTCGAGCAGGGCAATGGCAAAGTTGCCGTAATCTGCCGCCAGCCCATAACTGTCCCCGATCCTGCGCCGGATATCGAGCACCTGTTCCAATTTCCGCTCCGCCGCCTGTATATCTTGCGTTTCTGCCAGCCTGAGCCGCAGGAGCGCCGAAAGGGTATTGGCTTCGCCCAGTTTATCCCCGATGGAACGGTAGAGCGGCAGGGCTTCTTCGTAGCGGGCGCGGGCTGCGGGCAGTTCCGACAAGTCTCTGTGCACGTCGCCAAGGCTCTTTATGCAGTTGGCTTCGCCCAGTTTATCCCCGATGGAACGGTAGAGCGGCAGGGCTTCTTCGTAGCGGGCGCGGGCTTCGGGCAGTTCCGACAAGTCTCTGTGCACGTCGCCAAGCGCCTGGATGCAGTTGGCTTTCAATCGAGACGCCTGTTTCTTATCCTCGTGTACGATCCCATCCTGGAGCGCAGAGACAAGCCAATCCTTCCACAAACGCCAGGTCTCGGCAAAGAAATTGACGCTCAGCCAATTCGCTGGCGTGGTAGCCAGCCGCCCAAGCCGCCAGCCGTCCCGCTGCTGCATGGCCCATTGGGCCGAAAGGATAAGGTTTTCTTTCTCGAGCGTCAGCCGGGGAATGTTATCATCATTGGGTACATAATTGTCGTCGAATTCCCCGGCTACCCACTCTGCCAGCGCGTTCCTCTTTTCCACTTCTTCGGCCTCGTTTTCGCGCAGTTTCCCAGCCGCATACTCATCCAGCAGGTCGTGCAGGCGATAGCGCTCGAAATCGCCATCCACCGCCTTGACCAGCGAGAGATTGATGAAGCGCGAGAGGGCGGCGCGCGCCTCGGGCAGGTCCACGCCCCACACGCAGGCGGCGGCTGCGGGCGCGAAGCCGGTCGGGTGGAAGGCCGCCAGGGCGCGGAAGCGGGCGCGGTCAGTTTCGTCCAGGTCGAGGTAACTGAGGTCAAAGACCTTTTCCATGTCCCAGCGGGCGTCGCCGTCCATCTTCAATTCGGGGAAGCGCCCCACTACGATCTCGAAATAGCATTCGATGGGTTTGCGGATGCCCTGCAACTGGCGGATGCGGCGGGCGGCGATCTCCAGCGCCAGCGGGTTGAAGGCGCAGCGGGCGGCCAGTTTTTTGGCGATGTCCTTCTCCGCCTCCACCGCCTGCCTGCCCAGCACGGCCTCGAGCAGTTCGCGCGCCTGTCCTTCGGTCAGATGGTCGAGGGCGAAGGTCTCGTTCACGCCGCCGACCTGCTGGATGCGGCTGGTCAGCAGGGCGACGCAGGGGCTGGGCGGCAGGAAGTCGCGCAGGCCGTCCAGCGCCGCCTGGCGCAGGTCGTCGAAGACGATCAGGTAACGGCGCCCCGCCAGGCGGCGCTGCAGTTCATCCTTCTGCCCCTCGTAGGAAGCGCCGGGCGGCAGTTGCACGCCGCACCTGATGAGCATCTCAGCCACCACCTGCGGCGCGGCCTTGTCGCCCACGTCCACCCACAGCCGGCCTTCGAAGTCCGCTTGCAGGTCTTCCGAGGCGTGTTTGGCCAGTTCGGTCTTGCCCAGCCCGCCGGGGGCGTGCATCAGCCCCACGATGGCGGCGCTCCCATTGCCTTTTTTCAGGAATGCGCGCACGTCGTCTTCGATCTGGCCGCGATGGACGTAAGCGACCACGTTGGCGGCCGGGATGGCGCCGAGCGGCAGGTTCGGCAGGCGGGCGGGCCTGGCGGGCGCTTCGACGCTGCCCAGCGCAAGCGCCTCCGGCTCGATATCCTTGATACCGCAATACAGCAGGTCGAGCGCCTCCCGGTCGTCGAGCGCCTTGCCGCGAAAGTCCACCCAGGTGCGGCGGCGCAGGAAGGCCGATAGCGTTTTCGGATCTGCGCAACCGGGCAGCAGGACGGGTATCACCCGCCGGGCGGGATCGGCAACCGCCATTTCCAACGCGGCGCGCATCTCCTCGTTCTCCCAATCGCCCAACCCGGCCGCGCCGACCAGGACAGCCGCCGCCTCGCTCCCGGCCAGTCCCTGCTCGATCAATTCCATCCAGGGCTTGCCGGGCGGCAGCCGCCACTGGTCGAACCAGACCGCGAGTCCGTATCCATCCCGCAGCCGGTAAGCGAACTGCGCCGCCTCGGCGCGGTCCTTGCTGTTGAAACTCAGGAACACATCGTATTTTCCCATGCCGCTCTCCCTGCCAGAACAGAAAACCCTGCGCCTATTATCTATCGCGGGACACCCGAATTTCAAGCGCAGCAAGGTCAATGATTGCCCCAACTTTGGTCAAGAAATCCAATCCAACAATCCCATCAAGGCCAAAACCATAGTTCATTGCACCGATTTCGATTTCGAACCAATTGACCTTCAATTCTCCAACACATAGGCAGTCAACTTGCTTGGAAAAGACGAATTCGGAACCGCCTACACCGCGAATCCTATGAACAAAATCTTCTGGCTCGTAAACCAGGCCAATTTCACCAACCCTGTCCGCAGAAAAGATCGTGCCAGCGGAACCTGTATCGAGCAGGACGTTTTCGAGGGTCGCTTGCTGGTTACGATAAATGATGCTGGCAGAAATGTATGGCAAACCGCCCCTGATTCGAATTCTCATCGCGCCCCTCGGATGCCAAGCCAACGGCGTTCTTTTATATCCAGCGTTGTGCGACTGGTGTGAAAAACGTACAACTCGCGTTCCGGCGCCTCGCGATGCAATTCCACATAGGAATGGAAAGCGACGCTGGAATTCTGGAACACGCCAAGCACCGCCAATTGATCGAGAATGCGCCGATTGGCTTTCGAGTGCGCTTCGATTGCCTCAAGTAAAAGCCATTGCTGGGGATAATGATCACGGATTTCCTGCCATTTCATATTGCGCTCCTTCTTGGATGATTCTACCACCATCCCGCTGCTGCTATCCCTGCATCCGGAAACCGTCCCGAAGGCTGTCCTCCAGTTTGGGCGGCAGTTCAACTGCCGCCCAAACTGGAATAAACCATGTGCCACGCACTTCCGAAATGCGTGGCACATGGTAACCCTTACTCCACCACTACCCAGTCGCTGCCGCTCCTGCCGAACACCTCCGGCGAATACATCTCCTCGGCCTTGGCGGGCGGGACGACGAACCTGCCCGGCGTGGTAGCGCGCGCGATGTAGGTGTACTCATAGACGCCGTCCCACAGCAGGGTGGTAAAGGCCTCGGCGCGTTCGTCGCGCATGTTCTGGTGCTCGTACCAGGTTCCCCACCACCACCAGCCGTAACGATAATCCGGGCTGTTCGGGTCCTGCGGAATGCTCTGCGAGACGGCCAGCGCCGGGTTGACGATCTCCAGCCCGGCCGGCAGCGGGTCCACCAGCGCCACGTGATAGCGGCGGTTATCGGCCACCATGTTGATGCGCACGCGCACGCGCGCTCCCGCCTGGATATGCCAGACGCCGTCCGCATCGCGGTAGACATCTTCGGGGTCGTCCACGCCCTCGTACGCGCGCTGGACGACGAAGCCCATATCGAGCGGGTCGAGCCACAGGTCGGTGGGCGCATATTTCAGCCCCAGGCGGTAATACAAGCGCCCTGTCCCGTCTTTTTGGATGACCAAATCCTGTTCGTCCGGCCTGGCCGGGTCGACCAGGTAACTCATCGGCACGAAGGTCTCATGCCGCTCGGCGCTGTAACCCTGGTAGGCGTGGCTGCCCGCGTAGGTATCGCCCAGCCAGATGCGCGCCACGAAATCGGGCGTCTGCGCTTCGTAGGTATTGAAATAGCGGTCGAGCGCGATCAGCACGAAGACGTTCTCCTGCGTGTTGTACCAGCGTCCCTGCTTGCGGTGCGCCAGCAGGCCGGCCACCACCTTGGGGATCAGGTCGCCGTCCGGGTTGTCGGCCATCAGCGCTTCCAGCAGGATGGCGTCCGCGCGGCGGCTGGAGCCCAGGATCAGGTAGGCCTGGTCGTCATAGTCGGTGGTGAAGTTGGCCGCCCCGGCCGTTTCCACAGCGCGGTTGCCCACGTAGCGGCGGATGGCCTCCAGTTCCGGCCCTGAGTTCGGGTCGCGCGCCAGCACCTGCCAGATCCAGCCGACCGCTTCGAGCGGCAGGTTCTCCAGCGTGGCCTCGTCCAGCAACTGGCGCGCCTTGGCCGGATCGTGGTCGCCCGCCAGGTCCCGCACGTACAGCGCGTAGGCGGACAACGTCCAGCGGGTGCGCTGGCTGTACCAAACCGGATAATGGCTCTCGATATCCTGCAAGTAGTACAGCGCCTGCTCTTTCGTATACTGCGGGACGGCGTACCCCTTCAACTCCGCGCGCGCCATGGCGTGGGTCACATGGATGGTGTAGAACGGGATGGACTCCTGTCCATGCCGCCAGACCGGGAAACCGCCGTCGTAATTCTGCAGGGCGGCCAGGCGCGTCAAATCCGACCCGACGGTTGCTTCCATTTCCTCAGCCGACGGCAACCCCTCGGCCTCGAAGGCCGTCAAAACGTCCCGTAAGGCGGCTATGCCCAGGACCCGCGAAGCCATCTGCTCGGAGCATTCATAGGGATACTGGACAAGGTACAGCACCGCATCCGTCAACGCTTGCAGGGCGGTCGAGGAGGTCTGCACCTCCAGCCCGCCGAACTGCGGGAAAACGTCGCTGGGACGCAGCACCGGCTGGGCAATGACGCCCTCATCTATCACGCCGTAGGTGGCAAAGGCCTCGCTGGTGGCAGGCGTATAGACGGGCAAGTCAATCGCCGCAGCATCCGCATAAGCGCCAGAAACTGCCGCCATCTGGAAGCGCGCCGTCCCGGCTGCATCCGTGCCGACCGGGAAACGCACTTCGATGCGGTCGTTGGCCGGCACATCCACGCGCAAGCCGCGCGCGCCGGTCAGGTTCGCGTTGGCAGCCTGCACGGCCACGTCCACGCTCATCGGGTAGTCGGTCTGGTTCTGCAAAACAACCGGCAACTCGAAGGTATCGCCAAAGTTCAGGAAGCGCGGCGCGGACGGGCGCACCATCAACGGCAGGCGCGCGGTCAGGTTGCTCTCGGCGGAACCAAAGCGATTGCCGGCGCTGTCCACGGCCACCACCATGATGCGGTAGCGCGTCAGGTTATCGGGCAGGCGGATGTCCACGCTGGCGTGACCGCCAAAGTCGGTGCGCACGTCAGGCGCAAAGGTCGCCAGCGGGTTGAAGTCCGAGCGCACGGTGATGGCAGGCTGCGGGGCGGGAGCGCCAGGCGCAGCGCCCGCTTCTTCCATCATGGCGGGCATTTCGGTCGCCGCCGGGGCCGCGGCCATAGGCGCTAATCCAAAGGTCAGGGCCTCGTTCTTGGCCATATCCATGGCGGTTTGGGTCGCCATGACGCGCATTTCATCATCGAAGACCAGCGGGTTAGCCAGCAGGATGCTGGCGCGGCTGTAGGTGCTCCACACATCCGAGGGGCGGTTGCCGTAGAATACCGCGATGGGATCGCTGAGTTGGTAATTCGTCAGCGCCAGGATGGATTCGTCCACGACCACCACAGCCAGTTCGGCGTCCTGGACCGGGTTCCCGTCCGCGTCCTTGAGCGTGACGTCCAGCGTCGTCCGGCCACCGGGTTCGAGGGCGGTCTCGCGCGGCGACAGGTCCAGCAACAGGGTGCGCTGCAAGGGCGGGATGCTGAGAACCAGGGAACTGCTGGCATAAGCCGGGCGGGTTGGCGCACCGGGAAGCGGCTCGCCGAAATCGTCCGTGCGCGGCGCAGAACCGACCAGGTCCACCTGGACGTTCAGGTTGGGGATATAAGCCTCCTTGATCGGGATACGCAGCGTAGCGCTGCCGCCTTCGAGCGTAAAGCGCTCGGTGTAGAGAAATCCGCTGCGGCTGACGGTAAGCAGGCCCTCGGCCGGGCTGAACGGCGACTGCACCAGGATCTCGGCGGTGTCGCCGGGCTGCCAGGTTTCCTTGTCGGGGATCAGGGTGGCTTCTTCCTGCTCCACTTCGCGCGAGGGCGGCAATCCCCCGCCGCTGACCCAGCGTGTGATGATGCTCTTGTTCCCGCGACCCTTGTCGTCCACGACGATGGCGGTGATGCGATAGCGCCCGCCAACGGGTGTCTCGAATTTGCACTGTACCGGCTCTTGCTCAGATGTGACAGTGCAATCTTGCGGATCGGCCTCGATCTCGCGCCACTCGCCGTCCTGAAACTTCCAGTCCAGGCGCGCCGCAGTCACTTTGACCTCGCGCCCGGGGACGGCGTTCCCGTCCAGGTCGGTCACGATCAGGGAGATGTCGAGCGGCTCGCCGCGCTGGACGAAGTAACGCTCGCTGCGCAGTCCCACGTACAGGTCGGCGGGATGGACGAGCAGGTTGGCTCTGCTGGCCCAGGCCTGGCGGTTGACGTCCATCACCGTAGCCTCGGCCTGCACGCTGAACGGTCGCATGGAGCCATCGGGAGTAAATTCCATGTCCAAGTAATGCGTGCCGCTGGCGTCGGTCTTCCCGGCAAAGGTCTGGGCTCCGCTGCCAGCCTGGTTGCCGCTGTCGTAGAACCACCACCAAGGCTGCCAGACGCCGAAGGTGAAGTCCGGCCAGTTGGGCGGGTTGTAGTTGGTAGGCGTAGAGGTCACCAGCCAGTTCACGTCCGCGTTGGGCAGCGGGCCGCCGGCGTAGTATTTGGCTTCGACCGCCACCGTCGCCGAGCCGTCCGCAAAGTACGGGCCGCTGGTCTCGTTGCGGGCCTTGACCTCGAATTCCGGGCGGCGGAATTCCTGTATCTGGAAGGAATGCGAGTAATTGCGCCCTTCGAAGCCCACGTTTGCGCTTAGTTCGACGGCCGCATACCCCAGGTTGGCATTTTCGGGGATGGTAAAGTTGAAGTCGAATCCGCCCAGCGCGTTGACGACCGCCTGCCCGCTCCCGATGTCGTTGCCCTGCGGGTCGTAGACGTTGTAGTCCACAGCGGTCAGGCTCGGGCCGACCAGCCCTACGCCGCCGTCCTGCGCCCCGCCGACCAGGCGGATCCAGCCTTTGGCGTGCACCTCTTCGCCGGGGCGGTACATGGCGCGGTCGTCGAAAACATACCAGCGCAGGATGTCCACCGGGTCGCGCTGTGACCAACTACCTTCTTCCCATATAGATGTGGAAGCAGGCAGGATAGCCCGGTCGCTGCCGCGCTCGGCTGTCAGCCAGGCCGCGCCGCCCGCCGGGATGGGGAAACGGGCCGCGCCGTCGGCACCGGTAACGCCCCCTATGCCGGAGGCAGGCTGGATGTCCAGGCCTTGAAGCGGGGTTCCGTCGCGCAAGTCGGTGGCCCACACCACCATGTCGCTGTGGTCTACAAAGGCATCCAAGCCAATGTGCGTCACCTGCACCCAGGCCAGCACGTGCTCCCAATAGCGTTCGTTTTCGAACAAACCCTTGGGCGGTTTGACGATGACGAAGAACTGGCCGAACCCGCCCTGCAGGTCGCGGCTCAGGTCGAGGTTCACTTCGCTGAGTGTGTCGTTGGGGACGTCCAGCCGCAAAGTCTCATTGCGCAGCAGGCGTCCGGGCGGCGTGGGCGGCTGGTCGGTGCGCTGATATTCCTGGATGTAGTACTTGAAGGCCGGCCAGTCGGAGGGCTGGACGGCGTAGATTTGCACATCCAGCCGGTCGTAGTTCATGACATAAAGCGAAAGCGCGGGCTTGGATGAAGCCGGATCGAGCGTGACGAAATTGCTCTCCGGGCCGCGCAGGAAGGGTTCGGCCGGGCCGACCTTGAAGGTCAGGGTTTGCTCCCTGCCGAGCACTTGGCCGAAGATGTCTTTCACATCACCGCTGACAGTCACTTTATATGTTGTACGGCCAACGGTCGCGCCGCTGATGCTGATGGTATTGCCGAGGATGTTCACCGACACGCCGGGGATCTCCGGCTCCACGCGCAGCATGGTTTCAGCATAAGCGGCGGCGTCGAGCGGGTTGTTGAAACGGATATAAAACGGCGAGAGCGGCGGGCAATCGTCGTCCCACCAGGAACAGCCATGTTCCTCGATGGTCAGCGACGAGTATGTCTGGAAACTGTAGGATTGCGCTTCGGTCGTCAGCAGCGGGCCTTCGGCAGAGGGCGTGCCCGGGCCAATGACAACGGTGACGGTGCTGTCCTTGGGCAGGGGCGCGACAGTTTTGAACGCCAGCCAACGACCTTCAGGAGTGAATTCGACCAGGTCCTGGACAGTCTCATCGGCAGCGATTTCGGCCTCGTTCGCCAGCCGGATCGGGACGGCGCTCCCGCCTGCTTCCACCTCGACGGTTTTCAGCACGGCAGCGGGTTCGATCCGTTGGTTGAACGATACAAAGAAGAGCGGTTCCAGCGGCTGCGGCTCAGGCGAATACGGATATGTGCTTACCACCGTAACAGGCGGCGTGCTGAACCGGAACTGTACCTGCTCGGCGAGTACCCCGCCCACCGCAGATTTAGTGCCAGCGGGGATCGTTACAGTATATTCGGTTGCCATCGGCATCCGGTCAATCAGGTCGGAGTCGTACTGGAAGTTGAGCGTCTTCGTCCCCAGCCAGCGCCACGTTCCCGGCAGGGCCGGTTCGACAACGACCGGCACGTCTTCCATTGCCAGGTCTCCCAGCGTCCCAAGCGGCGCCATCGGTTGGCTGAAGGTCACATTGACGAAGGGCGCAATAGGAATCTCGCCTTCGGGACTGTAGCGCAGCACTTCCAACGGGCCAGAATAGACTTCAGGCGCGGCTTCCCCAGCAGGCGCAGGGAAGGATTCTTCGATGGTCGCGCCGGGGCGCGGCGGCGGCAGGACTTCGTCAGGAAGTTTGAAATCCACTTGCTCGCCGGGCAGCGGCGCCAGGGCTGGCAGGCGCGCTAAAATAGCGGCGGTCTCTTCGTCCGAGAGCGGCTCCCCGACCGCCAACGGCAGGGGCTCGACCGCCTGCGGCTGGGCGTTGCCGTCACTCAGGCGGATGGTCGGGGCACCGGGAGTGGCTTCGGAGGTCGGCGTCGCTTCTCCGCTTTGGGGTGTAACCTTGGAAGGAATGGGCTGTCCGGGGCTGGTCTTACTCTGGATGTAAAAAAAAACCGCAGCAGCCAGCGCAATCAACAGAAACGCGCCAATCGCCGCCCTGGCTTGATTCCTGGAATCTTTTTTCTCGTTCATGAATAGCCTCCTGTGGCAATTGCCGGCGTCGCCGGATGTGTACCTATCTTCTCATAAATCCATGACGCTGGAAAGCGCCCATTGGTTCCAGGCCAGGGGGTCAAGGCATTCCTACCTTTGTGGCAAATTGCGCGTCGAAGACAAAGAACTGGACAATCTCAGGATCAGTCTCCCATTTCCCGCACACTTCCAACATGGCTGGCGGGTCTGGCAGGAAAGCGATAGGGATTACGATCAAGGCCATCCCTGAGGCGCGCCGGTCGATCGCATAGAACAGGGAATACCCTGGCTTGATCTCGCTGGCCCAGTCAGCAAAAGCATAATTGGGAAAATCGTGCAAATTTCGTTGGAAATTGCCTGTCTTATAGACAGGCGCCCATTCCAAAACCTGCGTTTTCTGTGGGACAAGATGGATCATCGTTCCAGGATCGTAACGGACAATCAGGGAGGTCATCCCTGCCGGGCATCCAGCGGGGGACAAGGCCGACGGCGGTTCTACCCCATGCAGGAGGAACGGCCCAAGCAAGACCAGCCCCAAAAACGCTGCACTGAACCCCGGCAAAGCCAAGGAGGCGGGGAAATCGGCCTGCAGCGGGAGAGGAAAGTTCCGGAAACGCCTCAACAGGGAATGAAGCCCCAATCCGGGCAGTAAGCCAATGACCACGATGCTGGCGGCATAGGCGCGCATCCGGAACGCATCCGCAGGCGGCAGGAATGGAACGGAAATGAACACGCCGGCAGCCGCAACCATGACAAAACGCGCAAACTGGTCTCCCGGATTGCGCAGCCAACCTATGATCCCCAAACAGCACAAGACCGCCAAAAGCCAATAGGAAACTGTTGCGCTGGCAAACGTTTCTCCACCCATAAAAGAAAACAAACCATAGTTCGAATTCGAGAAAAACGTTTTCCAGTTATAGAATACGCCCTGCACAAGCAGGCCAGGCTGGTCGCGGATCAGTTCGAATGCCAGGCCATAGATTTCCAAATCGCTTGCACCCGGATGAACCTTCTGGACATCTGCCCAGGATTTTCCACCCGACGCCAGGCCATAGAATGAATAAGAGAAATTTCCAAAGGGAATCGCCTCATACGTCCCAAAGGTTTGGATAACAATCTGGTTCAAAAAGAACGCGCCGAGAACGAGGCCGAGCCCAGACAAAACAAACCCCCAAGATAATTTTTTGCCCGGACGCCGAAATGTCGAACTCCCCCACAAGATCAAAAGCGGCAGGCTAAAGAAAGCCCCCGCGCGGGCGATCATGGCTAAGGTGGTCAACAAAACGCCCAGCAGCGCAAATTTACCCTCCTGCCGGGATATACTACGCCAGAAGAACGCAGTCCCCAGAGCGCCCAGAGCCACCCCAAGCGATTCGGTCCGTACTGCGCCGCTGTGAAAGCGGTAATACATAAAGAGTATCAGGAGCACGAAGGCAGCCATCCCTGCCCCATGCGTCCGTCGTATTTCCCTTGCCAACAGGTAACAACTTACCGCAACCAACAGGTTCAGGATACCAAGCGCCACCATCAAGTTGTGATTCGAAATGAATAACAAGACCGCAAAAAATGCAATGAACAGTGGCCTGCGGGAGGAGGTCACGCTGAATTCATCTCCCACCAACAAACGCAGCGCATCTGTGTAGTAAGAGGCCGAGTCGAACATAGGGACAACGCCGCTCAAAATCCCCGATTCAGTGATACCGGAAGCCCAGGCGCCTGCCAAAGCCAGGGCAAACACTGCCAGGGTCAAAGCAAAAGATAAAAACCTGCCAAATCCGCCTCGCAGTCGAAACGAACTGTAAAATAGAATGAATACAACAGGCGCAATAACAGCATACCCAGTGCGCACAGACATAGCCAAAGGGCGCAGGAAATTCGGGGAGCGGTTTAACAGAATCAGGCTATACATCAGCAATGAAAAGCCAACTGACAACGTAGCCACTAAAGAATTGTTTGCTGAATTTCTTGGAAAGTTGAATTTTCCCGTTTCGGTATGTACAGCCATCTCAATATCAACGACACAAAGGGAGGAAAGGTAAAAGTCCGCCTCAGCCCGCATTGGATGCGGGCTGAGGCAAAGCATAGTAATGGGAAATTATAAATTATCAGGCTTTGACCAGCAAACACGCTGCCGTATGTGTACCGCTCAGACCAACATAGGCAGGGTCCTCCTGCTTGCAACGTTCAACCGCAATGGGACAGCGTGGATGGAAGCGGCAACCACTTGGTATGTCAATCGGGTTGGGCGTCTCTCCCTGCAAGATGACACGTTCCCGCCGCAAGCGTGGGTTCGGGACGGGGATAACGGAGATGAGCGCCTTAGTGTAGGGGTGCTGGGGATTCGACAGAACTGCGCGGGCGGGTCCCATCTCCACGATGCGGCCTAGGTACATGACCGCGATGTAGTCGGCAAAGTAGGCCACGGTGCTGAGATCGTGCGTGATGAAAACGATGCTCACGCCGCGCTGCTGGCGCAGGTCGCGCAGCAGGTTGAGGATCTCGGCGCGGATCGAAACGTCGAGCATCGAGACGGGTTCGTCGGCCAGCAGGAGTTCGGGCTGGAGCACCATGGCGCTGGCAATGACCACACGCTGGCGCTGTCCGCCCGAGAGTTCGTGCGGGTAGCGCAGGAAGTAATCCTCGGCGGGGCGCAGGCCCGCATCCTCCAGTGCGGTCTTGACGCGTTCGACACGGTCGTCGCGATTGCGCCCGATGCCGTGGACCACCAGCGGCTCGGCCACGATCTCGAAGATGGTGGCGCGCGGGTTGAGCGACTCGTACGGATCCTGGAAGATCATCTGCGCCTGCTGGCGGAGGCGTTTCATGGACATGTGCGGGAAGGCCAGGTGCTCGCGCGTGCCAACCTTGCCCGATTCGAGCGGGATGAGTCCCGCGCGGGCGCGGCGTTCCTGTGCGCCGACCAGTTCATCGTGGAAGAGAATCTCGCCGTCGGTCTGCTCTTCGAGGCCGATCAACGTGCGGGCGATGGTGGTCTTTCCACAGCCCGACTCGCCGACGATGGCAATCACTTCGCCGCGCTTCAACTGGAACGAGACCCCATCCACCGCCTTGACATAATCAGGCGGCTGCCGGCGGATCATCTCCAGCATGGACTGGCGGATGGGGAAATATTTGTAAAGGTCGCGGACTTCGAGCATGGCATGGGTTGCGTCGGTCATTTGATTTTTGCCTCCTCGCCCTGCAATAAGTGACAGGCCGCGTAATGCTTTCCGCTCATCGACTGATTACTGATCACTGACCCTTCGACATTGCTCAGGGCAGGTGACTGGTCACTGATCACTCTCAGGGGAGGCGCCACTTTATCACAAACCTCCACCTTCGCGTGGCAACGCGGATGGAAACGGCAGCCCGTCGGCAGGTCGGTGAGACGCGGCGGCGTCCCTGGGATGGAGGCCAGGGAACCGGACGGCTCGTTCAGGTCGGGGAAAGAGGCGAGCAATCGCTGGGTGTAGGGGTGTTGGGGGCGATTGTAGATCGCCTCCGCCGGGCCGTATTCCGCCACCTTGCCGCCGTACATCACCACGACCGAGTCGCACACTTCGGCGACCACGCCCAGGTCGTGAGTCACCATCACGATGGCCAGACCGAGCGATTTCTGGATTTCATTGAGCAGTTGCAAGACTTGCGCCTGGATCATCACGTCCAGCGCGGTAGTGGGTTCGTCGGCGAAGAGCAGGCTGGGCGAGCAGGCCAGCGCCATGGCAATCATCGCCCGCTGGCGCATCCCGCCCGAATACTGGTGCGGATACTGGTCGCGGCGGGCGCGTTGGATGCCGACCATCTCCAGCAGGTCGCCCACGCACTTGTCGGCGGCCTCGGCGTCCATCAGGTTGTGTAGCAAGATGGCCTCACGGATCTGGTCGCCGACCTTCATGACGGGGTTGAGCGCGTTCATCGCACCCTGGAAGACGATGGCAATGTCCTTCCACCGATGGGCGCGCATTTCACGCTCGCTCAAGTTAAGCAGGTCATTGCCCTTGAAGTAAACGTGGCCTGCGGTGATGCGCCCGCTGGCGGGCAGGAGGCGCATGATAGACATCAGGACGGTGGTCTTGCCGCAGCCCGATTCACCCACCAGACCGAGTGTCTGCCCTGGGAGGACATCGAACGAGACATCTTCGAGGGCGCGAGCGATGTGTTTATCGGCCGTATGGAACTCGGTCGTCAGGTGGCGGACGGAGAGAAGAGGCTGCTCGGTCATTTCGCCTCCTCGCGGGATACTGCTATCATATTTTGTTCACCCTCCAGGTGATGCGCCGTCAAACGCGGGTTGAGCATTTCCTCCAACACGTTGCCAAGCAACACACATCCAAGCGTGACCCACACGATAGCAAAGCCTGGCGGAAGGTAGAACCACCACGCGCCGTTGGTGACCGCGCTACGGTCGAAGGCGAAGTTGAGCATCGTGCCCCATGAAGGCTGGGTGGGATCGCCAAGGCCAAGGAAAGCCAATCCTGATTCAACGAGAATAGCAGTGGACAAAATCAAAACCGTGTTCGCCACGATGAGCGGCATGATCTGGGGGAGGATGTGCTTGCGGATGATATGCGCGTGCCCCGCGCCGATGGCGCGGGCGCGCGCCACGAACTGGCGCTCCTTGATGGTCAGCACCTGCGAGCGGATCAGGCGGGCGGTGCTGGTCCAATACAGCAGGCCGATGACCACGATCAGCACAGCCAGCGGCGAGATGTGCAGGTCCATCTGGCGCAGGGTGGCGACCAACACCAGCATGAGCGGCAGGTCGGGGATGACGAGCAGGACGTCGGTGGTGCGCATGAGCAGGTTATCCACACCGCCGCCGAAGTAGCCCGCCACGATGCCAAACAGGCTGCCGACGAACATGGCGATGAAGCCCGCCAGGAAGCCGACCGTCAGCGAGATGCGCGCCCCATAGACCAGTTGCGACCACACGTCACGCCCGGCGTCGTCGGTGCCGAGCGGTCCGTGGATGGAGGGCGGGGCAAAGGTGAGACCGCGGCCGTTCTCGTCGCGCACCACGTCGGTCGGCGCGTAGGCTGTCAGCAGGGGGGCAAAGGCGGCGACGAGGATCGCTGTCAGGACGAGGAAGCCGCCCACCAGTCCGAGTTTGTTGCGGCGGAAGGCGCGCCAGAAGTCGCGCAGGTTGCGCTTGAAGAGAGTCCAGCGTTCGTTCATTTCAAGCCTCCTTCACGCGCGGGTCGAGGACGACGTACAGCGTGTCGGCGACCATGTTGGCGATGATGACGCTCACGGCCAGCAAAAGGAACGCGCCCTGCAAAAGCGGATAGTCCTGCTTGACCAGCGCGGTCTGGAAGAGCTTGCCGAGGCCGTCGTACGAGAAGACCGTCTCGATGTAGATGGCGCCCGAAACGGTGAAGCCCAGGTTGAGCGCGATCAACGTGACAATGGGCAGCATGGCGTTCTTGAGGGCGTGTTTCCACAACACCTGCCAGTGATTCATGCCTTTAGCCTTAGCGGTCAGGATGTAATCCTCGCTGAGGACTTCCAGAATGGACGAACGCATGATGAGCATGTACTCGCCGAGGTAGAGGATGGTCAGCGTGAGGGTGGGCAGGAAGAGGTGGCGGGCGAGGTCGGGCAGGACGGTGGTGAGCGGCTTGCCGACGTTGGCCGGGCTGACGATGCCCGCGGTGGGCAGTCCGAACCAAGTGCTTCCCGCGGCCAGCAAAATGATCCCCAGCCAGAAAGTGGGAATCGCCCAGGCGATGAGCGAGAAGGTCAGCGCGCCCACGTCGATGGCGGTCTTGCGCTTCCAGCCTGCCAGCAGTCCCAGCGCCACGCCGAGGAGGATGGCGAGGATCTGCCCGAGGCCGATCAGCAGGACGGTGTTCCACAACTTCGAGAGCAGGATCTCGCTGACGGGCTGGCGCAACGACCACGAAACGCCCAGGTTGCCGCGCGCCCACTGTCCGAGTGTGTCGAAGAACTGGTTGGGGAAGACGGGCTTGTCGAGGCCGAACTGTTCGCGCAGGGCTTGCTGGGTCTCGGCCGAGATGCGGACGTTGCGCCCGATCACGGCGCGCACTGGGTCGCCCGGCAGGACGCGGAACAGCACGAAGTTGATGACGACCACTACAAAGATCGTGACCAACGACAGGCCGATCTTGCGGAAAAGGTAATCGCGTCGGTTCATGGGGAAGGATAACCTCCGCTTAAAGTTTCTTTCCTCTTTCTTCCCAAAAGAAGAAAGAGGAAAGAAGAAAGGAAACGTTCTATTTCACAGGTTCAACGTTGAGCATGGACAGGCCGATCTCGATGCCGAGAGGCGACTCGATGAAGCCCGTGAAGCGGTCGGAGCGGTAGGCCTGGAGCAGTTTTTCGTAGTAGAGGACGATGTACGGGCGGTCATGGTAGACCATTTCCTGCATCGTCCAGACGATCTTCTGGCGCTCGGCCTTATCCACAACCTGTTGCTGGTCGAGGTAGAGTTGGTCGTATTCGGGGTTGTGGTAGCCGCTGTCGCTCCAGCCGCCGTCCACGAACTGCTCGGTGGTCATCACGCTGAGGATGAAGTCGGGATCGGGATCGGGTCCCCACCCCCAGATGACGAGGTCGTAATCGCCTGCGGGCGTGGTGGCGGCGATCAGGCTGTCGGAGTCCACCGCTTCGGGGATGGCCTTCATGCCCGCCTCATCGAACCAGTTCGCCATCATGTCGGCGATGCGCGGGTAGACCGGGTTGTCGGATGGGAACTGCAGGCGGAACTCCAGGCGCAGGTCGCCTTTGACGCGCACACCGTCATCGCCGGGGAGGTATCCCGCCTCTTCCAATATGGAACCGGCTTTGGCCGTATCGAACGAAACGTCCTTGATGTTGGGGCTGTGCCAGAATCCGCCGCCCAGCGTGGGCGGGACGATGGAATCGCCAGGGGAGGCCAGCCCTTGCAGGACGATGTCCACGATGTCCTGTTTGTTGATGGAAAGGGCAATCGCCTCGCGCACCACCGGGTCGGCCAAGGCGAGATTGGCGGTGGGCGCCGGGTCGTTGCTCGGATCGGCTGTGTTGATGATCAACTCGTTGAAATAACGCCCGTCAGAGGCAGTGGCGGTCACGCCTTCGTACCCTTGCACGGTCACAAAGGCGCTGGCCGGGACTTCGTTCACCAGGTCAACCTCGCCGACTTTCAGCGCCTGGATCATGGCGTCGGAGTTGTCGAAGGTCTGGAAGATGATCTGGTCGATCTTCGGCGCGCCGTCGAAGTAATCCTGGTTGGCGTCCAGGATCAGCACGCCGGTATCCTTGTCGAAGGTATTCATCTTGAACATGCCGGTACCGATGGCTTCGAAGTTGGTGAAGTTCTGCAGATCTTCGGGGGTGGTGAAGCCCTCGAAATCGGGCGGGTAGACCGCGTACAAGAAGGAGACGCGGTATTCCATGTTGGCGATGGGATACTCGGTCACGATCTGGACGGTCTTGGCGTCCGGGGCGGTCACCTCGCTGAAGCCGGTCGCGTAGTTCGAGAGCGCGGCCCAGCCATCGGGGTCCGCCATGACCGCATTGATCGCCCAGGCGACCTGGTCGGCGGTAAGGTCCTCCCCGTTGTGCCACTTGATGCCGTCTTTCAGGTTGAAGGTCCAGGTCACGTTATCGGCCGCCACCGACCAATCTTTGGCGAGGCCGCCAACGTATTCCCCGCTCGGCGCTTCGCTGGTGAGGGGTGTATAGATCAGGTCGAAGACCGTATACGATTCGGTCAGGAAGGCGTAGGCCGGGTTGAGCGTATCGGGCTTGCCCAGCCAGCCGAAGTGCAGGATGGTCGCTTCGGTGGAGATTGGCTCTTCGGTTGTGGAAGCGGCCGGCTGCCCCCCGCCGCCGCAGGCGGTCAATAACACGACCACGACGACAAACACAGATAGGACTTTGAATAGACGCATGGCTCCTCCTTCATGGGTTGGTGGATGGATAATCGAATTATATATGCAGAAATAGATTTGTGCGCATCGAGTTGGCGAAAACAGCCCGTTTCCCGCCAGAGGCCGGTGAAGAAATCTCTCGGCTGCAATGGGGTGACCGTGTGCCGCGAGTCACTATACCTCGTGGCACGCCACCCAGTGGCCGGGACGAACTTCGCGCCATTCGGGAACACGCTCCGAGCAATGGCTTTTCGCAATCGGGCAACGTGGGTGGAAGCGGCACCCTGCGGGCGGGTTCAGCGGGCTGGGCACATCACCTGGCAGGATGACACGCTGCCGGGCACGCCCTTTTTTGGGATCGGGGATAGGCACCGCAGATAGCAAGGCTTGTGGATAGGGGTGCAATGGATTCTCATACAGTTCATCCTTCTCAGCCAGCTCCACAATAACTCCCAGGTACATGACCGCCACTCGATCACAGATGTGACGCACCATGCTCAGGTCATGGGCGATGAACAGGTAGGTCAGGTTGAATTGATCCTGCAGTTCCTCCAGCAAGTTGACGACCTGGGCCTGGATGGAAACGTCCAGGGCAGAAATTGGCTCATCGCACACAATGAAATCTGGGCTGGAAGCCAGGGCGCGCGCTACACCGATGCGTTGCCGTTGCCCGCCGGAGAATTCGTGCGGGAAACGGTTGATCAAGCGTGGGCTAAGCCCTACCAGCAGCATCAACTCGTGGACGCGCTCTGTGCGCTCTTTCTCATTGGGCAGCAACTTATGCACACGCAACGGTTCAGCGATAATGGCGCTCACCGTCCAGCGCGGATTGAGCGAGGCGTATGGATCCTGGAAGATCATTTGCGCCTTGCGGCGCAGGGATCGCAACTCTTCCTTCCCGGCCTTCTCCACCTGGATGCCGGAGACATTTACCGAGCCAGTCGTAACCGGGTACAGGCCAAGGATTGTACGCCCAGCGGTTGTTTTGCCACAGCCACTCTCGCCCACCAGGCCGAGCGTTTCTCCGCGCTGGATTTCGAATGAAATCCCATCCACAGCCTTCACTGAGCCTACTTCTCGCTCGATAATAAGGCCCTGGGTGACCGGGAAATGCTTCTTCAGCTCACTGACCTGCACCAGTGGCTGAGTTTGGAAAGGGGGAGTGGGTAGGGCGTCTGCCAAGGCGAATCTCCTGAATATTTATCGAGGTTTGCCAGTGGTAACGTCCACCCAACAGGCAGCATTATGGTTCAGTTCGACCTGGATAAAAGGCGGCATTTCTTCCCGGCAGCGTTCTAAGACCAACTCGCAGCGTGCCGCAAAGGGACAGCCTCTGGGCTCCACCAGCAGGTTGGGCGGCGCCCCGGGAATGGAGCGCAGACGCTTGTCACGGCGGCGGTCAACGCGCGGCAAGGCATCCAGCAACGCAATTGTGTAGGGGTGACGCGGATCCTCGTACAGGTCATCCACCAGCGCTTCCTCCACGATGTAACCGGCGTACATCACCAGCACGCGCTCGGCCATCTCGGCCACTACGCCCAGGTCATGGGTAATCCAAATTACAGCCATACCCAGTTCCGCCCGCAGCCGCTGCACCAGTTCGACGATCTGCGCCTGGATGGTTACATCCAAGGCAGTGGTGGGTTCGTCAGCGATCAAGATCGCTGGCACGCAGGCCAACGCCATGGCGATCATGGCGCGCTGGCGCATCCCGCCCGAAAATTGATGTGGGTAATCATTCAAACGCCGGGCCGCATCGGGAATGCCAACATGCTCGAGCAATTCGATTGCCCGGTTGTGTGCCGTCTGCTTGTCCATGCCCAGGTGCACCCGCAACGGTTCGGTTAGCTGCCGACCGATGGTCAGTACCGGGTTGAGCGAGGTCATCGGATCCTGGAAAATCATAGCAATTTCACTACCGCGCAGATGCTCCATCTCGCGTTCGCTGACCTGAAGTAAATCGCGTCCCCGGTAGTGGACCTGCCCGTTAGAAATGTCGGCCGGCGGGGTGGGCAGCAGGCGGAGGATCGACATCATTGTCACCGATTTTCCACAGCCGCTCTCGCCCACCACGGCGATAGTACTCCCCTCATCCAAGTGGAAGGAGACACCATTCACTGCATGGATGGTGCCTTCGGCAATGTGGAAACGGGTTCGCAAATCATTGACTTCGAGAATGCGGTTAGTCATCGCGATCTCCGCTTATGCTGCCCGGCTGTGAGGGTCGAAGGCATCCCGCAGCCCATCGCCCAGGAAATTGATGCTCAACGTCGTCAAGGCAATCAACAGGCCCGGGAAGAACCACAGCCACCAGGCGGATTCGATATAGTTGTAGGCACCCTCCAACATATTGCCCCAGGTAGCGGTGGGCGGACGCACTCCCAGCCCCAGGAAGCTGATGTAAGCCTCCAGTGTAATGGCTGCCGCTACGCTCAGGGTTGCCGACACAAGGATAGGGGCAATACTATTGGGCAAAATGTGACGGAAGATGATATCCCCTGTCGACGCGCCGGTCGCTCGCGCCGCCAGGATGAAGTCGTTCTCTTTCACCGAGAGGAATTGGGCGCGGACAATGCGAGCCAGGTAGGGCCAACTGGTGATGCCGATGACAAAGATGATTACCAGGACACTACCACTGAAGGTGCGCCCGATGAACTGCACATTGGGGATATCTTGGGCAAAGTATTTGGCCATCACCAGCAACAAGAAGATCTGCGGGACAACCAGCACCGCTTCGGTAAGGCGCATCAAGAGACTATCCAGTACGCCGCCAAAATAACCGGCCAGTGCCCCGATGGTGATGCCGAGCAACACCTCGACCAACATGGCAATCAGGCCGATAAGCATGGAGATCTGCCCACCATAGATCGTGCGCACCAGGATATCTCGACCGATGGTATCGGTGCCGAAGGGATGGTCGTGTGTAGGCGCTGCCAGTCGGTTGCCTGTTTCGACAAAGTTGGAATCGGCTTCGCTGTAGACCAACATACCACCAAAGGAATACAGCACCAGCAAGATCAATGTCACTGCGCCGAAAATCGCCATCTTATGCCGGCGAAAGCGCCGCCAGGTGAGCTGGCTTAAGCTCAAGGGCGGGGTTTCCAATTCGTCAGGTAGCAGATTGACAATTTTGGTCTCGGGGTGTTCTGTCATGATAGCCTGCTATTTATATCGTATCCTGGGATCCAACCAAGCATAGGTGATATCGGCAATAATCTGAAAGGCAATGACCGCAACGGCGATCATCATCAAAATTCCCATTACCACGGGTGTATCTGAGCGCGAGACGTGGTCAAGGAATAACCTGCCCATCCCGGGCCAGCCAAAGATACGCTCGGTGACGATTGCCCCGCCCAGCAAGAAGGGCAGGTCCAAAGCGACCACGGTGACGATGGGCAGGGCGGCATTCTTTAAGGCATGGATGTAGACAGTTTCTGGCCGCGGCAGGCCCTTGGCTTTAGCGGTGCGCACATAATCCTGCCCCATGGCTTCCAACATGGTACTGCGGATATAGCGGCTGTACCCGGCGATAAAGCCAAAGGATAGGGTTGAAACTGGTAGGACCATGTGCCACAACACCTGGGCTGGGGTCTGTCCAGCGGATGGCTCGAACATACCCACAGTTGGCAAGTAGGGCAACCCCCACTTTTTGAAATTGACCGCGAAGATATATATTGCCCCTAGAGCAAAAAAGAACACCGGCATGGAGTAAAAGATGAAAGTTGCAGCCGTAATGGTGTTATCGAGCGTCGAGTACTGGTTCAACGCCGAGTAGATACCGATGATCAAGGCAATGACAATGATCAATACTTCGGAGATCAGCATCAAGAGCAAGGTATTGGATAGGCGCTCGCCAATCACTTTGGCGACCGGTTGCCGGTTGACCAGCGAGATACCCCAGTCGCCGCGCAGCACACCTTTACGCACACCCGGCGTCTCCGCTACGCCATCGCCATCTATATCGCTTTTCGTCCAGTCGTTGCCGACCAACCAGTACAGATATTGGATGTAGACCGGCTTATCCAACCCTAGCTGCCGCGCCAAACGGATGCGATCTTCCGAGCGGGTTACTTTACGCCCGCCCATAGTCGCCAACGGATCGCCCATATTCTGCATCAGGAAGAACAACACCAGGCTGATCAGAAACAGCAGCGGTATGGCTTGTAGCAGCCTGCGGATGATATAACGGGTCATTGTAGATTACCTTTTGGGTAGTCTTATGATTAGCGTGCAGGTGTTCACACCTGCACGCCAACCTGAAAACTTATACATCAACTACTCAGTAACATCCCATTCTGCAACATTGAAGAAGGGAGTAGCCCCGGAGAGCTTGACGTTGGTCATCCGGTCGCTGAAACCGAACAAGTCGGGGTCTTGCCACAGACCGATCCAGTAGGCATTGTCGTAGATATACCTGGTGATCTGGTACAAGGTCTGTTGACGCGCTGCGAAGTCCACCTGGGTCTCCTGCGTCACAAACATATCCTCCAGGGTTTGATCGCATAGACCGGTGGTGTTGACGCCTGCCGGGTTCTCGTCCGAGGGAATCTCACCGCAGCGCCATACCGACGCATCCGGGTCTGGGAATTGGGGCGAGTCGGAATACTCGATGATGTCCAGGGAGAAGTTGGCGGAAGGTCCGTCCTCGGCATAGCTGGAGAAGAAGAGATCCGCGTCGAAACTCTGCAAATCAATGCCGATACCGACCGCGGCCAGGTCCTGCTGGGCTACTGCCTGGGTATCCTGGCGCACCTCACGGCTGGTGGTACCGTATTTCAGCACCAGTTCAACGCCGTCTTTGTCCACTGTGCCATCGCCGTTGGTATCCGTCCAGCCAGCTTCTGCCAGCAAGGCTTTCGCCTTCTCCGGATCATAGGGATAGGGCGTGATCGTTGGATCGACCCATGGGCTCCGATCATAATCGGTAGCGGCGACGCTGGTGCGCCCCAACAGCAGATCCTGCACCAACTTCTCACGGTTGAAGGCATAAGCGAGCGCCTGGCGCACTTTGACATCTTTCAACGCCGGGTTGCCTTTCTCAGCGTGCATGTTGATATACCAACCCTCGTTATACCCGGAGAAGGAGTTCATGATGGTAATACCGGCTTCCTCCAGTTGAGGCAAGTCGCTGTAGGCAAAGAAAGTACCTACATCGCCATCACCAGCCACCAGGGCAGCGATCATGGAAGCGTCATCGGGCACGAAGCGGAAGAAGAGTTCGTCCAGTTTCGGCCGGCCCAGCCAGAAGTTTTCGTTCGCCACGAAACGAGCAAAACTGCCCGACTGCCATTCCTCGAAAACGAATGGGCCGCAGCCTACCGTGGGCGCTTTGTTCCACTCGGCGGTGTCAATCGTACCCTCCGCATCGAAGACGGGCTGTAAAATGTGGGCAGGGATAATACTGATCCCAGAGAGCCCGCTGAACAACGAGGCTGTCCAGGGAGCATACGGGTCGGAGAAAGTAACCACCACGGTACGCTCATCGGGGGTTTCGAGCGATTCGACCAAGTCGTATGGAGAGCGCGATGCCACGGCGTTGCCATCTGCCAGTTCCATATCGTAGGTGAACTTGAAATCCGCCGAGGTGATCGGCGTGCCGTCCGACCAGACGATATCGTCACGCAGCTTCAGTGTGATGGCGCGACCGTCTTCCGAAATACCTCCGTTTTCCTGGGACGGGATTTCTGTCACCAGGTTTGGAATAGGAGCGTTCTGGTCATCGAACCACCACGCCTGACACATGTAGATCGGGAACAGGGTGGAAACGAACCACATATTAGTGTACAGGGGGTTGAGCGTGTCGAACTCCTGCGTCCAGATCAGGGTCACCACTTTGCGTTCAGCGGGAGTTTCAGGCGCAGGTTCGGCTGGCGCTGCTGTTTCCTGGGGTGCTGCTGGCGCCGCTGGCGCTTCAGTCGCAGCCTGTCCGCCGCCGCACGCCGATAAAACCAGCGCAAGAGCGACAAACACGAACATAAGGGTGTTTCTCAATTTCATTTCTTCCTCCTTGAAGAAATTAAGTAAGGAACAGGGCAACTTGGTTGCCCATGCGAAAACAAAAATGCACCTGCGGCGTAAAACGCCCGCGGTGCATTATTCACAGACTGCCCTCGGCCTGAATTACTCATTAGAAATTGCAATAAACTTGTTTCCCAATGTACCATAATAAAACTATTTTACTTCGTTTTCGAATTATATAAAAGGTATTTAAGGACTATTTTTTTACCGTTTAGTCAGATATACTTACAATATGTTGCAAAACTTTCAAGGAATACACTTATGGAAAAACGAATCAAGATTACCGAAAAATACGAACGCAACGGCTGGCCTTCCCTCACCCGGCCAGACATCAAACCGCCTGCGGGTTGGAATCTATCCCTGGTCACCTCGCTGGAACGGATACGCAACCACCGGCTTGCGCCAGATGGACGTTCCGTCGCCTTCATCAAGGACACCGCATCCCTCTCCGACGTGTACCTGCTCCCGTTAAACGAGCCGGGCGCCTGGCCCCAGCGTATCAGCACTGACCGCGACATGGTGGCCTGGTGGGACGACGAGATTCCCCAATGGTCGCCTGATTCCAAATGGCTGGCCTTCACCATCGACGGTCACGTCCACATCGTCCCGGCGGCCCCCGCCCTGAGTCACGTCGAAGGGGGCGGCCTGCCGGAAAAGATCACCGATTTTACCGAAGGCGCCTTTGCGCCCAAATGGATGCCCGATTCCGAACACCTCATCGTCGGCGTGACGCGCCATGAAGCGGACCAACTCGTGCTGACCGACCGGCGCGGAACCTGGCCGCGACCGCTGACCGACTCGCCCGAAGGCGATCACTGGGACCCACAACCCGCGCCAGACAGCAAATCCATCGTCTACCTGCTGCGCCGCTTCGACGACATCAACCGCCTGGATATTTGCCTGCTCGACCTCGAGAGCGGCAAGACCCGCACGCTGTACGGCAAGCCGAAAACGCGCACGCACAGCCCGCGCTGGTCGCCGGATGGCAAATGGGTGGCCTTCATCTGCCAGGAAGACGGCCACGATGACCTGTGGATGGTGCGCCCGGATGGCTCTGGCCTGCACCAGGTCACCAAACTGGGATACGACATCGCCCAGTACGCCTTCTCGCCCGATGGAACGCGCATCGCGCTGACGGTCATCCGTCAAGGTTCGTTTACGCTGGGGCTATGGGAGCAGGACAGGGGGAGTCTGACCGAGATGCGCACAGGCATGGGAGTTCACTCCAACCCCAACTGGTCGCCGGACGGCAAGTCCATCACCTTCGAGTTCGAAAGTCCCGTCCAGCCGCCCGACATCTACCGCATTCACCTGGACAGCGGAAAGGTAACGCAACTGACCTTCTCCATGCCGCCCGCCATGGCAAAGAACAAGTTGGTTATGCCCGAAGTGATCCACTACAAAAGTTATGACGGGCTGGAAATCCCCGCTTTCCTGTACCGCCCCGAAAAACCCAACGGCGCGGCGGTGCTGCACCCGCACGGCGGGCCATCGGCGCTGTATGCTGCCGAATGGGACGAACTGGCGCAATACCTGGTAGCCAAGGGCTACACGTTCATTGCGCCCAATTACCGCGGCAGCACCGGCTACGGCGTGGCGTTCGAACACCGCAACTACAACGACTGGGGGATTGGCGACACGCAAGACTGCATCTACGGCGCAAAATACCTGGCGACCCTGCCCGGCATCGACCCGGCGCGCATCGCCATCCTGGGCGGCAGTTATGGCGGCTACATGACCATTTGCTGCCTGGCGCGCGACCCCGAATATCATTTCGCGTGCGGCGTCGCCAAGTACGGCGACTCGAACCTGTATTCGTCCTGGGCGCAGTGCAAGCGCGAACTGCGGCTGTACACCGAAATCTTCCTCGGCCACCCCGCGAAGAACCGCGCCGCTTACGAGCAGGGCTCCCCCATCAACGATGTAGCCAACGTCAAGAAGCCGATGCTCATCCTGCACGGCCTGCTCGACGATGTGGTGCCGCCCGAAGCCTCGGAAGAATGGGTGGAGGCGCTCAAAGCGCATGGCAAGACTTTCGAATACAAAACCTACCCCAATGAACCGCACGGCTTCTTGCGGCGTAAGAATCAATTGGATGTGTATGAGCGCGTCGAGCGTTTCCTGGATTGGTATTTGATGGTGTGAGCATTTACAAAAAGTGATGTTTTCTCGCAAAGTCGCAAAGTTCGCTAAGAAGTCCTTCATTACCAGCCATTCTTTGCGCTCTTGGCGACTAAATTTCCTGATTCTGCTGGGTTTTGTGGTTGGGCTATATTTTGCCCAGACCGTCCACGAATTTTCACGAATACACGAATGAAACGGCCCTGATTCGGGCATTCGTGACCCTATTCGTGGATGGTTTGCGGCGAAACCACAAATTCCGCTAGAATCAGTAAATTTCCAGGATGGAGATTGTGCGAGACCTTTTTGCGGAGACTCACAAATGTAAACAATAAATTGACTACGCGAAATTGACGAACTTTCAAAGGATTCCCTATGACCCATTTCTTTGCCTACGAAGAACTGACCTGGCCCGAAGTGGCTGACCTGCCGCGCGACACGCCGCTCATCCTGCCGCTCGGCTCAGGCTACGACCTGAACCTGCTGGCCGGCCAACTGGCGCACCCGCCCCGCATCGGACTCCTGCCCCCCCTCCCCTACGGCTGGCGCGGCAGCGGATTGGCTGTCCCAGAGCCAGTGCTGGCAGGACTGCTCGCCAACCTGGTCCACTCCCTGCGCGAGGATGGCTTCTCGCGCGTCTATTGTCTCGCCCCGCAGGGATTCGTCCCGCAATATCTCCCATTGTCCACGTTTCACTTTCCACTGTTGACCCTGCCCCATCCATCCCAAACCACGCCGCCCGTCATGCTCCCGCCTGACAGCGAACGGGGCAAAGTGATCCTGATCCCTATTGGGCATACCGAGCAGCACGGACATCACCTGCCCCTCTCGGTAGATACCATCCTGATCGACGCCATAGCCCAGGGTACAGCCAATAAAGTGGCTACACGAAGTTTCGCATTGCCCGTCACACCTTACGGCGCCAGCACGCACCGCCAGGCCTTTGCCGCCACCCTGAACGCCGGCGGGCGCGCCTTCGAAGATTTCTGGCTGGCAGTGATAGATGTGCTGGCAGCGCGCGGCTTCGACCGCTTTTATTTTATGAGCGGGCATGGCGGCAACATGTCCTTCCTGGTCAACATCGTCAAGTACGCAGGCGAACGTCACCGGCGGATTTTCTGCGCCACCTCCTTCCTGCACACCGCCGGTCACCTGGGCGCGCCGGCCATCGAGAAATACCGCGAGTCGAAGATCGGCGGCATGGGACATGCGGGCGAACTGGAAACCTCCTTCATGCTGCACCTGCGCCCCGACCTGTGTCACATGGAGCGCGTCATCGACGAGACCGATTTCGTGTTCACGTCCAATTACTACATGGACTGGATCGAAGGCGGCGCACTGATCGCCAACCCGCCCTGGGACGACGACAGCCAGACCGGCGCGTACGGCGCTGGCAGCCTGGCGACGGCGGAAAAAGGCCGTCTCTGGCTGGAAGCCGCCATCCAGGAAAAAGTCGACCACGTGGAGGAAATCCACGAGCAGCATGAGAGGAGAGAGGAAAGACGAAAGAATGGATTTGGGTTGTGGGGTAAACATCGGGATAAATAAGGGAAACCCGGCCAGCAGGTAAATTGCTGGCCGGGCTACCTTATCGCTGTTGCTCCCAAATTTTGCGGTCTCCGAGATTCTCAGCGTCCAGGTAGTGCGGATCCACCGGCCTGACGATCCTGTGACCATGCGCAGTCCATAAGTCAGTGGAAAGTTTGTACGGGTCGCAGGGTACACCCTGGACAGCAAAATACTGGCATACGCGGGTGACGTCGCGCCGGAAAATCAACCACGCAGCAGGATTTCCATCAGGCGATACAACCTGCGGGAAGTCAATCAAAGTAATA
>JBMOMP010000113.1:0-39071 GCA_049323115.1 Chloroflexota bacterium
ATGGGTGATCGCTACCGCCAGTGCATCGGCGGCGTCGTCGGGCCGGGGAATGGCGTCCAAGGCCAGCAGTACGCGCACCATGTCCTGTACCTGGCGCTTGTCGGCCGAGCCGTAACCCGCCACCGCCTGTTTGATCTCGTTGGGCGTGTACTCGAACACCTCCAGCCCGGCCTGCGCCAGCGCAAGCAGCGCCACGCCGCGCGCCTGGCCTACGGCGATGGCGGTCGAAATGTTGCGTTGGAAGAACAACTTTTCCACGGCGGCCGTATCGGGGTGGAATTCTCGCAGCAGGCCGCGCAACTCGTCATAGAAGGTTACCAGCCGGGCGGGGGCGGGGGAGTCCTTTGGGGTGGTGATGACGCCATACGAAACGGCCAGCAGGCCCCCGTCTGGTTCGAGGCGGACGAGGCCGTAGCCGGTCGCAGCGGTGCCGGGGTCGATTCCCAGGGCCAGAGTCATGGATAAAAAGAGTGGCGACTTGAAGTCGTCACTACCGGTTTGTCAGGCGGCTTCGAGCGCCGCCCACGCTTCTTCGGACATCTTCAAGTTGGAGAAGACGTTCTGCACGTCGTCCATGTCTTCCAGGGCTTCGATCAGTTTCATGACCTGCAAGGCCTGGTCGACCGGTAATTCCAGTTCCTGTTTAGGCGCCATGCGCAGGCCGGCCTCCTCCGGCTGGACTTTGGCGGCGTGCAGGCGGCTGGCGATGTCTTTGAAAGATTCTACCGGGCCGGTGATTTCGATCATGTCTTCGTCTTCGTTAACATCGTCGGCCCCGGCTTCGATGGCAAGTTCAAATGCCTTGTCATAGTTCATCATGCTGGACGGGAAAGAGAAATAGGCCACCCGGTTGAACTGCCAGGCCACCGCGCCCACTTCGGCCATGCTGCCGCCGCTGCGGGTGAGCACGTGTCGGATTTCGGAAACGGTACGGTTACGGTTGTCGGTGACGACCTCGACCATGACCGCCACGCCGTGCGGCGCGTAGCCTTCGTACATGATCTCTTCGAAAGCGCCGCCTTCTTTATCCTCGCCGGTGCCGCGCCGGATGGCGCGCTCGATGTTGTCCTTCGGCATATTGCCGGCGCGCGCCTTCTCGACCGCCAGCGCCAGGCGGAAATTGGAATCGGGGTCGCCGCCGCCCTCGCGGGCCGCGATGACGATCTCGCGTGCCAGGCGCGTAAAGATGGCGCCGCGCTTGGCGTCGGCCGCGCCTTTTTTGCGTTTGATGGTTGCCCAGTGACTGTGACCAGACATACACTTCTCCTTCGACACCCGCCGCGCGGGCGGGGATATTTCCACAGGGGAATGCGATTATACCATGCCGGCAAAGAAACCGACGCCCATGGTCCTTGGCCCGCCGTGCGTGACGATGGCTGGCGGCAATTCGTAGATGGGAATCTCAGACACCGGGACGACGGCCTTCAATCTGGCCGCGAATTCCCGCGCCTCGGACTCAGCCTCGACCTGCATCACCGCCAAATGCGACTCGGGCGTCTTGGGACATTCCCCTGCCACCACCTCCACCAGGCGTTCCAGCGCGCGCTTCTTAGTGCGCTGCTGTTCGAAGGCTTCCACCTGCCCCTCGCGGATGGCGAGGATGGGTTTGATCTCCAGCAGTTCGGCCAGCAGTTTCTTGGCCCCGCCGATGCGCCCGCCCTTGGCCAGGTATTCGAGCGTATCCACCACGAAGAAGAGGCGCCCGCGCGGGATCAGGGCGCGCACCTTGGCTTCGATCTCACCGGCGGATTTACCCGCTTTGGCGAGATCGTCCGCTACCAGCACCAGCGCGCCGAGATTGCAGGAGATGGTGAGTGTGTCTATAACGCGCACATCCAGGCCGGGGAATTCCTGCGCCGCCGTCTCTGCCGAGCGCACCGTGCCGCTCACTTTGCCCGAGGGCGCAATGACAACGACGCTTTCGCCTTTGGCCTGCGCGCCTTCGAAGATCGGGTAATACAGCGGCGGCTCCGGGGCGGCCGTCTTGGGCAGCGTAGCCGAGGCCTTGAGTTTTTGCAGGAACGCGGCCGTGTCCAGTTCCTTGTCGTCGTGGTAGGACTGCTCCCCGAACATGACGACCTGCGGGATGAGCGGGATGCCGCGCTTTGCCAGCAAGTCACGCGGCAGGCCGCAGGTGGTATCGGCGACAATGATGGTCATAGGTTCCTCCTATAAGTACGGTGCATCTTGTGGAATTTGATGCCAAAGCCCTCCATCTCCCGCTGCATGGCTTCGTTTTCCATGCCGACCTGGATGATCTCGCCATGCCGGAACTGGCCGCTTTCCAGCACGGACTTGAACAGTTCGCTGTACAGGATGGCCGTGCCGCCAGAGCCGCGATATTCAGGCAGCAGGCCGGCGCCGTTGAGGTCCACCCAGTCGGTGCGTTTGAACTCGCGCAGCAGGGTCAACCAGCCGAAGGGGAACAGTTTGCCCCTGGTCTTTTGCAGGGCGGCGGAAATATCGGGATAC
This sequence comes from Chloroflexota bacterium, assembly GCA_049323115.1. Lineage (GTDB taxonomy): Bacteria > Chloroflexota > Anaerolineae > Anaerolineales > Villigracilaceae > JAABUE01. Next base: position 2,473 of record JBMOMP010000113.1, read on the forward strand.
GCCATCAGGAAGCCGACCGGCTCGTCGCCTTTCATGACGATCTTGACCAAACTCGGATCGGCAAACCATAGCAGTTGGTTCGCCATCATCTGGGCTTCGGCGTCGGTCAGGGGAGCGTTGCCGCCGGTGCCGCGCAGGGCGTTGTTGTACAGGTCCTTCAGTTTGGGCACCAGTTTACGCAGGTCGCGGCGGGTGCGGTAGCGCGCGATGCGCAGGCCGCGCCGTTTGGCGATGCGCTCGGCCAGTTCGTGGACGCGCGGCGGGAACTGGATGTCTTCGTCCAGGTGGCCGGAGACGGCGTCCCGCTCGGGCTGGAAGCCGGCGGCTTCGACCAGGTCGACATAATAGGGCGGGTTGTAGGGCAGGCCAAAGGCGGGACGGTGCTCGAAGCCCCGGATGAGCAGGCCAAAGCCGTCCAGCACGGTGAAGCCCTTGGGACCGAGCATGTCTTCCAGGCCGCGCGCGCGCGCCCAATCGAAGGCGGCCTGGAAGAGCGCCTGCGAGACGGCCAGGTCGTCCTCGCATTCGAAGAGATAGAAGAAGGCCGTCTTCTTTTGGTTATATTCATTGTAGAGGCGGTGGTCGAGGACAGCGATACGCCCAACGGGGCGGGTCCCTTCGTAAGCGAGGAAAAATGCAGCCTGGGAATGCTGGTAGAACGGATACCGCTTCGGGTCCAGCCTGAGGCGGTCGTCCATCTCCAGCGGCGGCACCCATTGGGGGATGTCCGCATACAGGCGCGCGGGCAGGGCCAGGAAGTCGCGCACCTGCTTTTTATTGCCGAGGTCGAGTTGGATGAGGTTCATAATCTGTGGTGCAAATCGGCAATTTGCGCTACATGGTTCTGGCGCGCTCGGCCATCTGGGCGCGCAGGTCGGCGTGGTCTTTGTCGATGGTGAACAGCGCGCCGAGATAGAAGATGAAGCATAGCCCCCAGGTAATGGATGGGATGAGCAGGATGGCGGTTTGGAGGCTGGTGGCGTCGGCGATGACGCCAGTGAGGATGGGAGCAAAGGCCGCGCCGAAGTTCTCGACGAAGTATTCCACCGCCTGGGCTGTGGAGCGCACTTCCGGCACGGTCACGTCATAGACGGTGGCGATGACGTTGGCCGAGGAGAGCGGCATGAAGATGGCCGTCAGGCACATGAAGAGGAAGAACTGGTTCCTGGCGTCGAGAGGCGTGTTGATGGCCAGCGCCAGGAAGATCGCGCCCAGCAGGACGCCCGCGCTGGAGATGATGATGCGGCCTTTGCGGGTGAACTTGAACAGGAAGTCGCCCACTGCGCCGCCCACGAAGTAACCCGCCGCCAGGATGAGTATGACAGGTCCCATCGTGAACAGGATGGCATCGGGATTGTAGCCGCGTTCCTTTTCGAGGTAGGCGAAGAAGAAATAGGTGATGACGTTCCACGGGAAGACGCCCGCAAAGCCCTGCAGGAAGACGAACCACATGGTCTTCTTCTTGAAGATCTCCTTCGCTTCCGCCCACGAGAATTTGAAGGTTGCCATCTCGGTCATGCCCTCGAACTCGGGTTCGGCCTTGCCGCGCGGCATTTCCTTGACGCCGAAATAGATGGCTACCGCCACCACCAACCCCAGCGAGCCGGTGATGTAAAAAATGGAGCGCCAGCCGCCGATGAGCGGCGCAACCATCAGCGCCAGGATCATGCCCAGCAGGTAGCCGAGCGGCTGCGCCAGTTGCAGGATGCCGTAGACCTTGCCGCGCAGGGTGGGGCCGAAGTAGTCGGCCACCAGGGTGTACAGGCCGGGATAGGACGAGTCGTCGATTCCGGTGGAGGCGCGCGTCGCCAGGAAGGCCGGGAAGGTGCGGACGACGCCGTTCAGCCAGGTGGTCGCACCCCAGATGAACGAAGCCAGCGCCAGCAGTTTGGCGCGCGCATAGCGGTCGTACAGGTAGCCCCATACGGGATACAGCACGGTGGCAACGATCAGCGCGCCGGAGTTGATCCAGCCCCATTGGGTGTTGTTCATCCCAAACGACTCGCTGATGGGCACCTGCATCGAGCCGATCATCAACTTGTCGGTCTGGTGCAGCAGCATGAAGAAAAAGAAGATCACGACGACGAACCAGCGGTATCCTGAGCGTTTCTGTGACATGGCGGCCTCCGATTTGGGATTGACGATTTCCGAATTTACAATTTGGGTTGCGTCATTTTTCTACCTTACAAGCGCGATTCCGGACGCTGATGCACGCAGAAAAGGCGGATTTTTTTCATCAGCGAAAATCAGCGTTTTGCAGCGTCCCAAAAAGATTTTGTATGGTAGGGAATTGCGTCCTTTGCATTTTACCTGTCTACCTGCTCACCTGTCCACATCTTGTCCCTCCGCGATGATCTCCCGCGCCAGGCTTTGCAGCGCCTCGATATCTTCATTCTTGTCCACCTTGGCCGCGCGCCAGTACTGCTCCAGCAGGTCGAGCGGGCCCAGGCTGCTCACCGTCTGGTCGGCGGGCAGGCGGATGCGCCCCTCCACTTGCGGGCGCTTGACCAGGTGGAACTCGAAGGCGCCCGCAGCGTATTTGCGCAGGGCAGGCTCGTCGATCAGGCTGTCCAGGTCGCGCGGATATTCGACCGTCAGGCGGACGATGGCATCTGTCATCCCTTCGGATGTGGGCAAGGCCGCCAGCAAGGTCTCGCTCACGTTCTCCCCGGACTTTAGGACTGCCCGGCGATCTATGAACGGCCTCACCCCTGCAAGTTTTTTCCACGTCACCTGCGCCGCGCCTTTTTGCACCTCGGCAATGACGAAGAACTTGTCATCGTTGGCTTCGCTGAAATCCACGCGCTCGATGGAACCGGGGTAAATGACCGGCGGATGCCCGCCCTCGTTCAGGTCCTGCGGCTTGTGGATATGACCCAGCGCCACGTAATCCAGCCGACTGTCCTTGACCAGCGAGCCGGGCAGCACCAGGTCGGCGCCCAGCATCACCATGCGCTCCGCGCCGTAGGCAGCGCCCTGCACCGAGGCGTGCGCCGTCAGGATGGTCGGCAACGACGGGTCGGCCTGCTCCAGCCAGCCCCGCACCAGGTCGGAGATGCGTTCTTCGATGTTTTCGAAGATTTCACTCGTCTCCTTGCCAAGCATGTCCACCGCCGCCATCAGGCCGGAGCGTGCGATCCACGGCAGGGCGATCACCTGGGCAGGCAGGCCGAGTTCTTCCGCGCCCAGGAACTGCGGCTTGTCCAGCACCCTGACGAACGGCACGTCCAGCGTGTCGAACTCCTGGACGGCGTGCGCGCGCCCGGTCGCCGGGGACATGTCGTGGTTGCCGACCAGCAACAGGGTCGGGATGCCCGCCTGCGACAGCCGGATGATGCGCCGGCCCCACTCGCGCTGGAAGGTGGGGGCAGGGGAACGGTCCTTGTAGGCGTCGCCCGCAAAGATGACCAGGTCCACCTTCTCGGAGATGGCCGCGTCCACGATGGTATCCAGCGACTTGAGGAAATCCAGCACGCGCAGGGGCAGGCCCGTGTGCGGGTCCTGGCGGCCATAGTTAGCCATGTCGATGTGCGCGTCGGCAAAGTGGAGTAGTTTCATGTGGGAGGATTATGGAACCCGGTTTGATTTATAATTACTCGTAGTATCAATGCTCCAGCAGATTGCCAAATCTGCTGGAATCCTTTGGGATTTGGCAATCCCAAAAAGCGAACGATTTATACTTGCCTCCATTATAGCAGTCATCCTCCACTTTTCACTCCCTGGGATATTCAATGATGGCCGACACCAACTCCAAACCCATCTACCGCATCACCGACCTGCACGAATCCGAACGCCCGCGCGAGCGGCTGGCCGCGCTTGGGCCGCAGGCCTTGAGCAACGCCGAGTTGCTGGCTATCCTGCTGCGGGTCGGGGTGCGAGGCGAGAACGCCGTCCAGGTGGGACAGCGCCTGTTGAACCGCTTCGGCGGGCTGGCGGGCATCCACCGCGCGCCGTTCGAAGAACTGCTCCACGAGCATGGACTGGGCGAGGCCAAGGCCGCCCAGATCAAAGCCGCCATCGAGTTGGGGCGGCGGCTGACGCTCGAGTCGCCCGAAGCGCGCCCCATCATCAACAGCCCGGCGGACGCGGCCGCGCTGGTGCAATACGAAATGTCCGCGCTGGAGCAGGAGCACCTGCGCGTGTTGCTGCTCGATACCCGCAACCACGTGCTCGATATCGTGGAAGTGTATAAAGGTTCGGTCAACTCCTCCCAGGTGCGCGTGGGGGAAATCTTCAAAGCCGCCCTGCGGCGCGGCGCGAGCGCCGTCATCGTCGTCCACAATCACCCCAGCGGCGACCCGACCCCCAGCCCGGATGACGTGGCCGTGACGCGCGCCTTCGTCCAGGCCGGTAAATTGCTCGACCTGGAGGTGCTCGATCACCTGGTCATCGGGCAGGGCAGGTGGGTGTCGTTGAAAGAGAGGGGATTGGGATTTGCATGAACGAGCGCAAAGCTGACGCCCATACACTACTTACATCCCGCACTGGCCATCCCATATTGCCATCACGAAAAATGGGACGGCACAGGCTACCCGCGCGGACTGGCAGGCGAACACATCCCCCTTGCAGCGCGCATCTTTGCAATAGCAGATGTATATGACGCGCTGACGTCAGACCGCCCTTACCGGCAGGGGTGGTCGCAGGAAGCGGCCATCGAACATATCCATTCCGAGCGGGGCAGACATTTCGCCCCCCAGATAGTGGACACTTTCCTTACCTTCATGGAATGATTCATTTTTCCCCCATTCCCAATTTCGGGTGCGTTCCAGCTTCCTCCACCATCATTGGATATGCGCCCCAGTGCACCTGCCGCCCAAGAAACTGAAACGCACCCAATCCCCTGGAGACCCCCACTGGTCTACCCGCCAGGCGGGTATCTATCCCAGGCGAATTTCCTATACTAAAATTGTAGCCATTGCTGCCAGCCAGGGCAATAGACAGGCTGTTGTTTTCCCTAGACATTTGTACTGTTTTTTGCGCAAGGCCTTGCATTACAAACGATATTTTGCTACGCTAGAGAGGAGCAAGGGAAAGGGAACCATGACCCCTCGGATGATTCGCGTCACCATACTCGACGACCATCAAGCCATCATTGATGGGTATATTTACCGTTTGAGCGCCGTCCCCGACTTCGAGATCGCAGCCGCACTCCACTTTGGCGAGGAACTGGAAGAGGCGCTGGCGCTTCACCCTACCGATGTGCTGCTCCTGGACATCAACGTCCCCACCTCTCCCGGCAATCCCAACCCCTACCCGATCCTGCACGTCATCCCCGACCTGCTGCAAAAATACCCTGCCCTCGGCGTCCTGGTGATCTCCATGTACGCCGAGCGCGGCCTGATCCGCGCTGTGATGGAAGCGGGCGCCAGCGGCTACGTGCTCAAGGACGACCAGGCCTCCATCCGCAACCTGGGGAACATCCTCCAGTCCGTTGCCAACGGGGGCATCTATTTCAGCCAGAAAGCGCACCAACTCCTGCTCACGCAAAAGACCATCCCCAACAGCGAGCGCCTGAGCAGGCGGCAAATAGAGGCGCTGTCGCTGTGCGCGGCCCATCCCGACATCACCAGCGCGGGACTGGCCGGCAAAATGTCCATTTCCAATTCGACCGCCCGCAACCTGCTCTCCACCGCCTACCTGCGACTGGGCGTGCAGAACCGCGCAGCAGCCGTAGCCAGGGCCCAGCAGTTGGGGTTGATCACACCGCCTCCCCCGCCCTATTTGGAACGGGAACCCTGAGCGGCCCCGCCCCCAGGGCATCGAAAAGTTTCCAAACCGGCGCAACAACCTCTTCCAATAAAATCACAACCCATTCCGGGCGCGCAAGATTGGCGGCCTGCAAAACTTGCTGGGCCGCCTGGCGCCTGCGCAGCAACTGATCCACGCAAAAACTGACCGCCCCACAACGGATCAGGATGTCCTGCGCTTCGAGCAACGCTTCCTCCTCGGAGACCTGTAAGCGCAGTTCCATGAAACGCCCACGCTCTGGATGGTCGGCGCACTGCGCAAACAGGATCGGCAACGGCATACGCCCTTGCAGCCAATCCGGGCTGGCCGGTGTGTCCAGCGTGTCGTTCAAGTCATCATGGATCTGGATCATTTCGCCATAGAGTTGCCCGATTTGCCTGACCAGGCGGGCTGTTTCCCCTGTCGCCTTCCCTAGCAAGGCTCCCAAATGCAGGCACATTCCGAAAAAGGCAGCGCTCTTGTGCCGAACAACCTGCCAATAAGCGTTCTCGTCGGACAGGTTCTGGGCATCCAGGTGCTGCCCGAAGGCAACGGCCAGCAACGCCTGGTTGAAACTCTCCAGCGCCGCCAGACTGGTGTGGGGACGACCTGCGCTCCCCAACGCTTCTGCGCCGATAGCCTGGAGAGCCGCTGCATAGTTCGCTGTTCTTGCCGCGCCGGCCCGCCGGTACTCCCCGCGCGGATCTTCATCCAACATGTCATCGATCAGCAGGATCGCGGTCTGGGCGCAGGCGACGGCTGCCACCGCTGGAATGGCCTGTTCCACGCTGCCGCCAACCGCTTCACACGCCCCAACCGGCAAATACCACTCCCGCGGACGCCTTCCAGAGATGTGTGTGAACAGGCTATACAATTCAGGCCAGGAGCAAAACAAAGAAAACTTCGCGAGATATTCGGTCGAGGATTGATAAATGTCCATCTTGCCTCCAAACTGGCTGGCCGGATACGCTCCGGCCAGCCATGTCGCTTCGAGGCGCGCTACGCGCTTTGCGCAGGCGCGCCCCACGTCTGCCAGGCCAGTTCGCTGGCCAGCGCCCTCAATTGCAGGCGGGAAGCCTTGGTGATAGCAGCCAGCGTCTCCCAATACGGGTCCTGCTTCCTGGATGCCATAGCAGAGAGCGCTCGGTAGAATGTCTGTACGTTTGACATTTTTTCTCCTTTTCTGTGAATCGTTCGAATCAAATGTTTACAGTGCTCGATATTTCATTTACAATCGTTTTGTAATCACCTCCTTTCTGGGATTGGGGTCGTAAGGCTATGAGAAAGTGCAAACAACTCGGAGAGATTCTCGAACTGCTCCTGCCCTGGCTTGTTCTCGCAGCGGTCTTGCTATATACCTATGCCAAATTTTTCCTGCATCCCTACGATGGCTTCCGTTGGGACGCCGATGGCCGGGTTGCAACCATCCATGTTATCCCCGATCAGCCTTCATTGCAGGTAGGCGATCAGTTAGTCAAGATCGGGGGAGTAGCCTGGCAGGATTTCCAAGCAGACTTACGGCTGACGCTCTACAAAAACGTCCAGCCCGGTCAGATCGTGCCATTGGAGATCGAGCGCGCAGGCCAACAGATGACCATCCAATGGGAATTCCCTGGCCCAAACCACAATGAAGTGCTCGACCTGGTAGTCAACGAGGGCTGGCTGGCGTTCCTCTTCTGGCTGACCGGGACGCTGACCTTGCTCCACCTGCGCCCAAAGGATGAGCGTTGGGCGTTGTTAGCCGCTTTTAATTATCTAACGGCCATCTGGCTGGCGACGGGCAGCGGCGTGTCGTTCGATCACACCTGGAACAGCGCCATCTTCATGCGGATGGGCATCTGGTTGTGCGTCCCTGTTTACCTTCACCTGCACTGGGTATATCCCCAACCCTTCAGGAAGATCCCTGCGCCTGTCGTCTGGGCTTCCTATCTCCTGGCTGCTGGGCTGGCCATTGCACAGTGGTTCCAACTGCTGGATCGGGAACTCTATTTGCTCGGATTCCTGCTGGCCATTAGTGGAAGCCTGCTCTTGTTGATCGCCCACCTGGTCTTGCAAAAAGAATCGCGGCGTGACCTTCGCCTGCTGCTCATATCGGCCTTCCTGTCATTGTTCCCGGCCATCCTGGTCGGCATCTACGGCGCTTTCAGCACCGTTCCTCTTTTCGCCGGCGCCGGGACCATCGGCTTGCCTTTCCTTCCTTTGACATATTTCTACGCCGCGTACCGCCGCCAACTGGGCAAATTGGAACTGCGCGTCAACCAACTGGTTTCTATTTACATTTATTTCATATTGCTGGTATTGCTGGCGCTCCCACTCATTGTTTTGGGTTACACGCGAATTACTTCACCTTCGGTATCGCTTTCCCTGGCTTTCATCGGCGCCGTCCTTTCAGCCTTGCTCTCCCTGTGGATATTCCCTTTCTTCCAGTCTTTCGTCGAGCACCGGCTGTTGGGGATCAGGGTGCCGCCCAAGAACTTGCAAGAAATATACGCGGCGCGTATCACCGCCAGCGCTTCCCTCCCCAGCCTGCTGCAATTGTTGGAAGAGGAAGTCCTGCCCAGCCTGTTGGTGCGCCAATTCGCCTTCCTGCGCATCGAGAACAGTTCCTTGCAAACGCTTCTTGCCCTGGGAATACCAGAAGAAGTAATGGGCGCGTATGATCTTCCTGCGTTGGCGTTATTGGCCGATGAAAATTGCCTGCCGGAAAGCCGGGATCAAGAGACCTATGGCTGGATTCGCCTTGCCATCCCGTTGAAAGTCGGGCCAGATGTGCTTGGCTTTTGGCTGTTTGGCCGTCGTGACCCGGATGATATATATTCGCAACGGGAGGTGCCAGTCCTGCAATCCCTGGCCCACCAGACAGCGGTTGCCTTGAGCAATATGCTGCAAACCGACCGTCTCAGGGCCATGTACCAGGCAGACATCAACCGTCATGAAGAGGAACGCATCCGTTTGGCGCTCGACCTACACGACAGCATCTTAAACCAATTGGCCGTCTTGCAGATGAATCTCGACCAGCCCCCATCACCCAGGTTCCAGGAAGCATACGATGGGCTGACCCAGCGATTGCGAGAGATCGTCAGCGACCTGCGCCCGCCCATGCTCAACTATGGCCTGGAGCCGGCCATCAAAGAACTGGCCGAAAACTTGATGGAGCGCAGTCAAGATACCATCCAGGTAAATGTCGATTTGCAATCCAGCCACGACAGATATCCACCAACGATCGAGATACACCTGCTTCGTATCATACAGGAGGCTTGTGGGAATGCCGTCCGCCACGCCCAGGCCGGGAACATCACGATCTCCGGGCAGCTGGATGCAAAGGCAATCACCCTGGCCCTGGCAGATGATGGGATTGGTTTCGAGACTGGAGAAGCACTAGAATTGGACACCTTGCTCGCCAATAAACAATTTGGCCTGGCAGGGATGATCGAACGGGCTGCGCTCATCGGTGCTGTGGTCAGAATCACTTCCCGACCCGGACACGGAACACAGATTCGTATTGGCTGGAAAGCGCCTGGCCTTATGTAAATTTGTGTGCCATATATATGTCAAGGCTGGTTTCTCATTCTAGCCTTACAGTGATCTACAATTGTGCCGTGGTAAGTAAAAATTCGATTGTTAAGGTGCAAGGATGCAACAACTTTCCTGTCTGCACTATTCTGGGTAGGTTATATACTTTCAGGTGTTATAAGTCCATCAGCACTCACTTAAGTCTCCTTAAGCGTTACTTGAATTCTTGGAATTTCTGTCAATGACTGATTTTGGAATGCTCCTGCGCACGTATCGAAAACGTTGCAAGGATCCCGATTTCCCTGACCGTTGGCTTTCGCAAGAACGATTAGGGGAACTTTTGGGCCGGCAGCTCGATATTCGAGGAGGCTTCAGCGGCGCTGCCATCAGCGACTGGGAACGCCGCAAGAGCAAAATCCACGTGGATGACCGCCTGTTATTGGTAAGCCTGTTGACCGTTTTGCACGAGCAAGGCGGCCTCGAAGCCGTCTCAGAAGCCAATGAGTTGTTGTATGCAGGGGGATATCGAGCGTTGGACCTTGCCGAAGGTCAAAGGATTTTTCATAGCCCGCCTGAACAAACCGCCGCATCATCTGACAAAAAAGGATATGATCATCAGAACATCACATCAATTCTGTGGGGCACAGCATTCCCTGTGCTGAACGAGGAATTGCAGGCGTCGTTACTCAGGGCTAAAGAAGGACCATCACCATCTTGGCCGCGTATCTTGATCGCCTTGTTCAACACAATAACAGCCCGCTGGTCAATTTTGCATACCCTGCGTGTACTATTGTGGCTTTGGACTTGGTTGTTTGCCTGGGGCTTGATTATGCCTTCATTGCGTTGGCCTTTTCGCATTCCAGAGGATGCCATATCTGCGATGAGGTTATATACCGGTGGAACGCTGGTCATTCCCCTGCTCATTGGAATCCTGACCGACACCAAAAATAATGAATTCTGGCAACGACACAACCTGGCTTCTGCGGTGGCAACACGTCTCTATACATACCAGGGCGCTTTCGTTGGTTTTCACCTTGGTTACTTTATTGCTTTCATTGCTGGCATGTTCCGGTATCATATTCTCCACGGTCCTACGATCTGGTTCGAACTGACAACCATAACTTTGCTTCTTTCTTTGGGGTATGCCGGGGCGCGGTTAGTTCCTTACAATCTTTGGAAAGCGTATGGCCGACTAAACTTGGCTGACGGGGAAATCTTCTTTTTCTTCATAGCCGTCGGACCAATGTGGGGTTTTTTGTTCTTGGAATTCTATCCATATCTACTAACCTCCATTACCGGGTTACTGATCATGCTTTTTTCTATTACGTTCTTTATTGCCCTGGCAGCCTGGCAAAACTATCAAAACAGACCGACGATCATTCCCTTTTCTTGGTGGATCATTTTCTTTGTAGCCTTGATAATTTGCCAAATCATCGTGTTCTTTCTTAGATGATATAGGTGCTGTCAACATAGAAAAGCATAGCTTGCTGAAACCATATTGCAAGGGTATTCGAAAGCGCTTGTCGTATGATATAACCAGCAGAAGTTGTTGAACGCTTCTTCTCTGCTACCACTATGACAAAAGGAGTGCGCTATGGATGAGCGTGATACAAACCATCCGTCCGCGGTTGCGCCAAATGTATTCCTAATCATCAACAGGCAGATCACCCCCTTGGAAAAAACAGTGACCCGGCTTGGCCGTCAACTGGACAACGACATTGTGTTCCATGAAGAGGCCGTCTCACGCTTCCATGCCGAGATCCGCTATGAGGATGGGAAATATGTGCTCTATGATAAACAATCCACTTCGGGAACGTACGTCAACAGCAAAAAGATTGACCGCTGTGTCCTGAACTCGGGGGATTTGATCTCCCTTGCAACTGTCCAGATCATGTTCGTCAATAACAACGCCCGGCTGGCCGATATTTCCAGGGGGACAACACGGAGTCTGAACCGGGATGAATAACCCAATCATGCATAAGGAATGAACGACAAACTCACTATTTTAGTCATTGATGACGACCCGGCTGTGCTGATGGGACTGGCGGCAGTCATCAAACGGCATGGCTACCAGGTCATTACGGCGGAAAGCGGGACAGACGGCTTCCAACTTGCGAAGGAAACCTCGCCAGACCTGATCCTTTCCGACGTGATGATGCCGCCGCCCGACGGCTTCGAGTTGCGCCGCCTGATGAGCCTCGATCCGCAGTTATCATCTATTCCATTTATTTTCTTGACCGCGCGCTCGGACACGGAGGGCAAGGTCAGTGGCCTCAGAGGCGGGGCAGATGACTATATCACCAAGCCATTCGTAACAGAAGAGTTGCTGGCAAGGATCGAGGCAGTCTTCCGGCGGGTCAGGACCGAGCAAGCCCGTGGCCGCGACCAGGAGAAAGTCATCGCCGAAATGGACATGGAGAAATTGCGCACAGAGATCCTGCAGAACATCCATCACGAACTGCGCACCCCGCTTTCGAATATCCTGATGCCCCTGGAACTGGTGGTAAACAACAAGTTCACCAACCCCCAGGAACAAAGCAATTTCATTCGCATTGCGCTTTCGAACGCGGACCGGCTCGAATCGCTCGTCACCGACCTGATCCTGCTCAACAGCATAGACCAGGGCAACCTGAATTACATCCGGCAACCGATCTACCTGGACAAGGATATCCGCGCCCCTGTTTACAAACGCCTGGAGAGATATAAAGGAAAAAGCCTGGAATTCATCTTCGATGTTCCAAAGCAAGGCCAGATCACGGCCCCGCGCCGCGAATTCATCCATGCCCTGGTGCACCTGCTGGATAACGCCTTCAAGTTCAGCCCTGACGAGGGCAAGGTCGAACTGATGGTTACCCCCGAGGGCAATGACGGCGCCACGATAGATGTAAAGGACGAGGGCCCCGGCATCCCTTCCGCACTGCGTGAAAAGGTCTTCGAGCGCTATTACCAGATCAGCCAGGGCGACGCGCGCGAACACGAGGGCATGGGAGTTGGATTGAGCATTGCGCGCGCTGTGTTCAACGGGTTGGGCGGCGACGTGCGCATCCTCGACGCGACAAAGGGATGTCATGTGCGTGCTTTTTTGCCGGACCGCCGTCCCAGTGATGTGATCTATGGATGAGAAGACCATTCCCTTGGGCAAGTTCCCCTCCGGCAAGGCAACGCCGAAACCGCACAAAATCTGGGACGAGAAACTGGACTATCGCGCCCTGTTCGACCAGACTGGCGAATGCGTATTCATCATCGGGCTGGACCTTCATTACTTGGCCGCGAACCAGCAAGCGCTGGACCTGCTGGGCTACGACGAAAGTGAATTGGTCGGGCTCCCCGTCAGCGCCGTCATATCACAGGATGAGGGACTGGGACAGGAAACCATCCTGAACGAAACCGCCGACCTGAACGAGCGTATCCTGAAGCGCAAGGACGGCAGCACCTTGCCGGTGGAGATCAGCGCCTCCGTCATATACAACGAAGAGAACCATCCGGCTTACATCCAGAGTATTGCGCGTGATATTTCCGAGCGCAAGGCTTCCGAACAGGCGCTCAAAAAATATGCCCGCATCCTGTCTGCCATCAGCGATGCAACGGCGCGCTTGTTACGTTCGTCGAACCTCGAAGCCAGGCTTCCCGAGGTCCTGGAGTCGCTCGGCCAGGCAATGGATGTGCTGTGTTGCGCGGTTTTCGAGATCAATACATTTGCCGGGCAACCGGCTGTGGATGTGCAATACGAGTGGAGAATGCCTCTCTCCAAGAACATTGACATCCCGGCGACCATCAAGCCTCACATTTCGTCCATCCTTGCGTTGTCGGGCCAGCATCCTTTCAACGCGGATGATCCGAATTCGAACCTGTCATTCGTAACCATACCGATCCACGGGACGCGCGGGTCATGGGGCTTCCTGGGTCTGTTCGACGGACCAGGGATCCTGGCCTGGTCGGCCTCCGAGCGGAACGCAGCCGAGATGGCCGCCAACCTGATCGGCTCCGCGCTGCAACGCACCAGTTACGAGGAGACCATCCGCTTGAGCGAGGCGCGCAACCGCATGATCCTTTCCGCGTTCCCCGACCTCCTGATGAGACTGGACACGAACGGGGTCATCCTGGACTACAGCGCCAACCCGGATCATCCCCTCTACGTTCACCGCGACATGATTGCGGGAAGGAACCTGTTCGAGCTCTGGCCGGAGGAGACGGTCAAAGACATCTTGGGTGATGTGGCCGCGCAAGGTTTCGAAGCCTCCCATGAAGTGCAGGGGTTCAAACTTCCCATCAGCGCCAGCACGTATGAATCCCGCTTGCTGCCCATCAGCCAAAAGGAAGCCCTGGTGGTCATCCGCGATGTGACCGACCACGCGCGCCTCGACCGCATGAAATCGGATTTCATCAACCGCGCTTCCCATGAACTGCGCACCCCCCTGACGTCTGCCATGCTCATGGCGGAATTGATCCAGGAAGGCGGACCGCCCGAAGAAGTAGAGCAATACTGGAGCACGCTGAGAAGCGAATTGAACCGCCAGAAGATCCTGATAGATCGCCTGCTGATCGCCGGGCGGTTGGAAAGCGGCATGATGAAACTCGAGCACCAACCGCTCGACCTGCTCCCCATCTTGGAAGAATCCATCGCGGCCGTCAAGGCGATTGCCAACAAGCGCCAGGTTGCCATCCAATTGACCGCTCCGCAGCCGCAGACGCACATTTTGGGCGATAAAAGCGGACTACAACAGGTGTTCATCAACTTGATCAACAACGCGGTCAAATTCTCGCCCCAGGGGGGGACCGTGGACGTGAACGTCGCCGGGGCGGGGGACTGCGCCATCGTCTCCATCGCGGACCACGGGCTGGGTATCCCAGCCGAGGCCCTGCCGCACCTCTTCGAGCGCTTCTACCGCGCACGCAACATCACCATCGCAGAAATCCCGGGCAGCGGCATCGGCCTGTATATCGTCAAATCCATTGTGGATGAGTTAGGGGGCACCATCGTGGTACACAGCGCCGAAAACCAGGGAACGACCTTCACGGTCACTTTGCCCATCGCGCCGCCGGAGTGAATCCCCCCGCATGAATTGGCGCAAAACCACCCTCGAAATCACCACGCATGGCAAGGGACTGCACGACATCACCAGCGCCGTCCGCGCGCAACTGCGGGACTGGAACGTCAAGGAAGGCATGTGCTTCCTCTTCCTGCCGCATACCAGCGCCTCGTTGGTGGTCAGTGAAAACTGGGACCCCACCGCCCGCGCCGACCTGGAGACCTTCCTGGAACGCCTCGTCCCCGAAGGAGGGACCTGGTACACGCACGACCTGGAAGGCCCCGACGACGCCACCTCCCACATCCGCGCCATGCTGACCGATACCAGCCTGACCATCCCCATCGACGAGGGGACTCTCTCCCTGGGGGCCTGGCAGGGCGTCTACCTGTTCGAACATCGCGCCCGCCCGCACCGGCGGACGGTCTTGCTACGTGTGCTGGATGTTACAGCCTAACGCCAGCGGATAGCGCCTGCAGCGCCCACAGCAAGACCATCCCCGCCACGATCGTCCACAACAAATTCTTCGTCCGCCAGGCCACCAGCGCCCCGCCCAGGCCGGCCAGCAGGCGCGCGTTTCCGAGCGACAGGTCGAGCGCGCCGTTGGAATAGACCAGCGCAGGGAAGACCAAGGCCGCCAAAACAGAAGCCGGCACAAAGCGCAGCGCGCGGCGCAGCCAGTCCGGCATATCCACCTTGCCGAACAGGTAGATGAAAGACAGGCGCAGGGCAAACGTCCCGGCCGCCAGCAGCAGGAACAGCAGCCAGATGGAAAATGTGTTCATCCGGTCACTCCTTGCATTTCCTGAATGGAGAGCCTCTCAGCCAGCACGCCCGCCCCGATCCCCAACAGCGCCGCCAGCACCAGTCCCAGGTTGTAAGGCAAGCCCTTTGCCAGGATAGCGCTCGACCCGCCCACCAGCGCCGCGATCACCGCCGGGCGGTCTTTCAACGCGGCGAACATCAGCGCCATGAAACTGAGCGGGAAGGCAAAGTCCAGCCCCCAACTTTCGGGGACGAGCGCGCCGAGCAGCGCCCCGGCCACAGAACCGGCTTGCCACGCGCCCCACACCGCCGCTGCCGCGCCATAGAAATACCAGGGCGGATTGGCCGGCATTTCGTTTGCAAAATGGCTCATCGTCACACCAAAGGCCTGGTCCGAGAGAATATAGGCAAACGGCGCTTTGCGGGGCAGGGGTTCCTTTTGCAGGTGAGGCGCCAATGTGGCGCTGTACATGGTGAAACGCAGGTTGATGACCCACGCCGTCAGCACCATCACCAGCCAGGGCGCGCCCTGCCCCAGCAGTTGCAGCACCGCCAGTTGCGAGGCCCCGGCAAACACGATCAACGACATGCCGGCCGCCTCCAAAGGCGTCAGCCCCACGCTCACGGCCGCCACACTGCAAATCATGGCAAACGGCGCCACCCCCAGCAGGATGGGCAGGCTGTGGCGCGCGCCGGTGATGAAATCGCGATGTCTACTCCTCATGAACTATTCTTTGACTTCCTGGATGAGTTGATAGATTTCCCTTTTGCCCCGGCCGGATTCTTCCGCCAGGCGCTTCGACAGGCGGCTGGGGGACTCGCCCGCCTCCAGCCCGGACCGGATGGCTGCTACCGTTTCCGATTCCGTCCACACCCCCGCGCTTTTCTCCGCGCCCCCCACTACCAGCGTAAACTCTCCCCGCGCTGGCTGCGACTTGAAATACGCCAGCGCCCCGCTGACGGGTCCGCGCCAATATTCCTCGAACCTCTTGGTCATCTCGCGCGCCACGCAGACCGGGCGGTCGCCCAGTTCGGCCAGGATGTCTTCCAACGCATCGACAATGCGATGAGGCGATTCGAGGAACACCAACGTGTAGGGCAGATCTTCGACCTGTCGCAGCCTCGCGCGGCGCTCCCCTCTCTTGTGGGGCAGGTAGCCCAGGTACAGGAAACGGTCGGTCGGTAAGCCGGAAACGCCCAGGGCAGCGACGGGGGCCGAGGGACCGGGAACAGGCCGCACGTCGAAGCCCGAAGCGAGGGCCGCCTTGACCAATTCGTAGCCGGGGTCGTTGATGGCTGGCGTCCCCGCATCCGAGACGAGCGCCACGTCCCCCTCCGCCAGTTTGGAGAGGATGTAGTCGATCTTTTGCAATTTGTTGTGCTCGAAGTAACTGGTGAGCGGCGTGGGGATTTCGAAATGCTTGAGCAAGAGCCCAGTGTGACGGGTATCTTCGGCGGCGATCAAGATCGCCTCGCGCAGGATGCGGGCGGCGCGCGGCGACAGGTCTTCGAGGTTGCCGATGGGGGTAGCGACAAGATAGAGAACGCCCATGCGCGTATTGTATCATCCCGCCGGGCGCTTTCCTGTACACAGATCTTCGACTTCGTTCAGTACAAGTTTCAGGGATTACAGGGGGGCAGACTTTGCTTCACTACTCTACAATATAGTTCCCCACGAAACGTTCGAAGTTTGCATGGAAACTCTCCAGCCAGGCATCAATGAATGTTCTGGATTCGAACAATGGGAGTAAATCGATTGCCAGGTCTGAAACACGAATCTGGTTGATCTTGTCATGTAAAGCCTGCATGGCTGAGTGAACCGTGTAAGGGGTGTTGCCATCGCTGGCAAGTTTTTCTTCCAATGGTTTGATCCCTTTTTGCATGAACCAGAGCAGGTCGTAAAAATCACGCCCCTTAATGAAAGCGCCGCTATCCCCTCGCTGGAAGTTGCGTTCCAGGCAGGCCAGCATTTTACCTGCCATCATGGTTTCCAGGGAAAAATGAGAGGGAACAAAACTGCGTCCATGCTGGAAGACCGGGGTCTTTTGAATTTCTGCAACTTGTTTATGGTGGCTCACTTCGACCTTGAGATGCAGGGCTTCATTGGGATGGGACGATATACCCAGGTCCTTCAAGACAGGGAATTTAAGCGTGATCCGCAAAATGCCTTGAGCGCTTTGTTGAGGCTTTGCGTTCGCGTCATGGTACGAGAACCTGTTCTGGAACATGACTTTCAAGTCTTCAGCCAGGTTGTCAAGTTCTACCCCGGCGCGATTATCGAAATCGAGGTCTTCTGATAAACGATTCAACCCATAGACGAAATGCAGGCAAATGCCTCCATAGAAGTTCAATCCACGATAGGACCGGTGGTTGTACAGGAAATCGAGCACATAGGCTTGCAGGGCCTCTTTGAGCAGGATGCGTTTGGTCTCTGCGGACAATAGAGGGTCTTTTGCCTCGAGTTCGTGTTGGAGGAGTTCGGTCAACGTTGTCATTTGTTCTCCCGAAAGTTGTCAAGAATAGCCTGCATTTTTTGCGATCCACTGTTTTCGGTATATCGCGCAAACTCATCCAACGAAGAGGAGTCCAGCTCATCCAGGTTAAGTCGCAATTCCTCCGCAAGGTCAATTTTGGAGGAACGATAGGCGGCGGGAATGGGCCTTAGATACAAGTAATCGAATAATGCCTTTGCTACCGACGCCTTTGCATACCGTATCCCGTGGTACTCGGAAATCGAATATCCCGCGTACAGGTCTTTCCGAATGTTTCGGTACCAGAAAGCGCCGATCGCGTTTTCTATCGTGCGTGTGTTCTTGGCGGTGATGCAGGTAATCGGATAGGTGATCTCAGTCAGGAGATTATTCTGCTGCAAAACGAATTCGAGCGAAACATACGATTGCGGCAATAGTACGGCGCTCACTGCCATCGAAAATGCTTCATCCCCCTGATGCCTTTCATAGAATTGCCGCGACATGTAGATGCCTCGTTTGAGCATGAGGATGCGCCCAGACTTAGCCCAGCGATGCAATAACATGCGAGCAGTGTGAGGAGATTCTATATCCGCAGACTGTTTGAATGCCTCGAGGCTGAAATAAGGGATATTTTCGAAAGGGAGGAGTAAGTCTGTTTTCATATCGGATAATACATATTTAATGTATATTATCCGATATGAAAATGTTTTTGTCAAGCCGAATCTACTCGAATACCACCCCCTTCCGGGGGCCTCGAACCCAACAAAAAAGCCCCATGCGGGGCTTCGAGGCTCCTGGCCGAGGACTCGAACCTCGAACCTAGCGGTTAACAGCCGCCCGCTCTGCCGATTGAGCTAGCCAGGAAAGCGTGCCAGATTATACGGCGAAGGCAGGGGGGTGTCAAGCCTAATACTTGATAGCGCTCAACAGGTGGAGTTTGTCTATGCGGTGGGTGGCTGTGATCTGGCGCACTGTCCCGGTCAGGCCGCGCACCACCAGGCTGTCGGTGCGCGCGCCGTCGCCAAAGTACTTGACGCCCCTGAGCAGTTCACCATCGGTGATGCCGGTTGCTGCAAAGAACACATCCTCAGATGAAACCAGGTCATCCATGGTCAGGATTTTCTCGAAGTTGTAGCCCGCCTCGCGCCCCCGGCGCAATTCATCCTCGTCGCGGGCGTACAACTTGCCCTGGATCTCGCCGCCCATGGCGCGCAGGGCGCAAGCCGCCAGCACGCCCTCCGGGGTGCCGCCGATTCCGATCAGCACGTCGATGCCGGTATCAGGCAGGGCCGTCATCAGGGCAGCGGCCACATCCCCGTCCGGGATGAGGCGGATGCGGGCACCGTTCTTGCGGATCTCAGCCACCAGGTCATTGTGACGCGGGCGATCCAGCACGATGGTGGTCAGGTCCTCCACGGCTTTGCCGGTCGCTTCGGCAATCGCTTTCAGGTTGTCCGTTACCGAGGCCTCGATATCGATATGGCCCTTGGCTTGCGGGCCGACTGCGATCTTGTTCATGTAAAGGAATGGGCCGGGATCGAACATCGTACCGCGCGGGGCAATGGCGACCGTAGCAATCGAGTTCGTGCGTCCAAACGCCAGCGGGCGGGTGCCGTCGATCGGATCTACGGCTACGTCCATCTCGGGCAATTCGCCGTTGCCGACGATCTCGCCGTTGTAGAGCATGGGCGCGTTGTCTTTTTCGCCTTCGCCGATGATGATCCTTCCGCTCATGGAGACGGAGCGCAGGACCAGGCGCATGGCTTCGACGGCGGCATGGTCGGCTGCTTCCTTGTTGCCGCGTCCCAGCCAGCGACCGGCAGCCAGGGCAGCGGCTTCGGTAACGCGCGCCAGTTCCAGGGCCAGGTTACGAGTCGGTTCGCTCAAGTTCACGGTTGCCTCCATAATGTATTTTGCCTAGATCATAAACCACTGGATGAAGTAATAGCCAATGACCGCAGCCCACAGCCAGGAATCGATGCGGTCGAACGCGCCTCCATGACCGGGGATCAGGTTGCCGGAATCTTTCATGCCGGCCGGCCGCTTGAACAGGCTTTCGCCCAGGTCGCCCAGGGGGGTAATGACGCTCAAGACCAAGCCCAGGGCTGCTCCCTGCCAGATGGAGATTTCCAGCGGCCCCCAGGTGGAGTAGGCAAAGGCAAAGAAACCGCCATACAGGGTGCCGGTGAAGACGCCCGCCCAATAGCCTTCCCAACTTTTCTTGGGACTGAGGCGCGGCGCAAGTTTATGACGCCCATAAGCGGCCCCGATGCTGTAAGCGCCGGTGTCAGCCATCCACGTAGCCGGTAGGACAAGGAAAACCCACCAGCCGCCGTTGGGCAGGTTGCGCAGGTCGAGCAGGTAGGCTCCCACCCAACCCAGGTAGGCCAACCCGCCAACCGTGACGGCGAAATCAAGCGCTGCCTGGTCGCGTCCGCGCTCGTAGGCGACCATGTGATATCCCAGGGCGGCAATGACAAGAATAGTAAATGCCAGGCCGCTGAATGCCGGGTAGAAATCCCGAACGGCCAGGATCAAAAAAACGCCTCCAACCGTGATCCACGTCGAAGGCTTGATTTGAATGGTATGGAACATAACGGTGTACTCATAGGCGGCAACGACGATAAAAAATCCCATGAGCAGGAAGAACGGAATGCCTCCCAACAAGAGCGCTGGCATTGCCACAACCAGCAGAACCAGGGCCGTGATTGTGCGTTTAACCATGCGCCTTGCCTACCGCAGCCGTTACGCCTCCAAAGCGGCGGTCGCGTTGCGCGAAGGCTTCCAAAGCGCGACGATATTCCTCCTTGTCGAAATCCGGCCAGAACGTCGGCGTCACATACCACTCCGAATAGGCTGCCTGCCAGATCAGGAAATTGCTGATGCGCAGTTCGCCGGAGGTGCGGATGATCAGGTCGGGGTCTGGTACCCCGGCGGTAAACATGTATTGGCTTACCAGTTCATCCGTGACATCCGCAGCCGGGACGCCGTCCTCGATGATGCGTTGGATGGCATGGACGATTTCATCCCGGCCGCCATAGTTGAAGGCGATGTTCAATATCAGGCGAGTATTGTTCTTTGTCACATCAATGGCATCCAGCACTTTTTCCTGCAATGTGGGCGCCAGGCGTTCCAAACGCCCGATGTGCCGTAATTGCACGCCTTCCTTGTGCAGTTCCGCCAGTTCTTTATCGATCACATCTTCCAGGATGTGCATCAGTCCCTGCACTTCTTCCGGCGGGCGTCCCCAATTTTCAGTGGAAAAGGCATAAATGGTCAGGTATTTCACGCCAAACTCCACCGATGCGCGGATGACGCGGCGCAAATTTTCCGTCCCGGCGCGATGACCGGCCAGGCGCGGGAGGCCGCGAGAGATAGCCCAGCGACCGTTGCCATCCATGATCATGGCAACATGCAGGGGAACCCTTTCGGGAGGCAGGCTGGGTAGGGAATCGATCATTCTCAAATTTATAGAACTACGTCGCTAAACTTCCATGATCTCTTTTTCTTTTTCCTGACCGCGCTTGTTGATCTCTTCCACGAAGCGGTCGGTCAGTTTTTGCAGGTCTTCCTCGCCGCGTTTCAGGTCATCTTCCGAGATCATTTTCTCTTTTTCGAAGTCGCGCATGTCATTGTGCGAGTCGCGGCGGATGTTGCGCACGGCGATACGCCCTTCCTCCAGGCGATTGTGCACGACTTTGACCAGGTCGCGACGGCGTTCTTCGGTGAGCGGGGGCAAATTCAGGTGAATGGACTTGCCGTCGTTGTTGGGAGTCAGCCCCAGGTCCGAGGCCAGGATCGCGCGCTCGATGGTCTTCAGCGTGGAGGGGTCGAATGGTTTGATCAAGATCGTGCGCGGCTCCGGGACACTGATGGTTGCCAGTTGCATCAGAGGGGTAGGGGTATCGTAATATATTACGGAAAGTCTCTCTACCAGGGCAGGACTGGCGCGTCCCGTCCGAATGACGGCCAGGTCATTCTCCAGGGACTGTATCGCACCATTCATGCGACCTTCCGCTTCCTTAAGGATGTCTTTAATCACCTCAGCCTCCTGACGGGTTGGGAAAATTATTTATAAGGATACCCCAAAATGCCAATTTTTGCTACGGGAAAACGAACCCGTGAGAGTGTTTGTACAGGGTATGAGAGTCTATCACGACCGCAAAAATTTTGTAGGGCAAATACATCGTCCCCGCAGGGGATGAATGCCGCACTACGAACTGACCAGCGTACCGACCGCCTCGCCGTTGAGCGCGCGCAGGAGCGCCCGCTCATCCCACAGGTTTAGCACCAGGATGGGCATATTGTTTTCCATACACAGGGAGATAGCAGTACTGTCCATCACTTCGAGCCGCCGGTTGAGCACTTCGATGTAACTCAACCGATCGAATTTTTTGGCGCCCGGATTCTTCTTTGGGTCAGAATCATAGACGCCATCCACTTTTGTGGCTTTGATGACCACATTGGCGTCGATTTCCATGGCGCGCAGCGCGGCGGCGGTATCTGTGGAGAAGTACGGGTTGCCAGTGCCGGCGCTGAAGATGACCACACGCCCCTTTTCCAGGTGACGAATGGCGCGGCGGCGGATGTATGGTTCAGCCACCGCACGCATCTCGATGGCAGACTGGACGCGCGTGTACACGCCCGAACGTTCCAGGGCATCCATCAACGCCATGGCGTTCATGACGGTGCCAAGCATGCCCATATAATCGGCCGTTGCGCGGTCCATGCCATGATCCAGCCCCTGCTTGCCGCGCCAGATGTTGCCGGCGCCGATGACCACCGCCACTTCCATGCCCATTTGGTGGACCTCCTTGACTCGGCTGGCTACGGCCTCGGCCTCAGATACATCGATCCCAAAGCCGGCTTCTCCTGAAAGCGCTTCCCCGCCAAGTTTGAGCAAAATCCGTTTGTATTTCAAAGCATTCATCCTTGCGCTCCCTTCGTCGTCCAATTGGATAAGGTAAAGAAAAGGCCAACCATCTGGTTGGCCTATAACTACTCACCTAATCTTTCACCAAGTTCCCACCGCTCGAAGCGGCGGATGACGATATTCTCACCGGTCGAAGCAATCGTCTGCAATACCAATTTCTCGATGTTCAGGTCTTCATCACGGATGTAAGCCTGGCGCAGCAGGACGACTTCGTCTTTGAATTTTTCCAGGCGTCCCGCCACAATCTTCTCGGCGACGTTGTCCGGCTTGCCTTCCTCTTTTGCGCGCGCGCGGGCAATCTCCGCTTCATGTTCCAGGACATCGGCAGGGATTTGATCTTCTTTGACGTACCGAGGCGCTGCGGCGGCAATCTGCAGGGCGATTTCATGCGCCAGGTTGCGGAAATTTTCTGAGCGGGCTACGAAATCGGTCTCGCAATTGACTTCGACCATCACACCGACGCGGCCATTGCCATGCGAGTACAGTTCCACCACGCCCTGGGAGGCGTCGCGGTCAGCGCGTTTGGCGGCTGTGGCGATGCCTTTCTCGCGCAGGTAGTCTACCGCTTTCTCATAGTCGCCGTTGGCTTCGGTAAGGGCCTTGCGGCAATCCAACACGCCCGCACCGGTTGCACTGCGCAGCTCTTTGATCATTTCGGTTGTGATTTCCATAACTTATTCCTCAGTCTTGTTTTCCGGTTTTACGTCTTCAGTCTCTTCTTCCACCGTTTCGGCAACCTCATCTGTTGCCCGGGAAGACCGGCTCTTGTCTTTGTCTTTGTCTTTGTCTTCTTCCTCGGTTTCCAGGTCGGCTTCTTCTTCGTTCGCTTCTTCTTCCGCAGGCTTGCGGGAAACGCTCAACTTAGCCAGGGTGGCTTCGCCCAGCAAGTCTTCTTCTTCGACTTCCTGGTCATCTTCATCCACAACGCGGCGGGTCACTTTGTGGATGGCAGGCAGATCGGCTTTTTCTTGCGCCAGGGATTCTTCACCACCGCCTTCTTCCTTGCGCATGGCTTTGCCTTCGAGCACGGCATCGGCGATTTTGGCGACCAACAACTTGATGGCGCGGATGGCATCGTCATTCGACGGGATAACGTAATCAATATCCAGCGGGTTGCAATTGGTGTCCACCATAGCAACAATCGGGATATTGAGCAGGTTGGCCTCGTGCACGGCAGCGTCTTCACGGCAGACATCTACGATGAAAAGCAGGTCTGGCAGCCGCTTCATATTGCGGATACCGGAGAGGCGGCGCTCCAGGCGGATGATTTCACGCTCGATGAGCAGGCCTTCCTTTTTCGTAAGGCGGTTGATCTCGCCTGAGTCGCGCAATTTTTCCAGCCGTTCCAGTTCCTGTACGCGCAGGTGGATAGTGGACCAATTGGTAAGAAAACCGCCCAACCAGCGCTCGGTGACGTAAGGCATACCACAACGTGTCGCCTCTTCCATGATCGTTTCTTGCGCCTGGCGTTTGGTGCCGACAAAGAGGATCGTACCGCCGCCAGAAACGGTATCACGGATAAGGTTATAGGCTTGGTTCAGCAACTTGACGGTTTGCTGCAAGTCAATGATATGAATACCGTTACGCTCTGTGAAGATGTACGGCTTCATGCGTGGGTCCCACTTGTTGGTGCGATGCCCAAAGTGGACGCCGCTCTCAAGCAGGGCTTTCATAGGGATAATGGCCATCGGGGAAACCTCCTTCGCGTTTGGCCTCCGCTCCGTTCAACCCGTCCGGCAACCACGTCATTCGTCCGTGGCACGCACCGGACAGTCCGGGAGCGTGTGAGATTGGGACAATGAGCCTGTCCCTGAGCAAGATGTCTCTCCGTGGAGAGCGGCGGGATTATACCATAAAAATCCCCGGGCTCATGGGCAACCTCACGAACCGCAAGTTCAACATAGATTTCGCACCAGGGTCTTCGTAACTTCAAGAACAGCAAAGACCATACTTTGGTTACACAATCGCGATTTTACAGCCCAAAGCATCGATAATCCTGTTGATAGTTTCAAAGCGAGGATTACCATTCTCGGAAAGGGATTTATACAGACTGGCGCGACTAACCCCCGCTTTTTTGGCGACCTCGGTCATCCCTTTTGCCCTGGCAGCGATGTTGAGCGCGTGAAGAAAGTCTTCTGTATTCCCTGTGTCGGCCACTTCTTGCAAGAAACCGCGAATATCCTCATCATTATCGAGGTGTTCAGCAATATCGAAGGCGGACGTTTTTACGGTCATTTCATTACTCCATTTCATTCAAAAGGTTCTTCGCTTTTTGAATATCAGCCTTTTGGCTTGCTTTATCGCCGCCAGCCAATAAAAGAATGATCCGATCATTGCGGATTGTGTAGTAAATACGAATCCCGCTTCCGAAGAAAAAACGTAACTCGTAAAGGTTGGTATGGATTTGCTTGAAATCGCCGAAGTTGCCATTTTCTATGCGGGCGAGTCGTGCCAAAATCTTTCTTTTGGTTACAGCATCTTTTAACTTAAGAAACCATTTATCAAACACTACCGTGCTGTGAAGTTCATACTTCATGAACAAATTGTATCCCGCAGGAAACACATTGTCAAGAAAAAACACCGCAAATTGCGAGTAACTTGCAAAAGTCGCTCATTTTCTTTATGATGGGGCATGTTATGTCAAACAAGCCAGGAACAGTACATGCGCACCCCCCCAAGACTTCCCTTCATAGCCGCCATTTTCCTCATCCTCTTCCTCCCCCTGACCTCCGCGCAAGCCCACCCCGCGGACATGTACGTCCACACCCTCAACCTGACCATCACGCCGCAGGGACTGCTCCTTGCCTGGGAGATCAAACCCGGACCCATGCTGGCTTCCTGGATCTGGCGCGAAGCGGACGGGAATGCAGACGAATTCCTCAGCCTGGAAGAGTCCCGCGCCTGGGGGGAATCGCGCGCCGCGTCCTTGACCTCTACGCTGGACGGCGCAGATTTCCCCCTGCGCCTCGACCAGGTCGAATTCCCGGCTGACCTGAACGCCCTGCAGGGCAACGGCGAGCCCATCCTGTTGACTCTCTCCGCTTCCTGGCCGCAAGACGGGGAAAACAACCATCGCCTGGTTTTGCACAATGGCATGGAGGAACAGAACTCGGTCAACTGGTTCGACGTTTCGGCCATCGACGAGGCTGCTTTCCAACAGCCCATCCAGCAGGGGGCGCAGTTCGGCGTGGACTTTGTCCGCGCGCGCGAACGGGCCAGCGACCAGGTTGGCTTGCTGAACACGTGGGATAGCGGCGTCCCCTCCCTGCCGCCCAGCCAGCGCCAGGACGTGGTCATGCAGACCGCCGGGCAGGTCATCCCCGAACTGGCGCAGGAAACGCCGCAGGAAATCTTGATCGGGCTGGTGCGCCAGGAGCATTTTTCGATCCCGTTCTACCTGCTGGCGCTGGGCATCTCGCTGGCATTGGGCGCGCTGCACGCCCTCACGCCGGGTCACGGCAAGACCGTTGTGGCAGCCTACCTGGTCGGTGCGCGCGGTACAACCCGTCACGCCATCGCGCTGGGGGGCATCGTCACGCTCACGCATACCGGCTCGGTCTTCCTGCTGGGGATCGTCACGCTGGTGGCCTCGCGCTACATCCTGCCCACGCGCCTGATTCCCGCCCTCGAGGTGCTCTCCGGCCTGCTGATCTTGGGATTGGGATTTTACCTGCTCTTCCAGCGCATCCGCGACTGGCGCGCTTCGAAAAGCGGACATCACCACGACGGGCATGATCACAGTCACGAACATGGAAATGGACACGACCATCCTCACGATCATGACCAAAGCGCCCAGAATGGGTGCGATCACGGGCACACGCATCAACTTCCGTCCCCCGGGCCTGCTTCCGTTACCTGGAAGTCGCTCATCGCCCTGGGCGTCAGCGGCGGACTGGTGCCCTGCCCGGATGCGATTGCCATCCTGCTGGTGGCGATTGCCATCAACCGCCTGCTGCTGGGTCTGGCGCTGATCGTGGCCTTCAGCCTGGGATTGGCTGCCGTGTTGATCGTCATCGGGCTGGCGATGGTGCACAGCGGCCGCCTGTTCCGCAAGATGGACGCTTTCAACAAGTTCGCGCCCGCCCTGCCGGTGGTCAGCGCGGTCATCGTGCTGGTATTGGGCGCGGCGTTGACGTGGGGCGCGTTGACCCGCTTTGGGGGCGCGGAAAACCCGTCCATAACGGGAGCAGGCCTCTCGTCCGCGAGCGAGGCGGGCGGCTTCCGCCTCGAAGATGCAAATGTCATCCACTTGTCCGAAGACGAAGGCGGGCACAAACAACTGGTCATCTCTAATATGGAGGGCAAGACCATACGTGTCCTGACGGATGCCCCGCGCGGCGTGAGGGATTTTGCGCTCTCGCCCGACCGGGCGCAAGTGGTCTATGTGGAACAGGCGATGGACCTGGGCGTGTCGCTCTGGCTGGCGCGCGTGGACGGGAGCGAGGCGCGCGAGATGGTGGTCTGCGCCCCGGCGGATTGCAGCCAGCCGGTCTGGTCGCCGGACGGGAGCAAGGTGGTCTACGAGCGCCTGGACCTGGGCGGGCTGGGGCTGCCAACGCTGTGGTGGCTGGACGCGGCGAGCGGCGAAACGCAGCCGGTGTTCCAGGAGGCGGGCCTGCCGGGCGCCAACCCGCGCTGGTCGCCGGACGGCGCCTGGCTGAGTTACAGCGCGCCGGATGGCAGCATCCGCCTGTACAACCTGGCAACGGGCGAGAACCGCATCCTGGATAATTTCCTGGGCGCGGCGGTCGCCTGGTCGCCGGACGGCAAATCGGCGCTGGTACGGGATGTGCTGACTCAGGAGCAGGGGTTCGTGACGCACCTGTTCCGCTACGATCTCGAAAGCGGAACTTTGACAAGCCTGAACGACGACCCGAACCAGGAGAACAACCTGGCGGCCTGGTCGCCGGACGGCGCGTGGGTGGCGGTGGTGCGGCGCGACCTGTCGGTGGCGATGGGCGACCAGGTCTGGTTGATGCGCGCGGACGGGAGCGAATCCCGCCAGTTGACCGACGCGCCGGATGTGCTGCACGGGGGGCTGGCCTGGTCGCCGGATGGGCGTTACATCCTGTTCGACGGCTATCTGCTGGAGGTTTTCCCGCTCGAGGCGCGGGTGCAAGTGCTGGACGCGGCAAGCGGGGAAGTCATCGACTTGGGTGTGAAAGGGTATAGCCCGGCCTGGGTATGGTAAAATTCAAAGGATAGTTTCCTTGACCTTCCTCCAGTTCTGCATTAGAATTCTGCCCTGCCAAATGCCCTCGTAGCTCAGTGGATTAGAGCGCTTGCTTGCGGAGCAATAGGTCGCGTGTTCGAGTCGCGCCGAGGGCGCCATAGGAAGCGGGTTTTCCCGCTTCTTTTATTATCAGGGAGATTGTATGTCCAAACTACAAATTTTACTTACCAACGATGATGGCATTCGTTCCCCGGGTTTATGGGCGGCAGCCGAGGCTCTGTCTGAGTTGGGATATGTCACAGTGGTCGCCCCGCGCGAACAGTCCTCCGGCATGGGGCGCAGCCTGCCCATCTCGTCAGATGGGATCATCGCTGAGGAGCGCTTGCAGATCAAGGGTCAGGAATGGAGCGTGTACGCGGTCGGCGGGACTCCTGCCCAGGCCGTCCTGCATGGCATCCTGGAGGTCATGCCGGTGAAACCAGACCTGGTCGTTTCAGGCATCAATTATGGCGAAAACCTGGGGACGGGAGTGACCATCTCTGGGACTGTGGGAGCGGCCATGGAAGCGGCGGCGCTGGGATACCGCGCCCTGGCGGTTTCCCTGGAGACGCCGCAGGAACATCACCTTTCCTATTCCCGCGAAGTAGACTTCTCCGCAGCGGCTCATTTCACGCTGCAATTTGCCCGCCTCTTAGTGGAGAAGAACCTGCCCCCAGACGTTGACCTGCTGAAAGTGGACGTGCCACGAAACGCCACCCCAAAAACCGAATGGCAATTGACCCGCCTGGCGCGCCAGCGTTATTACGACCCGGTTGCGCCTGAACGCGAATCCTGGTCGGTCCCGGCGCAGATGGGGTACAAGGAGGCTGCGATCCTGGAGCCGGAGGCCTCGGACAGCGACGTGGCCGTGATCCGCCAGAAGCGGCTGGTCTCGGTGACGCCGATCAGCCTGGACCTGACGTCGCGAGCCGATTTCGAAACCATCGCTTCCATCTTGAAGGAATAAAAAAACACCGGGCTGATCAGGCCCGGCTTTGGGGTAACTTTATGCAAGGTGCGGTGCGAACTTAGCCGCCAACTTGTCTCTTGGCTGGTAACCGGTAAGACGTTCCTTCAATTCGCCGTCCTTGAAGAACAATAAGGTGGGTATCCCCAAGACGCTATATTGCATCAAGATATTGGGGTTCTGGTCCGCATCGATTTTTACAACCTTGACCTTCCCATCCCATTCCCCGGCCAATTGCTTGACGATCGGATCGAGCATTTTACACGGCCCACACCAAACCGCGCTGAAATCCACCAGCACCGGTATTGTCGAAGCGATCACTTCCGTTTCGAAAGTGTCTTCAGATACGTTGATTATGTCTGCCATTTAGACCTCCGAGTGCATAGACGCGGCTGGCGGCGGTGGTATTACGTTGACGGCTGGTTAAGCCCGTGATAGAATGCAGTCCGCTTTTGTATTATGAAGGCGGGCGCGTAGCTCAACGGCAGAGCAGTGGCCTTTTAAGCCATTGGTTCTGGGTTCGAATCCCAGCGCGCTCATCCAACGATCCTCCTGCGGGAGGATCGTGTCAATAACAACGCCCAAACGATCGTTTATATTGAAATGGAAAGGGCCAGAGTCCGCCCTTCGCTTTTGTCTCGTAGTGAAGTATACCGTTCACCGATCATCTGGACAAAGATATCTGTAAACTCCGGGTCGAACAGTTTACCCGCTTGCTGTTGAATGTAATCGAGCGCATCGGCTTTCGACCATGCTGGCCGGTACGGCCGGTCGGATGTAAGCGCATCAAAGACATCGACAATGGCAAATAACCGCGCAGACACAGGGATCTCTCTGGCTCGCCATCCCGATGGATACCCGCTGCCATCCCATCTCTCGTGGTGATAACAAGGGATTTCCATGGCCGGCGCCAGATAATCAATTGGCGCGAGCAGGCTCTTAGCATACATGGGATGCCGGCGCATGATGGCCCATTCTTCATCGGTCAATGGCCCGGGTTTGTGCAAAATATGGTCAGGGATACCCATTTTGCCAATATCGTGCAAGATGGAACCACGACGGATATGGATCAATTCGCCATTTTTCATCCCAATCCGGCCTGCTAATTGCAAAGCCAGTTCAGTCACACGCTGGGTATGCCCCTCTGTTTCATGGTCGCGCATATCGAGCGCACGAGACCAACCTTCGATCGTTGCATTATAGGCAAGCATCAATTCTGCATTTGAACGTTGAAGGTTATTGAAAAGTACCGCATTGTCAATTGCAATTGCAGCCTGTCCGCCCAGCGTCTCCAGGAATGCAATCCAATCGGCTGTAGGGTAGATCGGCGACCGTTTGAATATTTCCAATACACCCTGCACTTGTCCTTTTGCGATCAAAGGGACACAATAGTACGAGATGAAGCCTTCCTCGTAGAATGAAGGGGAACGCAAAATATCCGTTTGCCGACTGGATAGGTTTTCGATATAAATCACCCTTTGTTCCAATGCAGCAATGCCCGCATAGCCCTGCCCCAATTTGACCTGGCTGCCGGTCAAAGCATCTGTATGAAAACCAATCCCGGTCGTATATTCCAAAGCCTGCGTCTTCGAATCCCATAAAAGGACGGAAGCGGCATCGATTTGCAAATGTTGAATTACTTGGGTCAACAGGATGGATAAAGTTAACTTCAGATCCATGCTGGCTGCAATCGCTTGATCAATTGCCCGCAAAGCCGATAACTGCTCCAATTGCTTCTGGAGTTTGGATTCACTTTTCTTGTATTTTGTTATATCTTGAATGACGACAGTCAGTTTCTTATCGTTTAGTGGAACCAACCTGGCTTCGAACCAATGCTCCCCATCTTCGAATTGCATTGAATAATTTATATTTATAGATGAAGAATTCCCACTTTTTTTCACAGCCGCCAGGGCAACTTCATACTCCCGCATAATATCAGGAGGGAAAATGTCTCTCAGGTGATTCTTGTGAATGTTTTCTGGTTGGATATCAAAAAGGGATGGAGTGTCACTGTTGTAACTCAGGATGGTTCCATCCAAATCAACTTCCATAAGCAACATTGGAAAGGCTTTTATGACAACTTGAAGCATTATTTATTCCAATCTGCGTAAAGACGCGGACGCGGAGCGTAGTGATTCCCTTATCACTACGCCCCTCTTCACCGCGTCGCCGGGTATACACCAGGCAACCAGGTTGGCTTGGTGTGTATTGACGAACCTACTTTCCTAAAGCCTTGTGTATTTGCGAGGCAAGATCAGGCAAAGACCTGGCCTGAACAGAGAGGAGCAGAGCCTGCTCTTCCAAGGTCAACCTGAAAGCATCCCCGCGATATCCTTGCCGCAATGCGGACATTGGATCATCCAGCAGCAGGCGGCAAAATTGTTGATTGACAACCGCCGCGGAAAACAGGCGGTTCAAACCAGAGATGCTTCTGGGAGGTTCTGACAAATGGAGCGTCATTGTATTTTGATACGTTTGTGGTACTGCCATTTCACACTCCTAACCATTAAGTTTCTGGTTGGCAAGGACCTGGAACACACCTAGCCCAACGAGGACATCTCCCAGGCTGAAAGCAACCTGGTACGGGAGCCATTGGGGCGGCAGGAAACGGTCGGCCAGCCATTCGAGTTCGGTTTCACTCTTTTGGAGAAGGATGTCCTTGAAACCAAAACGGCTTCCATCTTCCAAAGAGGCAACACGTTCAACGCCTACCAATCGTTCGGCCGTCTGCGGGTTGATCGGCATAAATCCGCCGTTGGCGGCGATTACTGCCAGATTGAACATAAGCCCAACGATCAAAACCGGCATACCGGGCAAACGGCGGTTGAACCATGAGAAAACAAGCAAGGCAACTTGCGAGATCAATATGCATGATGCGGCCAGCCAGTCAGGGAACAAGACGCGCGTGTTTGCCAAGTAGATGGCCAGGAACTGTGGCAGGAAACCCGCAAATACCAACCACACGTATTGGAGAGCAGGAGGACGATAAGGGTGTCCTTGCCAGCGCGACACCCCAATCCCTGTAACCAAACCGGCCCCCAGCGCCAGCCACAAGACCATTAACGACCCGGCCCGCCGCCTGCTTCAGGAGCGCCGATACCCAGGACCAATAAGGCCAGGGCGAGGACGGACAATACCAGTTGAATGTGCTGGCGGTTGATCTTGCTGGTCAACAGGACAAAGCGGGACAGTTTGCTGTTCATGATATGCACTCCTACAACTTGAAAAAAAAGAATAGTTTGTTGTCATTAGCATACAATCCCCCAGGCTTCAAAACAGGCTTCAAAAGATTAAATTAAGATTAAAAAGCGCCAGCTCTTTCATGAATTGGCGCAAAGTTGTTGAGTAGAATCAGATTTAACGAATCAGGCGTTCGTACAAGGCTTGCATTTCTGGAGAGGCGGGCAAATCGAGTTCGCGCTGCATGGCCGACCGATAGGCTTCATACAGGCGGATGACGCCCGCCCAATTTTTGGATTGCGCCTCGACCAGCATCGCCTCACGGTAAGCGTTTTCGAACACCGGGTCGAATTCGACGGCGCGCTGGCAGGCTGCCAGGGCCTCCTGGAGGCAGTCTTTCTTTTTGAATAACTCAACCAGCGCCAACAAAGCCGATAGGAAAGCCCGGTTGTGCTGCTCCCGTTCCGGCCAGACCCAGGCCGCATCTACGTCCTCCAGGAAAGGTCCGTGCACAAGGTCAATCGCTTTTTGATAGTATGCGATTTGGTGGTTCTCATCGCTGCTGGCCTGGGCCTGTTTCAAATACCCATCGAAGGCCTCGACATCATATTCGTAGTCCAAGTTGCGGTTGAAACCATACTGCTCGTTCTCGAAGAGCACGATCACACCTTTCCCAACGGCCCGTCTTAGGCGATAGATTTCATTCTTGAACCGCAAACGCAGCCTGGCTGGTTCCTCGACCTCCGGCCATAGCACAGCGCCAATCTGTTCCTTGCTTATTGGCCCGGACAGGGTTAAAAAGTAAAAGAACAGATCACGTACGGATTGGGTCTGCCACTCTGCTACTGTGAGCAATTTCCCAGATATGCTGACTCGTGCAGCGCCCAACGCCTGGATGGACAACCCCGCGGTCGGTGCCTGGACAGAGCGAGCCAATCGCCGCAGTTGCCGGCGCGCTGCAGGCAATTGCTGTGCCGCCTGCCTGGCCTGATCCAGGAGGATGCGTAAAAATGATCCAACTTCAGGGTCAGTTTGCCATCCAATGAGCCAAACGCGCGCCCGTTGGATGGCAACCAAAATCGCATGTTCCGTCCTGGGGCCTGCGGCGTCCAAGTACTCTTTCATTACTTGCCTTGCGGCAGCACGTTCCCCGGATTGATAGTAAGCTGCGGCCAGCCATACTTGGCTCTGGGCGCATTCCAGTTTTCGACCGTCATCTGCAAAACAGGCTTTTGCCCTTTCCAGGCTCGAAACAGCCTGTGCTGACTTTTCCTCCTGCAAGTAAAGTTGTCCCAGAATGAGATGGAGCAAGCCATATTCATAAATTGAATTCTCAGCAACATCCTCAGTGTCCACAGCAGCCAGTCGTTGGTGAGATTGGGCGACATCACCCTGTTGCAATGCCAGGCTGGCTTGCATGAGGTTCAGATATCCTGACAAAAAGCGGTCATCCGTCTCTTGGGCAAGCGCCTCGGCGCGCTGGTAACTCTGCCGTGCCAGGCTGGCGTCTCCCACCTCCGCATACACGTCGCCCAGGCTGGCCAAGAGTAATCCTTCCATCCGCGCTGAATTGGTGTGCTGCGCACACGCCAGGCCATCCTCCAGGGAAAGGACTGCCTTTTCATACTCCCCTCGAAGAAAATGGAGAACGCCTAAATTGTTCAACAGGGTCGCTTGCCAGGATATATTTCCCTCTTCTTTCCAGATATGCAGCGCCTGGTTGTAGAGGCGCATGGTTTTCTCTTCTTTCCCGATTGCCCGGTAAGCCATGCCAGTTTCCATCATCAAAATTGGGATCATAGACACATCGCTCAGATGGACATATATATCCAAAGCCTGTTCCAGGATCTTTACAGCCTGGTGCGACTTGCCCTGGTGGAACAAAGCAAGGCCTTTCTGTCGCAAGGCTTCGACGTAAATGAGCTGCAAGTTGTCGTTGGCGGCGGTCAGTTGTGCGGCTTCCTCGGCGTCATGGAGGGCGGCTTTGTAATCCCCGGCGAAGCGATGGGCGGTAGCCCGCCGCACCAGGGTCAGCGCTAACCCAGGCGTATCGCCCATTTCACGGAAGGTAGACTCTGCCCGGTCGAGCATTTCCAACCCGTCGGGCAAGTTCCCTTTCACATACGCAATCGTGCCCCGGATGGACAATATTCCAGGTCTGGAATGTAAAATGGAAGGCGGCAAGTCACCCAGCCAGGAATCCAATGTAACCAGCGCACGTGACATCAAATGCAATGCAGCCCGCTCGATCAGGCTTGCCAGCAGATCCATATTCCCCAAGCGCTTTTGAACATGATAAGCCCTTTCCCATTCACCGCGCGCCTCATACGCCAGCGCCAATCCCTGCAGGATGGGCGCAACTTCCTCCGGGCGTTCCTGCGCCAGCCGAGCCTGGAGGAAATCGCGGAACAGGTGATGATAGCGTATCCATCCGCTTTCGCTCCCGACCGGCAATGAAAAAAGGTTATTCTGTAAAATCGTGTGGATGAGGGCTTGCCAGTTCTGCGGTTCCGCATACAAACTTCTCAATGCGCTTTCGCACAAAGCCGCATCGAACTCTTCCAGCAAGGAACTGCGCAAAAGAAACAGGCGGATCGGCTGCGGCTGCTGATCGAGCACCTGTTGGCCGAGATAATCGAACAGATCTACGCCCGCAGCGCGCGCGACCTTGAGCCTGCTTGCCATTCCCTGGACGATTCCCAGGCTGGAGAGTTGCAAGCCGGTGATCCAACCTTCCGACTCGGCAGCCAACTCTTGCGCCGTCTCGTCAGAGACATGCAAGTTATAGTTCTGCGCCAGCAAAGCCTGGATCTCTTCCGGCCGGAAGGCAAGTTCACTCAGATCCAGGCCTCCAACCTGGTCGCGCGCCACCAGCAACGGGAGGTCCGGTAAATCCACTAACGTACGAGAAGACAGCACAAGGTGGCAATTCTCGTCCACCAATTGGACAAAGCGGTTGATGAAATCCCGAATGACCGGAACGTCGCCTACCAGATGATAGTCATCCAAAACCAGCACAAAATGTTCAGGGATACGCTCATAGGACTCATTTGCCAGGCCGATGATGATCCGTTCTAATTCCTCATCGAGGGTTTTGATACGACTCAAAATCTCGCGCGATTCGCCGCCGAATCCAGGGAAGCGTTGAGCCAACGCTTCGATGAAGTAAGCCAGAAACCGCTGTGGATCCTGGTCTAGCGCATCCAATGACAGCCAGCAAAAGGGCAACTCACTTTGGTAACATAAGTCAATGAGCATGGAAGTCTTGCCATATCCGGCCGGCGCTGAGACAAGCACAACTTTTTTATCCAAGAACTCGAACATCATCTCCAGCAGGCGAGGGCGGGTCAAGATTTCGTCGCGCCGTCTGGGAATGATGACCTTTGTGAGGCTGATCGGGATGTTGCTAAGTGTGTTCATGTTTCTCGTTAATTCTGACACAAAAAATGATAATTTACAAAGGGAACTTTTCCCAAATTCCTGGCTCAAATCATAGGATCAACAAGTTCATAATTGGTTGAATTAAAACACAAAACTCCTGGGACATATCTTCCCAGAAGCCTTGCCTAAACCAATTGTTGTACTACGCGCGCCGGTCTTGCTAATCCCCTTGCAAAACAAGCCTCATGGCTTAAATAAACTAAGGCACTAATTTGCTCGTTGTCACTTTCAATACATCAGCAGCCTTACGCAGATTGCTCAAGTATATATCGTTATCATTGAAGGCATCAAACTCTTCGTAGACGCCATTCCAGATTTTAGCCGCTGTTGGTTCGCTGCACCCGCGTTTCCTCATCTCCCCAATGAACTCATCATAAGACATATTGCACTTGGCTGCAAGTTGTTGGATTCGACTGATAGTCATATCTGCATTCACTCCTATCAAGTTACCCGTATCTCCTGCTTGCATTGCCAGGAAAGGTAAATGAACACACCCCTCCCGGCTCACGGGTCAGGGCAACGCTTATGGCGTATTTTATTGTAACCCTTTGTCCTTTAGACGACAATACCTCGCGTGTTCTATACAAATAAAATGTTACCGAGGGAACGATGGCCGAAACAGACCGAATGAACGTAGGAGAACGAGGGAAGTATTTGCACAAGATGAGGATTTTGTATTGGCAAGCGACAAGGGAAAAGGAACGCAGTCGCCTGTTGGACGAAATGGAGGTTGTCACGGGTTTACATCGCAAATCGCTATTGCGGTTGATCAGGAGACCTGGCGCGCAAACCGCGTCGCAAGCAACGCGGCAAGACATACGGATCGGAAGTGGATAGCGTCATTCGCAAGATTGCCAAGAGTGTAGATTATCCTTGTGCAGAGCGATTGAAACCCAACCTGGTGTGGATGGCCAGGCATTTGGAAGCGCATGGCGAGTTAAAACTGAACGACAAAGTGGTAGAGCAATTGGGTAAGATCAGTGTCAGCAGCATCCGACGGCGTTTACCTGCCAGTGAGCGCGCTACCCAGCGCATTGCTTGGCAGGAACATCAACCTGGTCACTTCGAAGTGGACCTGGTTCACCACTGTGGTCTCAGCGCTGATGGACAATACGCCCACACCCTCTGCAACTGTTGGACGTTGCCACCGGCTAGAGTGAGTGTGTGGCTGTTCTGGGACGTTCCTACCTGGTCATGCAAGATGGCTTCGAGCGCATTGCCAGGCGTTTGCCATTCCCGGGTGTGCGTCAGTTTTTTGAAAAAGGGGGTAAGATAGGCGAAAAACGAGAGAGGAACGCGAAAATGGACGCAAACAAAGTGGTAGCACATTGGCAAGAGTTGAGTCGAGAGACAATGCAAGGGA
>JBMOMP010000114.1:0-38910 GCA_049323115.1 Chloroflexota bacterium
TGTTCCAGGTCACGATCAACTCGCGTTTCGCGCGCGTGATGCCCACATAAAATAGGCGCAGGCGTTCCTTCACGTAATCCAAGCGCGAGCGTAACGTCGCTGCGCCTTCCTCGTACCAGTCATACTCATCATTTGATGGTCGAGTAGGCGACGGGTCTCGATACGGACTTCGTCCTACTCGACCAGCGTCGCCGTATCGCGAAGTCCCCGAAGGGGGAGACCCCAGCGCGCTCAACTGCGCCAGCGCCTCCGCTTCGAGGTTCAAGCCGCCGCGCACGAACCACTTCTCCGAAATAAACCGGTCGCCCGGCATGCCCGACGGGAAGTCATAATTATTGACCGACATCAAATACACGCGCTCCCACTCCAGCCCCTTGGCCTTGTGCATGGTCGTCACCACCACCTTGCCGCGGTGCCGCTCCGGGTCGAAGCCCGAATCGTCCGACGAGAAGCCGATGAAGCGCCGTTCGTTCTTGGCGATCACTGCCAGTTCCGCCGTCAACTCCGGCAAGCGCCAATCCGCGTGATCGTCCGCCGTCCCTCGCAGCACCAGCGCCAGTTTGTGCGCCAGCGCCAGGTCCGAGGCTTCGCTGAATACGTCCTGCGCCAGCGTCAGCACCAGTTGGTCGATGGGAAGCGTGACCGCGTTCAACCATCTTTGGATGACGACCCGGAACGCGCCCAACTCCTGGACGACCTGCCCCGCCTCGGACTCACCCAAGCCTGCCAGCCAGTCATTGGCGTTTTGCGGCGCGATGAAATTTTCCACATCGACCATCTTTTTCAATAAGTTCGATGTCGTTGCAAGAAGTTCTCTTTGCAATGTCGTTGCGAGCGTACTTTGCGAAGCAACCCCCTCGTCGTCAGGAGACTGCTTCGTTCCTCGCAGTGACATTTCCCTCCAATCCCGCCTCCACACCTCGTATGCCTTCGCCAGCTTCCGCGCCGAACCCGGGTCTGCCAGATACGCCAGCAGGTAACTCAACGAGCCCGCCGCAGCGCGCGTCTCCGACGTGGACGAGATCAACTCGATGGGTTCGATGCCCTTCTGCCGCAGCGCGTTGACCACCTCCACGCCGCGCTGGTTGCGCGGCACCAGGATGGCAATGGTCGGCTGTTCTTCGATGGGAACGTCCGCAAACGAATCGACGTATCCCTTCACCGACTTGACCACCGCGTCCAATTCCTGCTCGGGCGTGTACTTCTTGCTGATGAACTTGACGCCTTCCGGATCGTCGGGCGGGTTCTGCTGCGGGTCATCTTCTGGCACAGGGACGATGTGCGGCAACGAGAGCGCCGTCCGCGCTTCGGGGATGGGATGCGACTGCATTACCCAATCGATCAAGTGGTTTGCCAATGCAATGATAGATGGCTGGGAACGACCGGATTCAGGCATATCCTCATGCGGATTGTTACGAATAAATTCACGCAACAATTCAGGCGAGGCGGTGGTGAAGGTTTCGAAGATGGCCTGGTTGGGGTCGCCCACGCGCACCCAGCCTCGCCCTGAGCTCGTCGAAGGGTTGCCAGCCCCCCTCCGGCTCCCCCCATTTTCTGCGAAAATGGGGGGAGTGTCCCGAAGGGACGAGGGGGGTTCTGCACCGCCAGATAACAAAGAAAGTATCCTCTCCTGCGTCAGGCTCGAATCTTGCGCTTCATCTTCCAAAATGAACGGATAGCGATACCGCAATCGCTCCAGGTATTCTTCGTCGCTTTCGAGCAGGGTCAACGCCAAACGGAT
Source organism: Chloroflexota bacterium (assembly GCA_049323115.1). GTDB lineage: Bacteria > Chloroflexota > Anaerolineae > Anaerolineales > Villigracilaceae > JAABUE01. The sequence goes on from JBMOMP010000114.1 coordinate 1,742, forward strand.
GAGATCATCGAAGTCCACGGCGCCGCGATAAGCGAGGGCGCGCTGGTAGTCCGCATAGATGCTGTAGCCGAGTTCGGCCAAAGGCAGGGGTGTAGGAGATGCGTCTAGTTTGGCACGCAAACTGTCGGGAGTCAGGAGGCGGTCTTTTGAGGAACGGATAAAGGCTAAGGCGAGGGAGTCCAATAGGTCTGGCAACTGCTGGCGCTTGACCCAATCCATCTTGGATTGGTCGAGGGCGGAATCAAGGTAATCGTCCAGCGCGTGCAACGCCAGCCAGGCATTGACCGACTCGCGGCGGATGAAACCGGCCTCGCGCTCGTCGATGATGCTGAAACGTTCCTCGAGGCCGACGCGCGCCGGCTTCTCGCGCACGATGTCGTGCGCCAGCCCGTGCAGGGTGCGGACGCGATATTTGTACAGCGCCTGGAGCGGGTTGTCGAAGAAGCGTTTGATGCGCGCTTCGAAATTGTCCACCGCCGAGTTGACCAGCGTGACGATGAGCACTTCCTGGTCGTCGCCGAGCCAGCCTTCGTGAATGATCTTTGCTGCCAGCGCCGAGAGGATGTACGTCTTGCCCGCGCCAGGCACGGCGGCAATGCCGAGCCGTCCGCCGCTGTAGCGGAGGATGGCTTGCTGGGAGGGGCGAGGGGTGAAGGCAGTCATCAGAGATCAGTTATCAGTGATCAGTTGGGGCAGCGGTAAAGGATGAAAAACGGGCGAGAGATCATCCTTCGCCCATTGTGCGTTGTCGAATTTTTTCGATGACTTCGCGGATCTCATTTTCGACATCCCCGCGAAATGCCGATTCGGAGAATTGCCAATTCCCGTTGGGCAATCGCTCTTGAAAATGATGGGGATAACTTTTCAAACTGGTGAGCGCGGCGTAATCGGGGTGTGGATAATCGTCCCAGCCGAATAATCTTTTATCCCCCGCATAGGGCAGGGTCAGGTCAATCAGGGCGTAGGAATAACCGTCGGTAGTTGGGTCGAAGTGTATATCGAGGAAGAGCGTCTGGCTAAGGATGGCTCTCACTTTGCCACCAAAAAGTTGCGCATCCGAAAACAATCCGCTCCCGCGCAAAATACGGATGACAGAGGCGTGCCAAATACTCACACGGTCTCCAGGAAACGAGTCAACTGTTCCAGTTCATGACGAATTGCGCGCCATTCGAGTAAATCGGTATACAGTGTATGATCGTCGGCGGGAACATGATTGCCCTGCGCTTCGAGTTTTTCGATGCTGCCGTATTGCTCGGTCAGTTGCCCGATGCGTTGGCGCAACTCAATAATGCGGTCGGTTGTCGCTTGTGCAATACCCCGTTGTACAACCTCGTCTTCATTAACCGCCATGATCTTTTGCAGGCCGGCCAATAAATTTTGGGTGCGGGAGGTGAGAACCATTTTCGTCTCCTTGCCTATTATTACAGCGCAAAGTCGCGCAACTTTCCGGCGCGAGTCATGGTCAACGGATATTGAAGCGGATAAACGGATAGACAGGCCTTATCCGCTTATCCGTTTTCTATCCGCTGGTCACTTTTTCGGGCCTATACCTCCAACCTTGCGCTGTAATACTATTCATCATTTACCGTCGGTAAATTTTCGACAGGCAGCGATATCGTTGTGCGTAACGCCTGGGTAATTTCTCACGATTTCACTTTCCTGCCATCCCTGTGCAAGCAAATCCACGATAAACTCGACAGCCAGCCGCGTCCCTTTGATAACGGGTTTACCAACCATTCCGAAACGCGGCGCTGGATTTCTTCCTGGGACAATCCAAGACTGAGCAGATGATCTGGCAAGCGGACATTCAGGTTGGTTTCAAGCATGAGAAACTCCTTGCTATTTCTTATTCTAACACGTTGCACTGGTTTCCGATTCCACTTCCATCACCCTGCTGGCCGCGCATTCCTTTGCCCGCCGTTCAACTGCGAGCGACTGTAGGGATGACAACTTGACGGGTCAGGTAACCAGGAATATGATTTATACTGTTCCTTCCTTGACCAACCTGGCCCGGCCAGGATGAAATTCTAGCGAGGTATAAATGACAATCGTGCTTGACGGCCAGAACCTGACCGTCGAAAAGTTGGTGCGGATTGCGCGTCAGAACGAAGCGGTCGAACTCCACCCGGACGCGCTCGAACGGATACGCCTATGCCGCCTCATGCTGGAGGAGAAACTTGCCGCCAAAGAGATCATGTACGGCACGAACACCGGCATCGGCGAGTTTTCTGAACACATACTTTCCGATGAGCAGGTGAAGGAATTTCAGAAATACCTCATCTACAACCATGCCGCGGGCATCGGCGAACCCGCGCCCATCGAGTACGTCCGTGCGGCGCTGGCGGGGAGGATCAACGTCCATGCGCACGGCAACTCCGGTTGCAGACCCGAGATCACCCTGACACTGGTGGAGATGCTGAACAAAGGCGTCACACCAGTTGTTTGTCAGAAGGGGTCGGTAGGCGCGAGCGGCGACCTGGCCCCGATGGCGCAGGCCGCGCTGCTGCTCATGGGCGAGGGAGAAGCCTTCTTTAATGGCGAACGATTCCCAGGTCACGAAGCGATGCGGCGGGCTTCCATCCCAGTACCTGGATTAATGGCACGCGACGGTCTGGCCGCCATCAACGGATCCAACCTGCTGACCGCCATGTCCGCGCTGCACATCTACGATATGGAACGTCTCCTCAAGCAGGCAGAGATTGCGGCGGCAATGTCCATCGAGGCGCTGCTCGGCAATCTCAAACCGTACAACGCCAAACTGCATGAACTACGCGGCTTCAGCGGTGCGATCACGTCTGCGAAAAATATCATGAAGGTCATCGAAGGCTCCGACCTGACCACAGGCAAGATGAAAACCAAAGTGCAGGATGCTTATTCGATGCGCTCCACGCCGCAGGTCATCGGCGCGGCGCGGGATGCAGTTGCGTATGCGCGTTCGCAGGTGGAGATCGAACTCAACGGTGTGGGGGATAATCCTATCTTCGTGCCGGAGATGAAACTGACCCTCACGGGCGCAAACTTCCAGGGGAGTCCTGTTTCACTGCCGATGGATATGGCGGGCGCCGCAATCACGATGGTGTGTGTGCTCTCCGAGCGGCGCATGAACCGATTGACGAATCCGGCTCTTTCCCAGGGGCTGCCTGATTTCCTGGCCCATGAGCCGGGTTTCTACTCCGGGATGATGCTCAGCCAATACACCGCTGACCACTTGATCGTCGAACAACGGATCCTGTCCACGCCCGCCAGTATCCAGTCCATCCCTGCCGCGGCGGACCAGGAGGACTTCGTCTCAATGGGCATGAACACCGCCATCAAGAACGGACAGATCCTCGATAACGCCTATGGCGTCATCGGCATTGAATTCATGGCCGCCGCGCAGGCGCTGGATTTCCGCGAGTTCACACCGGGCAAGGGGTCGAACAAAGCCCGTGAAGTGATTCGCAAATACGTGGAGCATTTACATGTAGACCGTCCACTATACAACGATCATAATGCGATGAAAAAACTTGTGGAGTCTTGCGAGATATTGAGTGAGGTAGAGAAGGCGGTAGGAAAGTTGGGCTAACACATGACAGGCACAATTCTCCTCGACGGCAATTCCCTGAAAATTGAACAGGTCATTGAGGCAGCCTACGAACGCATCCCGGCCGACCTGACGCCTGCTTCTGTTAAAAAAGTGGAGCGCGCCGCCCAGGCTGTGCAGGACTTGCTGGCGCGCGGCGAGATCGCCTATGGCGTGACCACCGGCTTCGGCGCGTTCAAAGACCGCATCATCTCGCCCGACCAGGTGGAGGCGCTGCAACGCAACATCATTGTCAGCCACGCGGTCGGTGTCGGCGATTGGTTCGACATCCCTACCACGCGCGCCATCATGCTCATCCGCGCCAACACGCTGGCGCACGGGCACTCCGGCATCCGCGTTTCCACGCTCCGGCTGCTGCTGGACATGCTCAATCGCGGCCTCCATCCCTGCATCCCTGGAAAAGGCTCGCTCGGCGCAAGCGGCGACCTGGCTCCGCTGGCGCACATGGCGCTGGTGATGATCGGCGAGGGCGAGGCCGAATACCAGGGCCAGGTCCTGCCAGGGCGGGAGGCGCTGCGCCGCGCCGGGCTGGAACCGGTCACGCTGGCCGCCAAGGAAGGGCTGGCGCTCACCAACGGCACCTCCGTCATGTGCGCGCTTGGGACGCTGGCCGTGGTGCGCGCCGAGCGCCTGAGCCGGGCAGCCGACGCGGCCGGCTGCCTGAGCCTGGAAGCCCTGCACGGCACGACCCTGGCCTTCGACCAGCGCATCCACGCCCTGCGCCCGCACCCGCGCCAGGTGGAATGCGCCGCCTACCTGCGGGGACTGTTGGCCGGTTCGGAGTTCACCCGCCAGCACGACCCCACCAACGTGCAGGACGCCTACACCCTGCGCTGCATCCCCCAGGTGCATGGCGCAGTGCGGGACGCCATTGCTTACGCCCGCTGGGTGATGGAGATCGAGTTGAACGCCGTGACCGACAATCCGCTTATCTTCATTGATGATGACAGCGGCGAGATTTCCATCCTCTCCGGCGGGAATTTTCACGGCGAACCGATCGCCATCTCGCTGGACTACCTGGCGATCGCCATTGCCGAACTGGGCAACATCTCCGAGCGCCGCATCATGCGCCTGACGGACGAGGCCAGCAACGCCAACACCCTGCCCGCCTTCCTGACCAAGAACGGCGGGTTGAATTCCGGTTTCATGCTCACCCAATACACGGCTGCGGCGCTTGCTGCCGAGAACAAGGTGCTGGCGCACCCGGCCAGCGTGGACACCATCCCGACCTCGGCCAACGTCGAAGACCACGTCAGCATGGGAGTCACGGCCGCGCTGAAAGTGCGCCAGATGCTGGACAATGTCGAGCACATCCTGGCCATCGAATTGCTGGCCGCCGCCCAGGGCGTGGATTTCCGCCGCAAGACGCACGGCGCGCAGGCCCGACTGGGAGCAGGCACCGCGCCGGTCTACGACCTGGTGCGCACGCAGGCACCCTTCATCGAGGTGGATACGGTCATGTATCCCTACATCAACGCGGTCAAGGCGCTCATCGTGTCAGGCCAGGTGGACCGGGCTGTGTCCGCAGGGATCGGCCAGTAGGGGAGACGAATATTCGGGCATCGCATGGGGGAAAATCTTTCCAATCATTTTGTTTCCCGGCATCCGGGAAGCATCTTTTGGAATTTCCTGTTTAACTACCAGTACCAGGCTATAATTAATTCTGACTTTTCAAGAAAACACAGAATCTTCCTTGAATTGGAGCGTGGTTTATGATAAAAAATTCAAAGGACATCACGCTGGATGATGTGGATAAATCCCTGTTACGCGCCCTGCAAACAGATGGCCGCTTGAGCAACGTGCAACTGGCGCACAAGGTCAACCTCTCGCCGCCCGCCACCCACGCCCGCCTGCGCCGCCTGGAAAAGGATGGCTACATCCGCCAATACACCGCCATCGTGGAGCGCGAGAAGGCCGGCTACGACCTGCTGTGCTTCATCCACATCAGCCTGCAAATGCACCAGGTTGCGCAGGTGGAACAGTTCCGCGAGGCGACCCGCAACATGCCCGAAGTCCTGGAATGCCATCACATCACGGGCGAGTACGACTACCTGCTCAAGGTGGTGCTGCGGAATCGCAAGGACCTGGAGCGCTTCGTCGTCGGCAAGATCACTCCCATCCCCGGCGTGGCGCGCATCCACACCAGCCTGGTGTTGACCGAGGTCAAAGCCAGCATGACTTTGCCGCTGGAGTAAAACTGTCATTGTGAGCGAAGCGCCGAGACAAGCCCCTGACGCAGGGAGACTGCCTGTCCTCCCAAAGGACACCGGGACGGTGTGGCGTCAGGCCAGGGCTTCGGGCTGCCGCCCTCACAGTGACATAAGACATTCGAAAGGAGACATTTCATGCCTAATCCCACCCCTCAAACCATGGGACAGCAATTCGGACGCCGCTCGTGGGCCGAACCGTGGAAGATCAAGATGGTCGAGCCGCTCAACGTGATCTCGCGCGAGGAACGCGAGAAAGCGCTGATCGAGGCTGGTTACAACACCTTCCTGCTCCGGTCGGAAGACGTGTACATTGACCTGCTAACCGACAGCGGCACCAGCGCCATGAGCGACCGCCAGTGGGCCGGCATCATGCTGGGCGACGAGGCCTACGCAGGCAGCCGCAACTTCTACCACCTGGAAGCAGCCATCCAAAACGTGTACGGTTACAAATACATTGTCCCCACGCACCAGGGGCGCGGCGCGGAGCACCTCATCAGCCAGGCGGTCATCAAGAAAGGACAAATCGTCCCCGGCAACATGTATTTCACCACCACGCGCCTGCACCAGGAACTGGCGGGCGGGACTTTTGCCGATGTCATCATCGACGAGGCGCACGACCCGGCCAACCCCCATCCTTTCAAAGGCAATATCGACCTCGATAAGATGAAGGCGTTAATCGACAAACATGGCGCAGAAAATATTGCCTACGTCAGCGTGGCAGGCACGGTCAACATGGCGGGCGGGCAGCCCGTCAGCATGGAGAACATCAAAGCCCTGCGCGCCTTGTGCGACAAGCATGGCGTCAAGATTTACCTCGACGCTACCCGCATGATGGAGAACGCCTACTTCATCCAGCAGCGCGAGGAGGGGTACGCCGGGAAGACCATTGCCGAAATCCTGAAAGAGTTTTGCAGTTATACTGACGCCGCCTGGATGAGCGCCAAGAAGGACAACCTGGTCAACATCGGCGGCTGGCTGGCGGTCAATGACCGGGCGCTGTTCGAGGAACTGCGCAACCTGGTGGTGGTCTACGAGGGCCTGCATACCTACGGCGGGCTGGCAGGCCGCGACCTGGAAGCGCTTGCCATCGGCATCGAAGAATCGATCAAGGACGATCACATCCGCGCGCGCATCGGGCAGGTGCTTTATCTCGGTGAACTGCTCACCGATTGGAACATCCCCATCGTCCAGCCAGTCGGCGGGCACGCCATCTTCCTGGATGCAAAGGCGTTCTATCCGCACCTGAAACAGGTCGAATTCCCGGCCCAGACCCTGGCCGCGGAACTGTACCTCGATTCGGGCATCCGCTCGATGGAACGCGGCATCGCCTCGGCCGGACGCGACCCGAAGACCGGCGATCATTACTACCCGAAACTCGAACTGACCCGCCTGACCATCCCGCGCCGCGTCTACACCCAGGCGCACATGGATGTCGTTGCCGAAGCAGTCAAGGCCGTGTACGACGCGCGCAAATCCACGCGCGGTTTGAAGATGGTCTACGAGCCGAAATACCTGCGTTTCTTCCAGGCGAGGTTCGAAAGGTTGTAAGGATCAACACAAAAGCCCCTGGAGGCGGATCGTCTCCAGGGGCTTTGCCTGCGATCCACTTTATCACTTGTCGTGCGACTTCCGGCCTTTGGCAAGGCAAGCATCGATATCGCGGGCGGCTTCTGCGGGGGAAAGCCCTTCCACTACCGCCCATTCCTGGCAGAGAACATCCAGGGTCACGCGCAGGAACGACGCGATTGGGCCGGAAAGCGGCTTATGCCAGCCGGCCGCGGACAGGTCGCGCACCACTTCACAATGCGCAATAATCGTTCCCTGTTTCAGGTGCGCGGACAGTTCGGCTTGCCGCATCCGAGGATCTTCGGTAAGCGGCGCAGGGGCAGAGGCCAGCAAGCGGCGGCAATCGGCCAGTTTGCCTTTCACGGTCAACTTGCGCAGACCGGAAGTCCGCTGGTCCAGGGGAACCCACAGGGTACTGCCCGGGATGGAAACTTCATAATACTGGCGCGATACGCCCGGCTCAAATTGCCTGACTTCCAATTTGACAACCTGCCCCAAGCCATAATGCGGATGAACAACCTGGTCGCCGATTTTGAATTCCATATTGCCTTTCTAGAACAACAACACCACCCGGTCGCAATTTTGGTCCTGCCGCGTGCTTGATCCCCATACTGGGGACTTTCCCCATGCTGGGGACTCTAGCCGCCGCAGGAAAAAAGCCGCCAACCCACAAGAGGGTCAACGGCCTGGACGAAGCACATTCAACCTTTTAGAGTAACGGTATTATATCACAGGCTATTGCTCCGCCAATACCGTGACCATAACCGCGTCGCTCTTCACCTGCTCCCCATTGGCGTCCACTCCCTGCGCCCAGATGGTATGTTCGCCAACCTGCAAAGGCCACCAGACCTGGTAAGGCGTTCCTGATGCGCCTGCCAGGAATTCCCCGTCCACCCAGAATGTGACCTGTGCGACCCCTGCCCCGGCCAGCGCTTCGAGCAGCAAGCGCTGGGTCGAGGCGTCTATGTTGGACGCTATCTGATAGACAGTGTTCGGGCGCGGGGAGGCCAGGACGAGGGCAGTTTCCCCGCTGGAAGCGGGCGCGTTGGCATAATCAGCCAGCAACGAAAGGCCCTGCGCGCGCGCCCAGGCGCCAGCCTGCGGAGGCAGGTCCAGCGTCACCAGCGACAGGGTTTCCAGCGGATCGAGCCATATTTGGACGTAGACATTGTCTGGCTGGGCCGGTTCGGTGCCAGGGATGAACCATTCCTGGCGGGTGTGCAAGCAGGCCGGGGTCGGCAGCAAGCCGGACAGGTCGCAGATGGCCAGGCGGGTCATATCGGCGGGACGCTCGAAGGGTTGGTCGGGCTGTCCCTGTAGCAGGGAGCGCAAGGTATCGTGCCAGATGGGGGCTGCGCCCGTCAGCCCGGTGACATCGCGCATGGCTTCGTAGTTGCTGTTGCCCACCCACACGCCGACCAGCAGGCTGGGCGTGTAACCGATCGTCCAGTTGTCGTGGAAGTTGGTGGTGGTGCCGGTTTTGACGGCAGCCACGCGCTCCAGTTTGAGCGTACTGTCCCGGCCAAAGCCGGTGACGCGCGCCGCGTCGTCGCTGAGGACGTCGCTGACCAGCCAGGCCACGCGCGGGTCGAACACCTGGGACGGGGTTGACCCAGGCGGCGTGTAGAGCAGGTTCCCGTCTGCATCGCGGGCTTCGAGCAGGGTCTGGTAGCCGGTGTACGCGCCCTGGTTGGCAAAAGCGGCATAGGCGGTCGAAAGTTCCAGCAGGCTGGCGCGCCCGCCGCCCAGCGCCAGCGACAGGTCGTAGTCCTGCGGGTCCGCCAGCGAGGTCATGCCCAGGCGCGAGGCCAGTTCCAGCGTCGGCTCGATGCCCACTTCTTGCAATGTCAGCACCGCCGGGACGTTCAGGGAGGAAGCCAGCGCCTCGCGCACGGAGACCGGGCCATGCTCGCGGTAATCGTAATTGAGCGGGGTGTAGGGCGCGCCGTCGCGGGTGGTAAAGGTGGTAGAAACGTCCAAGATAACGGTAGCAGCCGTCCAGGGGGAAGGACGCGCGGGGTCGAGCGCCAGGGCGTAGATGAAAGGCTTGAAAGCGGAGCCGGTCTGGCGGGGAGAGGTCGCCATGTCCACCGCGCCGTAAATGGAAGCGTCGAAATAGTCCGCGCTGCCGACCAGCGCCAGCACTTCCCCCGTGCGCGGATCGAGCGCCACCAGCGCGGCGTTGTTGACGTTGCGGTCGAGGCCGCCGGCCTGGAATTTTGCCAGGTGCCGGGCAATGACCGACTCGGCCACATTTTGGGCGTCCAGGTCGAGGGTAGTGCGCACGACCAGGCTCTGGCGCGGGTCGAGGCTGCCTTCAAGGAAAAGTTGATCGAGTTGGTCTTTGATGATCCAGATGAAGTGCGGCGCGCGGATGGGATAGGGGGCCGGGTTCAAACCCAGCGGGGCAGAGGCGGCGGCTTGTCCCTCTTCGGCGCTGATATAGCCCTGCGCCTGCATCAATCCCAGCACGACCAACTGGCGCTCCCTGGCCAGGTCGGGATTGGTGTAGGGGTTGTACAGGCCGGGCGCTTGCGGCAGGCCGGCCAGCAGGGCGCATTCGGGCAAGAGGAGATCGGAGGCGGATTTGCCAAAATAGGTTTGCGAGGCGGCTTCCACGCCATAGGCCAGCCCGCCGTAGTACATCTGGTTCAGGTACAGCGCCAGGATTTCGTCTTTGGAATACCGGCGTTCGAGCAGCCAGGCCAGGACCGCCTCGCGCAGTTTGCGGCGCAGGCTGCGCTCGAAGCGCTCGTCCTGGTCGAGCAGCAGGTTGCGTGCCACTTGCTGGGTGATAGTGCTGCCGCCTGCAATGGTCTCGCCGCCGCGCAGGTTGAGCCACAACGCGCGCAGGATGCCGGCCAGGTCCACGCCGGGATGCTGGTAGAAATGCTTGTCTTCCACCGCGACGGTGGCGTCTTTCAGGCATTGGGGGATATCTTCGAGGGACACGACCGCATGGCGGCCACCCTCCTGCGGGAGCAATTCGTACAGTAGGCGTCCTTGCCGGTCGGTGATGCGCACGCTGGGTTGGTTGAGATTCCCAGGCAGGGAATCCAGGGAGGGCAGACCGGCAAAGATCCACAACATGACCAGCGCCAGGGCAGCCAGGAGGGAGACAACGATGCGCCCCTTGTTCTTCCATAGGATTGTTCCAAGGCGGGAAAGATGAATCCACATGATCTAGATGGAATATCCGATTTGCCGCATAATCCGTGCGTGGGGCTAAACCAATAAAGATTCTACCCAGAACACCACCCTGGCAGTCAATTCCAAAGCCACGCGATATTCCTCCCGTGTTACCGCTTCCCCCCAACCGGGGAAGCACAGATCTTCCAGCAGGACGCCTTGCAACCGCCCCCCTTTCTCGGCTAAAAGTAAATTGCTCTTAGCGCGGGATAACCAGGCATGTGGGTTGGTAGGATCCTCAAGCGGCATAGATTACCCGCCCTTCACGCAGGGCTGGCTGCAGGATCGTCCCCGCGCGCTGGCCATATTTTCGCACGTCTTCCTCGGTCGCCACCACTACATCCACCGCGATGCCCACACCGCGCAGGCTGTGGTAGATTTCCAGCGCCATACGGCGGCGATGCACCGGCCCATCCACTACCACCAACACATCCAGGTCGCTGTCCTTCGTCATGCGCCCGGAGACCGCCGAACCAAACAGGAGCACACGGGACGGTTTTGCCACACGCACAATCCGGCGCGTGACTTCCTGCAAGGTCTGGTCGAGTGACGGGAGTTTTATGGGCGCAGTTGCCATATTTGTTCCTGCTTGCATTATACAATACCTGTATTCAGTACGGCACCTATGATCCTGCGGGGATTCACCGCCGCATCACCTGGTACAACGGCTGCAAGCGCTTGTACATCTGCCGGTAAACCTGGTGATAGAGCACATCGTAACGCGCATGGACTTTGGCATCCGGCTCGAAGGTATCGCGGACGCGCGTCATGGCGCGGATGGCGGCCGGGAAGTCGGGGTGAATGCCGACGCCCACCGCCGCGTCGATGGCCGCGCCCAGCCCGGAGGCCTCGTAGACGTGCGGGCGCGAAGCCGGCAGGCCGAACACATCCGCGGTCAACTGCATGGCCGCGTCCGACTGGCTGCCGCCGCCCGCCACGCGCAGTTCGGTGACCGGCACACCGCTGCGCTTGCCGGTCCGTTCGGCGCCCTCGCGCAGGGCGTATGCCAGCCCCTCCAGGATGGCGCGGTAGAGATGCGCGCGGGTGTGCGCGTCGCTGAAGCCAATCACTGCGCCGCGCGCCTCGGGACCGGGAAAGCGCAGCCCCGGCGACCAGTACGGCTGCAAGACCAGCCCGTCCGAGCCGGGCGGCACGACGCGCACCAGTTCGTCGAACAGGTCTTCCGGCTGCACGCCGCGCTCGTCCGCCAGGCGCTGTTCGCGCAAGCCGAATTCCTGCTTGAACCAGGTCACCATCCAGTAGCCGCGGTAGATCTGGATCTCGAAACTGTAATGCCCCGGCGCAGCCGCCGGGTAAGGCGGGATGAGCGGGATGACCTCGATGTATTTTTTATGGGTGGTGTTGATGGTGGCGGTCGTGCCGTAACTCAGGCAGCCGATGTGCGGCTCCAGGCAGCCCGCGCCCAGCACTTCGGTGGCTTTGTCGGCGGCGGCGGCGATGAGCGGGAGTCCCTGCGGCAGGCCGGTGGCGGCAGACGCCTCGGGCGTGATCTGGCCCAGTTTGCCGGCAACCGGCGTCAGGTCCGGCAAGATGCGTTTGTCCACCGGCACGGCCTGCCACTTCCAGCCCCAACCGGCTTCCCAATCCTGCTTTTTATAGTCGAACGGGATGTAGCCGACCTGGCAGGCGACCGAGTCGACGAACTGCCCCACCAGGCGGTAGGTCAGGTAGCCGGACAGGAACAGGTACTTGTGGGTGGACACCCAAACCTCGGGCTGGTGCGTGCGGATCCAGTTCGCTTCGGCCTCCGACTGAAGGTATGCCACCGTTTCCGAGGCGCCCGCCACACGGAAGGCGGCTCCCCACAACCCGCCCACCGGCTTGAGTCCCTCGGTGCGGCGCTGGTCGAGCCAGACGATGGCCGGGCGCAGCGGCTGGCCGTCCTTGCCCAGGTTGACCAGTGTGCTGCGCTGGGTGGTCAGGGCGACCGCCGCGATGCTGGACTTGTCCACGCCCTGCGCCCACAAGCCCTGGCAGGCCCCGCAGACGGCCTTCCAGAAGACCTCGGGGTCCTGCTCGGCCAGGCCGGGAGCGGTGGAGTAGTAGGGTTCGATGACCACCCGCTGTTTGGCCAGTAAGTTGCCCTGCGGGTCGAACAGCAGGGCGCGGGCCGACTGGGTGCCGTGGTCGATGGCGAGTAGATTTTCGGGCATAAAGCCTCCGGAAGTCAAATAGTCGGATGTTGGATGGCAAGAGGCTATCGTCTATGCGACTCCTGCCAAGACGAATTATAGACGATATGCTTGATTCCAGAGTTGGAGATAGGCCTCCGATTCGCGTTCCCAGCGCCGGTCGTCCCAGCCGAGTTCGGGCTGGAGGATGGCGCGGATGCGGGGCAGCAGATCGCGGCCGCCTTCGGGGAGCAGCAATCCCAGCCGCAGGCGGCGCAGCAGCAGGTCGTCGAGGTGCACCACGCCCTCGTCGCGGGCGGCCTGGCGCAATTCGGCCCACAGGTAAGGGGTGGACGGGATGACCTGCCGCTCTACGGCGGGAGCATCCTTGAAAATTTCCGCCGAGGCCGCGCCGTAGCGCCCCAACAGGCGCAGGCGCATGGCCGGGTTGAAGGATTCCCCTGCCAGCAGCGCCTCGGCTTCGGGCGGCAGCGGGTCAAGCACCGGGACTTCCGCGTCGAAGTGAACGCGGCCGAGGTGCTTGCGGGCTGCTTTGAGCGCGTCACGCGCCATCAGGCGGAAGGTGGTCAACTTGCCGCCGCTGACGGTCAGCAGGCCGTTCTCGTCCCAGATGGCGTGTTCGCGCGATTCCTTGGAGGGATTGGCCTTGCCGGTGTCCACCACCGGGCGCAGGCCGGAGAAGGTGGCGATGACATCGGCGGGAGTCAACTCGGAGGATGGAAAGATATGCCGCAAAGCCGACAACAGGTACTCGAATTCATCGCCGCTAATGGATGGGTCGGTCTGCAATGCAGAGGTGTGGTCTACGTCCGTGGTGCCGAAGATAACCGCGCCCTCCCAGGGCAGGGCAAAGACCGGGCGTCCGTCCTTTGGGTGCAGGAACGAGACCGCGCGCGTGAGCGGCAGGCGAGCAAACGGCAATACCAGGTGACTGCCGCGCAGCGGGCGGATGCGCGCCCTGCGCCCGAGTTCCTTTCGCAGGGTATCGGTCCAAGCGCCGGTAGCATTGATCACCACCCTGGCCTGCACTTCCGCCGTGCGCCCGCTTTCCCGATCGGAGACGATCACGCCGCGCACACGCCCGTCGGCTGTGCGCAGCAGGGATTCGACGCGGGCGTAGTTGAGCGCCAGCGCCCCGTCGCCAACGGATTCACGCAGCAGGCGCAAGACGAGCCGGGCGTCGTCGGTTTGGGCGTCGAAATAACGGTAGCCGCCTCGCAGGTCGGGGGTAGAAAGAGGCGGGCAAAGTTCGCGCAGGTCAAGTTCATCGTAGGAGCGGTGCGTCCACTGCCCGGCCATCAGGTCGTACAGGGTCAAGCCCAGGCCGAAGACGAAGCCGGGCATTTTGTCGCCGCGCAGGGCGGTGTACAGGAAGCCCAGCCGGTTGACCAGGCCGCGCCCCTGTTTCAGCAGGTATTCCCGCTCCGAGACCGACTCGTAGGTCATCTTGAACTGGGCGTTCTTGAGATAGCGCATCCCGCCATGCACCAATTTCGACGAGCGGCTGGAGGTGCCGGAGGCGAAGTCGTGCGCCTCGAACAGGACCGCCCGCAGCCCGGCGTGCGCCGCCTGCCGCAGGATGCCCGCGCCGGTGACGCCGCCGCCAACGATGACGATATCCCATTCCCCTCCCAGTTGCGGCCAGGCCCGCTCGCGCCAGCCAGGTTTCCAATCCATTCTCATTCCACCAACTTTCCGGGATTCATCATCCCGTCCGGGTCGAACGCCCGGCACAGCGCCCGGATGGCCTCGATGCCCAGCGCGCCTTTCTCGGCCGGCAGGTAGGGCGCATGGTCGAGGCCGACGCCATGCTGGTGGCTGATCGTCCCGCCGTAGGATTGCAAGACCAGGCTGGCGCGCTGCTTCATCGCCCGCCACACTTCCAGCAGCGCATCCGGGTCCGCCTGGCGGCGGAACAGGTAAGTGGTGTAGACGCCCGCCCCATCGCGGTAGATGTGCGACAGGTGCGCAAACGCCAACACACGTTCCCCTTTGGCCGCCGCCGCATCCACCACCGCCTGCGGGATGGCCTGCGAAGCGGCCGCCACCTGCGACCAGGGCAGCGCCGTTTCCAGCGTGTCGATGGCCGCGCCGCGCTCCCAAAGCGTATTCCGCAAGTAGGGCGACAGGAAGCGGCTCTTCTCCCAGGTATGCCCGACCACCGTCCCCACGAACAGGCCGCCAAACTTGCGCGCCATGACCGCCACATCCCGGCGGGTACGCCGCACGTGCGCGCGCGTCCCGGTTGCGCCAAAGACCAGCAGGCAGCGTCCCTCGCCAAAACCGATGAAATCCAGCCCGCGCCTGGCCGCCTCCACCCACCGCTTGCCCGAAAGCGCCAGCGTGGTGTCGGTCTCCTGCGGATTCGACAACCGCAGCATGGAGACCGGCAGCCCGTCCTGGACGATAGCGCGCACCGCGCCCGATCCCTGCTCCCAATTGGGGAAGAAAATCCCGTAGAAGGACTCGGCCTGCGGCAGCGGTCGTACCCGCACCCGGGCCTGCGTGATGACCCCCAGCCTTCCCTCCGACCCGAGCGTCATCTCGCGCACGTCCGGCCCGGCAGCCGAGGCCGGCACGGCCGGCATGTCCAGCGTCCCTTGCGGGGTTTCCATGCGCCCGCCGGCAAACAGCGCCTCGATGCGCCCATAGTGGAAGGATTGCTGCCCGCTGGAACGGGTGGCGATCCAGCCGCCCAGGGTGGAATATTCGAAGGATTGCGGGAAGTGGCCGAGGGTGTAGCCGCGCGCATTTAGTTGCGCTTCCAGGCGCGGCCCGGCTGCGCCAGCCTCGAAGGTCGCCAGGCGGCTGGCCTCGTCCAGGTCGAGCAGGCGGTTCAACTTTTCGAGCGAGAGCGTCAACACGGGCGCATCCGACTTGAGCGGATTGATGTGCCCGACCACGCTCGTCCCGCCGCCGTAGGGAATGACCCTGGCCCCGGCCTTGCGGGCGTAAGCCAGCAGGTCGCGCACGTCCGCTTCGGATTCGGGGAAGGCGACGCCGTCCGGGAAGGTGTCCACGCGCCCGCTGCGCAGCGCCACCCAATCAGGCAGCGACTGTCCGCGCGCGTGGCGCAGGCGCGTCTCGGCGGAGGTATCCACCAGCGGGTGGGCGGGGAGGCGGGAATCCGGCGCGGCGGCAAGGACCTCGTCTATAACGGCGTCAGGCCGGGGGGCGAGAGAACCGATGCGCGCTGTCAAATAGCCCAGCGCTGCATCCGGCAGCGGGTAATCGGTATCCACGTTTCCCCATCCATTCCAGCGTTTCATGCTCGCTCCTTTCCTCCCGTCATTTGCACCCACAGGGACAGGCTTTCCTGCATGATGGCGCGCGCCAGCGCTTCGGCCTGGTCGGGCGTACAATCCCGCAGGGCGGCGTAGAAGGCGCGCGAGTGCTGGCGGCACTGGTCGAAGGCGAAGTAACGCTCGGCCATCGAAACGTAGAGCGCCTCGAAACTGTTGAGCAGCAGGCGGAAAATGGGGTTGGCGGCGCGCTGGGTGAGCAGGCGGTGCAATTGCCAATCGAAGCGCGCAAAGGCGGACGGGTTGTCGTCCAGGCCGGCGGTATTTTCCAAAAAGGCTCGCACTTCGTCGCCCGCTGCCTGGCATGCCTGGAGGGTATAGGCCGGAGCCAGCAGCGCCCGCACTTCGAGCAGGTGCGCCACGAAATCCGGGGCCTGACCGGCCGCCGAACTCGCCAGCGTAGCCAGGACCGCCAGACTGCCCTCACGCCAGTAATCGCGCACGCGGGTGGGCTTGCCGTGCTGGATGTCGAGCCAGCCATCGCGCGCCAGGCGCTGCAAGGCCTCGCGCAGCGTGGGGCGGGTGACGCCCAGTTGGGCGGCCAGGTCGCGCTCGCCGGGCAGGCGGGTGTCGACGGCAAAATGTCCGCCCAGGATGGCTTCGAGCAGGCGCTGCTCG
This sequence comes from Chloroflexota bacterium, assembly GCA_049323115.1. Lineage (GTDB taxonomy): Bacteria > Chloroflexota > Anaerolineae > Anaerolineales > Villigracilaceae > JAABUE01. The sequence goes on from JBMOMP010000114.1 coordinate 18,363, forward strand.
GCGATCTCGGCGGGTTTGGGGACGGGCTGCCAGTTGGGCATGGTGGTTACTCCTAAGTGGTAAGTGGTCTGACCAGTTAGAGTATACAATATTCCTGGTGCGAAAGCAAGAGGCTTCGGGTATATTAAGCGCATGAAAACTGCGCGCTTCGAGTTTGCCCCCTGCCTGCGTCCCCTGCTGGCGCGCAGCCTGCGGGACGGCCCGGTGGACTTGCGTTTCAACGGCCCGCAGACGGCCAAGCACTTGATCGAGTCGCTGGGCATCCCGCACACGGAGATCGGCGAACTGCGCGCGGACGGGGAGGTGGTCGGGCCGGGGTACCTCGTCCATGACGGGGACAGGCTGGAGGTCGGGGCAGAGACGCGGGTGGAGATCAACGCAGGCGAGCCGCGTTTCATCCTGGACGGTCACCTGGGGCGGCTGGCGTCGCACCTGCGCATGTTGGGGCTGGATTGCCTGTACGACAGCGCGTCCGAGGACGAGGAATTGGCGCAGGCCAGCGCGGAGGAGGGACGCATCCTGTTGACCCGCGACCGCCGCCTGCTGATGCGCAAGGTTGTCACACAGGGATACCTGCTGCGAAGTTTGGATTCAAACGAACAACTACACGAAGTCGTGAAGCGCTATGAACTCTGGCAGTGGGTCAAGCCGTTCCAACGCTGCCTGCGCTGCAACCATCCCCTGGAAGCGGTCAGCAAGGAAGCCGTGCTGGAGCGCTTGGAGCCGCTCACCAAACGCTATTTCGACGAGTTCCGCATCTGCCCGGCCTGCGGCCAGGTGTACTGGAAAGGCTCGCACTACGAGCGGATGCTGAAACTGATCGCGCAGGTTGCCGGTAACAAGTTGTAGGAAAACGTCCCGAAGGTTTCTGTAAAAGAAACGAGATCGCGCCCCCGAACCTTCGGGACGGTGGCAACCAGTGAAAGGCTTTTTTCTACCATGCACACCACCTATGTTGTCTGCGGCAGCCCGGGAGCAGGCAAGTCAACCTACGCGGAAAAACTCGCTTCCGTCCATCATGCTGCGCTGCTGGACATAGACACGGTCACGGAACGGCTGGTGCGGGTCGCTTTGCGCGAAGCGGGGCATGACCCGGACGACCGGGATTCCGAAACCTTCAAGCGCGCCTTCCGCGAGCCGATCTACGCCACGCTGTTCGACATCGCGCGCGCCAACCTGCCCTTCCAGGATGTGATCGTGGTGGGGCCGTTCACGAAGGAACTGCGCGACCCGGGCTGGCCGGCGGAACTCTCCCGCTTACTCGGCGGCGCGGTGGAGGTGCATTACGTCGCCTGCCCGGCCGAGACGCGCCGCCAGCGGCTTGCCGAACGCGGCGACGCGCGCGACCTGGCGAAGTTGCGCGCCTGGGAGCAGTACGTCCAATATTATGGCGAGGAACGCCCGCCGGTCTTCGAGCACGTCCCGATAAATGGCGTGGATTTGGGGATACAATAGACTCTATCCGCAGATTGACGCAGATTTCGCCGATTTTTTCTCCAATCTGTGTAATAGCATCCCCTTTGGGGACAGCGTCCCCCTGAGGACAGAAAGGAGTTGAAAGATGGATACGACCGGACTGCACCGCCCCGCTTCCTGGGGAGAGACCCTGGCGGCGTTGGGCTTCCTGCTGATGTTTCCGCTGTTTTTCCTGCTCGGCTTGCTCCTGATGCCGCTCCTGAAGGATTTCAACGACCCGAGGTTCGGGCTTGGCATCCTTTTCACGGCGACCGGGATGGTCCTGGCCGCACTGGTCACCGGCTGGGTGAAAGACTTCCCACGCTGGGTCTTCCCATATTGGGGCATGGCGCTGCTCATCAGCCTGTACATGCACTCCTTCACCGGCACTATATCCGGCTACGAGGTCAGGGGAGGCTGGTGGGTGTGGACGCCATTAGTGGGCGTCGTCCTGGTCGGCTGGCTGTGGAGGCGAAGCGTGAAGCCCGTATCTGCGTTATTCCGCTCGCTCTGGCAGGACTGGACGCAACTCTCCTTCGCCTTCTACGGCGCCCTGCCGTTGCTGGTCATCGCCGCGTACGACGAAGTACACGACAAAGGTTTCTTCGTGACGCTGATCCTGATCATTCTGGGGATCGGGGCAATCGGCTACATGCGATCCCAAAATCCCTGGCGTCGTTTTGCCTGGCTGCTGGGCGGTTTCACGCTGGGCTGGACGATCCTGACGATCCACCAGGTCATCTACTGGAACGGGCGGCAGGACCCCGGCATGCCCAAACCGGTCACCTGGCAGGATGCGCTGGGCTGGACGAGCGAATTCGGCGCTACCCTGCTGCTCATCCTGGCAGCGCCGGTCGTGATCGCGTTTGTGAGGAGGGCGGCGGGATCGAGGCGGGCCGCCCCAGGCGCGGAATGACCTGTCACCCGAACTCGTAGAAATACAGGTTTGTCTCCCAGCGCTTGAAGCCCAGGCGCTGGTACAGGCGGTTGGCCGCTTCCCGCTTTGGGTTGGAGGTGAGCGCCACGCCGTCCGCCCCGGCTGCCTGCGCCATGTGCAACGCGCGTCGCACCAGCGCCTCGCCGATGCCCTGTCCGCGCATGGCCTCGTCCACCACCACGTCTTCGATGCGCGCATGGACGCCGGTCGGGACGCGGTACACGATCAACGTCAACAAGCCCAGGATAGGCGCGCGCTCATCCGGATAGCGGGCTGCCAGCAGCACAGAGGCATCCGAGGCCAGCAAGCGCGCCAGTCCCTCCCGCGAAAGCGGCGGGAGGGACAATTTCAATTGCGGGATCAGGCGCGCAAAGGCCTCTACAACTTCATCGGTCAGGGCGGTGATGCGGAAGATATGCATGCCACTATTGCGGGGTCACATCCACGAAACAGGCGTCCACGCCCGATTCCCCCGCGTCGTTGTAGGCGCGCACATCGAAATGATACTGGACGCCCTGTTGCAGGTTGCCGATGGTAGCCTCGCGCGACGGCGGCCCGACCCACTGCTCCAGGCTGGTGGTTCCCTGGTAGACGCCGAAGCCTTCGATGTTCGCTTCATCGCCGGGAAAGTCCCAGGCGATGGTCACACTGTCCGGCGACCAGCCCGAGACGCGGCAGCCGGTGGGCGCGGGCGGCGGTTCCTGCACCAGGCCGGGGACAACCACGATCTCACCCGACTGGCTGTTGTTGCCCTCGTTCGACTCGGACACTTCGCCATCCGCGTCGACGCTCACACCCCAGTTGAAGTCGCCCGCCTGCGGATAGCCCTGGTAGTCGCACAGCATGTCTACGGCTTCGCCGGACGGCAAACTAAACACGTCCCAACTGCAGCCCACAAAGTTCGCGCCCTCCGGGTTCCAGCGGATGTTGAACGCGCCCGCCTGCCCGTCGCCCACGTTCTGCACCGTCACGGCTACCACCATCGGCTGGCCCTGCTGCGGCGCTTGCGGCTGCATGGACACGCCTGCTACCGTCAGGTCGGGCTGCCCGCCGGAGGGCTGCTCCACGACCGGCGGTTCTTCCGGTTCCACTTCCACCACCGCCAGCCCGCCCCCATCCGGCGGGGCAAGGACAGCCGGATCGGGCGCAGGGACGCTGGACGGCGGCGCTTGTACAATGCCGCCAGGCAGCGGCGAACCCAGGCTCATCACCAGCACGTTGTCCACTGTCACGCGCGAACCCTCCACGGCCGAGACAGCCACCGTTCCCCCCGCCAGCGGCGCGTTGTCGGTATAGTCCATCCACAAGGCGCTGTCCACGTAGACTTGCAGGCGACCGCCCTGGCTGGCAATCGCGACCGAATGCGGCGCATTCGCAGCCAGCGGGCCGGTCTGCGCCAGCAGGGTATAGTTCCCGGCCGGCTGTTCCTTCGATAGGTATACCCCGTCCGAACGCAAGTGCAACAGGTAACGCCCGGTCTGGCTCATATTCGAACTCAGGAACAAACTCCCGGCCTCCACGCGCACGCCGGCCCGGAAGGCGTAATCCCGCCAGGCCTGGCCGCCGTTCACCCACGCGCCGCCCCGTCCTTCGGCGTGGAAGACATATACATCCCCGGATTGTTGCACGTCCCAGGCGCTGTTGACCGTCCAGCCATCCGCCCGCCCGTCCTGGAAATCATCCTGGAAAAGAATCACCCCGCTTACTCCCGGCAGGCCCACATCGGGTACACTCCCCGCCGGGGGCGGCGCAGAACTGGCTGCCCTGCGTCCCAAACGGCAGGAACTGGCAAACGCCAGCAGGGACGCCACCGCCAGCATTGCCAACAAGCGGCGAACGACCATCTTTGTTTCCATGCTCTCCTCCTCCACCAACGACACCAAGCGCCCACCCTCGCAAACGACGACCTACAAACCCATTATAGCGACCCGGCAGGGACGAAACAAGCAGGAAAAAAGAACCAGGCAACAGGTTTGCCTGCTGCCCGGTTTCGATGTCAGGCCTTGACCAGCCCGACCGACAGTGTTTCGCCGTCCAGCTCTTCCTTGAGCAGCGCGCTCGACGCGGGGGGCGCGTCGAAGACCAGCAGGGACGTCAGCGTCTCGGCGGTGATGTACTCGCGGTGCGCCTCGATCGCGGACCTCAGGCCTGCTGAGGCCACGACGTACAGCGTGATGCGGTCGGCCACATCCAGCCCGGCGCTCTTGCGCAGGTCCTGCACGCGGCGGACGAACTCGCGCGCCTGGCCTTCCTGCACCAGCGCGGGCGTCAGTTCGGTCACCAGGGCAGCCACATAGGCGCCTTCCTCGGCTACGGCGAAACCCTCTTTGGCCTGCGCTTTGACCTCCACCTCGTCAGGCAGGATAGTGTAGGCCTGTCCGTCGGCGGTCACTTTAAGCGGCTCACCGGCCAGCAATGTGCGCGCCACGTCTTCGGGATTCAGCGCCAGGATGGCCTTCTGGATGGCCGGGAACTTGTTGCCGTATTTCTGCCCCAGTTGCTTGGGCAGCGGTTTGACCTGGTGCGAGACGGCCTCCGTGCTGGCGTCCAGCAGGCGCACGGTCTTGACATTCAACTCGTCGGCGATCAGGTCTGCCAGGGCGGTCACAGCCTGGCGCTCGACGGCGCTGCCGACCGAGAAAGCAGCCTCGGCCAGCGGCTGGCGCACCTTGCGGTTGGCTTTTTGGCGGGCGGCATGTCCCAGCGAGACCAGCCGCATGACCAGCGCCATATCGCGATTGAGCGATTCATCAATGAAGGCTTCTTCGTATTTCGGCCATTCGGCCAGCGTAACCGATTCGGGCGCGAACTGGTCTACCGAGCGCACCAGGTTCTGGTACAGTTCCTCGGCCAGGAACGGCATGGTCGGCGACAGGAGTTTGCTGAGCGTGGTCAGGGCTACGTACAGGGTCTGGTACGCGGACTGCTTGTCCGAATCCGATTCGGATTTCCAGAAGCGGCGGCGCGAACGGCGCAGATACCAGGTGGACAGTTTTTCCACGAAAGCCGCGATCGGGCGTGTTGCGTTGGGGGCATCGTAAGTCTCGAAAGCGGCGGTCACATCGCGGACGAGGGCGTTCAGTTCGGAGAGCAGCCAGCGGTCGAGTTGGTTCTCGCTCCAGGTAACGGAGGCAAGTTGAGGCTTGTCCAGATTCGCGTAGGTCACGAAGAAGGAGTAGACGTTCCACAATGTCAAGGTAAAGTCGCGCACCACCTCGCTGACCAGGTCCGAGGAAAAGCGGCGTTCCTGGCCGGGCGGGCTGGCAGTGTAGAGGTACCAACGGAAGGCGTCGGCGCCATGCGCGTTGATCACATCCCAGGGGTCCACAATGTTGCCCAGGCTCTTGGACATCTTGCGCCCCTCGCCGTCTAGGATGAGGCCGAGGCAGATGACGTTCTTGAAGCAGACTTCATCTTTGAGCAGGGTGCTGACGGCGTGCAGGGAATAGAACCAGCCGCGCGTCTGGTCCACCGCCTCGCAAATGTAATCGGCGGGGAATTGCTCTTTGAACTTGTCCTGGTTTTCGAACGGATGGTGCCATTGCGCATACGGCATGGAACCGGAGTCGAACCAGCAGTCGATTACAGCGGTCACGCGCTGCATCTGGCCTTCGCACTGTGGGCAGGGATAGGTCACCTCGTCTACGTGCGGGCGGTGCAGGTCGAGGTCCGAGAGGTCGCGTCCGGCCTTTTCAGCCAGTTCGGGCACGGAGCCAAGCGCTTCGGTATGCCCGCATTCCTGGCATTCCCATAGCGGTAGCGGCGTGCCCCAGTAGCGTTCGCGGGAGAGGGCCCAGTCCACGTTGTTCTCCAGCCAGTTGCCGAAACGGCCATCCTTGATGTGGTCGGGCACCCAGTTGATGGTGCGGTTGAGTTCCACCAGGCGTTCGCGGAACTGGCTGGTGCGGATGTACCAGGCCTCGCGGGCGTAGTACAGCAGCGGGGTCTTGCAGCGCCAGCAGAAGGGATAGGTGTGCGTATACGGCTCGACCCGGAAGAGCAGCCCGCGCGCGCGCAGGTCCTCGGTGATGAGCGGGTCGGCGTCTTTGACCCACATGCCGCGCCAGGGCTTGACCTCCGACACGAAAGCGCCGTCCGGTTGGACGGTCATCAGCACGGGCAGGTCGTGCTCCATGGCCATCTGCATGTCTTCTGCGCCAAAGGCGGGCGCCATGTGGACGATGCCGGAGCCGTCTTCGGTGGTGACGAAATCGCCGGTGACGACAAAGTAAGCAGGTTTATCGGGCGGAGTGAAAGTAAAGAGCGGGTGGTACTTCATGCCCTTGAGTTTTTTGCCCTTGTAAGTATCCAGCACTTTGACTTCTTCGTTGCCGAAGACTTTTTCCACCAGGCCCTTGGCCAGGATCAATTTTTCGCCCCCGCCGTCGTCGGTCTTGCGCTCGATGGTGACGTAATCCACATCGGGATGGACCGCCAGCGCCACGTTGCCGGGCAGCGTCCAGGGCGTGGTGGTCCACACCAGGAAGGAGGTGCCGGGCTTGTCTACAACGGGCATGCGCACGAAGACCGAGGGCTCGGAAACTTCGTCGTAGCCGAGGGCAACTTCATGGTCGGAAAGAGGCGTGCCGCAGCGCGCGCAATACGGCACGACCTTGTAGCCCTTGTAGAGCAGGTCGCGGTCGTAGAAATTCTTCAGGATGTTCCAGACCGACTCGATATAGTCATTGGTAAAGGTGACGTAGGCCGTCTCCAGGTCTACCCAGAAGGCGATGCGGTCGGTCAGTTTCTCCCATTCCTGGATGTAATCGAAAGCGGACCTGCGGCATTCTTCATTGAACTTGGCGATGCCGTAGGCCTCGATGTCCTGCTTGCTGGTAAAGCCGTGCCGCTTTTCGACTTCGATCTCCACCGGTAAGCCGTGCGTGTCCCAGCCGCCGCGCCGCGAGACGTGATAGCCGCGCATGATCTTGTAGCGCGGGAACATGTCCTTGAAGGCGCGCGCCAGGACATGGTGCACACCCGGCTTACCGTTGGCGGTCGGCGGGCCTTCATAGAAGACATACTCCGGGCCGCCTTCACGCTGTTCGACGGTCTTCTTGAAAATATCGTTCTGCTTCCAAAACTTCAGGACTTCCTCTTCCATGGAGGTCACATCAAGTTTGGGAGATACGGGTTTGAACATGGTTGGTCTCCTATAAAAATGTCATTGCAGGGGATTGCTTCGGGAAGAACACCCTCGCAATGACATGGGAATAATAAAAAAACGCTCATCCCAACAGGGACGAGCGCAATGCCCGCGGTACCACCCTGATTCCTGTCTGTCTGCGCCCAAGCAAGCGCCAAAGCAGGCTCTCAGTCAAGTACGGCCTTCCGGCTTATACTCCCGTCCAGGTAACGGTGAACGACTCCGGCTTCCTTACTCACACTGTTCACTGATTACTGAACACTGTTTTCTGTTCGCGGCTCCAGGAGGATTTTCGACCCATTTGGCTGACCCGGCTCACACCAACCCCGGGCTCGCTGCCAGCATGGACGGGTTTACTCGTTCCCATCATTGCCGTTGCAATGCGGGGCATTATACCCAATATCGAAAGATGCTACAAGAGCGATTCCAACTTTCCGGGAACGCCTCTTGACGAACCGAACATCTGTGCTATACTCTGCGCATACTTTATCAAGCCTATTACGCTGGATTTGGAGACAACCCTATGGCACGCAAATCTCAACAGGACGCCCCCCAAATGGACGAAGGCCGCCGGGCCGTGTTAGACAAAGCCGTCGGCGACATCATCAAACGCTACGGCGACGGCTCGATCATGCGCCTGGGGGAAGCCCACAGCATGGCGACCGAAGTCATCCCCACCGGCTCGTTGTCCCTGGACATAGCCCTGGGCGTGGGCGGCGTTCCGCGTGGGCGCATCACCGAAATCTACGGCCCGGAATCGTCCGGCAAGACCACCATCTGCCAGCATATCGTAGCCGAAGCCCAGAAAATGGGCGGCACGGCCGCCTTCATTGACATGGAGCACGCCCTCGACCCGGTCTACGCGGCGCGCGTGGGCGTGGACATCGACAACCTGCTGGTCTCCCAGCCCGACACCGGCGAACAGGCGCTCGAGATCACCGAAACGCTGGTGCGCTCCGGCGCGGTGGACGTGGTAGTGATCGACTCGGTGGCCGCGCTCGTGCCGCGCTCCGAGATCGAGGGCGACATGGGCGACCCGACTATGGGCGTGCACGCCCGCCTGATGTCCCAGGCGCTGCGCAAACTCTCCGGCGCCATCAACCAGACCAAGACCGCCGTCATCTTCACCAACCAACTGCGCCAGAAGATCGGCGTCATGTTCGGCAACCCCGAAACCACCACCGGCGGGCAGGCGCTCAAGTTCTACGCCAGCGTGCGCCTGGACGTGCGCCGCATCCAGTCCATCAAGGTCGGCGCGGAGATCATCGGCAACCGCACGCGCGTGCGCGTGGTCAAGAACAAAGTCGCGGCCCCCTTCCGCACCGCCGAATTCGACATCATGTACAACGAAGGTATCTCCAAGGCCGGCGACCTGCTCGACCTGGCCGCCCAACTGGAAATCGTGGACAAGCGCGGCGCCTTCTTCTCCTACGGCGACGTGCGCCTCGGCCAGGGACGCGAGAACTCCAAAGAATTCCTGCGCCAGAACCCCGACCTGGCCTTCGAAATCGAGACCACCATCCGCCAGAAAGCGCTGGGCGGTGAACTGGTGCTGCCCCTGGGCGGCGGCGAAGACGACGGCGGGCCGGCCGAAGACGAAGCCTGAACCAATACACAAGCGACAAGGACACGGACATGCAGAGAAACCAGGATACTCCGCGCTGCCGTGTCCTTTTGATTCCGCCCCGCCTCGACCTGCGCCCGGGCCTGTCAGCCATCCTGTTGGCCTTCCTCCTGCTCCAGGCCTGCTCCCCCACGCCCACCCCCACGCCCTTCCTGGCCCCCAAAGCCGCCCCGCCCACCGGCCCCGCTATCCTGGGGCAGCAGCCCGTCATCCCCACCTTCACCCCGCCTCCCGAACCGACCGTCATCCCCACCCCCACCCCGCCCTGCACGGACGGGCTGGCCTTCCTCGAAGACCTGACCATCCCCGACGGCAGCGCCGTCTCACCCGGCGCCAGCATAGACAAGCAATGGCTGGTGCAGAATAACGGCTCCTGCAACTGGGACGCGCGCTACCGCCTGAAATTCGTCGGCGGCGAACCGCTGGGCGCAACGACCGAGCAGGCGCTCTATCCCGCCCGCGCCGGGATGCAAACCATTATCCGCATCACCTTCACCGCGCCCACAGCGCCGGGAACGTACAAGTCCGCGTGGCAGGCCTTCGGGCCGGACGGCGAGGCGTTCGGCGATGCGCTGTTCATGGAAATCGTGGTGACGCAATGAGCAAAGCGGACGAGTATCGCCGCATCCTCGGAAACCTGGACGATTGGGACGCTTACCTGCGCGCAGAATCCGGTCTGCCCGGCCCGCGCGGCAATCTCGAACTGGCCCAGGTCGTGGCAGACCTGGGCGACCGCGCGCGCTTCGAACACTTCCTGGCCTTCGATCCGGCGCGCGCCCCGGTGAACACACCCGACGGTTTCCTGGCCTTCTGCGGCGTGGTCGGGCTGGGAAAGTTGATCGCCGCGGGACAGGCCGACCTGTGGCCCAGGCTGCGCGGCTACGCCTGCGACCCGCGCTGGCGCATCCGCGAGGCGGTGGCCATGGCCCTGCAACGCATCGGGCAGGCTGATATGGGAACCCTGCTCGACAAAATGGAGGCCTGGAGCGCGGGCAACTGGCTGGAAATGCGCGCGGCCGCCGCCGGGCTGGCCGAACCGGCGCTGCTGCGGGAAGAACGCCACATCCTGCGCGCGCTCGAAATCCTCGAGCGCATCACCGCCGCCGTCGAAGCCGCCCAACAGCGTGACGAGGACTTCAAAATCCTGCGCCAGGGACTGGGCTACTGCTGGAGCGTAGTCGTCGCTGCCCTGCCCGCGCAAGGAAAGCAAATGATGGAACGCTGGCTCTTCAGCCCAGACAAAGACGTGCGCTGGATCATGAAGGAAAACCTGAAGAAGAACCGGCTGGCGAGGCTGGATAAAGCTTGGGTGGAGACTTGCCTCGCACAGTTGCGCCAGGAGATTCGTTGATGGAAATGATGAACATCCACCTTGCAAAAACCATCCTGACTCAAAAGGAACCGCCAGAACTCTACGACCTGGTCGGACCCGCGCTGGAAAGCGCCGAACTGCGCGACCTGCTGGTGAATGGCTGTTTCGCCCAAAACGAGACCTACCGCTACAACTGTGTGCGCGTCTTCTTCCGCGCGCTCGAAAAACAGCCCGGCCTGTTCTATCCCTACTGGGAGCGCTTCGCCGGGAGGCTCGACCACCCGAATGGCTTCTTCCGCTCCAGTTCCACACAGGCCATCGCTTTCCTGGCCGCTGTAGACAAGGAGCGGCGCCTGGACGCCATCCTGGAGGCCTACCTGCGCATGCTCGACGACGAGAAGATCATGGTGGCGCGCTACTTCGCCCAGACCATCCACCTGGTCGCGGAAGCCCGGCCCGACCTGCGCGAGCAAGTCATTGCCTGCCTGCTGGATGTGGACGCCACCCATCATACCGAAGACCGCAAAGACCTGCTCAAAGCCGACCTCATCAACGCCTTCGACCTACTCTTCGAAGGAATGACCGAACAAGATCAGGGAGAAGCCCTGTCCCTGGCCGGAGCGCAACTGGCGAGCAGCAGCCCGACGACCCGCAAAGCCGCCAAAGCCTTCCTGGAAAAGCACCAGCCGGGGCAGCGCCAATGATAAGGAGGAACGTGCATGGGTATTGACATATCGAAACACGTTGGCGAACTGTTAGAAAACTACGACCCAAAGTCCCCCGATGTCACCGCCAATGGCCTGCGGTCCCTTTGGCTCCAGTTCGAACCCAAAAGTATCGCCGTCATCAAAGCCGAGCAACGCCAACAACAGGAAACGATTGGCATCCCCGTCCCGGTGCTCAAAGAAATCAGCAAATCCATTGCCAAAGTTGCCAGGAAACATGTGGCTGATTTTATCCCCCTGGCTCGACTATTATGGGAAAGTTACGGTCGTGAAGGGCGCGTGGTAACCCTGCCGGTCCTGGGTGCGATGGAATTATCTGATCCCGAAATTGTCGTTCCCCTGCTGATGACCCTATGCCGGGACTGCCTCACCTGGGAAGATTGCGACCGCCTTGCCATGGACGCGCTCGAACCGATCGTGCGCAAAGAGCCGGAAAAGTGGCTGGCTGCAATGGCACGTTGGCTGGAGGACGAAAACAAATGGCTGCGACGGGCGGGCGTCACCGTCATCGGTCGCCTGGCGATGAAATATCCGCTTTACACGCCCCGCTGCCTTGAACTGACGAAACAACTCTTGTGGGATGAAGATATGGATGTCAAAAGGGCGGTCAGTTTTGCGATCCGCATCTCTGTGCGCGGGGAAGCAGGGCCAGTGTACGAGTTCATGAAGCGACACGTCCCGCCCGAAAATCCAGCCGCCGCTTGGGTGCTGTGCGATGTGATTCGCAGCATGGGAAAGGCTTTATTGCCAGGATTTGTACCACTATTGCCCCTGTACGAACAATGGGTTACCAGCCCGACATTAAGCAGCAAGGATCGCAAGTCTGTCGAGAGCGCGATCAAGACCTTGCAGGGCGCATGAAACCATCAAACCTGAAGGAGATTCCCATGCAGACCGAACTGTCCCAACCCGGCCCCCTCCTCCGAGCCGATGGACGCCTCGCCCAGATCGGTTGGGCGCGCCAGCCCGTGCTGGACTGCAACCTCGAGTCCGCCCGCTTCTACGCCCTGCGCCCGCTGCAACGCTTCCGCGTCAAACGCTGGGACTACTACGCCGTCTTCACCCCGCGCCGCTTCTTCTCCGCCACCATCGCCGACCTGGGCTACGCCGGAAACATCTTCGTCTACACGCTGGACTTCGAGACCGGCGACCTGCACGAGGAGGGACTGGTCATCCCGCTTGGCAAAGGCATCGAACTGCCGCGCAACTCCACCGAGGGCGACAGTCATTTCGAAGACGCGCGCGTCAGACTCCACTTCGGCCTGCTCCCGGACAAAAGGCATCTGTCCGTCTCCTGGCCTGCCTTCCACGACGGGCGCGGCATCGAAGCCGAGATCGATCTGCAGACGCCGCCCGGTTACGAGTCGATGAACATCGTCATCCCCATCGGGAAAAAGCGCTTCTACTGGAACCGCAAGGTCAACTGCCTGCCCGCCAGCGGCCACGTCGAATACGGCGACTTGACCGAGAGGCTCGATCCCAAAACCTGCCTCGGCTCGCTCGACTGGGGGCGCGGCGTGTGGGAATACCAATCCTTCTGGAATTGGGCCAGCGCCTCCGGCTTCCTATCAGATGGCCGCATACTCGGTCTGAACCTGGGCTGCGGCTTCGGCGACCTCTCCGCCGCCAGCGAGAACGCCATCATCCTGGACAACCGCATCCACAAACTCGGCCAGGTCGAGTTCGATTACACCTCAGGCGACTACATGAAACCCTGGCATTTCACCGATAACCAGGGCCGCCTCGACCTGACCTTCACACCCTTCAAGGACCGCACCGCAACGACCAACCTGGGCATCATCTTCAGCGAAGTCCATCAGATGTTCGGGCGCTACAACGGACAGGTCGTCGCCGATGACGGGGAGCAGATCGCGGTCAGGGATATGATCGGCTTTGCCGAAGAACACCGCGCCAGATGGTAAACAAGCATGAGGAGTAAAACTATGTCTAAAATCATCGTCATTGGCGCCGGCATTGCCGGGCTGACAGCCGCCTACCGCCTGCAAAAGGCCGGGCATGAAGTCGTCGTCCTCGAAGCCGCCGACCACGTCGGCGGGCGCATGATCACCATCCACTGGAACGGCTGGAGCATAGACCCCGGCGCCAAGTTCGTCACCGGCGGCGACAAGTACCTGCTGGAGATGGCGAGCGAACTCGGCCTGCAAGAGCAACTCTACCAGATGTTCACCGACGGCGTCCCCACCGTCGTCCTGCGGGACGGGAAACTGCACGAGGTCAACTTCGTCTCCATCGGCTCGTACCTGCGCTGGACGGGCGTCTCGTTCCAGGCGCGCCTGGCCATGCTGAAACTCATCCCGCACTTCCTGGCGGTCGCGCCGAAGGTGAAGAACATGTACCGCATGGACCAGGTGCCCGGGCCGGACGACGACACGCTGGAAGAATTCTTCTACAAACGCATCAGCCCGGAGATGTACGAATACTGGGCCTTCCCGACCTTCGAGACCTATTGCAGTTACGGCGGCAGCGACATCTCGCGCAAGGCCTTCCTGGCGCTGATGATGAGTTACCTGAACACCAAGAGCCTGGGGCTGCGCTCCGGGATCGGGTCGCTGCCCGAGGCAATCGGGAGCAGGCTCGAGGTGCGGCTCGAAGCGCGCGTCGAACGCATCGAAGTGAATCCGGGTGGGCGCTCCGTCACGGTGACCTTCCAACAGGGAGGCCGTCAGCAGGTCATCGAAGCCGAGCGCGCCGTGGTCGCCGTGCAGGGCAACCGCGCCCTGGAACTCTTCCCGCAGCCGCGCCCGGCCTGGCAAGCGTTCTTCCCGACCGTCAATTATGCCTTCACAGCCTCCATCTTCCAGGAAGTGAACGGACATTTCGACCCCGGCGTGCCGGGCGTGATGATCCCGCGCCGCGAGGACATGTACATCTGCTCGGTGGGCATCGACCAGCGCCAGGGCGACAAGACCCTGCTGCTGGTGGATACGGCTGTAGCGCGCTACGACCCGGACGAAGCGGACGAATCCATCATCGCCAAAGCGCGGGCAGATACGCTCAAGGTGCATCCCGAACTGAACGGCCGGCTGGGCGAGACGCTGGTCTACCGCTGGCCGGAGAAGGTACCGACCTTCCGCCCCGGTTACCTGACCGCGCTGGCCGCCTTCCGCCGCGACATGCAGGAGAACCCGGTCTACTTCTGCGGCGATTACCTGGCGGGGCCCTCCACCGGTGGCGCGCTCTACGCCGGCTGGGATTGCGCCGAGCGGGTGATGGCTGAGATGTGATTGATTTTTTACAAAGGACGGCTATACTTGGGATAGAGTTGTACATGATCCTTCAGGAGTCTGCCATGAAAGGTCGCGCCCATAAAACCATCCACCTGCTGGCAATCGCCCTGCTGCTGGCATTTGCCCTGCCGACGCCCGCCCTGGCGCAGGGCATCGTCTACGGCGATACCATCCCAGGCGGGACGGTTGTTGATTACGACGTCGTCCTGGTCGGGCAGAACGTCTCCATCGAAGGGACGGTGAACGGCAACGTCTTCATCCTCGGCAACCAGGTGACGGTCAACGGCGAGGTGAACGGCAGCCTGCTGGTGATCGGGCAGAACCTGATGCTGGGCGGGACGGTCACGGGCGGCGTCTACGCGCTCGGCCTGACGACCGAACTGGCCCCTGGCGCCAGCCTGGAACGCGACCTGTACGCGCTCAGTGTGGGCATCGCCAGCCAGCAGGACTCGTCCATCCGGCGCGACCTGTTCGCCCTGGCGCTGGACGCCAGCCTGAACGGGAGCGTGGGGCGCGACCTGCACACCGCCATCGGGCCGATCCAACTCTACAACGGGCTGATGCGCCTGCTGGGCTTCGAGGAACTGACCATCGAACTGCACTTCGAACTCCCCAAGCCTGCGCCGGAAGCCACGCCCTCCAGCCACACCCTGCCCATCTCCCGCGCGCGCCTGCGCGCCCAGGCGCCAGTAGAAGGAACGCCCTGGGATTGGGCCGCCTGGGGCATAAACGTGACCCGCGAATGGACCGTGCTCTCGCTGTTCGGCCTGCTGGCCTTTTGGCTGGCGCGCCGCCCGCTGGAAGCGGGCAGCGTTCCCTTCCGCGCCCAGCCCTGGCGCACGACCGGGATCGGCCTGCTGGCGCTGGTCATTGGCTTCAACCTGTTCGCGCTGGGCGCGCTGCTGGGCGCGCTGGTCTTCTCGTTCGGGCTGGCGCTCAACTACCTCGGCCTGTGGCAACTGTGCATCGCCTTGTGGATCGCGGCCTATTCGCTCCTGGCGCTGGCAATGACCGCGTTATGGTTCTTCATTACCTATGGCTCCAAGATCGTCCTGGTCTACGCACTGTTCACCTGGCTGTCGGACAAATTCGATACCGCCCTGTGGGTGAAAATCGTAGCCCTCCTGCTCGGCGCGGCGGTCTATACCCTGCTGCGCTCCGTCCCGTACGTCGGCTGGATCGTCGGCGTGCTGGTCACTGCCGCCGGGACAGGCGCGGCCTGGCTGGCCTGGCGCGCTTCCCGGCAGAAACCTGCCGAGGTCGAAGAAGCGCCCAAACGAAGGCGGAAAGCCCCCAAGAGCCAACCGGAAATCACAGGAGAATAACATGACTGATCCGTGTACAAAAGGGTTTGCTCACGGCGATTCCAAATAAGCAAAAATGATCTCCAATTGACCGAAATCTGATAGAATAGCCCAGACCTAAAAGGCCGCAAGGCCTTTTTGTGTGTCAAACCACAGATAAACACAGGTGAGTCTACTGCAAAAAGGCCAAAATCAAACCACAGAGACACGGAGACACCGAGAAAGAGATGAAGAAGAACTCCGTGACTCCCTGGCCTGTCGGCCAGGACAGGCTGTGTCTCAGTGGTGAGAATTCAAGGGTTTTGCAGTAGAGTCACAGGTGAACACAGATAATGCAAGCCATTGCGAACCGAATATCATATTCATCTGTGGTGAAATCAAGGAACCCTCTTTGCCCATGTCCTACAACTTCCACCTGTTCTGGCGCATGTTCTACCGTTCATTCTTCGGCTGGCGCGGCACGCCCGCCCGCCTGACGCGCAAACGTCTCATCTTCCTCATCCTGTTCTACATCGTCTGGCCGCTGGGCGGACTGGCGCACTGGTTCTTCTTCTGGCTGGACGACCTCCTCTTCCCCGCCTACAAGCAACAGCCGGTGGAGAAGCCGCTCTTCATCCTGGGCAACTTCCGCAGCGGCTCCACCTTCCTGCACCGCCTCCTGTCGCGCGACGACAACTTCACCAGCCTGACCATCTGGGACATCTACCTGGCGCCGTCCGTTACGCAGAAGAAGATCACCCAATTCGTCGCCCGGCTCGACAACCGCCTGGGCGGCCACCTCCATCGCCTGCTGTTCGCCTTCGACCGCGCCACGCTCGGCAAGATCCGCATCCACCCCATCTCCTTCTTCAAGCCCGAAGAGGACGAAAACATCCATTTCCAGGACTGGGACGGCTACTTCATCAGTTACCTGTTCCCCTTCATGGACGAACTGCCGGACTACATCCATTTCGACGCAGCCCTCCCCCCCGAACACAAACGCCGCGTCATGGGCTTCTACAAGTCCATGCTCCAGCGCCACCTGTACGCCAGCGGCGCGAAATACTTCGTTGCCAAGAACCCGGCCTTCAGTCCTAAAATCGAAACGTTGAGCGAATTCTTCCCCGACGCGCGCATCATCTACCTCGTCCGCAACCCGCTCGACATGCTGCCCTCCACCGTCTCGTGGATCAACTACGCCCGCCGCCAGTCCACCGATCCGGGGGATGGATACTTCTACCTGGACGAAATCCTGGATTTGACCCAGCACTGGTACCGCCACCCCTTGCGTTACCTGGACGCGCATCCCTCGCCCCGCCACCTGATCCTGGGATACGACGAGTTGATCCAAAACCCCGAGGGCGTCATCCGCGGCTTCTACGAGCAGTTCGGCTACCCCGACCAGCCCACCCTCGACCAGATCGTGGACAAAGCCGTCGAAGAGACGCTGACCTTCAGGAGCGATCACGCCTACTCCTACGAGGAGATGGGCTTCACCCGCCAGCAGATCATCGAACGGTACGCCGACATCTTCGAGCGCTTCGGCTTCGACCAGCGCGAACCCACCCTCTCGCAGGCCGAACAGCCCGCCGAACTGCGCGCGCCAGCCGATTAGGTGGGGCGGGTTTGTAACCCACCCCTACTTATACACAGGTTCGTAGTACCCGGTCGCTACCACCCGCCATTGTTCCACCTCACCGTCTATGGGATAGCCAGCCCACGTGACGAGTATTTCCTCCCCCTGGCGCAATACAACATAGTCCGCATCCTGGCGTTTCAAGGCCTCCGTTCGCGGCTCGAGGGTGCGGATCGAGCCATCCGATAAGACCGCTTGCACCACCAGGCGGTTGAGGTGCGAGACCTCCGGCTCCTCTTCGCGGATCAACAACCGGCCGTCGAATTGCGTGAGCGGGCGCATCTGCTCCTCTTCGCGTCCCACCAGCCGGTAAAGGATGGTGGTCTGGAACTCCCAGGCATTGGCCGCTTCGTTGTACGAATATACATACGGGCAGGCCAGGATGTGTCCCACATACGGCGGGATGACCCGACGATCAAGCACAAGGTCGTGGAAGATGTCGTACACTGCATGGATGCGCGCCTTCATGTCCGTGGGCAGGCAATCGCTGGCGGGGAGCATGTTCAAGGCCCATTCATCGAGCGATGTGGAAGCGTCTTCGTTTTCATAGCACAACTCCAGGAATTTACCCCAGGCAAACGAAGGGGTATCGTTCGTATCCTCCAATGAACTGTCATAAAACCCGAGGTTGGCAAAATTGTCCCTCGCTTGCGCCTGCCTGCCTGCCGATTGCTCCAACAAACCAAGCAACAGGTATTCGAATGAGCGCCCATATTGATCCTGGGTCGACTCTTTCAAGACCTGGATGGCTTGCGCCGTTTGACCCTGCTCGAACAGGATCGCCGAACGCAGGATCAGGGCGGTCCGATGAAGCGGCAAAACGGTTGAAACTTCGTCCTCCCCGGCCTCGGGGATCAAATCAACCTGCCCAAGAGCCTGCTCCAGTTCGCCCTGCCCGTAATACAAATTCGCGAGCGCCAGCCGCACCTCCAGATCGTCGGGGGCGAGCGCCAGGACAGTCTGGAACTCTTCCTCCGCCCTGGCTTCATCCTTTTCATGGGACAAGTACAATTGCCCCAGGTTGAAGTGCAGCAGCGCATTCTTGGGGTCGACTTTTATTCCCGCTTCATACATCTTGATCGCATCGGCAGGCTTGCCGGCCGCATCGTCTACGATCCCGAGGATGATATAGGTTCCGAGGATGGAGGGGTCCTGCCGCTGGATGTCTTCGAGAGGCTCCACGTACCAGGTTTCGCCTGGTACATTCTTCCACTGATAGGCAATGCTGTTGAACTCCGCAATCGTCAGGTTCGGGTCCAAATCCAGGGCGCGGTGATAAAGCATCTCGGGAGCCATATAGGTTTCTTGCTCCAGGCCAGCCTCCTCCAGGCAGGCGCAGGCCTTGGAGGGAAGTTCCCGCCCGGTATAGGAATCCAACGGGAACAAGCGGCCCATGATGACCCCCAGGTTGTTATACGGCTCGGCAAACGTGGGGTCGAGTTCGATAGCGCTGGCATATTCGCAGATGACATCCGTTACATCCGCCCCGGCCATATCCATCTGGCGCGCCTGGAAGAAATGCAGGATGGCCTCGTTTTCGATGGCAACCGTCTCCGGCATATTGTTCATGGCAGCGTTGAAGGCGCGGCGACCGCCTTCATAATCGTTCGAGAGGTATTTCAGGTGACCGATCACGAACAGGGACAGGAAGGAGACGTTCTCCGGCAGGACATCTTTGACCACAAAGGAAAGTCCGGAGGAGGCCTCCCCGCCCATCGCCAGCGGGATCTCCTGTGTGCGCGTCAACTCAGCCCCGGCCTGCTCGCCCCCCGATAAGAACACCCGCACCTGGATGCCCGCATCATCGTACCAGCCCCAGATGACCACCTTGCTGCCGGTATCGTTGACCGCCGCCTGCGCTTCGGCGTCGCTGGCGACCGGCTGGGACTGCACCTGCACTTCGATGTCGTCCATGCCGAATGAATGGAGGCGCTCCTCGAGGTCGATCTCGAGGCGGTGGGCTACATCCAACGTCCGGGTGGCGTAACGCGAGTCGAATTCGGCGATCAACACATCCGCGCTTTCCACGCGAGGCGGCGGGACCGGCGTCGGCGTTCCCGCGAAGGCATACATCGCCACCTGGCGGGTGGGCTGCGCAGCCAGCAAGCCCGCCCCAACCAAACAGACGACCGCCAACCCCACGAACGCCCAGGGGCGCTGTTTCTCGAACGTATACAGCCACTTTTTCTGCCTGGATCGGGAAGGCTTGCGCGCCAGCAGGAGGTACAGGCTGCCCCCCAATGCGTACACCAGCACCAGGATGACCGTGACCGTGCTGTAGAGATACCAGTTCTCCCGGAAGGCCACCACCGTGGCAGCAATCGCCCCAATCAGGCCAAAGGCGGCCTTGACCCATCCCGGTATCTTCCCGACCAACTCACTCCATTTGAATGACGCAGGCATTCTCGCCTCCATTACGAACGAACAACCGTTTGGCCTGTTTTGCATCGAAGAGAATTCAGGGGACCATCTTTATAAAAGTATAGCACGGCTGTCAAGTATGGGCATCACTTTGTGAGAAAGTGGGCTGCTTCCTGTAGGGCGGGTTTGTAACCCGCCCCGCTTTCCTTACAAAACTGTAAGTTGACTTTACGCTGCATCTTTCCTACAATATTTATAACGCAGGGGGTAACCCAAAGACGCCCCCGCGAAAAACATCTTCCGTCAGAAAAGGAGAACATGAAATGGCTAAGAAGATTCAAGCCTGGGTGGAGTTTGGGCCGCGCCTGGAACCCGCCACACCCCTGACCGGGGACGAATTGATCGAACAGTTGACCGAAGGCTCGAACGAGAGCATAAGTTCGGTGCTGGCCGTGCTCACCGCGCTGGACCGGGCCACAGAGCAGGGCCTGAAAGCCGGGCGCATCGTCCAGTTGCCCAACGGCACGCACTTCAAACCGACCGGCAAGAAGGACGGCTCGGTGGAGGTGGACGTGCGGGTGAACCCGGCCTTGAAGAAGCGCCTGAACGCCGAATTCCGCGGCAAGTGGCGCAACGCCGAGAACATCGGCAAGAGCGAGGCAGACATCATCGCCCTGTGGAACGAAGCGCACCCTGACGACCCGATCGAATCCTGACCCAACCTTGCAGCAACGCCCCGGCGACCTCCTCTCCGGGGCCTGCCAACGGACTGGCCGCCCCGCCGGCCAGTCCGTTTTGCGAATCGATTACGTTCGATCCCC
>JBMOMP010000115.1:0-4518 GCA_049323115.1 Chloroflexota bacterium
CCCGGTTGAAAAAATTGACCGTGATCGCGCCGCCGCGCCCTTCGGTCGTGGTTGGCCCGTAGATGCGCGCCAGCGGTTCGCCGGTGCTGTGTTTCATCTGCGTCAGGTTGTCCAGCAGCCAGCCGGTGAGACAGCGCACGCGCTCGTGGATGGCCTCGTAGCCGATGGATTCGATGTGCCTGAGGCCGATCTCGATGGCGGGGATGTCGAGGTAGTCGAGCGTGCCGTCCTCGAAGGCGGCTGCGCCGTCGGCCAGGTAGTATTTGTCGCCCTGCACCGAGGCAACGGTGATCGTCCCGCCGGCGAACCAGGGACGGTGGAGTTTGCCCAGCGCCCCCTTGCGGGCGATCAGCGCGCCCAGGCCGGTGGGGCAGCCGAACATCTTGTAGAACGAGACCGGCACGAAGTCCGGCTTGAAGCGGGACAGGTCGAGCCGGTTGGTGGGGACGTAGGCGGCGGCGTCGAGCAGCACACTTCCTGGGTGGCTCCCTGGGATGTGCGCCGGGTCAAGGCCAGCAGCAATGACAACATATCAACTCGCGTTCAACCGCCGCATACGCGAGATATTCACCGACGAAAACAATGAACCGTTCGAATCCTGGTCGCCCAACCCGCTGACATTATCATCGGAAAATTGCAGGCATGGAACGAAGGCAGATCCAACAAACACATCGACGATATCTTTGCCATTCTTTTTTTCTGCCTGCGCGGTTTCAGCAATTACCAGGTTGACCTCGAAGAAGTCACCAAAGCAGACGCCCGCATCGGCCAGGAGACTCTCGACCTGTGGAACAAGACGCTTGCCAGGGCAAAGGAAGAAATCGAAAAGGGAAGCGCGCCGCGAAAATGGTGACAGCGGCCAAAACCTGACATGTCCCGCCCACGTCTTGACCGCGCCGCCGATCTAACGCACGTCCCAGCCCACCCAGCGCGCCAGCAGTTTGTGGATGAGCGCCACCGGCAGCACCAGCACTCCATGCACCAGGGCGCTCAAGCCGAACAAGGTGGCCGCCGATTGCAGGAACTGGTTCAACGGCGGCGCCAGGCGCGCCAGCATCCACGGCCCGGCCCCGGCAAAGAGCGCCAGCGCGAGCAGCACCACCAGCGACAAGCCCAGCGGCAGCCAGGCATGGCGGTCCGATTGCGAGGGCAGCATGGTACTGCTGATGGCAAAGGTCAGGTAGAACCACAAGGGGAAATCTTTGACTTGCGGCAGCAGGGTAATCCCCATCCAAAATAAATTCATCTGCCCATTGCGCAGCACGTCCCAGAGCGGGAACAGGTGCAGGCGCTGGATGGCGATATAAGCCACCGCCAGGTTGCCCAGCACCAGCGGTGCCGCGCCGATGAGCGAATCGCGCACGATGTCCGTCTCGGCCACTTCCACGTAGCCCATGCGCAGGTAGCCCTCCGGCATCATCTGCGGGATGACCGAAAAGCCGCGCGTTGGTACGGCCAGCAATTTGGCGGTAATGAAATGGCTGAATTCGTGCAAGAGAACGCCGGGGAAGAACAATAGGGAGAAGATCGCCATCGTCAAGCGGGCGTTGGCCCCCGAGGCAATGTACAAGGCAGCCTGCATCTCACGGTGGAGGAGACGCTGCAGGACGATCAGCGGTGCCAACATGAGCAGGAACCACAGCAGGCCGTCGAAGGATGAAAAGGCTGCCATGCTATCGGACACGGATGACGCGGAGGCTACGGAAAATTTCGGCTTTCACGGATTTCCGTACATCCGCGTCACCTGTATCCCAGTCCCCCGACTATTTCGCGTTGGCGGCCGCCTGCACGATGGCGACGAATTCGTCCACTTTCAGGCTGGCGCCGCCCACCAGCGCGCCGTCGATTTCGGGCTGGCCGAAGAATTCGGCGGCGTTGGCGGCCGTCACTGAGCCGCCGTATTGGATGCGGATGGCCTGGGACGTTTCCGCGCCAAACAGGGACGCCAGCGCCGGGCGGATGTGATCCGCTAAAACGGCGTTGGCGTTCTCGCCGCTGGACGCCCTGCCTGTCCCGATGGCCCAGACGGGTTCGTAGGCGACAACCAAGCGCGCGGCTTTGGCGGGATCCACGTCCGCCAGGCCGAGGCTGATCTGGCGGCGGACAACCTCCCCCGTCCGGCCTGATTCGTATTCGTCCAACGTCTCGCCCACGCAGACGATGGGGGTCAGGTCATGCGCCAGGGCAGCGCGCACCTTCTTGTTCACCGTCTCGTCGGTTTCGCCAAACCAGGCGCGGCGCTCGGAGTGGCCGATGATGACGTACTGGCAGAATTCGGCCACCATGTTAGGCGCGACCTCGCCGGTGAAGGCGCCTTTCTCCTCCCAGTGCAGGTTCTGCGCGCCCAGGCCGATGTCGGTGCCCTGCAACATGGCCGAGACTGCCAGCAAGGCCGGGAAGGGCGGGCAAAGCACTTTCTCCACGCCCTGTATCGGGCGCAGTTTCTGGCTCATATCGAAGACCAGCGAACGGGCCTCTTCGACGGTTTTATTCATTTTCCAGTTTCCAGCAACGATGGGGGTACGCATTGTTCTCCTTTGCCAGGTGACTGCTTCGGGAAGGACGCCCTCGCAGTGACACATATTGAGGAAAGTGTAACGTCAGGGGATGCGGCCGAGCAAATCCTTCGCCATGACCCGGATCCATTCCGGCGCAGCAGGGTCGGCAGTCAGGGGCTGTAAGATCGCGTTTGCTTCCTCGTACCGTTTTTCGTTTACCATGTATTCCCCTTCGAGTAACGAGGCTTCGAAGAAACCGGGCTTGAGGCGCTTGACCTGGTTGAGGTAAGCCCAAGCATCCTCGGGCCTGCCATTGTAGTAGGAGAACCGCGATTGCGCTACCAGGCCGATCGGTTCGTCCAATTTCAGGACCTCTTCGACAAAAGGCAAGGTGATCTCCAACTCCGGTTGCGGGGCGGCCTTATAGACGGCCTCATGGAAGTTGTTGCGTACTTCCTCCGGGACCTCCCCGTCCGGCCCGGCCTGTTTGATGAAGCGAAAGTACATGGTTGCCGAGGCGATCCAGGCCTGGCGCTCATGGAAGCGATTGCCGGCCTCGATCAGGAAGCCCCGGTCGCCGCGCGCCAACTCTGCGGCATGGTTCAACGTCTCGTAGGCAGAGCGCGGCATGTTGGCATCCCAGAACGCCAAGGCCAGTTCCAGATGTGCAACCGGGTCTTCGGGGTTTTCATCCACCTTGCGCTGGGCTTCCTGCACTGCGGGCGGCATCTCGCCCGGCTCGGGTTTCGGCGGCGTAGGTTCCTTTTTGGGAGGGGTGTCCACCACCTGCCGGGTGGAGGTAGGCTGCTTGCCGGGGAGCAGGTTCTGACGATCATCGCGCGTGGCAATGAACACGAAGAGGCAGCAGAGCGTCAATAACACGCCTGCGGCTACGAAGAGCCAGGGAGAGCGTTTCTTCTTGGGCGCTTTTTTGCCAGGCTCGGCAGGTGGTTTGCCAATCTCTGCTGCGCGCACGGTCTCACTTTCCTCCCCTTGCTTCGCCGTAACCGCAGGCAAAGTCAGGCCGGGGCCTTGCATAGGGATGCCGGTTGTGCTCAACGCTTCCTTGAAAGCCGTCACCATTGCAGCCACGTCGGCGTAACGGTCGTTCCGGTCTTTGGCCAGCGCCTTGAGCAGCACCCGCTCGACGCTTTCTGGCACATCGGGATTGACAACGCGCGGCAAGGGTAAGGGCGTGTAGATGTGATCGTGGATGATAGAGAAAGGTGTATCGGCGCTGAACGGCACCTGCCCTACCACCATTTCGTACAACATGACGCCGAACGAATAAATATCCGTGCCTGCGTCCAGGTCCTTGTCCCCGCGCGCCTGCTCCGGTGAGATATATTGCGGCGTGCCCATGATGGAATCGGTCGAAAGCGTGGATTCCCCCGCCTGGGCGATGCGCGCCAGGCCAAAGTCTGCCAAGTACATCTGGCCGTCTGTGGCGATCAAAACATTGGAGGGCTTGATATCGCGGTGCAGAATGCCCTGCTTGTGGGCATACGCAAGCGCCAAGCCGACCGCCTCCACTACCCGGTTGATCTCACCGGTATCCAGCGGTCCCTGCGCCAGCCGCGACTTGAGCGTTTCGCCCTCGATGTATTTCATCACCAGGTACGGGCGGCTTTCATGCTCAGCATAGTCGTAGACCGGCACGATGCTGGGATGCTCCAGTTTGGCCACCACGCGCGCCTCGCGCTGGAAACGGGCAGTGAAGGTTTTATCCTCATGGAAGGCCGGATGCAAAACCTTGAGCGCTACGTACCTGTCCAGCGCCGCGTGATACGCTTTATAGACGGTCGCCATCCCACCCTGGCCTAACTGCTCCAGGATGCGATAAGCGCCGACATTTTCACCGACAGCGAAAGGCATACGCTTTCTCCCGTGTCAATTTTTTCTCCATTATAGTCCATCTTA
This sequence comes from Chloroflexota bacterium, assembly GCA_049323115.1. GTDB lineage: Bacteria > Chloroflexota > Anaerolineae > Anaerolineales > Villigracilaceae > JAABUE01. The sequence continues at coordinate 4,419 of JBMOMP010000115.1, forward strand.
CCTGCCTGGAACATTATCGCTTCGTAACGTGGTTGTAAAATCCCCGCTTGTGACATCCGCGATGCCGAAAACGCTGTGACCAGTTTTTACGCCCCTTCCG
>JBMOMP010000116.1:0-37723 GCA_049323115.1 Chloroflexota bacterium
ATTTTCGCTATCATCAGGATCAGTTGGCTCGTATGGGTCTCCCGGTGTTCGCCTTGCGGCGGTGTTGAGACATCGAGGTTACTCGCAGGAGCCAATTTTTATCAAGGGCGCATCCCTTCGCTTTGGCACGCTAACAAAAAATTTAATGTCATACGCCACATGCCGTCCTGGTTAATGAATTCCGCGTTATGCAACTTCTGAATCTGTTACAATACCCCCTCGCATGGATAAGAGATCCTTCCCGCGCTCGCTGACCGGCCTGGCGCTGTTCCTGCTCTTTGGGCTGGGACTGGCTATCCGCCTGTACGACCTGACCGACCTGCCGCTGGATTTCCACCCCACGCGCCAGTTGTTCTCGGCGGTCAAGGCGCGCGGCATGTACTACCAGGCGCGCTGGGACCTGCCCAACTGGCAGCGCACGCTGGCTATCCAGCAATGGAAGTCCAAAGTGACGGTCGAGCCGGAGATCATGGAAAACCTGGCGGCCTTCTCCTACCGCTACACCGGCGAACAGTTGTGGCTGCCGCGCCTGTATGCAGCCTTGTTCTGGCTGGCGGGCGGCGCCTTCCTGTACCTTCTGGCGCGTGCGTTGTTCTCGCCCGGCGGCGCGCTGCTGGCATTAGCCTTTTACCTGTTAACACCCTACGGCGTCTTCGCCAGCCGCAGTTTCCAGCCCGACCCGTTGATGGTGATGCTGGTGCTGGCGTTCTGGTGGCTGGTCGTCCGCTGGGCCGCGTCCCCTTACGTTTTACGTTTTACGTTCCGCGTTCCACGTTCCACATTCGAAGAAATTGCTCCCGGAGAGAAAAAAGGAGCAAGAACCTCCTGGCTCTTTGCCATCCTCGCCGGCCTGGTAGGCGGATTGGCGATCTACGTCAAACTGACGGCGGCCTTCTTCGTCATCGGCGGGGCGCTGGGAGCGGCGCTTGGTCGTTTCCGCACCCGCGACCTGCTGCGGGATCCGCAGGTCTGGGTCATGGCCGCCCTGGGCGCATTGCCGGGACTCTCCTGGGCATTGTCCAGCGGACTGGCGTCCAATTACCTGGGCGAGGAGGTGAACTCGCGCTTCGTGCCTGCCCTGCTGGCCAGCCCCTTGTTCTACCTGGGATGGCAGAACAAGGTCATGGCGGTATTGGGCAGTTTGGGTCTCGCCCTGGCGCTGCTGGGGCTGTTCTTCATGCGGGAGCGCCGGGCGCGCGCGTTCCTGGCCGGGCTGTGGATCGCCTACCTGTCCTTCGGGCTATATTTCAACTATCACATTTCCACGCACGATTATTACAGCCTGCCGCTGATCCCCATTGCGGCCCTCTCGCTGGCGGGGATGGGGGAGCGGTTCGCGGCCTGGGCAGCGCAAGGAGCCTCGGAAACGGAGACAGGCCGGGGCGTGGTTTGGAGGCGGGGCGCGCTGGTCGCCGTCCTGGCCTACGGTCTTCTGTCCGTCGTGTTGTCTGTCCGCAACGAAATGAAAGCCGTGGACTATCGCCCGCAGGCAGCCTGGTGGGAAGAGATCGGCGCGGCGCTGGGGCGGGAGGCTTCGGTGGTCGCCCTGAGCCAGGACTACGGCCTGCGGCTGGCGTATTGGGGCTGGGTGGACGCCGCCGTCTGGCCGTCTTCGGGAGACGCTTACCGGGCGCAAGTGCTTGGCGGCGGGCGCGATTTCGAGGCTTTCTTCGAGAAGATGGCCGGGAAGAAGGCTTATTTCCTGGTGGCCGACATGGACGATTTTGCCCGCCAGCCTGAACTACAGGCGCTGCTGGCTGGTTACCCCGTCTATGCGCAGGGCGAGGGGTACGTCATTTACGATTTGCGGCATCCAAGCGAGGCGCAGCCGTGAGCGAACAATCTCCCATCCTGGTGACGGGCGCGCACCGCACCGGCACCACCTGGGTCGGCAAGATGTTAGCCGCCAACCCGCGCACGGCCTACATCAGTGAGCCGCTCAACGCCTGGCACAGGCCAGGCGTGCTGGGCGCGCCGGTCGAAAAATGGTACACCTACCTGTGCGAGGAGAACGAATCCGCCTACCTGCCGGCCTTCCGCGAGACGCTGGCCTTCCGCTACGGGCTGTGGCGCGAGGTGCGCGCGCTGCGCTCCCGCAAAGACGTCCTGCGCATGGGGCGCGACTTTGCGGTCTTCCTGCGCGGGCGGCTGCTCCGTCAGCGTCCGCTGCTCAAGGACCCTTTCGCGGTCTTCTCCACGCCCTGGTTTGCCGCGCGGCTGGGCTGCCGCGTGGTCGTCACCGTGCGCCACCCGGCCGCCTTCGCCAGCAGCCTCAAACGCCTGGGCTGGCCGTTCGACTTCCGCGACCTGCTCGACCAGCCCCTGCTGATGCGCGACTGGCTGGAAGAAGACCGCGCCGCGATGGAAGCCATGCCCGCGGACGACCTCATCGGCCAGGCCGCGCTGTTGTGGCGGATGGTCTACCGCGTCGTTGCCCGGACCGTGGACCGGTACCCGTCTTTCATCGTCCTCCGCCACGAGGACCTCTCCCGCGACCCCGTCCCCGGCTATCGTGCGCTCTACGAAGCCCTTGGCCTGCCCTTCACTCCACAGGTGGAGCATACCATCCTAAACGCCAGCAGTTCCGAAAACCCGACCGAACTGTCGAAGAAAAAGGTCCACGCCGTTAAACTGGACAGCCGCGCCAACCTGGACAACTGGAAGAAGCGCCTGGGCGTGGACGAGATCGAGCGCATCCGGCAGGCCTGCGGGGAGACCGCTGACTTGTTCTATCCTGATTCGGAGTGGTAGTGAATTTATGGAAGAAACGACTTCATCCTTCTGGGGCAAGCCCCGCCTGGTAACCCTGCTCGCGCTGCTGGCCCTCGCGCTCGGCCTCGGCATCCGCCTGTTCGACCTGACCGACCTGCCGCTGGACTTCAACCCCACGCGCCAATTGTTCTCGGCCATCAAGGCGCGCGGCATGTACTACCAGTACGCAGACGGCGTCCCCGACTGGCAGCGCGAAATGGCAATCGAACAGTGGCAGGCCAAAGCGGACGTGGAACCGCCCGTCATCGAGACCCTGACGGCTGGGCTATACTTGCTATTCGGTGAGCATCTCTGGTTTGGTCGTCTAATCGCTTCCCTGGCCTGGTTGCTGGGCGGGCTGGCGTTGTACGCGCTGGCCCGGCGCGTCGCCTCGGCGGACGGCGCGCTGGTGGCCCTGCTCTACTACCTGTTCCTGGACTTCGGCGTCATCGCCAGTCGTGCCTTCCAGCCCGATCCGTTGATGGTCGGGCTGACCCTGTCCGCGCTGTGGGCCTTCGAGCGCTGGCTGGATGCGCGCACCTGGAAATGGACGGTCGCAGCCGGGCTGCTGGCTGGGTTGGCGATTTTCGTCAAGAACGTAGCGGTCTTCCCCTTGCTGGGCGGGTTCGCCCTGATGCTCCTGTCGGCGCGCGGATGGAAAGCCGCCATCAAGGACCGGCAAGCCTGGGCTTTGGCGCTGCTCACGGCGCTGCCGACGCTCGTCTACATGGTGAATGGACTGTACATCTCCCAAGACGTGGAACTGGCGATGGGATTGCGCTTCTTTCCCAGCCTGTGGGTCGATCCCGGTTTCTACGTGCGCTGGAAGAACATCATCAGCAACACGCTCGGCTTCGGGCCTTTCCTGCTGGCGCTGCTTGGCGTCTTCCTTGCCAGGACAGGACGGGAACGCGCCCTGTTGTTTGGAACCCTGCTCGGCTACCTGGTCTACGGCTTTGCGCTTTCGTACCACATCAGCACGCACAACTATTACCAGTTGCCGCTGATGGTCTTCGTTGCCCCCTCCCTGGCGGTGGTGGGAAAGACCCTGTTCGGGGCGCTGGCGCAGGTCAATGGTCGCTCCATCTGGGCGCGCCTGGCGGTGGCGACCATCCTGCTGCTGGGCGTGGGCGCGGAAATGTGGGCCGTGCGCGTCGAACTGGTCAAGGACGATTACCGCGCCGAACCGCAGTTCTGGGCTGACCTGGGCGACATCCTCGGCCATACCACCCCTGTCCTGGGACTGACGCAAGATTACGGCAACCGCCTGGAATATTGGGGCTGGCAGTACGTGGACGAATGGCCGACCACCGGCGACCAGAACCTGCGGGAACTGGCAGGCAAGGCCAAAACTTTCGATGAGATTTTTGCCGACCGCATCACCGGCAAGCGCTATTTCGTCATCACCAACTTCAACCAATTCGAGCGCCAGCCGGATTTGATGGAGCGCCTGTCCTCCTCGTACCCGATCCTCGAACAGACGCCCGAATACCTGATCTTCGACCTCGAACATCCGCTCGACCAGCCATGACCTCTACTGACCTGCCGCTCGTTTCGATTGTCACCCCTTCCTTCAACCAGGCCGCCTTCCTGGAAGACACCATCCGCTCGGTGCTGGCGCAGGACTATCCGCGCATCGAGTACCTCATCGTGGACGGCGGTTCCACGGACGGCAGCCTGGACATCATAAAGAAGTATGCGGGCCAACTGGCTTGGTGGGTGAGCGAAAAGGACCAGGGGCAGACCGACGCCCTCAACAAGGGCTTCGCGCGCGCTTCGGGTCAAATCCTGGCCTGGCTCAACTCGGACGATACCTACCAACCCGGCGCGGTCTCGGCGGCGGTGAAATTCCTGGTCGAAAACCCCGAAGTCGGCCTGGTGTATGCGGACGCCAATTTCATCGACGAAAGCGGCAAACGCCTCGGCCAGTTCTCCGCCGCACAGACCGATTACCGCCGCCTGCGGCGGGGCTACGTCCACATCCCGCAGCAGACCACCTTCTTCCGCGCGGACTTGTGGCGCGAGGTCGGGCCGCTCGATCCCACTTTCTACTTTGCCATGGACTACGACCTGTGGGTGCGGATCGCCCGCCGCGCCCCCCTGCGCTACCTGCCCGGGCAGGCCTGGGCGAACTTCCGACTGCACACCTCCGGCAAGACAATAGCCGCCGACGACCGTTGCTGGCCGGAGATGCTGCGCGTCCACTACCGCGACGGCGGCAGTTTCTTCTCGATCCTTGTGGCAAAATATTACTTCAGGAAACTTATTGCCCCCCTTTGGCTCCGATTGCGCAACCGACGCCTCGGCCACATATCAGGTACACAGGCAGACAGGTAGACACGCCTTACGAATTACGTTTTACGCATTACACCTCCCCCCATGAACCTCCTCTTCTCCCCCCCCTCCCTTGACGATCTCATCCGCCTTCTCAAAGCCTGGCGCTTTTGGGTCTTGGGCGCTTTGGCAGGCGCGCTCTTGGGCGCAGTAGTCTATGCCATTTTCCCGCCGCCTTACCGCGCCCGCGCTACCGTCAACGTGGATTTCAACCTCGAAGAAGCCTGGCCGCAAGAGTCCGACCGCCAGCAGTTCTACTATCTCGAACGCGAGACGCGCAAATTGGAAGAGGTTGCCTGGTCGGACGCCGTGCTGCAAGCGGTAGCGGGCGAGAATGGCGTCAGTGTAGCGGCCTTACGGGCAGGAGCGCTGTCCCTCAGCCAGCCGGCCGAGGCGGGCTGGCATTTCTACGCCGATGACAGCGACGCGGAACGGGCGGCTGCGCTGGCCTCTGCCTGGGCGCTGGCCTTTACCGAGCAGGTCCAGGCGCAGGTTGATGCGCAGGGCGGCCTGAATGCCTTCATCCGTGCGGAGGCCGTCCAGGTGCAGGACATCCCGGTCGAGCGCCGCGTGGGGCAGGGCGCGTACCTGCTGGCGGGCGCGTTCGGCTTCCTGGCCTTGGGCGCTTTGCTGGCGCTGTTCTTCAGACGGCCGCGCCGAATGCCTGGCGGTTGAAGCGATGCAAAATCGTACCGCCGACCTGTGGTCGGCCTTGCCAAGATCGTTTCATGGCCAGGCAGAGCCTGGCGGTACAAGAAATTGTCGTACATGGAATCTTCGAAAAGCCCTGACAAACTGATGCGCTTCCTGTGGGCGGCGGCGCTGCTATGCCTGCCGGTGACCAGTTTCCGCTGGTTCCCCGGCCTGGGCGAGACCACCTACATGCGCCCGCTGGCCTTTTTCCCGCTGGCCCTGTTGCTGCCTTTGCTGCTGGTCAAGTTGGCGCGCAAGCGGATTCAGTCGCCGTTCCCGGGCGGCGTGATCGTCTTGTTGGCCTTCGGGTTGGCGTTGGCGGCCGCGACCGTCTTTGGCGCGCTGGAAGCCCCCCTGTCCCTGCGCGGGCAGACCTATTGGGGCCGCGCCGTCCGCGCCTGGGCCACCCTGGCCATCGGCCTGACCTTTTTCGTGTCCGCCGCCTGGATGAACAAGGATGAGGCTGACCTGCGCTTTTCCGTGCGTTTCCTGCTGGCGGGTTTTGGGCTGGACATCCTGTGGAGCGCCGTGCAGGCCCTGGCCTTTTACACGCCCCTGCTGGACAAAGTGACCGTTACGCACTGGCAACTGGCCTTTTCCATGCGCGAACTGGTCAAGACCAACCGCGTCTCCGGGCTGGCCTACGAACCGGCCTGGCTGGCGGGACAGATCGCCACTGTGTACCTGCCCTGGCTGTTTGGGGCGGTCTTGACCGGGATTCACCTGACCCGCTTTCGCTGGCTCGAAGCGCTGCTGCTCGCGGCGAGCGGCCTGCTCGTGCTGGCGACCTATTCGCGCGGCGGGTTGGTTACGGCCCTCGGCGCAGTCGCCCTGACCTTCCTGCTGGCGGGCGGGCAGGTCATGCGAGACGGCTGGCGCTGGTTCCTGGCTGGCTTCCGGAACTCAGGGAGTAGCATCTGCTCCTGGGTAGCGGGAGCAGGCCTGCGGCTGGGGTTGATCGCGCTGGCGGCGCTGACGCTGCTCGGCGCGGGAGTCATCCTCGGTCAAAAAGGCTACATGACCCGCCTGTGGAACACACAGGCCGAGAGCCTGACCGATTTTGTCATCGAAAACTCGGCTGGCGCACGCGCGGCCTACACTTGGGGCGCGCTGGGCGCGTATGACCGGTCTCCCTGGCTGGGCGTGGGGTTGGGCGCTTCCGGTTTCTACATTTACCAAAACCTGCCCGATTGGGCGCTGACCACCGTCCCGGAGATTGCGCGCCAACTCAGCCCGGCCAACCGCTTGTATCCCAACCCCAAGAACCTGTACGTGCGCATCCTGGCGGAAAGCGGCCTGCTGGGGCTGTCCCTGTTCGCGGCTTTCTGGCTGGGGCTGCTGGGCGATGCGCTGGGTTTCCTGCGCAAGGACGGCTGGCTGCGCTTCCTGGGTGTCGCCGGCCTGTGCTCCTGGCTGGCCGTTTCGTTCTACAATCTTACACAGGACTCTTTCGCTACACCGAATATGTGGGTAAACTTGGGGTTGCTGGTCGGCATGACCAGGCTGACCCTATCCCCCGGGAACTCTTTGGAGGAACGTTCATGATCGTCCTATCTGTCGGGATGCCGCGCGCCGGTTCGGGCTGGCATTACAACCTGATCCATGACTTGATGAAAACCACCGGCTGCGCGGATGCGCGCGAGATACGCCAGAAATACGGCCTGCAAAAGATCCTCACCGAAGTCAACTGCAATATCGGCGTACTATCCCTGCGACGGCTGGGGATGGCGACGATTCCCGCGCTGGCGGGGAAGACCTTCGTCGTCAAGGCGCATTCCGCGCCTACGCCCTGGTCGCGTCTGCTCCTGACCCTGGGCCTGCTCCGCATCACCTACATTTACCGCGACCCGCGCGACGCCATGCTCTCCGCCTTCGAGTTCGGGCAACGCGTGTTGTCGAAAGGCCGCCCAAACGCCTTCTCGCACTTGAGCGATTTCGAGAAGACCCTGGACTTCATGGCCGAATATGTCCTCATCTGGGAAAGATGGCAGGCTGAAAAGGGAGTCCTGGTTGCTCGCTATGAAGACCTGCTACGGGATTATAATAATGAAACTGCTCGCCTGGTGGAATTCCTTGGCCTGGACGGGAGCAGGCCGGAGGTCCAGGCGGTAATCGAAGCGTACCGTCCCGGCGCAGCGGAAGAACGCCAGGGTCTGCATTTCTACAAAGGCAAGATCGGACGTTTCCGCGAGGCCTATTCGCCGGAGCAGCAGGCCGTCCTGGCAGGACGGTTTGGCCCATACCTGGAGAAGATGGGCTACGAAATCTAATCCGTAATCAACTTGTAAGGTCTACCCCAGGTCTGGCAGGATAAATTCGGGTATCATAAGAACATGCGTACTTTCGATACACCTTACATTACTGACTGGTATGCCGTTTCCCTGCGTTGGTTGGCCCTGTTGGGCATGGTCGTTTCGTTGTCCATTGGAGGAACGTTGCTCGGAGCGACCTCCTGGCCGTTGGCAGCGCTCATCACATGGAATATGGTGATGAGCGTATTTGCAGGGCTTAACGCCCGTATTGCATATCACCGGCAGATCAGCCTGGCGATTGATCTGTTGATAACAGGCGCATTCTTCTGGTTGCAAGGGGGGCTTGCAAGCCCTGCGCTATGGGCAGGGATGTTGCCCATTTTGAGCGGGGCAATCTATTTCGATTTCCTGGGAGGGGCGCTTATCGCTATCCTGTTTTCTGGCCTGGAGATTGCCAGTATTTGGAAAGGCGAATGGTCGCCAGATTTTATCCGGTTGGCTGCGCTGGTCGTACTCGTCACTTTGGGCATCGGTATGCTCTTTGGCTACTTGAGTCGCCTGCTGATCAAGCATTTGCGGCGGGTGCGCGCTCACCGCATGGACGAGGAACAACGCCGGATGCGCATGGAAAGCGAACGCTGGCGCGCGCTCTATGAGTTGACCTCCAACCTGACCGGTACGCTCAGTTACCGGCGCGTGCTCGACTCGGCCCTCGACCTGGGTTATACCGTTATGAACCCCGACCCGGATGCCGAAAAGGACGAGAAACTGGTCAGCGCGGTATTGCTGTTCAAAGGCGACCAACTGACCATCGGCTCAGCGCGGCGACTCACGAATGCGGACATGCGCGTCCAATTGCACGGCAGCGAAGGCGTCTTGAAACGTGTTTTCGACGAGGGGGAACCTGTCCTGACGAATAATATCAGTTACGACCCGGAACTCGGACGGATGATCGCCCTGCGCAATTGCACCGCGGCCTATTGTTTCCCCCTGCGCAGCGGATTCAACGTCTATGGCGCCATGCTGTTTGCCCACGCCGACCCGCAGTATTTCACCCAGGAACGCTGCGACCTGCTGGACATGATCGGCCGCCAGTCCGTGATCGCGATCCAGAACGCCCGCTTATACCAGGACATCCTCGAAGAAAAAGAGCGCATGATGGAAGTCCACGAGGAAGCGCGCAAGAAACTGGCGCGCGACCTGCACGACGGCCCGACCCAATCGGTGGCAGCCATGGCCATGCGCATCAACCTGGCGCGCCGTATGTTCAACAAAGACGCCAAGTCCGCCGTGAACGAACTGGTCAAGATCGAGGAACTGGCCCATCGCACCACGAAAGAGATCCGGCACATGCTTTTTACCTTGCGCCCGCTCATCCTGGAATCGCAAGGCCTGACAGCCGCGCTCCAGTCCATGGCCGAGAAGATGCGCGAAACGTTCGCGCAGAACGTGTTGATCGACGTCAACGAGCACGCCCTTACCGACATGGAAATGGGCAAGCAAGGTGTGATCTTCTACATCGCGGAAGAGGCCGTCAACAATGCCCGCAAACACGCTGCGGCGCCCAATATCTGGGTGCGTTTAAAGCAACTCGAGCCCGGCCTGGTATTGCTGGAAGTCCAAGATGATGGCATCGGGTTCGACGTCCAAGCAGTGAACAAAGCCTACGACAAGCGCGGCAGCCTGGGCATGGTCAACCTGCGCGAGCGCGCGGAACTGGTCAACGGGTTACTGAATATTCAATCACAACCGGGTAAGGGAACCCTCATCCAGGTCTATATTCCGCTGACAGAAGAAGCGGCTGACCGCCTGCATCACGCCAAACAGTAAAAAATTCCATGCCGACTGCCGCTGGCCTGTACTACTTTGCGCATGGGGAAACCCTGTACGATAGGCCGCCTGTTCTCCTGCTCCATGGGGCGGGAGGCACACACTTGAACTGGCCGCCGCAGGTGCGACGCTTGAGCGGTCAGCGCCTGTTTGCCCTCGACCTGCCCGGGCATGGCAAGTCAGAAGGCGTGGGCCGGCAAGATATCCTCCAATACGGGCAAGTAGTCGTGGAATTCATGAAGGCCGTTCGCCTGGCGGCGGCTGTCATCGTCGGCCATTCGATGGGCGGCGCTATCGCCCTCACGCTGGCCTTGCAATTCCCGAAGCGCGTGCTTGGTCTGGGATTGGTCGGCGGCGGCGCTAAATTGCGCGTGGCGCCCAACCTGCTCGAACTGGCTGCCAACCCTGATACGTTCCTCCCTGCTATACAAATGATAAGCGAATATTCCTATAGCCCGGCCGCAAACCCGCGCCTGAAAGAACTGGGAGCGCAGCGCATGGCGGAGACGCGCCAGTCCGTGCTATATAGCGACCTGCTGGCCTGCGATGCGTTCGATGTCATGCAGCAGGTCAAGAAGATCAAGGTTCCCAGCCTGATCCTTTGCGGCGGCGAAGACCGCATGACGCCTCCCAACCGCTCCGAGTACCTGCGCGACCAGATCGAGGGATCAGAGTTGCACATTGTCAACGACGCCGGTCACATGCTCATGCTCGAAGCGCCCGACGAAACGGCGCGGCTATTGGGGGCGTTCCTCGATATGATTCCCTATTAGCGTCCCGTTTCGAAGTATTCGAGCAGGATGGGAATAGCATTCCGCACCGCCTGGCCGCGATGGCTCAGGCGGTTTTTCGTCTCCATGTCCAACTCGGCCATGGTGGCATTGGCCGCAGGGATGAAAAAGATCGGATCGTACCCAAAGCCGCCCTCCCCACGTTCCTGCGGGACGATCTCCCCCGGGCAGATCCCCTCGGCGAACTTCACGCTTCCCTCCGGACTTGCAACGGCCACCGCTGCCCGGAACCTGGCTGCCCACGGACGGGGTTTTCCCGCCAACTGCTCGAGCAGGAAGGCGCGCCGGTGCGAGTCGGTAAAGGGCGCGCGCCCAAAACGGTTCGAATGCAGGCCGGGTTTGCCATCCAACCCGTCCACTTCCAGGCCGGAATCGTCGGCCAGCGAGACCAGCCCGCTGGCCCGGGCAAAGGCCTGGGCTTTCTTGGCGGCGTTCTCGGCGTAGGTCTGGCCGTCTTCATCTACGTCCAGCGCCAGTCCCAGGTCGGCTGGCCGCAGCAGTGCGATGTCGAGGTCTTGCAGGATGGCCTGCATTTCCTTGAGTTTGCCGGTGTTGTTGGTGGCTAAGAGGAGGGTTGGCTTTTCCATATTATTTTCTGAAGCAAACAAGATAGACAGGATGTTCAGGATAGGGTTTTGGCGGGCCGTTGTTTTTCCTCGATTTGTGTCAACGCCCAGGCGGCGTGTTCGCGCACCAGGGGTTCGGGGTCATCGAGCGCGCTCCGCAGGGCAGGCACCGCTTCGGGGCCGCCCACATTCCCCAATGCGACAGCAACGTTGCGCAGGTAGCCGCGTCGTTTGGCGCGTTTGACCGGGCTGTCTTCGAAGGTGCGGTTGAAGTCTGTGGGAGAGAGGGACAGGGCGGAGATCAAACCCGGTTGCGCGGAGGCAAGCCGGGGGGTGAAAGATGCGTCTATGTCGCGCGGGGCAAAGCGGTTCCACGGGCAGGCCGTCTGGCAGATGTCGCAGCCGAAGACCCAGTCGCCCAGTTTGGGGCGCAGGTCGGGCGGGATGGGGCCTTTGTTTTCGATGGTCAGGTAGGACAGGCAGCGGCGGGCGTCGAGCGTGCGGTCGGGCAGGATGCACTGGGTGGGGCAGGCTTGCATGCAGCGCGTACAGGCGCCGCAATGGTCGGCCTGGAAAGGGAGGTCGGGTTCCAGTTCGAGGCCGAGCAGGATTTCGGCCAGGAAGAAGAAGGAGCCAAGTTTGGGGTGGATCAGGCAGGTGTTCTTGCCGATCCAGCCCAGCCCGGCGCGCTGCGCCAAGTCGCGTTCGAGCAGGGGACCGGTGTCGGTGTAGGCGCGATGGGGAACGGGATGGCCGACTTGCGCTTCGATGAATGCGACCAGGGATTGTAGTTTAGGGGGGATGACGAGGTGGTAGTCTTCACCCCAAGCGTAGGCGGCGAGTTTGCCGTGGGGAAGGGAGCTCCTCCCCCCTGGCCCCTCTCCCTGAGGGAGAGAGGAAGCCATCACCCCTGATTCCTCTCCTGAAGGAAGAGAGGAAAAATAGGGAATTGCCAGGACGAGGATGGACTTGCATTCCGGCAGGAGCAGGCGCGGGTCGGCGCGGCGCGCGCGGGCGCGTTCCTCGGCCAGGTAGCGCATGTCAGCGTGGCGGCCGGCTTCCAGCCAGCGCTCGTACGTTGACAGGTGGCCGGGCGGGTCAGGAGTGGTGACGCCGGCCAGGACGAATCCCAACCGGCGCGCTTCGCCTTCGATGGCTTGCTTGAGGGTCACAACGGTCAGCGGACGACAATTCTTACGTAGAAGAATTCGCCGAAGGGGCTGTTGCTGGCATTTGCCATACGCCAGGTGCTGGGATATTGGCCGGCTTTATCGGGCGCTTTGAAACGCACCGAGACCTCCACTTCCTCCCCCGGAGCGACAGCCGAGGTAAGCGGTTCGGCGACGCCGGCCATCTTTTCGCCATAGGCGTAGAGGACCGAATAGCCGGTGCCCCAGGTGCAGGTGCCGGTATTCTTGATCTTCCAGGTTTTGACGAAGTCCTGGCCGGGCGTCATTTCGGTGTCATCGGGAACAGTGATGTCGATCACGAATACGGAATTGTCGCAGGGGATGGGGGTGACTGTGGCGCCCGTCAGGTCGGTGGCTACGGTGGCAGTAGGAATGGGCAGCGCAGCATCCGGCGTGGCGGTGGGCTCCTCGGTGGCGGTCGGCTCCGGCGTGTCGGTGGGCGCAGCCAGGGCGGTCTGGGTGAATTCGGCGATCACGGTCTGCGCCGCAGCGGTGTGGATGGCGTTGACATCCGGCGTGGGCTGGATGGGTTCACTTGGGCCGCAGGCAGTAAAGAGCAGTCCCAGCAGGGTTAAGATGATAAGTCGTTTGGTCATAGGGCCTCCGCAGGTCGGTCAGAGGTTGTTGTTTTCCAATTATTCGACCACAATTTTGATACACAGGAGTGTACCAAAATTGTAGCCATTGTCACCATACATTTGCCAGCAGCCGCCGTGCTCGCCGCCTTTGGTGCCGGTTTGCATGTCGATGCGGATCTCCACGATCTCTCCCGGCTCCACGAACTGGGATTTGTATTTGATCTCCCACGGCTTGCCGCCCAGGGATTCGCCCATGACATGTTGCAGGGAATAGCCGTCATCCCAGGTGCAGGTGCCGGTGTTCTTGATCTGCCAGACCTTGGCGATCAATTGCTTATCCTGCACAACCGTGCCATCAGGATAGGTGACGTCCGCAATGAATTCTGAGTTGTTGCAAACCGTCCCGGCCTGGGTGGCCAGCGCGGCCAGGGGAGTGATGGTCGCCAACGGGGTACCGCCCAGCAGGGTTGCCAGGGGAGAGGTGGGAGCGGGCGAGCCGCCAACAACAAAGGTCGAGGCCGGCGTGTTGGTCGGGGTAGGCGTGGCGGTAGGAGGGATAGCCAGTGCGGTCTGCGTCAGCCCGGTGGAGTATTGCGCCGACACGGTCTGCGCAGCGGCGGTGTAAATCGCGCCTATGTCTGGGGTGGGTTCCGGCTGTTTGCCAAAGTTACAGGCTGACATGATGAGGGAAAGTACGAACAAAACGGTCAGCCCAAATGTTTTTGCGTATCGCATTCGATACCTCCAATCATTGGTTGTGCAAGAGAGTCGCCTCTCTATTTTCATTATAACGCATTGCTCGCCGGTATAAATTCCCCCCTGGTACTCCCTCTGGATGACCGGCCGGGAAGCAATGCCATGCAACAAGGTGCGGCCGTCGCCGTATTTGTCGGAACGGGGTGGAGGTCTAGGGCGGCGCGCCCTGGCGGACGATGCGCGGGGCCAGCCAGAGGGCCTCGTCCTCGCCTTTCGAGTCGTTGGCCGAGACAGTCAGGAAGAAGCGCACATTCTTCCCGGCCAGGGAACCCAGGTCGAGGTCGACAGGGTAATATTCGCCCTCATAGACTTCGCGCCACTCTTCCAGGGTCTTGATGTCGCCGTCCTCTATGCGGTATTCCAGCCGGAAAAGCACATCGCAGGTGGCAGCGCCATACTGGCAGTTGATATCCGCCTTGAAATGGTCGCCTTGCTGCACTTTGAAGAACGGGTATTTACCCTGGATGTAACCGTTGGCCTTGTGGTTGGGAACGGTCAGCAGGCCGGGCTGGTTCTCTTTCACGCCATTCTCCATGCGCGGTTTGGACAACTTGAGCAGGTAGCCATCCTCGCTCTCCTCTTCTCCCGGGCAGGAGAGACCGCCGCTCCTGCTCTTCCATTCGGCGTTGCAGGCGCTGGCAACGAAGTCATAAGCCACGTACTCCGGCCCTGAAACGGTGACATCCACCCAGAAAGCCGTGTCGGCCTGCGCCCCGATGCCGAACAGGACTCCGGTCGGGTTGCGCAGTTTCCAGTAGCCGCGATAGTGACCATCTTTGGTCGGCGCGGTCAGGTTCACGGACAGGTCGATGCTCTCGCCCGGGTTCACGTTCCCCGGCAGGCTGGCGGACGTGGGTCCGCTCATCCCCTCGCCGCTGATAAAAACCAGCGCGTAGGACGGCGTCCAACTACACGTCCCGACGTTTTGCAGCCGCCATATCTTCTGGAAGGCGTCCCCGCGCTCGATGACGGTCCCATCCGGGATGGTTACATCCTTGATGAAAGCGGCCGCATCGCAGCGGCTGACCGGCATAGGCGATTGGTAAGGCGTCGGCGAGGAAAAGGACAGCGGCGGCGTGGCTGTTCCAGGGGATAACGTCGGGGAGGCAAGCGATGTTCCGGCGGCCTGCGTGTTCATGGCCTCCACGGTGCGCGCGGCTGCCGTGTAAAGCGGATTCAGCGTCGCGGCTGCATCCGGCGCTTTGGGCGAAGACAGGTTACAGGCCAGCGAGAAAACCAGGAAGAGGACGGGAAAGAACAGGCGAAGGAAGCGTTTGTGCATAGAAACCTCCGGTTCGATTCATCGGATGGGAGTATACCCATTTCATAGCGCGGCCTCCAGCCGCAACCAAAATGGGACGCAGATTCACGCAGAAAAGGCAGATTTTTTCTTTATCAGCGCGAATCAGCGTTGATCAGCGTCCAAAGAATCTTTGCGGTTGTGATAGATTCTCAAGAGCAATACGCTATAAGGACGCTCGTTTTCCACAGAATGTTCCAACAAAAAAGCCGGGGAACCTGCCCCGGCCTTCTCACACGATACCCTTACTGGCACAGGTAATCGAAATACGCCTTGCCGAAATCCTGCACATCCTGGCTGGTGATCAACACCTGCATCCACTTGGTGCCTGGCGTGACGCCCAGGTGCATGGACCATTCGCGCGTCAGGGTTTGCGAACCGGCCTCGGTAAACTTCAATTTCTTATCGCCGGTATCGTTCCCGTCGCTTTGCAGCCAGCGGTAATATACTTCTGCCGGGCCGTTGGTGGTGATGGTGGCATTCACGGTGTACCACACATTCGTAGCGCAGCCCGCCGCTGGATCGCGGACGACCTGGTACGTCACCGCCGTCACGCCATAACCCGGCTTGGACGAATCGGTCACGTTGACCTGCACATAGAAGGGCTGGTCGTATTCCCCAACGCCGAATGACCCGCCCCACGGCGATTGGATCTTCCAACTGCTGGTGTAATTCCCATTCGAAGATGGCGCTTGCATGTAGATCGTAATCTCCACCTCGTCCCCCGGCGGCACCACTTCGGGGAAGGGATACTCGGACAGGCCGCCCATCAACTCGCCGGACCAGTAGACGATCTTGTACGTGGAATCCCACGTGCAAGAACCGCCGTTCTTCAGCCGCCAGGTCTTCCAGAAATACTGTCCCGGCGTCATGATCTGCCCGTCAGGGATGGTCTCACTCACCAGGTTGGCCAGCAGGCACGGGTCCGTGGAACCGACCGCGGGCGGGGCTGTGGGCGGGGAAAAGGTGGCAGAGGTCTGCCTGGTCGGGGTCGGCGTCGCATCCCCCGCTTCGGGCGTGGACGTGGGGCCTGCTTCCGCTAAAGTAGGCGTGGAGGCGGCCCCGGCGGCTTGCGTTTCGTGCGCCGCCACCGTCATCGCAACGGCGGTGGTGATGGAAGGATCGCCTGCCCCCGCCCCCCCGCAGGAGGCAACCAACAGGGTCAAGAGCATCGAGATGGATAGAAAGATGGATCTTGCGTTTCTTTTCATCCTGATTCCTTTCGGCAAGGGTACAAGAATTGCCAGCCGGATATTATACCGCCCTGAGATTAAAGAATACTCATAAACTAAAAATGTAGGGGCAAGTCTGAGACTTACCCCTACGTCGGAACGTTTGCTTCCTTACGGGCAACTGAAATTTGCCCGCCCAAATTGCTGGTGGTTGGGACTGTCAACGTAGATGTCCATCCAATGGGAACCGGCAGCAGAAACAAACCATTGCGTGCTGACGCTCTTCGTCCCGGCGGCTGCAAATACCACTGGATCGTGAACGTTGGTATCGGTTGCGCCGTCGCTGCGCACCCATTTGTAGGTGACGTTCCCGGCGCCGTTGGCAGTGATGTTGGCAGTGACGGTGAAATTCCCGCACGCGCCCGCTACACTCATGTTGACGCTGGTGACGGCAAAAGCAGGCGTACTGCCTCCCCCGGCGACCTTGATATCGACGTAAAACTGGGCAAAGGTCGCGTTTGAGGCGTTTCGCAGCCCCCACCAGCCTTTATACGCGCCGCTGGCGGCTGGCGCTTTCAGGTTGACCGAAATGTCCACCGTCTGGCCAGGGTTGACGTTGCCGGTCAGCGCCTGGGTGGCCGGGCCGCTCATGGCGTCGCCGCTGTTGAACACCACCGCGTAGGACGGCGTCCACGAGCAGGCGCCGATATTTTTCAGGCGCCAGGTCTTGACGAAACTCTCATTTGGGTCGAGATCGGTGCCATCCGGGATGGTGACATCGGTGACGAATTCGGCCTTGTCGCAATTCTGGGTAGCGGTGGCAGCCGGCAGCGTGGCCGGAAGCGCGCCTGCCAGGGTTGCGGTGGGCAGGGCGGCGGGTTTCGTCGCAGTCGCCTGGACGGCCGGCGGGTTGGCGATGGCGGCCTGCGTCAGGCTGGCTTCCACGGTCTGGGCGGCGGCGGTCAACACGGCGTTGTTGGCACTTTCCGTCCCTGGGGCGCTGGACGGCAGATTGCAAGAGGCAAGTAAAACGGCCAGGGCAAGAACGATAAAGCGATAAGATTTTGTAATGTTCATTCTCTTCTCCTCTCGATGACGATAAGTAGGGGCAAGTCTGAGACTTGCCCCTACTACGGGACGTTTGACTCAGGGCTGGTATGTGACGTTCAGTTTGGGCGTGCCTCCGCCGCATGACATGTAGTCGGCCTGCCCGTCGCCGTCGGTGGCGCCGGCCGGGTGCAGGCGGATCTGGAAGCGGCTCTTGCCTTCAGTGATGCGCGCCTGGAGGAGCGATTTCACGTCTATGGTCGTGGCGCCAGGCAGGGCGTTGAGCAGTTGGATGCCCGTGCCGGAGATGTTGTAGTCCGACTGATCCAACGGCAAGGCGTATTGCACCTCGCCCACCCAGATACCAGCCAGGCCGCCGAACGGGTCTTGCACCTGGGTGCAACTGCCCAGGTCGAGCGTGGCGCTGGTCACGGTCTTGCCGCTCAAGGAGGAAATGTCGAAACTTATATAGCCGCGCGCCAGGTGGTCCGAGCCGGTATCGCCAGCCAGGATAGTGCCTTGTACCACCGCAATGCCAGAGGCGGGTTCGTACACCGTCCCGCTTTCTGTGCCGCCGACCGCGTTGAGGGTGATACTGACGGGCGCGGGCGCATCAGGCGTCTTGACCTTGATCTCTACCCATACCTGCGCAAACAACACGCCCGAGGCGTTGCGCAGTTTCCAGTAGCCCTTGTAGGCACCGTCAGCAGCCGGGGCTTTGAGATTGACCGAAATGTCCACCGTCTGGCCGGAGTTGACGTTGCCGGTCAACGCCTGGGTCGCCGGGCCGCTCATCGCCTCCCCGCTGCCAAACACGATCGCGTAGGACGGAGTCCATGAGCAGGTGCCGATATTCTTGAAACGCCAGGTCTTGGTGAAACTTTCGTTGGGCTTGAACGTCGTTCCATCTGGTATAGTGATGTCGTCGATGAATTGCGCCACGTCACAGGGCGTGGTAGGCGGCGGCGTAAGGGAAGGAGGGATGCTGGTAGTCGGAATCGCCAGCGTAATGGTCGGCGCGGGCGTGACAGCCGGGCGGGTAGGGGGAAGCGTGGGCGGGTTGAGGATGGCGGCCTGGGTCAGGTTGGCTTCCACTGTTTGCGCGGCGGCCGTCAGGACGGTATCCGCGCCTTCTGTTGGGGGGGAGTCGGATGGCAGGTTACAGGCCGGAAGCACAAGCGCCAGCAGCAAGATCATGCCAAAGAGTTTGATTCTGTTCATGATATTCTCCTCTTGATTCCTCTCGACGATAAGGTGATGGACTCTTATTTTACATTAAGATTTCCTGCCCGCCATACCCCCGCTTTCCTAATATCGGAAACTGCCCTACTGCTCCGTTGGATGGCCAAATCCAACGGTTTGCAACGTCATTTCGTCCGGTTTTGGCCTGGATTTGGCAATCCAGGCCAGCAATCGCAGCCATTTTTCTTCCCTCCGACAAACTGCTAGTTTGCAGTTTTGCCAGGCGGGGGTGCAAGCCTGTGGGGCAAACAACAAAGGGCGCATCCCTTCCAGGACGCGCCCTGCTGCTTTCAGGGAAGGACCAATTACCAGGAGCCGCTCAGCCAGCCGCGCAGTTCCATGGCCTGCACCACGCGCGAGATGGCGACCATGTAGGCCGCGTCGCGCATGTAGACCTTTTCCTTCTCGCTCATATCGAGCACGGCGTGGAAGGCAGCCGTCATCTTCTCATCCAGTTTTTCCAGCACTTCCTTCTTCGACCAGTAGAAGTTCATGTCGTTCTGCACCTGCTCGAAGTAGGAGGTGGTGACGCCGCCGGCGTTGCACAGGAAGTCGGGGATGTCGAAGATGCCGTTGGCCTTGAAGAATTCGTCCGCTTCGGGCGTGCAGGGACCGTTGGCGCCTTCGGCCACGATCTTCACCCGGCTGGACATCTTCTTCACAGTCTCGGCGTTGACGTGCCCCTCGATGGCGGCCGGGATCAGCACGTCGGCTTCCTTGGTGATCCAGGCGTCGCCGTCCTCGATCACGTAGCCGGCCCCTTTGGCCTTGGCCTGGTCCACTGTGCCGTATTGATCGGTAATGGACAGCAGGAAGCGCGGGTTGACGCCGTCCTTGTGGCTGTAGGTGTAGGCTTTCTTGTCGTGGTGGTCCCAGCAGGAGACGCAGGCCACTTTGCCGCCCAGCATCTCGACGAAGCCGATGGCCGCATACTGCGAGACGTTGCCGAAGCCTTCCAGCGCCGCCACCGATTTAGCCGGGTCCATCTTGAGGTGCTTCATGGCCTCGCGTACGGTGTAGATGACGCCGTAGCCGGTGGCTTCGGTGCGCCCCTGCGAACCGCCGCCGCCCAGCGGCTTACCGGTGAACACACCGGGGGTGTACTGCCCCACCAGGCGCGAATACTCGTCCATCATCCAGCCCATCATCTGCGGGGTGGTGCCAACGTCCGGGGCGGGCACGTCCTGGCGCGGGCCGATGTTGCGCCACATGACCTGCACCCACCCGCGGCACAACTGTTCCTTCTCATTGGTCGAGAGCGTGGCGGGGTCCACGATGATGCCGCCCTTGCCGCCGCCCAGCGGGATGTCGGCCACGGCGCATTTCCAGGTCATCCAGGTAGCCAGCGCGCGCACCGTGTCCATCGTCTCCGACGGGTGGAAGCGGATGCCGCCCTTGTTGGGGCCGCGCGCGTCGTTGTGCTGCACGCGGAAGCCCTGGAACACCTTGAGCGAGCCGTCGTCCATGCGCACCGGGATGCGGAAGGAATACTCGCGCTGCGGCCAGCGCAGCACCTCGGCGATATCGGGCGCCAGGTTGAGTTGCTTGGCGACGCCATCGAATTGTTCCTGCGCCATTTCAAAAGCGTTGATCTGTCCAGACATTATTTTCTCCTGAGAGTGTTTATAGAATGTCGAGAAAACATAAGCGGGCATCCCGGTCTGGGGCCCGCTTTATTCCTCGAATATGGCACATACAGGGATCATATTGGGCACATGCCTTTCTGTTGTGCACTTTAACCTTACATGAGAATTGGTTTATCGTCAATATGAAAGGTATCACCAATTTGTCAGACAAAACTACCCGCCCAACTGCCGCTCCAGTTCGGCGCGCACCACGCCCGGGTTGGCCTTGCCGGCCGCCTTGCGCATCACCTGGCCGAACAGCCAGTTGGCTACCGTCCCCTTGCCGGCTTTGAAACTGGCGACTTCGCCCGGGTTTTCGTCCAGCACCTGACGCACAATCTCTCCAATGAAGGCCGCGTCCGAAACTTGCTGGAGGCCGCGCTGTGTGACGAGTTCGGCCGCGCCCTTGCCGCTGCGGAACATCTCTGCCAGGACGGCTTTACCGCTGGACGGGTTGATCTCGCCCGAGGCCACCAGTCCGACCAACTCTGCCAACGCTTCGGGACTCACTTTGAGGTCTGCTACCCCCTGCGGGGACGATGCCGTTATATCGGCCTGGTTCATCAACCCGAACAGTTCGCCGGTCATCCAGTGGGCGATGGCTTTTGGACTGGCGCTGTTCCCCCTTTGGGGGCTTCGCGGTTTACAGTTGACGGCTTGTTCGAAGTAGTCGGCGACTGCCTTTTCGTCCGTCAGCAGGCGGGCGTCGTAGCCGGTGAGGCCGTATTGTTCGACGAAGCGCCGCTGGCGCGCGCGCGGCAACTCGGGCAGGTTGGCGCGGATACGTTCCAGCCAGGCATCGGCTATCGATAACGGAGGCAGGTCGGGTTCGGGGAAGTAGCGGTAGTCGTGCGCGTCCTCTTTGCTGCGCTGGGAGTAGGTGGTCTCGGTGGCGTCGTCCCAGCCCAGGGTCTCCTGTTCCACCGTCCCGCCCGCTTCGAGCAGCCTGGCCTGCCGTTCGATCTCGAAGGCCGAGGCGCGCTCGAGGGCGCGGAAGGAGTTGAGGTTCTTGATCTCGACGCGGGTGTTGAGGACGTCCGTCCCCATCGGGCGCACCGAGATGTTGGCCTCGAAGCGGATGACGCCCTTTTCCATGTCGCCGGAGTTGACTTCGAGGGCGCGCAGGATGGCGCGCAGGGCTTCGGCGTAGGCGCGGGCTTCTTCGACCGAGCGCATGTCGGGTTCGGAGACGATCTCGAGCAGCGGAACCCCCGCGCGATTCAAATCCAACAAACTGTAGGGACGGGGTTCACCCCCGTCCCCGCCGTCCACGTGCGTGAGTTTGCCGGTGTCTTCTTCCAGGTGTACGCGCCGCACGCGGATGGTCTTTTCGCCGGAGGCGGTTTCGATGACCAGCCGGCCATGCTCGGCCAGCGGCTGTTCGTATTGGGAGATCTGGTAGCCTTTGGGCAGGTCGGGGTAGAAGTAGTTCTTGCGGGCGAAGACGCTGACGGGGTTGACGGCGCATTCGAGCGCCAGCGCCACGCGCAGCCCGTATTCCACGGCCATCTGGTTGACGACCGGCAGGCTGCCGGGCATGCCGGCGCAGACGGGACAGACGGCGGTATTGGGCGGGGCGGAGACCGAGTCGACCACCGGGCAACTGCAAAACATCTTCGATTGCGTGCGCAGTTCGGCGTGGACTTCGAGTCCGATGACGGGTTGGTAGGTTTTCATGGTTGGCTGTAGGGCGGGTGGGTTCGTGGGCATATTCGTGTTTCCGCCGCTATTATACCTTGCCCGCGCTGCCCTTGCGTCGAGGGGCGAGGCGGAGGGGACGTGGCGCGTGATGCGTAAAACGTAATGCGTAATGTGTGAGGCGTGGGGCGTGGAGGCGGGCAGCGCAGGAACAGGCCGGCGCGACCGCCCGGCTCGGCTGGGGGCATTTTGTTGTTTTTTCGAGGCAGGAGGTTTATAATTTTTGTGTCGGCGCATAGGATGTTATGAAAGAGAAGTATGGGTAACCCCTGGATGGAATGGTATGCAGATCAGGCTGTATACTCAATAGTTGGCTTGCTAACTCAGGTTGCCCGTTTTATGCCTCTTGCCCATAGTGGTATACTTGGATCAGGTGTTCTAAAATCCATTTTCACAACGAGGTAATTATGGCTGGCAAGGGAACTGCGCCTAAAAGCGGCGATGAATTGAAAAACAAAGTTGCTGATTTAGCCCGTGGGCTTGGACTTAAAGTTGAAACCGAAGTTGTTGCTGCTCGCCGTCTCTGGGGTGCAAAGCGACATATTGACGTTGTTGTGACACAAGAAAAAACGGGGAAAAATCTTGGTATTGAATGCAAGTTTCAAGGCGGTAGTGGTTCTGCCGAAGAAAAAATCCCAGCAACTGTTTCTGATATTGCTTCTTGGCCGATTCCTGGAATTGTTGTTATTGAAGGTGAAGGCTTTTCCAGCAATATGCAAGGCTACTTGATGTCTACGGGTAAAGTGGTTTGGTTTGAAGATTTAAGTGCATGGCTCAAACTTTATTTCGCTTTATAAAGGTAAATTTTTATGAATGATAATTTGCTTCCTCGACCTTTCATCAAGTGGGCTGGCGGTAAAACACAACTCGCAGATGAGTTAAATAATCGTTTGCCATTTGGGTTTGTGAATTACCATGAGCCATTTTTAGGTGGAGGTGCTTTTTTCTTTAAGATGTATAGGGAATCTCGATTTAATCATGCCCGCATTTCTGATTTAAATTCGGAATTAATAGATGTATATAGTGCCATCCGTGACGAACTTGAAGATGTCATCAGTGAATTATCGCAATACCCACATGATGAGAAATTTTATTATGAGTTACGCAGACAAAATCCATTTGAACTAAGTTTACCTGCCAGAGCCGCAAGAATGATTTACCTAAATAAGACTGGTTATAACGGTTTGTATCGAGTAAACAGAAGCGGTGGATTCAATGTACCTTTCGGAAGATACAAGAATCCAAAATATTTGGATAAGGATAATTTACAAGCAGTAAGTAATGCTTTACAAAAAGTTGATATTCATAATGCCTCTTTTGAAACTGTACTAGATTATGCCAAAGAAGGCGATCTTGTTTATTTCGATCCTCCATATGTTCCAGTATCTCAAACGGCTAATTTTACATCGTATCAAGCGAATGGTTTCTCTATAAATGACCAGCGCAGATTACGAGATGTTTGCATTGAATTGACAAAGCGAAATATTTATATTGTTTTATCTAATTCTGCTACTGAAACAGTCCGTGATCTTTTTTCATCATATACTTTTGAGATAAATGAAGTTTTAGCCAATCGCGCTATTAACTGCAATGGAAACCGGCGAGGGAAAATGACGGAATTAATTATTACAAACTACCCAACCGAGAGAGCAATTCAATTGCAATTGCTAGAAAATCGTTCTTTCTTTACGCTTTCTGTTTTCTAAAGAACGCAAGCCAATTATGGTCGGTGGGGCGGTTACCCACCCCGCCGCCACTTCCGCCTGTCCTGACGTTCTTTGTCAGGAAACCGGACATGAACCCTTTGACAGGCTCAGGACAAGCGTTTCCCTCATCCGGCTCTTCAAATGACAGGCTCTTGTACCCAAAGGGCACGCTGTCATGAGTACCTTGTTCGGTGGACTTCATCATGGCAGTCCCCAAAGGGGATGCTATGTCCATGCAGCAAGACCAGGTTGGCGGTCATGTTGTTCTTGTGGTCGCCGTCCCGGTGGTGGGTTTCGAGGAGGTCATCTGCCATGAAAGCAGTCCGCAGTAAAATCCACTTCATCACCGCAAGAAAGCATTTGAGCGAACCGCTTTCCGAAGTGATAAAGATCCTGAACTGGGTCATTCGGGGATGGCGGAATTACTTTCGCATCGGAAACTGTACTTTGAAATTCCAGCAGCTGGATCGGTATGTCCGCTGGCGGCTGAGACAATGGGTTCAGTCCAAACAGGGGTCGCGTGGGCATTGGAACAAACAAGCCTTTCAAGCGATGCTGCTTTGACATGGGTTAGAATACTTCTACCAGCCCGGAATATGTGCAGCCAAGCCTTGAATACCGCAGGAAGAAGGTTGTCGGAGAGCCGGATGAGGGAAAACCTCATGTCCGGTTCGATGTGGCAGGGGATGGAAACCAGGACTAAAATCCCAGGCGCCATCCCTTGACCCTACGGCGTGTCCTGAAAAGTCATCGTCTGCTTGCGCCACTTCGTGGTACTCACTGGTGGAAGTCCAGTCCTGGTACCCCGTAGAACCATCGGGGCAGGCGGGTCAGGCCGATGTAGTTTTCCATGCCTCTTGGTTTTTCTGTTCCTTTCTTGCTACACTCCTTCCAATTGAATGGGGACGTGGATTTTGCCTGCACTGCGCCGCCCTGGCCTGACCGCTAGGACAGGCAGGCACAGGTGGACGGACAGTCCAGGGGAACAGAAATTCTTATCAATCGGGAACTTCTCCCCCATATTGCTGCCCACTTCCATCGTCACCGTTTGCGCCAGCGATACTCCCATCCCGTCCACCCGGGTCAAATCCACGCCATTGATGCGGTACAAATCGAATTTAGATGCGAATGCCCTGTCAACGCTCGTGTTCCTCTTTCTTCTGGAACCTCCACCTTTCCTCCCTGCTGCCTTCATACTCACTTCACAATCCGATCCTATACTGCTGTTCAGAACACAAGAGAGTAACTTGCTCTCGAAAAGGAGACAATATGAACAGAAGTATCGTTTTCAAGATCGTTGCCGGGCTGGTGCTGGTCGCGGCGCTGGCGGGCATCGCTTTTTTTGCGTTCAATGCTGGCGCAGCCTATGGCGCTACGCTCGACGTGCAAAAGCCGCTGCTCGATCCAGATAACCCGGTCCATCCATATTTCGGCTATGGAATGCATCCCTACGGCTTCCACAGCCTGGGCTGCTTTGGTGTGCTGATCCCGTTCTTCCTGCTCTTCCTGGTCTTTGGCGCATTCCGCCGCCTGCTCTGGGGTCCGTCGTGGGGACACATGCACCCACGCGCATGGGACAGATGCTGGGGTGAGGGCGTCCCGCCCATGTTCGCCGAATGGCACCGCCGGGCGCATACACAGGCAGACAAGGCCCCTGAAGAAAACTCGAAATAATGACCGGATAGGGTGGGCTGGCTCCCTTGCCCACCCTTCCTAAATTTCCAGGGAAAAGACAAGATGAGTTTCCACAAATCTTCTCGTTCGAGGCAAACCAAATTCATCCGCCTGAACGCCCGGCGCTGCCAGGCTTGCTGGGACTGTATCGAAGCCTGCCCGAAGGACGTGCTAGGACAGCTCGAAATGGGCTGGCACCGCCATGCGGTCATTAAAAATGCAGAGACCTGCAACGGTTGTAGGAAATGCGTCCGCGCCTGTGAGCACGGTGCGCTCGAATACATCTATGCGCCGGGTGCGATGGAGACCAAAGCCGAAAGACCGGCCCTCCGGCAATAATACAGCGTACCAGGCAGGGATGAAAACCAACCTGGTCGTGGACGACGATCCCAAGGCCCCGGGTTGGAAACGGGCTTGGATTTAGTGAAAGGATCGAAGAAATGCCAAAGCAATCTACCAACAGCCAAATGGAGGCCGGTTTGGGAAGCAAAAATCCAGCCGAATGGCTGCGTCTCTTCGAGGGCGAAGGTGTCCAGTTCATTGTCCTGGATACACACACTGACGCCGAACTGGCGCAAGCCGTTCGCGCGCGGCCTGAATGGAGCGTCCACTCAGAAGATGAGGAATTGGTGATATTTGCTCCCTCCAAGATGGAATGAGGCCTGATGAACCGCCCAAGGATCTTACCTCCCACCTGGTTGTTCGTCGCAATTGCGGCGATGATCTTCCTTCACCTCGTATTTCCCCTGGCGCAGGTCATCCCCTCCCCGTGGGGACTGCTGGGGATCGCCTTGCTGCTCCCCGGCATCCTGCTGAACCTGAGGGCTGACCGTCTCTTCCACCAGGCCAACACGACCGTCAACCCGTATGAAGAGGCGTCGGCCTTGGTGACGAGCGGCGTCTTCGGCCTCAGCCGCAACCCGATGTACCTGGGGTTTGTCCTGCTCCTGGCTGGCGTTGCCATCCTCTTTGGCACACTGACCCCGTTTTTCCTGCTCCCGGTTTTTGTGGTTTTGATCGAGAAGCAATTTATAATAAGCGAAGAGAACATGCTCGAAAAAACATTTGGCCAGGTGTACCTGGATTACAAGCGAAAGGTAAGACGCTGGATTTAGATGAAAACCATTCTCGTTGTGGACGACGAGCCCAAGATCACCCAACTCGTGCAGGATTACCTGGAACGGGCTGGATTCGACGCGTGCGTCGCCCATGACGGTCCATCCGCGCTGAAGGCCGTCCGCTCCGAGAAGCCGGACATGGTCATTCTCGACCTGGGCCTGCCAGCGCTAGACGGCCTGGACGTGACCCGCGAGATCCGCAAGGCCTCCAATGTGCCCATCATCATGCTGACCGCCCGCTCCGAAGAGACCGACAAACTGGTCGGCCTGGAACTGGGCGCGGACGATTACGTCACCAAGCCGTTCAGCCCGAAGGAGTTGGTGGCGCGTGTGCGGGCCCTGTTCCGCCGCATCGAGAGTTACAGCGAGCCGAACACAGAGGTCATCCGCCTGGCCGACCTGACGCTCGACCTGCCGCGTATGCGTGTGACCTCCAGCGAACGCCAGATCGAAGAGTTGACGCCCACCGAGTTCGAACTGCTGTCCACGCTGGCGCGCCAGCCGGGGCGGGTGTTCACGCGCGCCCAACTGCTGGACGCCGTGCATGGCGTGGCCTTCGAGTCCTATGAGCGCGCCATCGACGCGCACATCAAGAACATCCGCCGCAAGATCGAGCCGCAACCGTCCGAGCCGCGCTACATCTTGACGGTCTACGGCGTGGGCTACAAATTCACCGACAGATGAGACACAAGCACCACCTGCCCCGGCATCGCCCACCCTGGTGGCCGGCGAACGAACCCTGGCCGCCGCCCAAGGGACGCTTTCGCCGTAGCCCGTTCTCCAAGCGGCTGGGCTGTTTGTTCCTGTTGTTCAACCTGCTGGGATTCCTTTTCTTTATCCTGGTCCTGTCAGTGGGCGCGCGTTTGCTGGGTTTCGCCGAATTCCCCGGCAGACACGAGGGCTGGTTGTTCCCGCTGGTCTTGTTCCTGCTGGTTGTCGGCGCAATCAGTTGGGGCGTGGCGCGCGTGCGGCACATGTCCCGCCCGCTGGATGACCTGCTGGAGGCCTCGCAGCGCGTGGCGAAAGGCGATTATTCCGCCCGTGTGGAGGAGCAGGGCGTGTCAGAAATCCGTTCGGTGGCAAAAGCCTTCAACGCAATGGCCGAGCGCTTGCAGGTCAGTGACCAGCAGCGGCGCGCCCTGCTGGCGGACGTGACCCACGAACTGCGCACGCCGTTGACGGTGGTGCAGGGCAACCTGGAGGGCATGTTGGACGGCGTCTACCCGGCTGACGAAACCCAACTCAAGGCTATCCTGGAAGAGACGCAGATCCTGTCGCGGCTGATCGATGATTTGCGCACGCTGGCGCTGTCGGAAAGCGGGGCGTTGCAGTTGAAACGGGAACCCACCGATCTGGCCGTCCTGATCGGCGAAACGGTAGCAGCCTTCCGGTCCAGGGCAGAGGCGGCGGGAGTCCGGCTGGAGGTGGAAGCGAAAGATGACCTCCCGCTGTTGGACGTGGACCCGGAGCGCATCCACCAGGTCTTGTCGAACCTGATCGCAAATGCGCTGCGCTACACGCCGGGCGGCGGCTGGATCGAGGTGCGCTATAGGGCGGGGGTGGTGATCGAGGTGGAGGACAGCGGGGCGGGCATCCCGGCCGAGGAGTTGCCGCGCGTGTTCGAACGTTTCTACAAGTCGCGCGATTCGGGCGGGATGGGGCTGGGACTGGCGATTGCCAGGCGCCTGGTGGAGGCGCACGGCGGGACGATCCGCGCCGAGAGCGAGCCGGGGCGGGGGACGCGGATGAGGATCAAGTTACCCGGCTAGTTGGCCAGGACGCAGATTCACACAGAAGACGCTGATTTTTCTTTTTAGTCAAGCCCGTATGGTATAGACCCCTGCGCAGGCTGAGACCGATTGTTGCGCCAGCAGTGCAACTGCTGGCGGGCGGCAGTACCCTGGGCAAACACCAAGGCAGGCAACTGCCACCAGAACTGGTTTTGTCCTCACACGATTGGGGATTGCTTCGCACTTCGCGCTCGCAATGACACAACCTACGAATATCTCCAACTCGTTCCTTCTTTGCTGTCTTCGATGGTCACGCCCAGTTCCTTCAACTTGTCGCGGATCAAATCCGAGAAGGCCCACAACTTTTGCGCGCGGGCCTCCCCCCGCACTTCGACCAGCAGGGCAATGAATTTGTCGGCGTCGCCGGAGGCGGTCTTTTCGGCCAGGCGCAGGCCAAGCACGCCGGTCAGTTCGCGCAGGATGGCTTGCGCAGGGGCCAGTTGCTCGTCCGCGGCGCCGGAGTCGCGGGCGGTGTTGACCGCCTTGACCAGTTCGTAGAGCGGGGCTAACGCGCCAGCGGTGTTGAAGTCGTCGTCCATGGCGGCGATGAAGGCTCCT
Organism: Chloroflexota bacterium; assembly: GCA_049323115.1. Lineage (GTDB taxonomy): Bacteria > Chloroflexota > Anaerolineae > Anaerolineales > Villigracilaceae > JAABUE01. The sequence continues at coordinate 28,672 of JBMOMP010000116.1, forward strand.
TTGGCCTCTTCGGCCTGGGAGGCCAGTTCGGCGGCGCTGCCGGTTGGGATTCCCTTGGGGTTGGGCAGGGCAGGCCGCAGTCCGGATTTGAAGCGTTCGAGGCCTTTTTCGGCGGCATCCAGCGTCTCGTCGGTGAACAGGAGCGGGGCGCGGTAGGCGCCGTTCAGCACCAGCATCCGCATCACGTCCGCGTCGCGCTTCGAGAGAAATTCTTTGATGCTGACGATGTTGCCGAGCGACTTGGACATTTTCTCGCCGCCCAGTTGCAACATGCCGTTGTGCATCCAGTAGCGGGCGAAGGGTTTGCCGGTGTAACTCTCGGTCTGGGCGATTTCGTTTTCGTGATGGGGGAAGATGAGGTCGTTGCCGCCGCCGTGGATGTCGATCTGTTCGCCGAGTTCGGCCAGGTTCATGGCCGAGCATTCGATGTGCCAGCCGGGGCGGCCCTTGCCCCAGGGCGAATCCCAGGCGGGTTCGCCGGGCTTGGCGGCTTTCCACAGGGCAAAGTCCATGGGGTGTTGTTTTTCTTCGCCGACTTCGATGCGTGCGCCGGCCTGCATGTCGTCCAGTTTGCGGGCGGAGAGTCTGCCATAGTCGTCGTCCCTGGTGACGTGGAAGTAGACGTCGCCGTTGGCGGCCGGGTAGGCGTAGCCTTTTTCGATCAGTCCCTGTACAAAGGAAATGATCTGCGGCATGGTCTTGCTGACCTGCGGTTTGGCAGTGGCGGGCAGGATGTTGAGGTCTTCGAGGTTGCGGTCGAATTCGTCGATGTATTTCTTGGAGAGTTGGAAGGGGTCCACGCCGGCCTCGTTGGCGCGTTTGATGATCTTGTCGTCCACGTCGGTGTAGTTCATGACGTGACGGACTTCGTAACCGCGATATTCGAGGTAACGGCGGATGATGTCGAACACCAGAGCCGACATGGCGTGCCCGACGTGCGCGTCGCTGTAGACGGTGGGCCCGCATACGTACATACGGACTTTGCCGGGTTCGATGGTTTCGAAGTCTTCTTTCTGGCGGGTGAGGGTGTTGTAGACATGGATCATAATGAGTACCTTGGTTTATCCGCAGATGGCGCAGATGACACAGATTTTATTTTTTTGTCTTCGTAGCCCCATACCAGCCGTTTGTATTGGAGGCTTGGTGCGCCAAAGTTTACCAAAAGGCCGCGTTTCATGCCCGTGGCTTTGAGGTAGTTGAGCAATTGCGACTCCTCAACGCTGGACAGACGGGAGAGCGCCTTGAATTCCACTATGATCTCTCCAAAGCAAACAAAATCTGCGCGATAATGGGTGGGCAATAAGATGCCTTTGTATCGAATTGGAAGGGTGACTTCTTTTTCGAACGGTATATGTCGCAGGGGAAACTCAATGACCGCTGCATTGTGGTACACAGCCTCGAGAAATCCGTGCCCCAATTGGTTGTGGATTTCCATCGCAGCGCCAATGATTGCATAGGTCTGGGGGTCTCTTTCTTCGGCAGGCTTCATCACAATCCAATCTGCGCAATCGGCGGCATCTGCGGATCATTTTTTCTTTTTGTTGTTCTTTTCTTCTTCTACCCTGGCAAAGATCATGCGCCCGGCGGCGGTTTGCAGCACTTTGGTGACGCTGACCTCGCGGTATTCGCCGATCCAGTCGCGGCCATTTTCGACCACCACCATCGTGCCGTCGTCCATGTAGCCGACGCCCTGGTCGCGTTCCTTGCCTTCCTGGATGACGTTGATGCGCAGGATCTCGCCCGGCAGCACCACCGATTTTACGGAGTTGGCCAGTTCGTTGATGTTCAGGATGGTGACGCCCTGCAACTCGGCAATGCGGTTCAGGTTGTAGTCATTGGTCAGGATGGGACATTTCAACTGGCGCGCCAGCACGACCAGTTTGTCGTCCACTTCGCGCATCCCTTCCACGTCTATGTCGCTGACGCGCGTCAGGATGTTGGGCTGTTTTTGCAACTCGGCCAGCACTTCCATGCCGCGCCGTCCGCGTTGGCGGCGCAGGCCATCCGGCGAATCGGCGATGTATTGCAGTTCGTTGAGCACGAAGCGGGGAATCAGCAGCGTGCCGGGCAGGAAGCCCGATTTCACGATGTCGGCTACGCGCCCGTCGATGATGACGCTGGTATCGAGTAAGATGGTGCGGTTCAGGTTCGTCCAAGCAGAAGAGCCGCCGCCTTCGTTACGTCCGCCCAGGGCGCTGAGCAGGCTCATGATATCGCCCTGGCGCATGATGAACAGTGACACGGACAGGTACGCAAAAATGACCACCCCGACGAATGGCAGGATGCTGCCGAAGGGATCCGGCAGGAGCGAGAGCGGAAACGACAACAGCGCCGCGATCAACAGACCGACCACCAGCCCGATCAGGCCGGCGAACAACGTCTCTGCGGCCAGGCGTCCCAGGCGGGCGCGCATGGCGCGCGCCGGGCGTGTGGTGAGATAGGGGGTCAAGATCAAGCCAGCCAGCGCCCCCACCAATCCGAACAGTACGATGTAGAATAATTTCTGGTCAGGATCGATGCGCCCCAGAGCTTCTCCGCCATAGCCGCCCATGCTTGCAAAAACGACCATTCCGATAATACGGAAAACGAATTCGATACTCATAGAATAACTCCTTTGGTAAAGAACAGAATGAATAATGAGAGAATAATATGCCTGCATGATAGCATGGCTGGAAGACATCGTCAATTGCCAACTGCGAAATCCATATAAAATTGTTATAATCCGTAACCTATGGCTCTCGACCGCTTTGGAAGAAAAATCCATTACCTGCGCATCAGTTTGACGGACCATTGCAACCTGCGTTGCATTTATTGTATGCCCGAAGACCAGACCTTCAGGCCCAATGCAGAGTTGATGCAAGACGACGAAATCCTGTCCCTCACCCGGATGTTCGCCAGCCTGGGCTTCGACAAGGTCCGCCTGACGGGCGGCGAACCGACCGTCCGCGCGCACATCGTGGAGATCGTGCGCGGCATCGCCTCCACGCCAGGCATCCGCAGCGTCTCGATGACCACCAACGGCGTGCTCCTGTCCAGGCTGGCAAAGCCGCTGGCGGAGGCTGGCTTGCAGCGGGTCAACATTTCGATAGACACCCTGAACCCCGAAAAATTCAAGCGCCTGACGCGCTGGGGCGACATGGAAGACGTATGGGACGGCATCGTGGCGGCGCAGGAAGCCGGGCTGACGCCCATCAAACTCAACGCGGTGGTGGTCAAAGGCTATAACGAAGATGACGTGGTAGACCTGGCGCGCCTTACGCTCGATAATCCCTGGCAGGTTCGTTTCATCGAGATGATGCCCTTCGCTGGAGCCACCGACCTGCAAACCGGGCAGGTCATCACTGCCGCACACATCCAGGAGCGGATCGAGGCTGCGTTGGGGAAGATGGAAGACGCCAACGGCGGCCAACTGGACGGCGAAGCGCGTATCTTCCGCTTGCCGGGTGCAAAGGGCGACGTGGGCTTTATCTCGTCTGTCACCCATCCCTTCTGCGGCTCTTGCACCCGTGCGCGCCTGACCGCCGATGGCCGCCTGCGCCTGTGCCTGCTGCGCGAAAAGGAAGTGGACCTGCTCACCCCGCTGCGGGCGGGCGCCTCGCTCGAAGACCTGCGCTGCCTCATCCTGGAAGGCATCTGGGGCAAGCCCTGGGGACACGGCCTGGCCGACGGCTCCATTCCCCTCAACCGCGCCATGAATGAAATAGGAGGCTGAACGTTCGATATGATGCTCTTACCCAACGGAATTCGCGCTATCCTGTTCGACCTGGACGGCACCCTGCGCCACAGCCAACCCTCGGGCGCCGCAGTTTTCACGGAGTACGTGGCCGGGCGCGGCTATCCCATCTCGGCCGATGACCGCCAGCGCGCCCTGCGCTGGGAGCATTATTATTGGGCCAACTCGCCCGAACTGGCCGCCGACGTGGGCGCCGACAAAAACGAGGACCAGCAATTCTGGTGCAAGTACAGTTACCGTCGCCTGGTAGCGTTGGGGCTTTCTGTTGCGGCGGCTGAAAGCCTCGCGCCGCAAGTCTGCCAGCACATGGAGGCGTCCTATCGGCCAGAACATGTGACGCCGACCGAACTGCTGGGGGTGTTGGCTGCGCTGCGGCAGGCCGGATACAGGCTGGGGGTGGTCTCGAACCGCGACCATCCCTTTGGGGAACTGCTGCAGGAAATGGGACTGTGTCCGTTCTTCGATTTTTCACTGGCCGGCGGCGAGGTCAAATCCTGGAAGCCGGAGCCGGGCATCTTCCACGCTGCGCTGGAACGGGCGGACTCGACCGCTGCGCAGACCCTGTATGTAGGCGACAACTACTTCGCGGATGTGATCGGGGCGCGTCGCGCCGGACTTCGGCCTGTGCTCTACGACCCGGGCGGACTCTTCCACGAACCGGGTTGCCCGGTGATCACATCCTTCGATGGGTTGATCGAGGTGATACGGCAGGGTTGACCCTCTTGCATGGACCCTTACCCCTTGCCCCTCTCCCTGGTCTCGATAGGCTTCGCTACTCGACCACTGTAGGAGAGGGGGTAGAAAGCAGGTAATTATGGCTTGGGAACGTAAACTGATGCGCACCGTGCGTGTGCGCAACGATCAGGAAATCGGCCTGCTGGCGCGATTGTTAGCCGCTATTTCGGAGGCCGGGGGCAGCGTTGGCTCAATCCAATTGTTGACCGAGACCACGCGCCATGTGGTGCGCGACATCACCATCTATGCGGAAGACGAAGCCCATCTTGACGCCATCCTGCGCGCCGTGGAGACCAACCCCGGCACGCGCATCGTGGAGGTGCGCGACGAGGTGCTGGAACTGCACCAAAAAGGGAAGATCGCCATCCGTTCCCGCTATCCCGTCGATTCGATGACCACCCTGCGGCGCGTCTACACGCCGGGCGTGGCCGAAGTGTGCCGCAAGATCGCTGCCGACCCGAAACAGGCGCGGCTGTATACCAGTATCAGCCACTTAATCGCAATCGTCACCGACGGCACGGCTGTGCTGGGCCTGGGCGACATCGGCCCGCTGGCGGGTATGCCTGTCATGGAAGGCAAGGCCATGCTGATGGAAAGCCTGGTCGGGCTTTCGGGCGTGCCGATCCTGCTGGACACCAAAGACCCGGACGAGATCGTCCAGGCGGTAGCGGCCATCGCGCCCACCTTTGCGGCCATCCAACTGGAAGACATCTCCGCGCCGCGCTGCTTCGAGATCGAACGGCGCTTGCAGGAAAGGCTCGACATCCCCGTCATGCACGACGACCAGCACGGCACGGCGGTGGTCAGCACAGCCGCGCTGCTGGTGGCCGCGCGCGAAACGGGCGCGGACTTGCGCAAAGCGGTCATCGGGCAGGTGGGGCTGGGGGCGGCCGGGCATGCCATCGGTCGGATGTTGATGCGCCTGACTGGCAACCCGGTGTTGGGCGCGGACCTCAGTCCCGCGGCGCTCGATCATTTCGAATCCGTTGGAGGCCGCAAGTCGGACCTGAAAGAGATCATGGCCGCTTGCGACATCGTCATTGCCACCACCGGCGCGGCCGGGTTGATCAAGCCTGGCATGGTGCGGGCGGGACAGATCATCCTGGCGCTGTCCAATCCCAACCCTGAGATCGAACCGACGCTGGCGCTGGAGGCGGGCGCGGCCTTTGCGGCCGACGGCAAATCGGTCAACAACGTATTGGGCTTCCCGGGCATTTTCCGCGGCGCGGTGGACGCGGACGCCCCGCGCATCACCCACGAAATGCTGCTGGCCGCCGCCGAGACCATCGCCTCCCTGACGCCGCCCGGCGAACTGGTGCCGAACCCGCTCGACAAGCAGGTGCATCGCGCCGTGGCGCGCGCCGTGGCCGAGAAGGCCATCGAACAGGGCCTCGCCCGCGCCGAGTATGTGCCGTATGTGGAGGAGTAGGTTCCTTTTCGACTGATGGTAAAATTTGATTATGCCTATATTCTTCCTGGTCTACGATCATGCTGCTCACCATTGACATCGGTAACACCAACCTGACCCTCGGCCTGTACGAGGGCGGGCAACTCGGCGCGCACTGGCGGCTGGCTACCGACCATGCTCGTATGCCCGACGAATACGGCCTGCAATTCCTCGGCCTGCTCGAACACGCTAACTGCCGCCAGGACTGCCTGACCGGGATCGTGCTGGCCTCGGTCGTGCCAAACCTGACCGGGCGCGTGGTGCAGGCATGCCGGGAATACCTCGACCAGGAAGCGCTGGTGGTGGATACGGGCGTCAAGACCGGCCTGCGCATCCGCTACGAGGACCCCAAAGCGGTGGGCGCCGACCGCGTGGCCGACGCCGTGGCTGTGCTAAAACTGTACGGCGGGCCGGCCTGTGTGATCGACTTCGGCACCGCCACTACTTTCAACGCCGTCACCAAGGCGGGCGATTACCTGGGCGGCGCCATTACAGCCGGAATCAACCTGGCTGCCGAGGCGCTCTTCACCCGCGCCGCCAAACTCCCGCGCATCGACTTGCAACGCCCGCCCTCCGTCATCGGGCGAAACACTGTCCACGCCATGCAGTCGGGGCTGCTGTTCGGGTATGTGAGCATGGTCGAGGGCATGGTGGCAAGGTTCCGGTCCGAGTTGGGAAGCGAGATGAAGGTCGTCGCCACGGGCGGCCTGGCCGAACTGATCGCCAGCGAGACCGACGCCATCCAGGTCATCGCTCCCTGGCTCACGCTGGATGGCTTGCGCATCATCTGGGAACTCAACCAATAAACCATGCTGCCGCAAAGTGACATCTTGCACGCCTTACAGAGATCAATCGCCGAATGAAAAAATTCTTACTGTTCACTTTAGGGGTCTCTTTCCTGTTGACTGCTTGCGGCAGGATCGCCATTGCCGCCCCCAGGGCCACCGAGACTGCTACGCCGCTTCCCTCTCCAACCGAGACTGCTACTGTCACCTCGACGCCCACCATCACCCCCACCTTTACCGTCTCCCCTTCGCCGACCACCACGCGGGTCGTCCAGGGGCCAGACGCGGTGGTGATCCCTATCCTGCTCTACCACCGCATTGCTGTTTCCCCCATCGACAGCCAGTACTACGTCCCGCCAGAAAAGTTCGAGGCGCAGATGAAACTGCTGCGCGATTGGGAGTACACCGTCATCCCCATCGAACTGCTGGTCAAAGCCATCCAGGAGGGCGCAGAATTGCCGCCGCGCCCGGTGATCATCACCTTCGATGACGGCGACCTCAGCGTCTATACCACGGCTTTCCCCATTATGCAAAAATACGGGCTGACCGGCGTGGCCTACATCGTGGGCAACTACATGAACACCGACGGCTACATGAGCGCCGGGCAGATCCAGGAACTGGCCGCCGCAGGCTGGGAGATCGGCAGCCACAGCCGCTCCCACCGCGAACTGACCAAACTATCGCCGGAAGTCCAGCGTGAAGAGATCGTCCAGGCGCGCATAGACCTGCAAGAGGCCACCGGCGCGCCGGTGACAACCTTTGCCTATCCGTTTGGCCTGATGAACAATGCAGTCGGCAGTTACGTGCATTTTGCCGGCTACATTGCCGCCATGGGGCTGGGCTTTACCTCCGACCAGGGCAACAGCAACCTGTACTGGTTGCAGCGCCGCGACGTGAAAGGCCAGTACGACACCAAACAGTTCGCTGCCTTCCTGCCCTGGCAAGGCGACCCGGCTTTCCTGCCCACCGACACTCCCACGCCCACGCCTACCGCCTCGCGCACGCCCATCCCCACGTACACGCAATACCCAACCAGCACCTCCGTCCAAACCGGCGCGCCGTGAGCGACTTTTCCGATTTTTCCGAGACCCAGACCAGCACGCCCTGGGAACGTACCCTGGCCGGCTTTGCATCCTTTCGAGTTCCCCACGCATTGACGAATCATTACTACACGCGCCAGAGTCTCCTCTAACAGGCAATCACCAGTATAATTGTCGAAAGAAAAAGGAAATTTTATGGATATATTGGTGCTAACTTCCGACCTGATGGAACGCTCCGTTATCCAGCAAGTGTTGCAGCACAGCGGACATCAGGTTACGTTTACCCATAGCATGGAAGATGCCTGGCGGCGCATGAAGGAGGGTGCGTTCCGACTCATGATTCTGGATGCAGAAGCGCAAGAACAAGGCATACACCTTTTGATCGAAAAAGTTCGCAGTGTGGCCGCATCCGTAGGGCGGGTGTATGTGATGTTGCTCACATCCAAGGGCCGGAATGGAAGCCTGGTCGCCACCCTGGGCGTGGAAGCCGACGATTACCTCCTCAAGCCGGTTGCCCCCCAGGAACTGAAAGCGCGCGTCCTGGTTGGCGCGCGCATCCTGTCCATGGGAGATGATCTCCTGCAAGCGCGTAATCAAATGGAAAACCTGGCAATGTACGATACCCTGACAGGTTTGTTGAACCGCCAGGCGTTTTCCAGGGTGGCGCAAGGGGAATTGGAACGCGCGCGGCGCCTTGCCCAGGGCATCAGCGTGATCGCGATGGATGTAGATAATTTCAGAACGATTAACGAAGTGTACAGCAATGCTATCGGCGACGAAGTGTTGCAGATCGTTTCGCAAATCATCCGGGAAAAGAGCCGCCCTTATGATTGTATCGGGCGCTGGGAAGGGGACCAGTTCATCATCATCCTGCCCGCTACGGTCAGCATCGACGCCGAAAAGATTGCCAGGAGGATCCTTACCAGTGTCCAGACCAGCCAGATTTCCATGAAAGACGGCTCCGCCCTGGAAGTCACGCTCAATGCTGGCATCGCCTCCACCCAAAACATCAATGCCTACGTGGAAATCGATATTTTCATCCAGAGCGCCGTGCAAGCGATGTATGCCAGCAAGCAAAACAGGCAGGACAAAGTCAGCGTTGTTTACATTTGATCTTGGCTCTTAACCGGAATCAAGGAGCTAACAGAATAGCGAGCAAGGAATGGAGCAAGGCCTTACCGCGATGACGAACGTTATGGATGAACTCAAAGAAGCCGAGATAGCAAGGTAACTTTTCTTGCGAAATGCCCCGATGTGGACGCAACCAGGAACGCAGGAGAGACCAAAAGCCTTCGACTGTGTTGACATGCAC
>JBMOMP010000117.1:0-37115 GCA_049323115.1 Chloroflexota bacterium
GTTGCTCCTTCCGTCTCTGCTCCCAAATCTGCTACTCCCGCCCCGAATCATCCCTGGCGTTGTTCGCCGATTGGCAAAGCAAAATTCTTGCGCCCATCTCTGCTTTCAAAAAACTGACGCACACCCCACAGGACTTTTGCCCTTGACTTATTCTCAAAAGCGCCTATAATCGGGCGAAACCTGAGAAAAAAATGCACACCAACCTGTTCACCTTCGTCCTTATCGTCATTATTTTGGTCCTTATTCTTAAGGACCTGATTGTGGTTAGGACGGAACCGGTGAGCGCAAGATAGCACACACCTGCTCGAAGAAAATGAGAGCCGCCTGACCACACAAGGCGGCTCTTTTCTTATACCTGTTCGAAGGATAGGAAGAGTCATGCGATCCGATACGGTCAAGAAAGGGTACGACAAAGCGCCCCATCGCGCGTTGTTGCGCGCGACGGGTTTGAAGGAAGGGGATTTCGACAAGCCGTTCGTTGCCATCGTCAATTCGTATGTGGATGTTGTGCCGGGGCACGTTCATCTTCAGGAGTTTGGCAAACTGGTCAAGGAAGCGGTGCGGGCGGCCGGCGGGGTGCCGTTCGAGTTCAACACCATCGGCGTGGACGATGGCATTGCCATGGGGCACATGGGGATGAAGTACTCGCTTCCTTCGCGGGAACTGATTGCTGATTCCGTCGAGACGATGATCGAGGCGCATCGCTTCGACGCTATGGTCTGCATCCCGAACTGCGACAAGATCGTGCCGGGGATGATGATGGCGGCCATGCGCGTGAACATCCCGACCATCTTTGTCTCTGGCGGGCCGATGGCCGCGGGGAAGACACCCGAAGGTGAGACGATCGACCTGATTTCGGTCTTCGAGGGAGTGGGGGCTTATTCGGCGGGGAAAATTGATGAAAAGCGCTTGTCTGTTTTGGAAAAATTTGCCTGTCCGTCATGTGGTTCCTGTTCGGGGATGTTCACGGCTAATTCGATGAACTGCCTGATGGAGGTGTTGGGTTTGGCGCTGCCGTTCAACGGGACGGCGCTGGCGAAGACGGAAGAGCGCGAAGCGCTGGCCAAGAAAGCCGCCAGGCAGGTCATGAGCCTGTTGGAACGCGATCTCAAGCCGCGTGACATTGTGACTGCCGAGGCCATCGACGACGCCTTTGCGCTGGATATGGCTATGGGCGGCTCGACCAATACGGTGCTGCACACATTGGCGCTGGCAAACGAAGCGGGCGTGGACTACCCGCTGGCGCGCATCAACGCTGTGGCCGACAAAGTGCCGCATATATGCAAGGTTTCGCCTGCGGGTAAGTGGCATATAGAAGACGTGCATCGCGCAGGCGGCATCCCGGCCATTTTGAACGAAGTCCAGCGCGGAACGGGGATGCTGCACTTCGAGCGCATGACGGTCAGCGGGACAACGCTGGGGGAGTCAATTCAAGGGTGTGAAATCGAAGATGACGATGTGATTCGTCGCTACGAAAATGCGCATTCGAAACAGGGCGGGTTGGCGATCCTGTTCGGCAACCTGGCGCCGGATGGCGCGGTGGTCAAGGTGGGCGGCGTGAGCCCCGAGATGGTGAAGTTCAGCGGCCCGGCGCGCATCTACGAATCGCAGGACGAGGCGTTGAAAGGCATCCTGGCGGGCGAAGTGAAAGCCGGCGAGGTGGTGGTTATCCGCTACGAGGGGCCGAAGGGCGGGCCAGGGATGCAGGAAATGCTCTCGCCGACCTCGGCTATCATGGGCCAGGGCTTGGGCGATAAGGTGGCGCTGATCACCGACGGTCGTTTCAGCGGCGGGACGCGCGGGGCCTGCATCGGGCATGTCTCGCCGGAAGCGGCTGCGGGCGGGCCGATTGGCGCGCTCAAGGCCGGGGATGTGATCGACATCGATTTGACGGCGCGCAGGCTCGAGGTCCGTTTGAGCGAGGCGGAAATCCGTCAACGTTTGAGCGCACTGCCTCCGTTCCATCCTGCAGTCCAGAGCAAGTGGCTGAAACGGTATTCGTATTTTGTCACCAGCGCGGATACGGGCGCGGTGTTGGCAACAGACTTCTAAGGAGAGAGAGTATGAAATTAAGCGGTGCAGAAATTTTATGGGAGTGCTTGATGCGCGAAGGGGTAGAGGTGGTGTTTGGGTATCCCGGCGGGGCGAACATGCCGATTTACGATGCCATGCTCAATTACCCGATCCATCATGTGTTGGTGCGGCATGAGCAGGGCGCGGCGCACATGGCCGACGGCTACGCGCGCGCTTCGGGCAAAGTAGGCGTGGCAATGGCGACTTCCGGCCCGGGTGCGACCAACCTGGTCACAGGCATTGCGACGGCGATGATGGATTCGTCGCCGGTGGTTTTCATCACGGGGCAGGTTGCAGCGCACCTGATCGGCGGCGACGCTTTCCAGGAAACCGATGTGACCGGCATTACCCAGCCCATTACGAAACACAACTACCTTGTGACTCACGCTGACGAGATCGCGGAAGTGGTGACCGAGGCTTTCTATATTGCGCGCAGCGGGCGACCGGGGCCGGTGTTGGTCGACATTTGTAAGAACGCGCAAATCGAACAGACAGAGTTCGTCTATCCCGAAGAAGTGAAATTGCCGGGTTACCAGCCGCCTTCCCATGCTCCTAAAGTGGATTTGGAAAAGGCAGTTGCGTTGATCGAACGCGCCAAACGACCTGTCATCCTGTGCGGACACGGGGTCTTGATGTCTGGCGCGGAGGAAGTTGTGCAGCATTTTGCCGTCAAGACCAACACCCCCGTGGCGATGACCCTGCTGGGCCTGGGCGCCTTCCCGGCCTCGCATGAACTCAGCCTGGGCATGATGGGTATGCACGGTGAAGCGCACTGTAACCTGGCCATCCAGAACGCTGACTTGCTGTTGGCCTTCGGAATGCGCTTCGATGATCGCGTGACCGGTACGCTTAACACGTATGCCCCGGGCGCGAAGAAAATCCATATTGATATTGATCCGTCTGAAATCCACAAGAATGTGAAAGTGGATGTGCCGTTGGTCGGTGACCTGAAAACCGTGGTGACCGATCTGGTCCCAATGGTGGATGAATGTGATCACGAAGAATGGATGCAGCAGATCAAGGAATGGAAGGCAGAAGGGGATGAACGCAGCATCATGGGCTGGCCGGAAGACGGCAAGTTGCACGTTTCGCACCTGGTCCATGACTTATGGGAAGCCACGAAGGGAGGGGCTATCGTCACCACTGACGTGGGGCAGCACCAGATGTGGACAGCGCAATACTATTTCATGGAGAAACCCAAACGCTGGCTTTCTTCTGGCGGCGCAGGCACGATGGGCTTTGGTCTGCCCGCGTCTATCGGCGCGTGGTTCGCGCACAAAGACGAGGAAATCTGGACAGTTGTCGGTGACGGCGGTTTCCAGATGACGCAGGCGGAATTGGCTACTGCGGTGCAGGAAGGCGCCAACGTCAAGATTGCCATCATGAATAACGGTTTTTTGGGGATGGTACGCCAATGGCAGGAATTCTTTTTCGAAAAGCGTTACGCGGCCACGCCGATCACTGGCCCTGATTTTGTCAAACTGGCTGAAGCGCACGGCATCCCGGCGCGGCGCGTGACCAGGCCCGAAGACGTGCAGGAAGCCATTGCTTTTGCCCGCAACACGCCCGGCCCTGTGGTGCTCGAATTCCGCGTGGAACAGGAAGAGGCCGTCTACCCGATGGTGCCTGCCGGCGCGGCGCTGGATCAAATGCTGCGGCGTCCAGTACGCAACGCCGTTGAAGAGAGATAGGAGAGAGACATGCAATATACACTGATCGCACTTGTTGAAGATAAGCCAGGTGTGCTAAACCGTGTGGCGTCATTGTTTCGCCGCCGGAATTTCAATATCGAATCCCTGGCTGTTGGGCGCACGGAAAAACAGGGTGTTTCGCGCATGACCATTGTGACCAATTGCGAGAACGACATGGACGCACATAAGATCGAGGCGAATTTGTACAAACTGGTCAATGTGATCGATGTGCAGGATGTCACCCGTGAACCTGCTGTGACTCGCGACCTGGCATTGATCAAGGTCAAAGCGACACCCGAACAACGCACCGAGGTCAACAGCCTGGCCTCCATCTTCCGCGCTCGCATCGTGGACGTGGCGCCTGATTCCGTTATCGTGGAGGCTACCGGCACCGAAGACAAAATCGAGGGCATGATCGAATTACTGCGCCCGCTCGGCATCATGGAAATGGTGCGCACCGGCCAGGTTGCCATGACCCGCGGTGAGCATTCCGGCATCCGCCGCACCCCAGGCGCGGCTGGCAATGGGAATGGCTGGCACGCAGAAGAAGCTTCGGGATTGGCTGAATATTAGTTACTAGAGAACAGTTGCCGGTACCCTACAAAAAACTACTCTCTAACCATCTTTTTTCTAAGGAGAACAGAACTTATGGCAAAAATCAATTTTGGCGGTGTGGAAGAAGATGTCGTTACCCGCGATGAATTCTCGCTTGAGAAAGCGCGTGAAGTTCTCAAGGACGAAGTGGTGGCAGTGCTTGGCTACGGCGTACAGGGACCTGCCCAGGCGTTGAATATGCGCGATAATGGCGTCAATGTCATTGTCGGGCAGGCTCCCGAAGACAGATATTATTGGGATAAAGCGCTAGCAGATGGCTGGGTTCCCGGCGAATCACTCTTCTCCATTGAAGAAGCGGCCCAACGCGGAACTGTTATTCAGTACTTGGTTTCAGATGCAGCCCAGATGATTCTGTGGCCGAAAGTCCAGGCCAACTTGAAAAAGGGAGATGCGCTGTATTTCTCGCACGGTTTTTCGATCGTGTACAAGGAGCAAACCACAGTCATTCCGCCCGGTTTTGTTGACGTGATTTTGGTCGCGCCGAAAGGGTCGGGCACCAGCGTTCGTCGCAATTTCCTGGACGGATCAGGCATCAATGCCAGTTACGCGATCCACCAGGATGCGACCGGCAAGGCCGAAGAACGCACCCTGGCCTTGGGGATTGCCATTGGCGCTGGATACCTGTTCCCCACCACTTTCCAAAACGAAGTGTATAGCGACTTGACTGGCGAGCGTGGGATTTTGATTGGCGCGCTTTCCGGCGTGATGGAGGCGCAGTACAACACTCTGCGCAAACACGGTCATAGCCCCAGCGAGGCCTTCAACGAGACCGTCGAGGAACTGACCCAGTCGCTCATCCGCCTGGTGGCCGAGAACGGTATGGACTGGATGTACGCCAACTGCTCTACTACTGCCCAGCGCGGCGCATTGGACTGGCATCCACGTTTCCGGGACGCGGTTACGCCCCTGTTCGATGAACTGTATCAGAGCGTGGTGGATGGCGAAGAGACCCGCATCGTGTTGGAGAAGAACTCAGACCCGAACTACCGCGAAAACCTGGCCGCCGAACTTAAAGTAATGCACGATTCCGAGATGTGGCAGGCAGGCGCGGCAGTGAGGTCGCTGAGGCCAGAGAACTGGAAGAAAGGTAAATAGAGGGTAGGGAACAGGGAGAAGTTGCAATTCACTATTCTCCACTCTCTAGCCTTTGCTCTCCTGCAAGGAGACCTTATGGTTAGCAACTATGTCAAAATTTTCGACACAACTTTAAGAGACGGCGAACAATCCCCCGGCGCGACCATGACTTCGGCCGAGAAAATGGAAGTGGCGCGTAACCTGGCGCGCCTGGGCGTGGACATTATCGAAGCGGGCTTCCCTGCCGCCTCGCCCGATGACTTGGAAGCGGTGCGACGGATCGCAAACGAGATCGGGAATCCGCCGGTTGGCGAGGAGCAGGCCCGCGTCCCGGTGATATGCGGATTGGCGCGCGCTACAAAGGGCGACATCGACAAGGCCTGGGAAGCCGTCAGGGGGGCGCAAAAGCCCCGCATCCATACCTTCCTGGCTACCTCTGAAATCCACATGAAGCACAAACTCAATATGGATCGGGAGCAGGTGATCGAGCGGGTTGGCGAAATGGTAGCCTATGCCCGTAGCCTGTGCGCCGATGTGGAGTTCAGCCCCGAAGACGCCGGGCGCTCGGACCCGGAATTCCTGTACCTTGTTTTAGGGGAAGCGATCAAGGCGGGCGCCACCACGCTCAATATCCCCGACACGGTCGGTTACACCACGCCGGACGAATTCGGCGCGCTGATCGCTGGGATCGTTGCGAACACGCCCGGCATGAGCGACGCGATCACCGTCTCGGTGCATACCCACGATGACCTGGGGATGGCTACCGCCAACGCCCTGGCAGGCATCCGCGCAGGCGCGCGCCAGGCCGAGGTGACCATCAATGGCATTGGCGAACGGGCGGGCAACACCTCGCTGGAGGAAGTTGTGATGGCGCTCAAGACCCGCCACCCGGTTTTCGGACTTGAGACAGGCATCGATACCACCCAGATTTCCCGCGTCAGCAAACTGGTCAGCAATTACACGGGCATCGTCGTGCAGCCCAATAAGGCCATTGTGGGCGCGAACGCTTTCGCGCACGAAGCAGGCATCCACCAGGATGGGATGCTCAAGAACCAGATGACCTATGAGATCATGCGCCCCGAAGATGTGGGCGTCAGCCAGACCAACCTGGTGCTTGGGAAACATTCCGGCCGCCATGCCTTGCGCGCCCGGCTGGCTGTCATGGGACATGCGTTGGACGAGGCGGAACTCGACCAGGCCTTTGCCCGCTTCAAGGAATTAGCCGACCGCAAGAAGACCATCACCGACCTCGACCTCGAAGCGCTGATCGCCGATGAGTTCTACCAGCCGCTTTCTGTCTATATCCTGGACGGTCTGCAAGTTACCTGCGGCACCATCGGTATGCCCACCGCCACAGTACGCTTGAAAGGCCCCGACGGCGCTGTGCATGTCTACGCCGCCATGGGCACCGGGCCTGTCGACGCCGCGTACAAAGCCATCGACGCCATCGTCCAGACGCCCTGCAAACTGCTCGAGTTCAACGTCCATGCTGTGACTGAAGGCATAGACGCGCTGGGCGAAGTCACCGTCCGCGTCCAGGGCGAGAACGGCCAACATACCATGGATCCGCAATCGGAAGCCGTTTACACGCGCGTTTTTGGCGGTCACGGCGCCGATACCGACATCATCGTTGCCAGCGCCAAGGCCTACATCAACGCGCTCAACAAACTCATCATCTCGAAAACCGAAACCCAAGCCGCCCAGAATGACTATGGCGTCATGCTGGTCGGATAATCGTACGGGCAGGTCTCAGACCTGCCTCAAGTAAGGGCAGGTCTCAGACCTGCCCCAACAAGGAGAAATCACCATGTCCACCTCGAATGAAAATACCAGCGCCCCCGAAGCCCCGATCTTCGAGCCATTCCCCGAACCCAATACCATGCCCTCTGGCTGGGACTTGAGCGGCCTCGTCTCGGACCCTGAACCTGCTTCCGTTTCATCGGCAAGCGACACGGCTGAGGCCTGATCCCGTTCACTCAGCAACCTGTGACCAGTCTACAAGGCGCTGAACACTGAACACTGGTCACTGACCACTGGAACTTCCATGCCCAAGACCCTCTTCGAAAAGGTCTGGGACTCGCACGTTGTTGCCCAACAACCCGACTCCCCGGCCATCCTCTACATTGACCTGCATCTCGTCCACGAGGTGACCTCGCCGCAGGCTTTCACCGGCCTGCGCCAGCGTGGCCTGAAAGTCCGCCGCCCGGACAAGACCTTCGCCACGATGGACCATTCCACGCCCACGCATGACCCCTCCCTGCCGATTGCCGATCCGATTGCTGAAGCCCAGATCCGCCAGATGGAGAAGAATGCCGCTGAGTTTGGCGTCACCCTCTACGGATTGGACAGCCCCAAGCGCGGCATCGTCCACGTCATCGGCCCGGAACTGGGATTGACCCAACCCGGCATGACCATCGTCTGCGGCGACAGTCACACTGCCACGCACGGCGCGTTCGGCGCGCTGGCCTTCGGCATCGGCACCTCCGAAGTCGAGCATGTCCTGGCGACCCAGTGCCTGCTCCAGCGCAAGCCGAAAACCTGCGAAGTGCGCGTGGATGGGAGTCTCGCCCCTGGCGTCTCGGCTAAAGACATCATCCTGGCGCTGATCGCCCAGATCGGCGTCGGCGGTGGGACGGAACACGTCTTCGAGTACACCGGCGAGGCCATCCGCGCGCTTTCGATGGAAGAACGCATGACGGTCTGCAACATGTCCATCGAAGGCGGCGCGCGGGCCGGTATGATTGCCCCGGATGAAACCACCTTCGCGTACCTCGCCGGGCGCGAGTTTGCCCCCCAGGGGGAAGCCTGGGAAAAGGCGCTTGCACATTGGAAATCTCTGCCCAGCGACGAAGGCGCCGTTTACGACAAATCCATTACGCTGGACGCTTCCGCCTTGGAGCCGATGATCACCTACGGCACCAATCCCGGCATGGGCATGAAGATCAGCGAGCGCGTTCCCGACCCGGCCTCTTACAGCGACCCGTCGCAGAAGGCCGCTCTCGAAAAATCCCTGGCTTACATGGACTTGCAGCCTGGCCAGCCGCTGCTCGGCAAGAAAGTGGACGTGGTCTTCATCGGCAGTTGCACCAACTCGCGCATCTCCGACTTGCGTCAGGCTGCTTCCGTTTTGAAAGGCCGCAAAGTCTCCAACGATGTGCGCGTCATGGTTGTGCCCGGCTCGCAGCAGGTCAAGAAGCAGGCCGAAGCAGAAGGTCTTGACCGGATCTTCAAAGAAGCCGGCGCCGACTGGCGTGAAGCGGGCTGCTCGATGTGCCTGGCGATGAACGGCGACCAGCTCGAACCCGGACAGTACGCCGTCAGCACCAGCAACCGCAACTTCGAAGGCCGCCAGGGCAAAGGCGGGCGCACCTTCCTGGCCTCCCCGCTGACCGCCGCCGCGACGGCCATAACCGGCGCCATCTCGGATGTGCGCGCCATGCTGGCAGGGTGAGGGTATGCCAGAGGCGATTGCCCAGGCCTTCGACGCCTCGGTCGAGTATTACGATGACTGGATGCGTAAGGCGCTGCCCGGTTACGCCGGCATCTTTGCGGCGGCCCTGGAACAGATCTCTTTCGAGAAGACCGCCTCCATCCGCGTCTTGGATTTGGGCGCAGGCACCGGGCTGTTCTCCTGGCATGTCCTGGAAGGATACCCGGCTGCAGCCTTCACTTTGTGTGACCTGGCTCCCGGGATGCTGGAGATCGCCCGGCAACGCTTTGCGCCGTACACAGGTCAGTTTACCTACCTGGTCGAGGATTACCGGCAGTTTCCTGCCGACCAGAAATTCAACCTGGTCATCTCGAGTCTTTCTATCCATCATTTGCTTGACGAGGACAAGCGCGCCCTGTTCGCCCGCATTCATTCCCTGCTGGAGGATGGCGGCCTGTTCATCAACATCGATCAGGTCTGGGGACCGACCGAATACTGGCAGGCCCGTTACTGGGATCAATGGCTGGAGTGGGTCCGACATAACGGCGCGCCGGAGGAGCAGATCGAGGCCAGTATCCGGCGCCGCAAGGAGTACGACCGCGAGGCGTCCCTGGCGGACCAACTCCAGTGGCTGGGGCAGGTCGGCTTCTCGCAGGTAGACTGTGTCTTCAAACATGCCTTCATTGGCGTCTTTTGCGCCCTCAAATAAAACCTTGCGAAGGGCACCACTTTCACGAGGTTTCCAAAGGAATTTTATGGCTGAATTTACATTGCTCACATCGCGCATGGTCCCGCTGCCGGTCGAGAACATCGACACCGACCAGATCATCCCGGCGCGCTTCCTGAAAGCAACCGACAAGAACGGCATGGGCGAGGCCCTGTTCTCGGACTGGCGCTACAACCCGGACGGCAGCCCAAAGCCGGGGTTCGCGCTTAACGATCCCAAATACCAGGGCGCGCAAATCCTCTTAGCCGGGGACAACTTCGGGTGTGGTTCGAGCCGCGAACATGCCCCCTGGGCGCTGACCGGCTACGGATTCCGCGTCGTCATCAGCACCTCCTTCGCAGACATCTTCCGCAACAATGCCTTGAAGAATGGCCTGCTGCCGGTCGTTGTGGACGCAGAGACCCACAAGTCGCTTTTCGATCTTGTGGACGAGTTGCCCTCGGCGGAAATTACGGTTGACCTGGAAGCGCAATCTGTCATCTTGCCCGGCGGGCAGGCGGTCTCGTTCCCGATAGACCCGTTCTCCAAGACTTGCCTGCTCAAAGGCGTGGACCAGTTGGGCTACATTATGAGTTTTGAGAACGAAATTGCAGCGTTCGAGAATAGAGAATAGAGGAGTAGGGAGTAGCAACTGTTCTCCAATCTCTACTCTCTAATAACTGCTTATGAGTATCCAAATCTACGACACGACCCTGCGCGATGGCACCCAATCGGAAGGTTTTACCCTCTCCGGCATCGACAAGATTCGCATTGCCAAGCGTCTCGACGCCATTGGCGTTGCTTTCATCGAGGGCGGTTGGCCGGGCTCGAATCCCAAGGATGTCGAGTTCTTCGAGCGCGCCCGCGACATGGAATTCAGGCATTCGCTCGTCACGGCCTTTGGCGCCACCTGCCGCGCGCGGGGCGGCCCCGAAGACGACGCCAATATCAAAGCCCTGCTCGATTCGCGCACGCCGGTCTGCACTATCTTCGGCAAGACCTGGACGCTCCACGTCACCGAAGTGCTGCGCACTACGCTGGATGACAACCTGCGCATCATCGAGCAGTCGGTCGCATACCTGCGCGAGCAGGGACGCCGCGTCATCTATGACGCCGAGCATTTCTTCGACGGCTACAAAGCCGACCCGTCCTATGCGCTGGAGACGCTGCAAGCGGCCATCCGCGGCGGGGCGGAGACGGTTGTCCTGTGCGACACCAACGGCGGGACCATGCCCTGGGAGGTGGAACGCATCATCCGCGACTTGAAGCCTGCCCTCGCGCTCCCATTCGGAATCCACGCCCATAACGACTCCGAATGCGCTGTCGTCAACTCGCTGGTGGCTGTCCGCGAGGGCGCCATCCAGGTGCAGGGAACGATCAACGGGGTGGGCGAACGCTGCGGCAACGCCAACCTGTGCTCGATCATCCCCGACCTGGAACTCAAGATGGGCTACGAGTGTCTCCCCGATGGCAACATCGCGCGTCTGACGGATCTATCCCATTTCGTGATGGAAGTGGCAAACCTCACGCCTGATGAGCACCTGCCTTTCGTCGGCAAATCGGCCTTTGCGCACAAGGGCGGCGTCCATGTGGCGGCGATGCGCCGTTCCGTACAGTCTTACCAACATGTCGAGCCGGAAAAGATCGGTAACAAGATGCGCGTGGTCGTCTCCGACTTGTCGGGGCGCGGCAACCTGCTCAGTAAGGCGGAAGAGCACTTCGTTGAGTTGGATGAGGATGAAGTCCTCCCTGTTCTCAACGATATCAAGGAACTGGAAGCGCGCGGATTCGCCTTCGAGGCGGCCGAGGCCTCGGTTGCCATGATGCTGAAACGCCAGGAATATGGTTACAAGCCGCCCTTCGAACTGGTGGACTTCTTCGTCAATGTGGAGCACCGCGACCGGCGCGGCACCTTCGCTGAAGCAATGGTCAAAGTGCGAGTGAACGGCGAGATTTTGCACACGGCGGCGGAGGGCAACGGCCCGGTCAATGCGCTGGATATTGCCCTGCGGAAGGCGTTGCAGCCGATCTACCCCGAACTGACCGCCTTCCATTTGGCGGATTACAAGGTCCGCATCTTGGATGGCGAGAACGGCACGGAAGCCATCACGCGCGTGTTGATCGATACCCAGAACGGCACCAAGCGCTGGAGCACGGTCGGCGCGAGCGGCAACATCATCGAGGCCAGTTGGCGCGCGTTGGCCGACTCGGTCGAGTATGGGCTGATGGTAGCCCATTAGTCGAATAGCCAATTACCAAGCACAACTTACCAGATCATCTCGGAGAACACCTTGGACTACAAAATTACCCTCCTCCCCGGCGACGGCATCGGCCCCGAGATCGTGACCGAGGCCGTGCGGGTCTTAGAAACTATTGCCGGCAAACACGGCCATTCCTTCCACTTTGCCGAGCGGCTGATGGGCGGCTGCTCGATTGACAAGTATGGCTCGTCGCTTACCGATGAGACCCTGGCCGATTGCCAGTCTGCGGATGCGGTGCTGCTGGGCGCGGTCGGCGGCCCAAAATGGGACGATCCCAACGCCAAAGACCGCCCGGAGCGCGGCCTGCTGGCATTGCGCAAAGGACTGGGCGTGTTCGCCAACCTGCGCCCGGTCAAAGTCCACCCGGCGCTGATCGAGTGGTCGCCGCTTAAGCCGGAGAAGTTGAAAGGCGTGGACATCATCGTCGTGCGTGAGTTGACCGGCGGCCTGTACTTCGGCTGGCCCAAAGGCCGCGATGTGAAAGATGGCCGCGAGCGCGCTGTGGATACGCTCGAATACTACGATTACGAAGTCAAGCGCGTGCTGGAACTGGCCTTCAAGTTGGCGAAGGGTCGCAGGAAAAAAGTTACCTCGGTGGACAAGGCCAACGTGCTCGAATCCTCCCGCCTGTGGCGGCAGATCGCGATTAAAGTTGGGGCGGAGAACCCGGATGTGGAGTTGGAGCATGTATTGGTGGATACCGCCTCTATGCGCCTGATCACCGGTCCCGCCTGGATGGATGTGGTCGTCACCGAGAACATGTTCGGCGACATCCTGACCGATGAGGCCTCCGTTTTGGCGGGGTCCATGGGGATGCTGCCCTCGGCCAGTTTAGGCCAAGCCCCCGCCGGGAAAGATAAAGGCCCGGGATTGTACGAACCGATCCACGGCTCGGCCCCGGATATCGCCGGCAAGGGCATCGCCAATCCGGTCGGCACGATTTTGTCGTCAGCCTTGTTGCTGCGTCATTCGTTGGGGCTGGAAGCCGAGGCCGCCTCCATCGAAAGTGCGGTGGAGCGCGCCATCAGCGAGGGCGCGCGCACGGCGGACGTTGGTGGCAAGTTGAATACCCGCCAGATGGCGGATGAAATTATTGCAAGGTTGTGAAAGGAGAAATCTTATGGCAATGGAATCGAAGTACATTTGGATGGATGGGGAACTGGTGGAGTTCGAGAAGGCCACCATTCACTTCCTGACGCCAGCGTTACATTATGGCGCAGCGGTGTTCGAGGGTATCCGCGCTTACAATACCGACAAGGGGCCGGCTGTGTTCCGCTTGTACGAACACGCCAAACGCTTGCTCGATTCTGCGCGGGTGTTTGGCTTCCGTGAGTTGCCTTACTCGGTGGATGGGATTGCAGAGGCTATCAAACAGGTAGTGAAGGCAAACGGGTTTGGCGACTGTTATATCCGTCCCCTGTTGTACCTTTCCGGCGGCGGCTGGAACCTGAACGTGGATGGCGGCAAGGCCAGTGTCGCGATTGCGGCTTGGGAATGGGGCAATTATCTGGGAGAAGAAGCGCTCGAAAAAGGCATTCGCGCCAATATTTCGACCTTCACCCGCCACCAGCCTAACGTGATGATGACCAAGGCTAAAATCTCCGGCAACTACGCCAACAGCATCCTGGCCAAGACCGAGTCGATGCGCCTGGGTTTCGACGAAGCCATCATGCTCAACCCGCAGGGGTTCGTGGCCGAGTGTACTGGCGAAAACATTTTCCTTGTCTACAAAGGTAGGATATTCACCCCGCCCTTGGTCGACATCCTGGAGGGCATCACGCGCGAATCCCTGATCGCGATTGCCAGGGATATGGGCTTCGAGGTGGTCGAGACGCCCATCTCGCGCGACCAACTCTACATAGCGGACGAGGTCTTTGTTTGTGGCACGGCGGCAGAAGTAATTGGCCTGAGCGAGATCGATTTCCGCGTTATTGGCAACGGGAAGACTGGTCCGACCACACGCTCTATCCAGAAAGTTTTCCATGACGCGATTCGAGGAAAAAATCCGCAGTATGAAGGTTGGCTGGCGTATGTCGCAGACAGCAAGGTGGCCGTGAATTTGACCCAACCCACTTCCGTGCCCGCTGATTAGTTTGTACAGAAGAAGTGACAATCCGGGCATTGACCTTGACAGGATCGCCTCGCAGGCATAGAATAGCGCCCAATATGGAACGCTCCCACCGCTACTTTTTTGGCTTTTATTTTTACGGCTCCCGACCCCGGTTGCCGTTGGTGGCGCTTAAGTAGCAGAGCGAACTCTGTACACGTAAAGAGCGAGACCAAACGGTCCCGCTCTTTTTTGTTACATACCAAGGAGCATTTATGGCAATTCGCGGCATTCGCGGCGCGACCACCGTCAGCGCAGACGACGAAGAACAAGTCTTATCGGCTACACAAGAACTGCTGACCGCCATCCTGAAAGCCAACCCGGCCTTACGGACAGAAGATATTGCCAGCGCGGTTTTCACCGTGACCGAGGACATCGCCTCGGCCTACCCCGCGCTTGCTGCCCGCCAAATGGGCTGGGACCAAGTCCCGATGATGTGCGCCCGCGAAATCCCCGTCCCAGGCAGTCTGCTGTTATGTATCCGTGTCCTGATCCATTGGAACACAGAACTTGGACAATCTGCCATCCAGCATGTGTATCTGCGCGAGGCGACCAGGCTAAGACCAGATCTAGCAATGCGCGCTTAACGGTTCTCTACTCTCTGATTACTTTTCGAAGGAGTTATCTTATGATGATCATCATGAAATCCACCGCCACCCCGCAGGAGGTGGAACACGTCATCGAGAAAGTCAAATCGGTCGGGCTGGCTGTCCATCTCTCGCAAGGCGTCGAAGCGACCATCATCGGTGCCATTGGCGAGACCCACAGCCTGCCAACCGACCAGTTCGAAGTGTTGGATGGGGTCGAAGCCGTACAGCGCATCACCCAGCCCTACAAACTTGCCTCGCGCCAGTTCCATCCAGAGAACTCGGTCTTTCCGCTGGATGGCTTTACCATTGGAGGGGAGGAACTGTCTATCATCGCAGGCCCCTGCTCGGTTGAGTCCCGCTCACAGATCATTGAAACTGCACATGCCGTCAAGGAGGCGGGAGCCAACGCCCTGCGCGGCGGTGTCTTCAAACCGCGCACATCGCCCTATGCCTTCCAGGGACTTGGCGAAGAAGGCCTCGAGTACCTGGCCGAAGCGCGTGAAGGGACCGGCTTGCCGATTGTGGTCGAGATCATGTCGCAGGTGCAGGTTGACCTGATGGTCAGGTACGTGGATGTGCTGCAAGTGGGCGCCCGCAATATGCAGAACTTCAACTTGCTGCGGGTCATCGGCGAAACCCAGGCGCCTGTATTGCTTAAGCGCGGTCTTTCGGCCTCCATCGAAGAACTGCTCATGTCGGCCGAATACATCCTGGCGGGCGGCAACAAACAAGTGATGCTGTGCGAGCGCGGCATCCGCACCTTCGAAACTGCCACCCGCAACACCACCGACATCAACGCCATCCCGGTTCTGAAAAGCCTGACCCACCTGCCGGTCATCCTCGATCCCAGTCATTCCACCGGCCACTTCGATTATGTGGCGGCCATTGCCCGCGCCGCTGTGGCTGCCGGGGCCGACGGCCTGATCGTCGAAGTCCACCCCGACCCGGCCCATGCCCTTTCGGATGGACGTCAATCCCTTAAGCCCGAAAAGTTTGCTGCTATGGTCAGGCAGGTCGGCCAGATCGCCGAGATCATGGGCAGAAGACTCGCCAGCGTTCAAACTGCCATTCACTAATCCCTACTCTCTATTCTCAGGAGTCTTACTATGATGATCATCATGCACCCCGGCGCTACCCGGGAACAGATCGAGCATGTCATCCAGCACATCGAAGAACAGCATTTGCTCGCCCATCCCATCTTCGGCGTCGAGCAGACCATCATCGGCGCGGTCGGCGAGAGTCATAGCATCCCGGCCAGCGTCTTCGAGACCCTGCCGGGTGTGATGGCTGTCCAGCGCATCTCCAAGCCCTATAAGTTGGCCTCCCGTCAGTTCCACGCCGAAGACTCGGTCTTCCCGCTCGATGGGTTTACCATCGGGGGCGCAGAAATCCCCATCATAGCGGGACCATGCTCGGTCGAGTCCCGAACGCAGATCATCGAAACCGCGCAAGCCGTCAAGGAGTCGGGCGCAAACGCCCTGCGCGGCGGCGTCTTCAAGCCGCGCACCTCCCCCTACGCCTTCCAAGGGCTCGGCGAAGAAGGCCTCGAATACCTGGCCGAGGCGCGTGAGATCACCGGCTTGCCGGTCGTGGCCGAGGTGATGGCTGTCTCGCAGGTGCCGGTGATGGTGCAATACGTGGACGTGCTGCAAATCGGCGCCCGCAACATGCAAAACTTCAACCTGCTGCGGGCCGTGGGCGACACCCGCACGCCCGCCCTGCTCAAACGCGGCATGAGCGCCACGGTCGAGGACCTGCTGATGGCCGCCGAGTACATCCTGGCGGGCGGCAACGAGCGGGTGATGCTGTGCGAGCGCGGCATCCGCACCTTCGAGACCGCCACGCGCAACACCACCGACATCAACGCCGTGCCGGTGCTCAAGGAACTTACTCACCTGCCGGTGGTTCTTGACCCCAGCCACTCCACCGGCCACTATAACTACGTGACGGCTGTTGCCAGGGCCGCTGTTGCTGCCGGAGCCGACGGCATCATCGTCGAAGTCCATCCTGATCCGGCTCACGCCGTCTCGGATGGTATCCAGTCACTCACGCCCGAAAACTTCGCCAAGATGGTGCGCCAGGTCAAGGCTGTGGCTGAGGCCGTCGACAGAAAATTGGTAAATGGTCAATCGTAATTGCCATTTACCAATCCCCAATGACCAAGATGGACGACTCACACTTTACTCTTAAAACCTCCCGGATCGCGCTGATCGGATTGGGACTGATGGGCGGCTCGCTGGCGTTGACCATCAAGCCGCGTTGCCGCCGCCTGGGCGCTTACGACCCGCATCTTCCCACGCTCGAACTTGCCCGCCGTCAAGAGATCGTTCACGTCGCTGATAGCGACCCCGCCAAAATCCTGGCCGAGGCCGACCTCGTGATCTTGGCCTGTCCCGTCCCCGCCATTTTGGATTGGATCCGCCGCCTGCCGGAGTACGTCCAACACCCGTGCATCGTGTTGGACATCGGCTCCTCCAAGCGGATGATCGTGGCCGCGCTCGAAGATCTGCCCGGCCGCTTCGACCCCATCGGCGGGCATCCCATCTGCGGGCGCGAGCGTCTCTCCCTCGAAAACGCCGAGCGCTTCCTGTACAGGGATGCCCCCTTCGTGCTGACTCCGCTGGCGCGCACCAGCCAAACCGCCTGCTCCGCCGCCCTGCAAATCGTCGAGGCGCTTGGCGCCAATCCCATCTGGCTGGACGCCGCCTCCCACGACCGCATCCTGGCTGCCACCAGCCACCTGCCCTACCTGCTCTCTTCGGCCCTGGCGCTCGCCACTCCGGACGATTGCGCCCCATTAGTCGGCCCCGGTTTCCGCTCCTCGGCGCGGCTGGCAGGCACATCGTCCAGCATGATGCTCGGCGTCCTGCAATCCAACCGCGACAATGTCCTCGAGGCGATAAGCCGTCTGCAAGGCCAACTCGCCGCGTTGAAATCGTCCCTCGCCGCCAACGACCCCGCCCAACTCCAATCCATCCTCGACCACGCCCAAAGCGATTATCAAACGCTCATCCAATAACCAATTACCAATTACCAATTACGCAGCGCGATACACTCACCCAACCCATGCTGATTATTCCCATCCCCCATCCCCTCTCCGCCAGTGTGCATGTCCCTGGTTCCAAATCGCTGACCAACCGCGCCCTGCTCATCGCCTCCCTGGCCGAAGGGAGCACTACGCTCGAAAACGCCCTCTTTTCCGATGACTCGCGCTACTTTGCGAAAGCCCTGCAAACCCTGGGCTTTGACGTGAGACTCGACCCGGAGCGCGCCACAATGACCGTGACGGGTCTGGGCGGGCGCATCCCTGCAAGGCAGGCCGAACTCTTCATCGGCAACGCCGGGACAGCGGCGCGCTTCCTCTTGGCGTTTCTCACTCTGGGATATGGCGAATACATCTTAGACGGCGATGCCCGGATGCGCGAGCGCCCCATTGGCGATTTGGTGGATGCGCTCGGTCAACTTGGGGCAAAACTCGGCCCTGCCAACACGGATAACCCTTCGACTTCGCTCAGGGCAGGCTGGTCATTGGGCGCTGATTACTCCAACATTTGCCCGCCCATCAAAATCATCGCCAATGGCCTCCCCGGCGGCAGAACCCAAATCGCTGGGGACATCTCGTCTCAGTTTTTGTCCGCCCTGCTGATGGTCGCCCCTTACGCCCAATCCCCGGTCGAGATCGAAGTCACTACCGAACTCAACTC
The DNA here is from genome assembly GCA_049323115.1 of Chloroflexota bacterium. Classification (GTDB taxonomy): domain Bacteria; phylum Chloroflexota; class Anaerolineae; order Anaerolineales; family Villigracilaceae; genus JAABUE01. Next base: position 18,252 of record JBMOMP010000117.1, read on the forward strand.
CAAACCCTACGTGGACATGACCCTGTCCATCATGCAGGATTTCGGCGTCGAAGTCCAGCGCGATGGCTACAAAACCTTCTCGGTCCCACTTACCACTTACCAATTACCACCAACCAATTACCAAATTGAATCGGACGCCTCCGCTGCCTCCTACTTCTTCGCCGCCCCGGCCATCTGCGGTGGGACGGTGCGGGTCGAAAACATCTCCCGCGATTCGAAACAGGGCGATATCCGATTTCTGGATATTTTGGCCCGAATGGGTTGCGAAATTGAAGAGACCGATCACTGTATACTGGTCACTGGTCACTCGCCCTTGCGCGGCCTGGACGTGGACATGCGCGATATTCCCGACACGGCCCAAACCCTGGCGGCGATCGCGCCCTTTGCCGATTCGCCCACTCGCATCCGTGGGATTGCTTCGGCGCGGGTCAAGGAGACTGACAGAGTTGCAGCAACTTGCGCTGAACTGACTCGCCTTGGCGTTCGCGTGGATGAACATGAAGACGGCATGACGATTTATCCAACTTTGAACCTTCACCCCGCGAACATTCAAACTTATAACGACCATCGCATGGCGATGGCTTTTTCACTGATCGGTTTACGCGTACCCGGGATAACGATTGAGAATCCTGGCTGCGTCTCCAAAACTTTCCCTGAATTTTTTGATGTGCTGGAAACTTTACTATGATAAAACTTGGTCTGATTGGTTACCCTTTAGGGCACAGTCTCTCGCCTAAAATCCACAAAGCAGCCTTGAAGTCCTGTCATTTGCAGGGGGACTATTCCCTGTTTCCTATTCACCCTGACGATTTGCAAGGCCTGAAAGATTTGCTTGCCCGTGTTCGGGATGGAGAATTGTATGGCTTGAACGTCACCATCCCGCATAAGCAGAACGTCATCCCGCTGTTGGATGAACTTACCCCAACCGCAGATACTATCGGCGCAGTGAACACGATTTCCATGCAAAATGGAATATTGACGGGGGATAACACCGATGCGCCGGGATTTCTGGCCGATCTAAAAAAGTTTCTAACCACAGAGACACGGAGATACGGAGACAAGAATTCGGCTTTGGTTTTGGGCGCCGGCGGCGGCGCGCGCGCTGTCGTTTATGCGCTCGTCAACGCTGGTTGGAACGTTACCATTACCGATATCCATCCAAAGCAGACAGAAGCGCTCGTTGCCCATTTTTCATTTCCTGAATCCCGGCTGACGAGCATCGAATATAGACCTGCCGCCCTGCACTCTTTTTCCCCTGAACTCACCCTTATCGTCAACGCCACCCCGGTTGGAATGTCTCCAAACGTAGAGAATTCTCCCTGGCCCGAGAGCCTGCCATTCCCTTCATGCGTTTCAATATATGACCTGGTCTATAATCCAAGCGAGACGAAATTAGTAAAGGACGCCCGCGCTGCCGGACTCCCCGCTATCACCGGCCTCGGGATGCTCATCGAGCAGGCCGCCCTGGCCTTCGAGGTATGGACAGGCTGCGCCCCATCGCGTGATGCCCTGATTGCCGCTATCAATTGACCACCGCTTACTGATTACTGAAAACTGGAGACTGCCATGCCCCTACGTTTCCTTACTGCCGGAGAATCGCACGGCCCCGTATTGACGGCTATCCTCGATGGGATGCCTGCTGGTCTGCCGCTGGACGCGTCCATCATCGACCGTGAACTGGCCCGCCGACAGAAAGGCTACGGTTCCGGCGGACGGATGAAGATCGAGAAAGATACGGTCCGCATTTTGAGCGGTGTGATGGCTGGCGAGACCACCGGCGCGCCGATTGCGCTGCTGGTCGAAAATGCCGATCACGCCAAATGGAAGGGCAGGGCCGTCGAGCCGATGACGGCGCCCCGGCCTGGTCACGCCGACCTGACCGGCACGGTCAAGTATGGCTACCGCGACCTGCGGCCGGCGCTGGAACGCGCTTCCGCGCGTGAAACCGCCATGCGTGTAGCCATTGGTGGAATATGTAAGCACTTGTTATTGCAATTCGGGATCGTTGTCGGCGGGTATGTGAAATCCATCGGGGAGGTGGAGGCCGATTTTAGCGGGAGCAGTTACCAGGTCCGGTTCGAGGCGGCCGAGGAAAGCGACCTGTGTTGCCCGGATCCCGTCGCTGCGCAGAAGATGCGGGCGCGCATCGAGCAGATCGTCCACGCCAAGGATACGCTGGGCGGGGTGATCGAGATCGTGGCGCTCGGCCTGCCCGTCGGCCTGGGCTCGTTCTCCCAGTGGGATCGCCGCCTCGAAGCCCGGCTGGCGCAGGCGGTGATGAGCGTCCAGGCCATCAAGGGTGTGGAGATCGGCGACGCATTCGAAAATGCCCGCTTGCCCGGCACACAGGCCCACGACACCATCGCCCTCTCTAACGCGCAACGCCTGACCCGCCCCACCAACCGCGCTGGCGGCGTCGAGGGCGGCGTCACCAATGGGCAGCCTATCGTCATCCGGGCGGCGATGAAGCCGATTGCCACCACGCTCACCCCGCAGCAGACCGTCGATCTCGCCACTGGTGAGGAAGGCCCCACCCGCTACGAGCGATCCGATTTTTGCCCGGCGCCCCGCGCCGTTCCGATCCTCGAAGCGATGGCGGCCTTCGTGCTGGCCGATGCGCTGCTCGAAAAACTGGGCGGCGACTCGCTGGCCGAGATGAAACCGCGCTTCGAGACTTTACGGCAAGCCCGGCTCGAAGACTTGCCGATGGACAACGCGCCGCATACCTGGTGGGAGTGAACATGCACATCTTTCTCTATGGCCCGTCTGGAACGGGAAAAAGTACCACCGGCAAGGCCCTGGCTGCGGCGCTGAACCTGCCTTTTGTGGATCTGGATGCCGACATCGAACGGACGGCTGGAAAGTCCATACCTGACATTATGAACGGGCAGGGCGAACGCTTCTTCCGCGACCTGGAAACTGCTGCCGTTAAAAGAGCCGTTTCCGGCCCCGAGGCGGTCATTGCCCTGGGCGGCGGCGCGCTGTTGCGAGACGAGAACCGGGCGCTGGCCGAATCGACAGGACAGGTGATCCTGCTCGAAGCGGATCTTTCCACGCTGGCGGCGCGGCTTTCACAAGACGCGAACAAGCGTCCACTGCTGGCGGGCGAACTGGAAGCCAAACTTTCGGCGCTTTTGGCGCGGCGGCAGGCGCATTACGCCTCGTTTCCCCTGCGAGTGGATGCTTCGCAGACGCCGGAGCGAACGGCCTGGGACATCCAGCGACTGACCGGGCGCTACCACCTGCGCGGCATGGGAATAGGCTACGATGTGCTCATGCAGGCAGGCGGGCTTGACCAACTCGGCGGGATGCTCAAAGCGCGTCAATTTGGCGGGCCGGTGTTGGTGGCAAGCGACGGGAATGTCGCCCCGCATTATGCCGGGCGGGTGTTAGACTCTCTGCGCAAAGCGGGCTATTCGGCGGCGCAGGTTACTATCCCGGCCGGGGAGATGTACAAAACTGTTGAAACAGTGATGTCGCTCTGGCGCGGCGCGTTGGAGGCGGGTCTGGATCGCAAAAGCACCATCGTTGCCTTGGGCGGCGGCGTGGTTGGGGATCTGGCCGGGTTTGCGGCGGCCACCTACATGCGCGGCTGCAACTGGGTCGCCGCGCCGACCACGCTCCTGGCGATGGTGGACGCCTCGCTGGGCGGTAAGACCGGCTTCGACCTGCCCGAAGGCAAGAACCTGGTTGGCGCGTTCCACCCGCCCCGATTGGTGCTGGCCGACCCCGAAGCCTTGTCCACGCTGCCGGAGCGGGAACTGCGCGCCGGGCTGGCGGAGGTAGTCAAGCACGGCGTCATTGCCGATCCGGGATTATTCGATTTGTGCGACCAGGGCTGGGAAAATGTCATTGCCCGCCTGCCGGAAATTGTGCGGCGCGGCATGGGCGTGAAAGTGAAGGTGATCGAAGAAGACCCCTATGAGCAGGGGAGCAGGGCCGCGCTGAACTTTGGTCACACGGTCGGGCATGCGGTGGAACTGGTCAGTGGCTTTAGTTTGCTGCACGGCGAAGCCGTGGCGGCGGGGATGGTGGCCGAAGCGCGGCTGGCGGAACGTTTGACGGTGGCAAGCCCGGGGTTGTCCGAGGCGATTGCGGGGACGCTTGCGGCGCTGGGGTTGCCTGTCGAGATCCCCGCCAACCTGGCGCGCGCTGACCTGATCCGCGCGGTGCGTGTAGACAAGAAGAAGGCAGCGGGCGTCGTCCGTTTTGCGCTGCCGGTGAAGATCGGCGAAGTGAAGGTGGGGGTCGAAGTGAAGGACTTGGAGGCTGCGTTATGAAAATTTTGATCCTGCATGGCCCCAACTTGAACCTGCTTGGCGCGCGTGAGCCGGATGTGTACGGCCGCCTGACGCTGGATGATATCAATGCCCGCCTGGTTGACCTGGGAAAAGAACTGGATGTGGAAGTGACCTGCAGGCAGTCGAACCACGAGGGCGCGCTGATCGACGCCCTGCACGAGGCGCGGGAATGGGCGGATGGGGTAGTCTTTAACCCTGGCGGATATACCCACACGTCCGTGGCGCTGCGCGACGCGGTGGCGGCCATCGGTATCCCGGTGGTGGAGGTGCATCTGTCGAACGTGTACGCCCGTGAGGAGTTCCGCCACAAATCGCTGCTTTCGGCGGTTTGCCGGGGCAAGATCAGCGGGTTGGGCTGGCGCTCGTACCTGTTGGGATTGCGAGGCCTGGTGGACTTATTGCACGAACGGTAGGTTATTCCCCGATGATCTTGACCAGCGCGCGCTTCCTTCGCCGTCCATCGAACTCGCCGTAGAAGATTTGTTCCCAGGGGCCAAAATCGAGTTTGCCGTTCGTCACGGCGACCACTACTTCGCGGCCCATGACCTGGCGTTTGAGATGCGCGTCCGCGTTGTCCTCGCCGGTGCGGTTGTGCCAGTATTGGTCGACCGGCTCGTGAGGGGCAAGTTTTTCCAGCCAGGCGTCATAGTCGTGGTGAAGGCCGCTCTCGTCATCGTTGATGAAGACAGAGGCGGTGATGTGCATGGCTGAGATAAGCGCCAGGCCTTCCACGATGCCGCTTTCTTTCAAGCAGGTTTCCACTTCGGGCGTGATATTGATGAACGCGCGGCGCGTTGGGACATTGAACCACAGTTCTTTGCGATAGGATTTCATGTGCGCTCCTGTTGTTCCCTTGCGTGCACATATTTTACTAACCAATGGTGCTAGTTTGGGCTGATTTTCGACTGTTACGCGCATTCTTGCAGTATTCAACCACCACATATGGTGTTTTCGCAATCGCTAAATCACCATATATAGGACTAGCACCAAAAGTTACTACATTCAGTTGCTAGGCATTGACTCGCAAGGGGATTCTTTGTTATACTATGTAAGCGCTTACAGAAAACGCTTACATCCAATGCAATCCAGGAAACAGCATCCTACCATTTCGGACGTTGCCCGGCGGGCGGGGGTTTCGATTGCAACCGTGAGCCGTGTGATCAATGCGACGACCCCTGTCGCGCCTGAGACCGCGCAGCGGGTACAAGAGGCCATCCAGGAACTGGCTTTTGTCCCACGCGCGGCAGCGCGAGTGCTGGCCAGTCGGCGGACGCAGACATTGGGGTTGTTGCTGCCCCAAATTGGCGGCGAATTTTTCTCACCATTGTTGCGCGGCATCGAAGCGGAGGCGCAGGCAGCCGGTTATGACTTGTTGATCCACGCTACCAGCCATATCCCACATGCGGTTGGGCCGGTGGCGCATCGTCCATTAGGGGAGCATAATACCGATGGCTTGATTGTGTTTACGCAGAGCATTGACGAAAAGGAATTGAGCCGTTTGCACGCTTCTAATTTTCCGGTAGTTCTTCTCTACCAAAGTCCGCCTGCTTCTTTGGACATCCCGGCGGTCACGGTCGAAAATAAGACCGGCGCGCTGAGAATTGTGGAACATTTGATCCGCGCACACGGCCGCCGCCGCATCGTTTTCTTGCGCGGACCAGACGGAAACGAAGACTCGGAATGGCGCGAGCGCGGATATCGCGAGGCGTTGGATGCGCATGGTATCCAGTTCGATCCGTCCCTGGTTGCAACAGGCGGCTTCAACGAGGAAGAGGCGCAAGTTGCCATGCAGGAGATGTTGGCGGCTGGTGTGGAATTCGATGCTGTTTTCGGCGGCGACGATGATTCGGCTGCAGGGGCCATTTCTGTTTTGAAGCAGGCTGGAAAGCGCATCCCGCAGGAAATTTCGGTTGTGGGCTTCGATGATGTGACGGTTGCGCGGTATTTGCATCCACCCTTGACGACTATACGCGCTCCCATCGAGCAGGTAGGCAGGGAAGGCGTCCGGCAGTTGGTGCACTTGATACGCGGCCAGCAGGCTGAGGCGTTGGTCTTGATGCGCACTGAACTTATTATCCGCGAATCTTGTGGCTGTCCACCCGTCCCGCCGACGGGATCAATTTATGACAAGTCCATACAAGGCTCAAGGAGGTGAAGCGGGATAGATATTTCACGTGATGGAAAACGATGAATCCAATTGGAACCTTTTCGGAGGAGAATATGAACAAAAAACTTTACATCTTGATGTCTGCTTTTGCCCTGGTCTCCATGTTGCTGGCTTCTTGCGGCGGAGGACAACCAGCGGCCAGTGAAGAGCCGGAAGTGTTGCGCGTCTGGATCCAATGGGGTGATAATCCACAACAGATCCAGGAATTGTTCGATAAATACACCGCTGAGACTGGTATCAAAGTGGAAGTGACCGCGCCCGTGGAGCCAGATAAGATCCTGCCCGCCCTGACCGGCTCCGAGCCGCCCGACGTGCTGGTGCTTTCCGGCGGGGACCTGGTCAAATCGTATGCCAAAGAAGGCCTGGTTGTGGAACTCTCGGATATCATCAAAAGCGGCGGCATTGACCTGGGCGATTTCTTCGAAGCGCCGCTGGACCAGTGCAAATACGGCGAGCAGATCCTGTGCCTGCCGTGGGGCACGGATATGTACGCCCTGTTCTGGAACAAGGATATGTTCGAGGCGGCCGGGCTGGACCCCGAGACCCCGCCCGCCACGATGGAAGAACTGGTCGAGTTTGCCGATAAGTTGACCGTGCGCGACGCCGACGGCAACCTGACCCAGATCGGCTTCCTGCCCGACCAGGGCTGGGACCACAGCGATCTGTACGTGCGCATGTTCGGCGGGTTCTGGTACAGCGAAGACGGCAAGCAACTGACCGCCAACAGCCAGCCGATGATCGACTCCCTGCTTTGGCAGCAGCAGTTCTACACCAAATACAATGCGGATGATGTGCTGGCCTTTTCGTCCGGCTGGGCGGATGCCTACATGTCCGCCGATTACCCCTTCTACACCGGCAAACTCGCCATGTACGTGGACGGTGAGTGGATGACCGGCCCGAACTTCATCAGCGCCTTCAAGCCCGAGGCCAGCTACGGCGTGGCGCCCTTCCCGCCTCCCGCCGACCACCCGGAGCGGGCCAATACGGCTGTGGTCCAGGGAACGGTGGTGGTGATCCCCGCAGGCGCGAAGAACATGGATGCCTCCGCCAAACTGCTGGCGTGGATGATGTCGCCCGCCATCGTGGCCGAGGAGTTCTGTTTCAACGCCAACCTGCCCACCAGCAAGAAGGCCGCCGAGGATAAATGCTTCACCGAGAACCCGAAGTTCAAGGTGTTCACGGACCTGATGGCCAGCCCGAATGCGACCTATATCATCACCACCCCGATCACCCTTGAACTTACGGAGGCCTATGGCCTGGTCTTCGAACAGGCGGTGCATACCGGCATGGACCCGATACCGCTGCTCGATGAGTTGCAGGCCGAGTTCGAACCGAAGTTGCAGGAAGTTCTGAAATAGCCACGCGATTCGACAATGCAGGTCACGCCCCGGGCGTGACCTGCATTCTTGCGCGTTGTTGAAGGAGAGCACCATGGAAGAATTGCGCCTGGGTAGACAAAAATGGACCTGGCCCCCGCGCCTGCGCAAGTGGGGGTTCCGCGAGCGATCGAATTTCAGGATCGGGATGCTCTTCCTGCTCCCCTGGACGATCGGTTTCCTGGTCTTCACGCTGTATCCGATGGCGGCTTCGTTCTACTACAGTTTTACCATTTATCACGCCAGGGCGCCGCTGGAATGGATCGGATTGAAGAATTACATAGACCTGCTTCACGACGACCTGTTCTGGCAATCCCTGTACAACACGCTCTACATGGTCATCATCGGCGTCCCGTTGACCTTGCTGATGTCCTTTATCTGTGCCGTGCTCCTCAACCTGAAAGTTAAAGGGCAATCCATTTATCGTGTGATCTACTTCCTGCCGTCCATTGTCCCGACCGTGGCGAGCACCATCCTTTGGTTGTGGATCCTCAACCCTCAGACGGGCATCCTCAACACCCTGCTTGGTTACATTGGAATCGACGGTCCGAACTGGATGAGTAACCCGGCCTGGTCGAAACCCGGTTTGATCTTGCTGGGCATGTGGGGGATGGGCGGTACGATCGTCATTTACCTTTCCGGTTTGCAGGATGTGCCGCTCTCCCTGCTCGAAGCCGCCGAATTGGACGGGGCGAACTGGTGGCAGCGCCTGTGGCACGTCACTGTGCCGATGGTCTCGCCCATCACGCTCTTCAACCTGATCACCGGGGTCATCGCCATGTTCCAGTATTTTGCCCAGGCCTATGTCTTTCGCGGCACCCAGGACCTTGGCTACCCCTTGAATTCGACCCTCTTTTACAGTGTCTATCTCTACCAGAACGGATTTCTCTGGCTCAAGATGGGATACGCCTCCGCGATGGCCTGGGTCTTGTTCATCATTATTCTCGTCTGTACCCTCCTGCTTCTGAAAGTCAGCGAGCGGTTCACGTACTACGCGGGGTGATGCTATGACCACGAACCTGCCCGCGCAATTCCCCGTCCGCGACCCCCGCCCCAAATCGAAGGCAGAGAATCGTACGCGCTCCCGCAAAGCCCGCGATTTTTTTCAATCCCTCTTCAGCCATGCGGCGATCAATTTCATCGGATTGTTCTTCCTGCTCCCCTTCCTGTGGATGGTGCTGACCGCCTTCAAATCCAGCCAAGATGTGTTCCACACTCCGCCGCGCTGGCTGCCATACGACAACGTCCGCGTGGAGGTGAACGGCGAGGAATTGCCGCTGTACAATGTCCAGACCGAAGACGGCGTCAAACAACTGGCGGCCGTCAAAATTGTGGAAGGCGTTGGCACATTCGTGGATCCTGCCAGGCCAGGGGAGATAATGGAGTACGAAATCCAGCAAGGCGCGACGGTCATTGCCGAACCGATCATGCAAGTCAGCTTCAATTGGAAGAACTTTCCCGAAGCCATGCAGCGCGGCAGTCGTCCGGGCATCGGCGCGAGTTTTTGGGTCTACTTCAAAAACAGCCTCATCATCGCCTTTTTCGCCATCCTCGGCACACTCGTCTCGAACGCGCCGGTCGCTTACGCCTTTGCGCGGATAAAGTTTCCTGGAAGGGATATTCTCTTCATCCTCATCCTCGCGACCATGATGCTCCCATTCCAAGTCACGATGATCCCCATCTACCTGTTCTTCAACAACTTCCTTGGCTGGGGCGATTCCTTCCTGCCGCTTATCATCCCGACCTTCTTCGCCAACGCCTATGACGTGTTCCTCCTGCGCCAGTTCTTCCGCACCATCCCCGAGGAAATGTGCGATGCGGCACGCGTGGACGGCGCTTCCGAGTGGCAGATCTTCACGCGCATCGTCCTGCCGCTTTCGACGCCGGTCCTCGCCACCGTGACGGTCTTCACCTTCCTGTGGGCCTGGAACGATTTCACCGGTCCGCTTCTGTTCCTCACCAGCCCGCGCAACTTTACAATGGCGCTCGGCTTGCAGGATTTCCAAAGCCAGCGTACGATGATCTGGAATCAACTCATGGCGGCCTCGGTAGTCTTTACCGTGCCGATCATCATCGCTTTCTTCTTCGCGCAGAAAACATTCATTCAAGGCATCAAATTGACGGGATCGAAAGAATAAAATGACCTACAAATTTCCGCACAATTTTCTTTGGGGCGCGGCTACCGCAGCCTACCAGATCGAAGGCGCCTGGAATGAGGATGGCAAGGGCGAGTCGATCTGGGATCGTTTCAGTCATACGCCTGGCAGGGTGACTAATGGAGACACAGGGGATATTGCCTGCGATCACTATCACCGTTATTTGGACGATGTAGCATTGATGCGCCGCCTGGGACTGAAAGCCTATCGCTTCAGCACTGCCTGGACCCGCATCCTGCCAGCCGGTCGAGGGCGGATCAATGCCCCCGGGCTGGATTTCTACGACCGCCTCGTAGATGCGCTCTGCGCTGCCAATATCGAACCCTTCCTGACGCTCTATCATTGGGACTTGCCGCAAGTCCTTCACGAGGAAGGCGGCTGGACCAATCGTTCTGTAGCCTACGCTTTTGCCGATTACGCCGCGCTGATGGTCAAACGTTTGGGAGATCGGGTGAAATTCTGGACAACCTTCAATGAACCGAGTGTTGTCATGTTCGATGGCTATTTGGTTGGCGAACATGCGCCTGGAATCCAGGATGCCAGGGCAGCCTACCAGGTTGGTCATCACCTGGTGCTGGCGCACGGACTGGCCGTGCAGGCCATGCGGGGCGTGGCTCCCAGCCTGAATTACGGGATTGTGCTCAACCATTGGGGCCAGGAGCCGGCCAGCGATGATCCGGCCGATGTCGCTGCTGCCGATGCTGCCTGGAACCAGGGTGAATCCTTGTTCTTGGATGCCATTTTCAAGGGATATTACTCGCCGCAAATTTACGATATGCTTGGCGAATCCATACCAGTGATTCAGGGCGGTGATATGGCCCTCATCGCCCAAAAACTGGATTATCTTGGCTTGAATTTCTATTCCCGCAACGTTTATGCTGCTACAGGGCCTGTTGACCCTGTCCCCGGCGCGGAATATACCGAGATGGGCTGGGAAGTCTGCGCGCCCGCCTTGCGCCGCCTGCTCGTCAAATTAAATAACGAATATCACCTGCCGCCGATTTACATCACCGAAAACGGCGCGGCGTTCCAAGATGAAGTGAGCGCCGATGGGAAAGTCCACGACCCGCGCCGACTGGACTATCTGAAACAGCACTTTATCCAAACGCGGCTCGCCATGCAGGACGGCGTAGACGTGCGCGGCTACTTTGTTTGGTCCTTGCTTGATAATTTCGAATGGGCGCATGGCTACACCAAACGTTTTGGCCTCGTCCGCGTGGATTATGAGACACAGGCGCGCATCGTCAAAGATTCGGGCGAGTGGTTTTCGCGGGTCATCGCCTCCAATTCGGTTGTAGAATGATTTATTCATGATCGCCTCCGAGCAGGAATTTCTCGCCTTTCTGAATGCCAACAGGTTCGTTTACCAGCGGATCGAACATCCCGCCGTGTTCACCTGCGCCGAAGCAGAACTGCATCGCCCGGACGCATCTGCCGTAAGCACCAAAAACCTGTTCCTGTGCGATAAAAAGGGACGGCGTTTCTTCTTGGTGGTGACCGCTTGCGAGAAAAGCGTGGATTTGGACGGTTTGGCTCGACAGTTGGGCGTTGCGCACCTGCGCTTCGGCTCGGAGGAGAACCTGCAAAGGTTATTGGGTGTGACGCGCGGCTCGGTGACGATGATGGGGTTGGCGAACGATGTGGAACACAAGGTGGAATTATGGATGGACGCTGGCATCTGGCAGGGTGAATATTTCCTCTCCCATCCGTTGGTGAACACGGCCACGTTGATCCTTTCGAAGGCAGAATTGGAGCGGTTTTTTGAACTGACCGGGCACTCCCTGCATTTTTTCAGCGGAAAGGAAGGAACATGATGAAGATCGCGTTTGCGGGCGCAGGCTACATCACTAATATCCATGCCCGGGCAGCAGAGTCACAGAAGGATGTGGAGTTGACCGCTGTCGTGGAAAAATTCTCCGATAAGGCCGCTGTGCTGGCGGAGAAATTCGAAATCTCGAATCAATTCGAGACTGTCGAGCAGTTGCTCACGTGGGGGGAGGTGGATGCGTTGGTGATCGGCACGCCCAATTTCCTGCACGCGCCGCAGGCAATTGCGGCCTTGAAGGCTGGCGTTCATGTACTGGTCGAAAAGCCGATGGCGATGAACGCGCGGGAGGCCGAAAAGATGCTGGAAGCCAGCGCCAGGAGCGGCGCGACGCTGATGGTGGCGCACTGCTGGCGCTTCGATGAAGATGTGAATTGGCTCAAAGCGCAATCTCAGAAACTGGGCAAGATCATCCGTACCAAGGGCTATGGCGTACACACCCATTGGGGACCCAGCGGCTGGTTCACCCAGAAGGAACTGGCGGGCGGAGGCGCGCTGGCCGATATGGGCATCCATGCCCTCGACACCGCCCGCTTCCTGCTCGGCGACCCGCAGCCTGTTTCCGTCTACGCCAGGCTCGGTACCTATTACAAGGATTTCGATGTAGACGATACCGGCGTGATCATCGTCAACTGGGACAATGACGCCGTGACGTATATCGAGTCGGGCTGGTGGCAGCCACATGCGGATGGGCCCGAAGCGGCGACGCAACTGTACGGCGCGCAGGGATTTGGGCAGTTGTTCCCTACCAGGTTGGAATTGCCGAATCTGGAAGAAGAAAAACTGGAGGTGATCGATGCGGGTTTCGAATTCCCTCGCGCCGAGCATTGCCCACAATCCATGTATGATGCCCAGATGGCGTACTTTGTAGCGTGCATAAAGTCAGGCAAGACGCCCGCCCCGGGTGGGGCGGAAGGGCTGGTCAACATGAAAATTGTGGATGCGGCGTATCGGTCAAGCAAAACAGGCAAGGTGGAGAAAATCGAATGACCATCGAAACCATCCTCCCTGCGCCTGATATTTTTTCCGCCCGCCGGGTTCTCTGCATCCAACCGCACTACGACGACAACGACATCGGCGCCGGCGGGACGCTGGCGCGATTGGCTCGCAGCGGCGCGGAACTGATCTACCTGACCATCACGAATGACCTGATGGGCGTGGTGGATGACGCGCTGACGCCCGAAGCCGCCGCCGAAGCCCTAAAGCGCGACCAGTTCGCCGCTGGGAAGTTGGTGGGCGTCAAAGAGCAGGTCTGGCTTGGCTATCCAGACGCGGGCGAATACAACTATTTCGATGTGCGCCGCGACCTGCTCAAACACATCCGTTTGCTCCAGCCCGATCTCGTCTTTGCTCCCGATCCCTGGTTGACCTACGAAGCGCACCGCGACCACATCCAGGCGGGATTGGCGGCGGCGGAAGCGGTCATCTTCTCAGGCCTGACCCGCATCGCCTCCTCCGACCCGGCAGTGGATGCCGCTTATGAAGGTCATCCCCTCCTAGGCGTTGCCTTCTATTACACCCGCGAGCCGAATCAGATCGTGGATGTTTCGGCTGACTGGGACGCTAAACTCTCGGCGGTGAAATGTTACCAGACCCAATTCACCCCCGATGGGATGGGCGAACTGCTCATGGCGCTCGAATTCAAATCGCGGCAGGTAGCGCAAGGAAACGGCTTCGAACACGGCGAGGCGCTCAAGGTCTTGCATCCCAGCGCCTTGCACTGTGGACTATAACTCGATACTGTTTATGGAGTCCGGAGACTTATCATCCTCGAAGGGGACCAGACTTCGGACGAAGCCAGGCGAAATCAGGAGATTTCGCACTCTGGAAAGGAGACGACATGGACACTCGCAAACTCCCCTTCTGGCGTATTGCCCTGTATTCCAGCGCTTCGGCCGGGCTGAACATCCTGGCAATCACGCTCGATACATGGATCTTGTACTTCTACGCCCCACCTCTTGATTCGGGACGCACAGCGTACCTCCCCATCGGGTTGATTGGCATCCTGATGATCGTTGCCAGCCTGTGGGATGCGATCATTGATCCGTTCATCGGTCAATGGAGCGACACGCTGCGTTCTCGCTGGGGACGCCGTCGTCCATTCCTCGTCCTCGCCTCGCCGTTCGTCCTGCTGGGCGCCATCCTCATCTGGACCCCGCCCGGGACGAACTTTACCGTCAACGCCATCTATTTCATGGTCATCACGCTGATGTACCGCACGGCGTACAGCCTGGTTGGCATTCCTTATGACGGCACGCTGCCCGAAATGGCCCCGGACGCCAAAGCGCGGGTCGGACTGAGTTACTGGAAGAACCTCTTTGGCATTCTGGGGGTGCTGATCGGTTCACTGGTTGCCGCGCCGCTGTTCGAGCAGATCGGCGCAGTGTACATGGGGATCGCGGTCGGCGCGGTGGGGATCGTCACCATCTACCTGACCCTGCTCGGCCTGCGCGAGACCGACCGTCCGCTGGGCCAGCCGATGGGCGCGCTCGAAGGTATCAAGGCCACGTTCCAGAATAAACAATTCCTCATCGTCTTTGTTTCTACCTTATTTGTCCATGTGGCTTACCAGATGATCCTGCTCAACTTCCCGTATTTCGTCACGCTGGTGCTGGGCGAAACCGAAGGCGATGTGGGAACCTACCAGGGTGTGCTTATCATCCTCATGGCGCTCACTGGCCCGCTGTGGGCGTGGTGGAACAAGCGACGCTCGCAGCGCTGGCTGCTCAACTTCACGATGGTCGGCCTGACGATTGCCATCGGGCTGGGCTTCCTGGTCGGCGCGACGGCGATCTTGCCGCTGAACATCCAGGCCTTCCTGCTTGTCACTTTGATCGGTGTGACGCTTGGCGGTTACCTCATCGTCATCTATGCTATGATGGGCAACGTGGTGGACTATGACGAAATGCTCACCGGCCGTCGGCGAGAGGCCATCTATTACGGCACGTTCTCGTTCGCCATCGGGCTGGGCAGTTCGGTGGGCGCGTTGGTCCTTCCGCTGCTGCTGGATGCCTTTGGCTACACCCGTGAGAATCCACTCGGCGTGCGCGTTGCCTTTCTGGTCATGGCATTTTTCGTGTTGATCGGCTATTTCATCTTCCAGGCCTACAAACTCGGCGATACGCCCGAAGAGACGCGCAAGAATCTGGGCATGGAATAACCCGGTATGAATAAACACGCTCTCTTTGCCGGTATTGCCCGCCGCATCATTTCCCCGCCGAAGGGCGTTTTCCTCATCGGTTACGGCGACCGCACGCAGGGAAACATCGGCATTCACGATGACCTCTACGCGACTGCCCTGGCGTTGGATGACGGGACGACCCGCCTTGCCATCGCGGCGCTGGACATGCTCACCATCAACGAATTCATCGTGGATCGCGTCCGCGCCCGCCTCGCCCCGACCGAGGTGCTGCTCTGCTGCTCCCATACCCATTCCGGCCCTATCGCCTACGCGGACGAACGGTCGCCGCGCCGCAACCGGGAGTACATCGACTCGCTGGTGGAAAATATCGTTGTCGCTGTGCAGGAAGCGCAAGCCGGCCTGCGGCCCGCACGGCTGGAATATGCCGTTGGCGAAGCGGACGTGGGCGTCAACCGCCGCGAGAGAATGCCCGACGGACGCTACGAGATCGGGCGCAATCCCGACGGTCCCAGGGACAAATCGGTGCAGGTAGTCAGCGTCTTTTCGCAAGAGGGACGGCTGGCAACCCTCGTCAACTATGCTTGTCATGGCACGGTGCTTGGTCCCGGCAACCTGCTGGTCTCTGCGGATTGGATCGGGGAAATGCGCAAGAAAGTGGAGCAGGAACTCGGCGGGATGACTCTCTTCCTGCAAGGCGCGGCGGCGAATATCAACCCCGACATGTACTGGGAAGATGCGCGCGCTTTCGAGAAGGTCGCGGAACAAGGCTTGAGGGTGGCAAACGCCGTTTTGGCGGCGGCAGGCCGGGAGTCGGGGGAGATGCGGGGTGTCCCGCTGCTCATCGAGCGTGCCGAGGCATGGCTTCCTACCGAGGCGCGCGTTGTCACGTCCCGCCCGCCCAAGAATTATGGCAAACCGTTGTTGGCGCTTGCCAAGATGCCGGGCTTCATGGCCATGTTTGCAGACATTCTGCTCAACCAGCGATATCCATGGAGATCGGTCCTTGAAGCCAGGGACGGGTTCTGGTCGGCGCCGATGCGGGTCAACGCGGTGCGGCTGGGCGACCTGGCGCTGGTGACGTTTGGCGCTGAGACGTTCACCGAGATTGGGGTGAAGGTCAAGGCCGCTTCGCCGGCCGTCCGTACATTGTTCGCCAGCGTGACGGATGGCTGCATTAGTTACCTGCACACGGAAGAGTCGCACGCGCAGGGAGGCTACGAAGTGGATGTGGCGCCGCTGGCTTATCGTTACCCTGGCCGGTTGCAGGCCGGCTGCGAGCGGATCGCGCTCGAAACGGCTGGGGAGATGCTGGCAAATCTATGGCGCGCATAGGAAGGAAGCGAGTATGAAGATCACGGTCATCGGCGGCGGCTCGACCTATACTCCTGAACTGGTGAATGGTTTCCTGGAGAGAGCGGGCTTGCTTCCATTGGAAGAACTCTGGCTGATGGATATAGACCGGGAGCGCCTGGATATCGTTGGCGGTTTTGCGCAACGGATGGCCAAGGCCAAAGGGGAGCCGTTCAAAGTGGCGCTTTCGTTGGACCAGCGGGAGGCGATTGCAGGCGCGTCTTACGTCATTACCCAGTTGCGTGTAGGCATGATGACAGCGCGGCGGGGCGACGAATACCTGGGCAAACGTCATGGGTTAATCGGGCAGGAGACAACCGGCGTGGGCGGCATGGCAAAGGCATTGCGGACCATCCCTGTTATTCTCGGCATTGCCAGGGATATTCGCGAAACCTGCGGGCAAGGGCAAGCCTTGCCCCTACTGCTCAATTTTACGAACCCGGCCGGGTTGGTGACCGAGGCGCTGACGCGCTACGCGCCCGATGTCCCGGCGGTGGGGGTTTGTAATGTGGGTATCACCACCAAAATGGAAATCCTGGCAGGACTGGAAAAATTCACCGGGCAGAAGATCGCCGACGAGCGAGCAATGCTGAAAACGCTCGGCCTGAACCATCTCACCTGGCATTATGGTTTCATGGTTGATGGTGAAGACATGTGGCCGCAAATCTTCCCGACCTTCGTCGAGATGGTGAAACAGGAGGAAGATCCTGAATGGGATATCCGCACGCTTGAATCGCTTGGCATGATGCCTAACTACTATCTGCAATATTTTTATTACACGGATAAAAAACGCACAGCGCAGGAGAAATGGCCGCCCTCCCGCGCCGAGGAAGTCATGGAGATCGAGAAGGATTTACTGCGCGAATACGCCGATCCTGCCCTGTCCGAGCCTCCCGCCGACCTGATGAAGCGGGGCGGCGCATATTATTCCACGCTGGCGACACAACTGATCAACTCGCACTACAATAACCTGGGACAGGTGCATGTGGTCAACGTCCGCAACAACGGCGCGGTCAAGGATTGGCCGGGGGACTGGGTGCTGGAGTTGCCCGCCAAAGTGGACAGACGCGGCGTCCACCCGCTTCCTGCGGAGCCGTTGCCGGCCGCCTGCTTCGGACTCATTTCCCAGGTCAAGATGTACGAACTGCTCACCGTCCAGGCCGCCGTGCATGGGGACAGGAACGCCATGTACCAGGCATTGCTGGCGCACCCGTTGGGACCGAGCGCGGACAAAATAGGGGCTGTCATGGACGATATGCTCGAAACTAATAAACAGTGGTTGCCGCAGTTTTACAAGTGATAGAAAGGGATTTGTCCACTGTTTTACTCTCTTGCCGAAAGGATGCGCAATGTCATCTAACCCCATTCTCGAAAAGTTAGGCTATTCGGCCAATGACCGCCTCGTCATCACGCACGCTGACGATATCGGTATGTGCCAGGCCTCCATCCGGGCGTATGAGGACCTGTTCGCTTTTGGGACGCTCAAATCGGGCGCAGTGATGGTGCCTTGTCCCTGGTTCCCAGCGGCCGCAGCCATGCAGAAGCGCAACCCGGCCTACGACCTGGGCGTGCATCTGGTGTTGACCAGCGAGTGGGAACTCTATCGCTGGCGTCCGCTCACGGCGGGGGTAACGGGATCCAGCCTGGTGGACGAGGAAGGCTTT
Organism: Chloroflexota bacterium; assembly: GCA_049323115.1. Classification (GTDB taxonomy): domain Bacteria; phylum Chloroflexota; class Anaerolineae; order Anaerolineales; family Villigracilaceae; genus JAABUE01. Next base: position 36,233 of record JBMOMP010000117.1, read on the forward strand.
TTCCCGCGCAGCGATTCCGAGGTCCAGGAACGAGGCGACCCGGAAGAGGCCGGGGCGGAGCTGGCGGCCCAAGTCCAGCGGGCGTTGAAATTCGGGATCGATGTCACCCACATCGACGCGCACATGGGCGCGGTCGCCCATCCCAAGTTCATCCCGGCCTATATCCAATTGACGACGCAATTCCGGGTGCCGCCGCTCATTCCAAAGGGCAACGTAGAAATGTACAAATCGTTCGGCATGGACGGGGCAACGGCGCAGTTCCTGGTGCAGTTGACGGCCTCCCTGGAAGAGCAGGGGATCGTCCTGGTGGATTTCGCCGCCGGTCTTCCGCTGGATGCGCCTGACGGGCAATTGGAAGCGGCCAGGCGGATGTTCGGCAGCCTGGGAGCCGGGCTCACACATTTCATCATCCATCCTTCGATTGATACGCCTGAGTTGCGCGCCATCACGCCCGATTGGGAAAGCCGGGTGGCAAATTACAAGGTCTTCCTGGATGATGCTTTCAAACAGTTCCTGGAGGAGGAAAATATAAAACTGATTGGTTACCGCGAGGTGCGTGAAGCGATGAGGCAGATGCCTGCCTGAGAGGGCAGTGACTGCAAAGGAGAAACCATGACCACTGTCATACCCGAGTTTTCCACCAGTCGCAAGACGCGCATCATGTATTCGCTTGTCAGCCTGGGGGTGGCCACGATTGCCGAAGCGATTGCGGGCGTGATCGCTTTTTACATTGTAGACGTCAAGAACTTGCCTGTGACCTGGTATTCCACTTTCTGGTTCTTTTACACTATCTACAATGCGCTCAACAATCCGGCGCTTGGATATTTGTCTGACCGAACGCGCACGCGCTGGGGACGGCGTATCCCGTACGTGTTGTTTGGCG
>JBMOMP010000118.1:0-36647 GCA_049323115.1 Chloroflexota bacterium
GATATTCTTCCAGGATGACCAAAGCCTCCTGCACCAGGCCGCGCCAAAGATGTTCGAGCAACAAACCCAGCAACTCGTTTTTTGCTTTTCGCCCGCGGCAGATCAGGCTGGTCAGGTCATAACATTTGGGCGCGTTTCATTTGAGTTGAAAGATGAGTTGAAAGTCAAGCGTGTCTCTGGTAAAGTGAGTTTGGATAAACCACTTCAGGAGAAACCTCATGGCTTTCAACTCACAAGCGATTATACAAGATGTACGTGCAGAATTTGAGCGGCTATTGGAATTTGTCACCGGAGAACAGGCGCGCACAGCGAAGGCAGACAGTATTGAGCGAGGCTTATTCAAAATGCTATTGAGACTGGGCGCACAGCTATTGCAACTCTTCGGGATGGTTCATTGCCGTATGATATACGATGAATTATTTGTGAATCGCCAGCGAGGGTGTGCCTTGAAAGTCATCGCCCCCCCGCAGGCGAACGAAAAACGCGCTTGTTAGCGCGTTTCTCACTGGCGGGGAGGGCGGGATTCGAACCCGCGGTCGAGTTTAACCCCGACACTCACTTAGCAGGCGAGCCCAATCAGCCTCTCTGGCACCTCCCCGTATGCACTTGTCGACGCTCAGAGTGGAAAGGCGGAGGGAGAGGGATTCGAACCCACGATGGATTGCTCCATACCTGTTTTCAAGACAGGCGCCTTAAGCCACTCGGCCATCCCTCCGAGCGAAAAGATTTTACCACAAGTTTACGGAAAGTAGACCATCCAGCGGTGGTGATATACTATGCACCGGGCGCGGAGTCGGCGTTCCTGGCGACCTCCCGCCCGCATCTTCCCAACCCTGGACCTGCTACCGATAAAAAGATATGCGCAAACTCCCTGGCTTGATCGACCCTCACGTCCACGTGCGCGAACCCGGGCAAACCCACAAGGAAGACTGGGATACCGTCACCCAAGCCGCCCTCGCTGGCGGCGTGACCATGCTCCTTGCCATGCCCAACACCAAACCGCCGATCTTCGACGCCGCCACCCTCGACCTGGCTCTCGAGGCGGCCAAAACGAAAGCGCGCTGCGACTACGCCCAATTCCTCGGTGCCGGCCCAGGCAACGCGGACGCAGCCGCCTCCCTCGCGGGAAAATCTGCCGGGCTGAAAATGTACCTCGACTCCACCTTTGGCGAACTGCGCCTGGACGATATGAGCCTCTGGCAGGCGCACTTCGAGAAGTTCCCGAAAGACAGGCCCATCGTCCTGCACTCCGAATCGCGCAGCATGGCGGCCGGCATCCTGTTCGCTGCCATCTACGACCGTCCCGTTCACATTGCGCATATCTCGCTACGGGAGGAAGTCCTGCTCATCAAAGCCGCGAAAGAACGCGGCCTCAAAGTGACGTGCGAGGTCTGTCCGCATCACCTGTTCCTGACTATGCCCCCACCCTTACCCTCCCCCATTTTCAGGGAAAATGGGGGAGGGCTGGGAGGGGGCAGGCTGGAAGTGCGCCCGCGCCTGGCAACCCAAAAAGACGTAGACGCGCTGTGGGACAATCTCGACGTGATAGATTGCTTTGCCACCGACCACGCGCCGCACACGGCGGAAGAAAAGGATTCCGACAATCCCCCGCCGGGCTTCCCTGGCCTGGAGACCATCCTGCCGTTGCTCCTCACGGCAGTCAAGGAGGGACGCTTGCGCCTCGACCAGGTTCTCGAAAAGATGCACACCAACCCGCGCCGCATCTTCCACCTGCCCGAACAGCCCGAAACCTGGGTCGAAGTGGACGAGGATGCCGTTTGGGAGATCAGGGCCGCCGACCAATTCTCTCGCTGCGGCTGGACCCCGTTCGAAGGCTGGCAGGTACAGGGGAGAGTGAGGCGGGTGGTCTTGCGCGGCAAGACCGCGTTCGAAGACGGGAAGATTTTGGTCGAACCAGGGTACGGGAAGAATGTGAGGGCATAAGACGATGGAGAACGTCCCCGAAGTAAAACTCGAGATCTTTGTCCCGCAAGCGTACGCGCTGAAGATACGCGACGAACTGGCAAAGATCGGGGTTGGCCGGATCGGGAATTACGACCATTGCGTGGCTGTCTATCCTGTCCAGGGATACTTCCGTCCCCTGCCGGGAGCAGACCCATTCGACGGGAAGATCGGCCAGATCAGCGAAACGGTGGAGTACAAGATCGAAGTCAACTGCAAACGGGAACTGGTGGAAGAAGCCATCCAGGCCATTCGAAGGGTCCACCCGTACGAAGAGCCGTTGATCAATGTCATCCCCCTGGTAAACCACCTGTTCGGGAGGCTGAATTCTTAGGGCGGCGTTACCAGCACCTTCAACACGCCGGGCTGCGCCGCATGTTCGAAGGCCTGTAAGGCCTCTCCCAATTTGAATTCTGCCGCGACCAGCACGCTTGGGTCTACTTCCTTTTTCTCCAGCAAGCGCAAGGCGGGTTCGAACGGCCCGCAGCGCGAGCCGACGACCTGGATTTCGTCCACCACGATGGACGAGAAGTTGACCGCCATCTCGCCCTTGTAGGTGGATTTCATCACCAGGGTTCCGCGGGGGCGGATCGCGCGCCGCGCCAGCCTGAAACCCTCCGGCGAACCGGTCGCCTCGACCACCACGTCCCAGCGCCAGGGCTGTATAGCTTCTTCTTCGATTGTTTCGATCCCGCGCGCCGCCAGCAGGCCCTGCTGGTGTGGATGGCGCGCCAGCACGCGCAGGTCGCAGCCGGTCAGCGCCAGGGTTTGGGCGATCAACTGTCCCAGCCGGCCGGCGCCCACCAGCAGCACCCGCTCGGTTGGCCGGATGTGGACCTGCTGCTGGATCTCCAAGGCGGCAGCCAGCGGTTCGGTGAAGACAGCCATCTCGTCCGGCACCGAAGCGGGGACGCGGTGCAGGTTGGCTAACGGCAGGCTGGTGTACTCGGCAAAGACCCCATCCCGGTTGGCAATCCCCAGCACGGTGCGCTTTTCGCAGTGAGTGGAGCGCCCCGAAAGACACTGCTCGCAGGCGCCGCACACAACATTGATGTCGGCCACCACGCGCTGGCCGATCCAGGTTGGGTCATCGGCCGCGACCACTTCGCCGACGAACTCATGGCCGGGGATGCCGGTGAAGGGATAGTAGCCCTTCACCAGTTCCAGGTCGGTGCTGCAGATCCCAGCCTGGCGGACGCGGATGAGCGCCTCACTCGTTTGGGAAGGCTTTGCGACCTCGCGCAGGCCGAGACGGTTGTTTTCCAGCCATACTGCCTTCATCTTCTACCTTCCTGAAATGTCGGTGTTCATTTTTGGCTCTCGGCCACAGCCTGGGCTGCTGAGACAGCCCACTGGTCGCGCCCCTTGTTCTTGGCCTCGTACAGCGCCATATCTGCGCGGCTGAGGAATTTCTGCCAGGTCTCCTCGCCGGTGCGGTACTCAGCCGCGCCAATACTGATGGTGAGATGGGTCTTCGTCCCGACATCGAACTCGGCAGTGCGCACCAATTTGCACAGGCGGGCAGCCTGTTCAGCGGCGTCATTCAAGCGCGTGTTGGGCAGGATGACCAGGAATTCCTCCCCACCATAACGCCCGACCATATCCGGCTCACGAATCTTCTCCCGAAGAAGGGTTGCCAGTTGCCGCAAGACCTGGTCGCCGACCGTATGGCCGAAGGTGTCGTTGATAGCCTTGAAGTGATCGATGTCGATCATGGATATGGATAACGGCGTCCTGTAACGTTCTGCGCGATGCACCTCGGTTTGCAATGTGTTGATCACCTGGCGGCGGTTGGGCAGGTACGTCAACGCATCGGTATGCGAAACTTCATCGGCCTGCACGCGGACGGCTTCCAGTTCGATCTCTTTGGCCTTGAGTTGGCGTTTGGCTTCTTCCAACTCGGCCCTGGTCTTTTGTAGTTCTTCGGTGAGGGACTGAATTTTGGCAAGCAGTTTTTCGCTCAAGGTTTACCTCCCTTAGCGGGCTCCTTTCCTGCCGAACTGGCGTTCCAGCATATCCACGGAAAGATGGATCATGGTAGGCCGGCCGTGCGGACAGGTGCGGGGCGAATCGCAGGCCTCCAGGTCGGTCAGCAGGGCGCGCTGCTCTTCTACGGAGAGCGCTTGCCCGGCTTTGACGGCCATGCGCTTGCACACGCGCGCGGCAATGCGGGCTTCGATCTCTTCCTGCAAAGGCGCTTCGTCTTCTTCGAAATCCTCCACCAGCGCGCGCAGCGCGGAGGCGGCGTCGCTGCCTGCGAACAGGGTCGGCATGGCGCGCACCTGCCAGGTGTTCGGGCCAAACGACTCCACCTGGAAGCCGAAATGTGCTAACACCTCCAGTTGTCCGCCTAACGTGGCTGCCTGCGCGGGCGGCAGGGTCACACTGACCGGCTCCAGCAAGGCCTGCGAAGGGATGGACCGCTTGTCATGCTGGAGCATCAGTTTCTCGAACAACACGCGCTCGTGGGCGGCGTGCTGGTCGATCAGGTACAGGCCATCCGGCCCTTCGGCCACCAGGTAGGTTGCGCCGATCTGCCCGATGAGCCGCAGCAACGGCAAATGGACGAGGTGCTGGGCAGCGCCGCTTGTAGCGACGACTTCAGTCGTCCGAGCGTCGTCCCCTGACAACTGATCACTGGCAACTGGCAACTGATCGCCGGCCTCCCCCGCCATGCTCCAGTCCAGCCCCGGCTCTTTCGGGCCCGAAGGCGGACGGTTCCCCCACAACGTGACCGGCGGGACGCTCGGCACGGGCGTGTAGGCCAGCAGCGCCCGCCGCACCGCGCGTTGGACGAAGCCGAACACCCTGTCCTGCTCGCGGAAACGCACCTCGGCCTTGGCGGGATGCACGTTCACATCCAAAGCCGCCGGGTCCATATCCAGGAACAGGATGGCCAGCGGGTAACGTCCCACCATCAACAGCGTATGGTAGGCCTGCGTCAGGGCAGAATTGAGCGGGATGTCCTGCACCCAACGGCCATTGATGAAGAAGGTCATCTCGCGGCGGTTGGAGCGCGTGATCGAGGTCGGGCTGGTGAAACCGGTCAGTTTCAAGCCGTCCTCTTCGGCCAGCACTTCGAGCATCTGCCGGGCCGTTTCCACCCCGTAGAGCGTCGCCAGGATGGCGCGCCGGTCGCCGTCGCCGGGCGTTTGCAGGGTGACGGTCTTCCCGTCCACCAATTTGAAGCGCACGCCGGGGTAAGCCAACGCATAACGCGCCACGAACGTATCGATAGCCCGGCGTTCGGTCACATCTGATTTCAGGAACTTGAGCCGCGCCGGGACATTGTAGAACAGGTTCTCGACGCGCACCACCGTGCCGACCGCCGCCCCGCATCGTTCTACGCCTCGTTCTGCTCCCCCGTCCACGCGGATTCTCGCCCCGGATTCTGACTCCGCGCCCCGCGAGGTGATGGTCAGCCGCGAAACGGAGCCGATCGAGGCCAGCGCCTCGCCGCGGAAACCAAGCGTGGAGATGGAAAAAAGTTCTTTCGCGGAAGCAAGTTTGGAGGTGGCATGACGCGAGACCGCCAGCGCCAGTTCGCCGGGCGGGATGCCGCAGCCGTCGTCCGCCACCTCGATCAGGCGGCGTCCGGCCTCTTCCACCGTCACCGAGATGGATTTCGCGCCCGCGTCCAGGGCGTTTTCGACCAGTTCCTTGACGACCGAGGCCGGGCGTTCTACCACTTCGCCGGCGGCGATCTGCGAGGCGACTTCGGGAGAGAGCAGGCGGATAGGCATGTAAAGATTATAACCCGCACAGCGGGAAAAAATGCTTCCAAAAATGAAAGCCGGGTGGCAGTATAATCAGCCCGTGCGCTTTTCGACCCTCTTCTTCGACCTGGACGACACGCTCTACCCGGCTTCGAGCGGGCTATGGTACGCCATCAAGGAGCGCATGAACCTGTATATGCGCGAGCGGATGGGCATCCCGCCTGCCGATATCCCGCGCCTGCGGGAGCAATATTTCCGCCAGTACGGCACCACCCTGCGCGGCTTGCAGGCGCATCACGGCGTGGATACGCAAGCCTTCCTGGCCTTTGTGCACGACCTGCCGCTGCGAGACTACCTGGCCCCCAACCCGCTCGTGCGCGAGGTGATCGGCTCGTTGCGCGCCCGCAAGTTGGTCTTCACCAATGCGGATGTTTCCCACGCCAGGCGGGTGCTGGCTGCGCTCGACCTGGACGGGTGTTTCGATGCTATCGTGGACGTAAATGCGGTTGCGCCATATTGCAAGCCGATGCCCGAATCCTTCCAGATCGCGATGCGCGCGGCCGGCGAGACGAATCCGCGCCATTGCGCGATGATCGACGACCTGCCGCGCACAACCAAGGCTGCGCGCGAGTCCGGCCTGTTTGGCATCCTGTTCGGGCAGGATGCGCCGCACCCTGACGCTGACGCCGCCTTGAGCGATTGGCGCGGCCTGCCGGCCCTGCTGGAAAGCGCTGCATTGTAGGACAAATCTAAGACTTGTCCTGCGAGGAGCATCACAATGAATAGAGAGAACGTTTATCTCGTCATCTTGTTGGTGGTTGGAATCGTCGTCCTGTCCAACCTGGCGATGTTTGCCATGGTGCGCGGCTGGCGCGAATTTCCCCTGGATTGGTTCAAGCGCGGCGGTTCCTTCAACCAGCCGTTCAAGAGCGAGGACTCTTCCCTGAATGAATTGCGCCAGCGCGTGGAAAGTTTGGAAAGGAAAGAACGGGAAGATTCGGGGTCAGATTGAGGCGACTCTCACAGGGGATACCTGGCAACCCTGCTAACGAAACACTAATGCGGTTCATACAATCCGGTAATGTAGATTTCATTGTGTTTTAATCCGCCGGTGATATTCTTACATGACGGATGTGAATGTAGATTTTGGAGAATGAATGAATAAACTGATACGCATCTTATTGATCGGCTTTTTGGCCTTTGTGATGCTGTTGGGAGCGTTTTCCGGCGGCTTCCTGGCAGGGCATTTCTTTCCTTTTGGGCAGGCTGGCGAACCGAGCGCCCTGCCAGACCTGCCTTTGCCGCCCACCGTAACGAGCGAGCAGCAATCCAGCACGCCTGAGGGTCTGCAAACGCTGTTCACGCCGTTCTGGGAAGCCTGGACCATCGTCCATGAAGAGTATGTGGACCAGCCGGTGGATGATGTTGTCCTGATGCAGGGCGCGATCCGCGGCATGATGGAAGCGCTGGGCGATGAGCATAGTTCTTACATGGATCCGAAGACGTTCGAGGATGCCAATGCGGGGCTGGCAGGCGAATACGAAGGCATTGGCGCCTGGGTAGATACCACCGCCGATTACCTGACCATCATCAGTCCCATCCCCGGTTCGCCAGCGGAAAAGGTCGGTTTGCAGCCCGGCGACAAGATCATTGCGATTGACGGCCAGGATATGACCGGCATCGATGCGGAACTCGCCCGCCAGCGCGTGTTGGGTCCGGCGGGGACGACGGTCAATTTAACGGTAGCAAGGGAAGGGGAGTCTGCGCCGCTGGAATTTTCCGTCACGCGCGAGAAGATCGTCATGAAGAGCGCCATCGGCAGGATGCTGGAGAACGATGTCGCGTATATCCAGATCACCACCTTTGGCGACAAGACCACCCCTGAATTGCGCGACGCGCTGAAGGAAGTGATGGCGCAGAATCCCAAGGGGCTGGTGATCGACCTGCGCAACAACGGCGGCGGCTACCTGCAAACGTCGGTGGAAGTGGCTTCCGAGTTCATCGGCGAGGGAGTGATCTTGTATGAGCAGTATGGCGATGGGCGGCGCATCACGTATGAAGCCATCGAAGGCGGGCAGGCTACCGAAATTCCGCTGGTTGTATTGATCAACGAAGGCACGGCTTCGGCTTCGGAGATCGTTGCGGGCGCCATCCAGGATTACGGGCGCGGTAAACTGGTGGGCGTGACCTCGTATGGCAAGGGGTCGGTGCAGAATTGGATCCCGCTGTCGAACGAGCAGGGCGCGGTGCGTGTGACGATTGCCAAGTGGCTGACTCCCAATGAACGCACCATTCACCAGGAAGGCCTGGCCCCCGACGTGGAAGTGGAACTGACCGACGAAGACCGCCGCGCCGGGAATGACCCGCAACTGGAGCGAGCCATCGAAGTCTTATCAGAGGCCATTGCTGCTAACGCTTCCGAGTAAGGAATTTGTTCCTGCGGGAACTTTTATGCGTATTTGCACAGAGGTGAAGCATGTTTTATTTCAACCCAACTTACCTGCTTTTCATGGCGCCGGCTTTCCTGTTGATGCTGCTGACGTCCTGGTATGTCAAAGCGGCTTATAACAAATGGAGCCGCGTGCCGGCCAACAGCCGCATGACGGGCGCGCAGGCGGCGCAACGCCTGATCTCTGCCGGCGGGCTGTACGGCGTGGAGATCGAGCGGGTGGGCGGACAACTCTCTGACCACTACGATCCGCGCTCCAAGACCTTACGGCTTTCGCGGGGCGTGGCAGACAGTCCCTCGGTGGCGGCGGTGGCGGTGGCCGCGCATGAACTCGGTCACGCCATGCAGGATGCGGAGGAGTACCTCCCCCTGCGCTTCCGCGCTGCGCTGGTGCCGGCGGTCAATATTGGCTCTACCCTGGGATGGATCCTGATCATGGTCGGCCTGTTCCTGAACTGGGTCAACGTCGCCTGGCTGGGCGTGCTGGTCTTTTCCGGCGGCGCGCTGTTCGCACTGGCGACCCTGCCGGTGGAATTCAACGCCTCGGCGCGCGCCAAACGCCTGCTGGCAGAGACCGGTATCATCCAGACCGAGGAGGAACGGCGCGGCGTCAACAGCGTACTCAATGCTGCCGCGCTGACCTATGTGGCCTCGCTCGTGACCGCTATTCTGCAATTGCTGTATTATGTCAGCCTGGTCGGCGGCCTGGGACGCAGCCGGGACTGACCGCTTCATCTTTATTTGGAACGCCTCCTGGGTACCATGCGGGAGGCGTTTGTTTTGCCCTGTTATAATGCTCGCCATGCAAAAATTCCTTGTTGTACTCGTCCTGTTTTTGGGGATTGCATTCATCATCCTCAGTTTTGGCGAATTGGAGAAAATTGCTGAAACGTTAGAGCAGGGTAACCTGTGGTTCCTGGCGCTTGCCCTTGCCATAGAGTTTGGGTGGTTCGTCATTCTTGGCCGAACATTTCAATCTATCTACCGTCTGCTCGGCCTGACCGAAGGAACAAGACATTTGACCTTGGTTGCTATGGCAGCCAATTTTGTCAATGTCGTAGCCCCCAGCGCCGGAGTAGGGGGAATAGCGCTGTTCATCACTGACGCGAAACGGAACAATCATCCGCCAGGCAAGGTAACCGTTGCCGGCGCATTATTCCTCCTTTTCGATTATGCCGCCTTTCTTTGCGTGTTGGCCCTGGGGCTGGTTGTATTGGTGCGGCGCAACAACCTCACCACTGGGGAGATAACCGCTTCGCTCATCTTACTGGCGATTGCGATTACGCTGGGATGTTTGCTCTACCTGGGCTCCCGCTCTGCTGAACGATTGGGGAATGTCTTGGCATGGATGGCGCGGATGGTCAACCATATTGTCCGGCCTTTTATTCATCGGGATTACTTGAGCGAGGTGCGCGCTCATGCTTTTGCCTCTGAGATCGCGGATGGGTTATCCTCCCTACCAGAAAAGCCCCGCAGCATGATCTACCCAATGCTGCTTGCGCTATCGAACAAGGCCGCCCTGATGGGTATCCTGGCCTGCGTTTTCCTGTCCTTTGGCGTGCCATTTTCAACCGGCACCATTGTGGGCGGATTTGCAATTGGATATCTGTTTGTCATCGTCTCGCCCACACCTTCCGGGATCGGGGTGGTAGAGGGAGTACTGGCGCTGGCGCTCAAATCCCTTCGCGTTACCTGGAGTGAGGCAGTTATTATCACGTTGGCGTACCGGGCTGTCACGTTTTGGGTCCCGCTGGGGGTCGGCGCGCTGGCCTTTCGATATTTGCACCTGGGGAACGCCAAGGAAGACAAATGATCTCTTGAAGGTTTGCCATTCAGGATCCGAGAAATGTCCCATTCCCATGTTCATCTCAATGATTTCACCCGTGAAGCCATCCGGCGCATGGCGCTTTCCATGGGAATCACCCTGGCTTTTGTATTCCTAGAAGCGGCGGCAGGAATTTTTGCCAATTCCCTGGCTTTGTTGACCGACGCGGCGCATAACTTCACGGACGCGCTGGCGCTGGCGCTTTCCTGGTGGGCGCTACGTCTCACCGCGCGGCCTTCCAACCAGGGCAAGACCTACGGCTATCATCGCGCTGGAATCCTGGCAGCGCTGGCCAACTCGGCCACACTGGTCGTCATTGCGTTGGGAATCTTCTATGAGGCTTACCGCCGTTTTCTCGATCCGCCCGAAGTGCAGGCAGACGTGTTGATTGGCGTTGGGATCGTAGCAGTTGTCGTCAACGTTGTTACCGCGATGCTCGTCCGGCGCGGCGCAGAGCATGACCTGAACATACGCTCGGCCTTCCTGCACCTGATGGGGGATGTGTTGTCAACCGTAGGGGCGGTCATTGCAGGCGTCATCATCCGTTTCACGGGATGGGACTGGCTCGATTCCCTGGTCAGTGTGCTGATCGGCTTTATGATCTTGTGGGGCGCATGGAACATCCTGCGCGAAGCGATTGACATCTTGATGGAAGGGACACCGGTGGATCTGGAAGTAGATAAACTGATTCAGGATGTCCTCGATGTGGAAGGAGTGCGCGACATTCACGACCTGCATGTCTGGTCTATCACCCGGAATGTGCGCACGCTTTCGGCGCATATAGTGACGGGTGATATACCGGTCAGTGATTGCATGTCCATCCAGGCCAGGATAAACGATCTGCTTCTTCATAGCCATGGCGTCAATCACGCTACTTTACAATTCGAGTGTGAGCGCTGCCGTCCTGGTCAGTTGTATTGCGATCTGACCGGGGTTGAGAGCCAGGCAAGGCATAGATGAGTCTTTGCTGTCACATGCACTGGTTAATCGGAGACAGTTTGATATAATAAGCGCACAGTCGTCTCATACCAACCGGGTCAGGTTCCAAGATGCGTCTTGCCATAGCGCAGCATTGGTTTCCTGCCCGGATTAAGTTTACAAGGGTATCCTTTATAAACATGAAGAAATATACCAAACAGGGACTGTGGTCCCTTTTCATGATTTGCGCTTTTCCGCTTCACGTCTGGACCTTCATCCTGGCCTTCAGGGATTTTTCCTGGGTCACCGAGCGCACCAATGCCTGGGATGCCGTAGGCGTGATGTCGTATGGGCTGGTGTTTGCATTCATCGAAAGCGTGGTCATTTTCCTGATCGCAGTATTGCTGGGATTCCTTGTGTCGAAGGTATGGAGTGAGGGCCAGCGGGTGGCTGTGATGGGACACCTGGCATTGACCGCCAGTCTATGGGCTGTTGTCACTTCGTTGTTCTTCCTGATTCCCATCACCCTTTCCCCCCAGATGGTTGGATTCCTGGCGAACCTGGCGCATCCGCTTCGTTTCTTGTATGGCCTCAGCCTGGCGTTGGTCGGGTTGACCGTTTTCGTACCCACGATTCTGATCTTGCGTTCCAAACCGTTTTTTCAAGCGACACAAGGTCTCTTCGAGCGACTGTCTATGTTGACAGCGCTGTACTTATTTTTTGACGTAATAGGGTTGGGGATCGTGATCTTTCGTAACATTTAGAGGTAGTAAAGGATAGCATGAAGGAAAAACTCACACGGCGGGACTTCCTGAAACTCGCTGGTGTGTTGCCCATTAGTGTTGCGGTGCCTCGCTTCATGGGTTCGTTAGATACTCCTGGGCAGCATCAAAGCAAACCACAGAATGTTATTGTCGTTGTCCTGGATGCATTTTCCGCTTATGATATTTCGCTTTACGGGTACCAACGGGAGACGACGCCCAACCTGGCCCGGCTGGCAGAGCGAGCAGTCGTTTACCACAAGCATTATGCCGGCGGGAACTTTACCACGCCGGGAACGGCCTCTTTGTTATCGGGGATGCTGCCGTGGAAACATCGCCAGTTCATCCATTACGGGACGGTGGATGAAAACTTTATTGCCAACAATCTCTTTTCCGCTTTCCAAAACCATTACCGAATAACCTACTCCCATAATCCGCTGGCGAACAACCTGCTCAGCCAGTTGGGGGTAGGCGGGAATTTCGACAACTATATCCCATCCAAGAATCTTTTCCTGACCACGGATGGCTTTATCCCGGACCTGTTTGCCAAAGATGAAGATATTGCTACCGTCAGTTGGGTGCGCGCTGCAAAAAGGCAAGAAGAAGGTTATGCGTACTCTCTGTTTCTGTCGCATATCTATGAACCCTACCAGGAATTGAAAATTGCCAATCTGCGGCCTTACTATCCGCGCGGCATCCCCAGCGTGAAAAGCGACAACTACTTCCTGCTCGAATACGCCGTAGACTGGCTCGGCGGGCAACTTGGAAAAATCCCTCAGCCTTTTATGAGTTACTTCCATTTCATGCCGCCACATGCCCCTTATAAAACTCACCGGGATTTTATTGGCCGTTTCAAGAATGATAGATGGATGCCTGTCCTGAAGCCTCACGATCCACTGTTTTCTGATGGTGATTATCAGTCCAAGCGTGAAATGCGAAATCGAATACTGTATGACGAGTTCATACTTTATGTGGACAGGGAAATTGGAAGATTATTTGATTCTTTGGACTCGACAGGTATTTTAGGGAATACCTGGGTTGTCTTGACTTCTGACCATGGCGAAATGTTTGAGCGTGGAGTCACTGGTCACAAGACACCTGTGCTATATGGGCCGGTGGTCCATATTCCTATGATGGTTTTTGAACCAAAGCGTAAAAAAAAATTGGATGTATATACAGCCACCTGTGCAATAGATGTGCTCCCTACATTGCTTCACGTAACAGGACAACAGTCAGCAGATTGGAGTGAGGGCATCATTATGCCGCCTTTTTCAGATTCATACCCTGAAAACCGAGATATTTATATCCTGGAAGCCAAGAAAAACAGGAAGTATAAGCCACTGACAATTGCCACGATAGCGCTCATAAAAGGGCATTATAAATTGATATACTTTTTTGGTTATGAAGAACTCGAAAAATCTGGAGGGGAACGAATAGAACTCTATGACATTATGAACGATCCTGAGGAACTCAACGATCTTTCCCTTACTAAGGCAAATGTAGCAGCCGAGGTACTCAATGAATTGAAACAAAAATTGGTAGAAGTGGACAAACCCTATATTGGATAGTCGGCATTGCTAAGAATCAGGGAAGTATGAAAAGTCAGATTACGCGACGAGATTTTCTTAAACTAATGGGTTTATTGCCGCTGACTGCGATGGCTCCTCGCATGTCTAGATCATTTTCCCCTCAGGAGAAGGGGCAAAATGTCATTATTGTGGTTTTCGATGCGTTCTCTGCTGCCAATATTTCATTGTATGGATATCAACGAGACACAACACCAAATCTTGCCCGGCTTGCAAATCGAGCAATCGTTTACCATAATCACTTTGCAGGTGGAAACTTTACCCCCCCAGGAACGGCGTCTCTTCTTACAGGTACATATCCGTGGACACATCGGGCTTTTGGGCTTGATAAAAACAAGGTTGAAGAATCTTTTGTCGATAAAAATATATTTTCTGTTTTCCAGAATCGTTATTGCCTTGCTTATACTCATAATCCAGTTGCAAACACGTTACTTACCCAGTTCGGCAGCAAATTGAGCAATCATATTCCTTTGGGAAAATATTTTCTGGCGAACGATGATTTCATCCATGATTTATTTAGCGTTGATGAAGATATCGCTACAGTAAGTTGGGTACGCGCAATAAAAAGAAAAGAAGACAGGTTTTCATACTCTTTGTTCTTATCCCATCTATATGAGTATTATCGAGAAGAAAAGATAACAGACTTGCTGTCAAAATTCCCTAATGGAATACCTCATATCGCTGGAGATAACTACTTTTTACTTGAGGACGCAGTTGACTGGTCTGTAAATGAACTGGTTGACCTTCCTCAACCTTTTATAGGGTATTTCCACTTTATGCCGCCGCATCGTCCTTACCTGACACACAAGGATTTCTATGGTCGGTTTGCCAAGGATGGATTTTTTCCTGTCCAGAAGCCTTTAGATCCGTTTCTTGGTCAAGAACATGATATGATGAATTTCATCAATAAACGTCGTACGGATTATGATGAGTTTATTCTGTATGTTGATCGGGAATTTGGTCGCTTCATGGATAAGATGGACGAAATCGGGTTACTTGACCATACCTGGATTGTCCTGACTTCTGATCATGGAGAAATGTTTGAGCGAGGCATATTTGGACATTTGACTCCCACGCTTTACCAGCCTGTCATTCACATTCCCCTGCTCATCTTTGAGCCTGGGCGGACGACTCGAACCGATATCTACTCGAATACAAGCGCAGTGGATATACTACCAACATTGTTACATGTTACTGGACAAAAACAGGTCACTTGGAGCGAAGGGGTTGTATTACCTCCGTTTTCCCAAAAAGCGCCTGATTTGGAGCGTAATCTTTATGTTGTACAAGCCAAGACAAATGCACAGTATGCGCCATTGACTGTTGCCACAACCGCGCTAATCAAGGGGCAATACAAGTTGATGTACTTCTTCGGTTATGGAGAGTTAAATGCTGGGGAAGAGAGGATTGAACTTTATGATCTTGTGAACGACCCTGAAGAACTCTATGACCTTTCATCCTCAAAGAGGGAATTGACTGCAGAGTTATTACGCGACCTTAAAGAAACGCTATCAGCAGTGAATGAACCCTACCTGTAGTTATTCGATCCCGATGTCGCAGCCTTGTGAATTGAGAGGAATGTAAATGCTTTTAGGGCGGATTTTCCTTCCAGTGACTGGCCAGAACAGAAGATCGTCTTTGAAAATGCGACCCTTTTCTATATAATTTGGGGATAGTGCGTCACGAAAAACCTGGTTGCTTTGGATGACGGCTGTAAACTCACTGGTATCGAGCGCCTGTTGCAATTGTTCTTGTACCGGATACCACAGTGGATCTGCTTTCCCGCCGAAATTACCTCGCAATTCACCCATCTCAACAACACCAGCGTAGCCTTCCTTTCCGGCTAATTCTGCAAGGTAAGTTTGAAAGGGAATATATACATTTCCGGGACAATCCCTGAGCCTTTTCACAAGATTTAGCCCTGCTTGCATATCGGCATGAGTTGGTATTTGAGATTGATATGGGGGGATAAGTACAATCAATTGAACGCCCGAGAAAAAGAGGACTGCAATACCAATTATTCTCCCAAATGTAGAGATGTTAGCCTGTGTTTGTCTAAGGATTGTCCCGATTCCTAACCCAAAGAGTATTGAAATGCTGGCATATGCTGGCATGAATACATTGTAATAACCTCCTGGATTCAAGCGTCCAGTCCAGGATATTGCCATAAAGCCAACCCAAAAGAAGGAGAAAAGCCAAGGTGCAAGTTGTGTTGAGGACCATAAAAAACTCCAGATTACGCACAGGATTACTAATACTATGAATGGTCCTATAATATAGGGCAGTACCCTATACAAATGCGCTTGGCTCAAGTTGTTGAAAATATCAGGTTGGAGCACAGATAAAATAATGATTGCCAAAGTAACAAGTAATCCATATCCCAAAATCAACCGAGGAATGAAACGAACATCTCCAAAAATCCACAAAGCGATTTTTTCACATAGGGATGGATTTCTTACCATCCGAATTGCAAAGATTAGGATCAAAATTCCCGCCATTGCTGGACCTGTCATTAGCAGAAGTCGCGCAAATGAATATGCACCTGCCATTCTTCCATCTGCATCAGATGGCAGGCTTGCCAAGAACCAAAGAGAGCCTACAGACAACAATCCAATCATTAGAACTAGAAGCCATACAATTCTTTTTGACCAGGGACCGGTTATCAAATTGAAAGTCTTGGTTCTGTAATTCGATAAATCCGCATTTACTGGGAACAAAAAAAGGTAGAGTAGCCCAATTATGGCTGCGAAGGACACAGGTCTTATCAGTTCATCAAAGATGATTTCATGGGTAGAACCTATCAGTTTGATAATATCAGGAATTGCATTGTGACGACTCGGAAGTTGGAATACGTAGTAGGTATACCAGCCATCATGTAACCAATCCAAGATTATCGTTCCGCTTGCCAAGACCGCTGCTACGGTTCCCAAATAGATTAGAGTATTCCTGTTTGGTATGAGCAAACAATATATAGAAAGGATAGCGCAAGAAATATTCCTCCCAATCCGCAGGAAGTTGGAGTGTTTCTAAGAAAGAAATATAACGATATGAGAAACAATACCAGGGCGAGAGAATCCACACGCGCAATATCGAACCAATATCCGGATAATTTATACGTCGAAAAAAAGAGCCCGCTTGCCAGAAATCCCGATACTTTGCTGCCTGTCTGTTGTCGTACTAGCACGAAAATGAGTACAAGGATTCCTAAGGATGACACGATGGAAACGAATCTCAACGGCAGAAAACTATTGCCTAGGAATAAACTTGCCAGCGCAGAAATATAAAAATACAGCGGTGTATAGATCTGAGGAATAAATTCAAATGATGGCTGCACATAAAGTGGTTTTCCCGCAAGTATTCGTGAAACCTGGACTAAGGATCCTCCTTCCATCACTCCAGCGCAAACGGAAATCTTAACCGCGATATCGCAACAATGAGAAAAATTGTAACCTGTACCAGCGCTGCGCCAACTGATGTTACTATTGCCAGGCATCGGATAACAGACAAAGTATCTGATTTACATTGCAATAATTTTGTTTTCATTCCATCGCTGCTCAGAACAACCCAGTTCTTTCGTCATGTCCTTGTCGCAACTCATCAGTAAGAGCATGCTTGATTGGACGGTTAATGCGACCATATGAAAGAATAATAAGTTCAGTATAATATTTGTTTCCGCTTACTTATACCAGGGCTCTTGAGTTCCCAAGCCTCAAGTCGGCTGCCGTTATTTTATCATTTTTGGAAGGCTAAGGTCATGAACAAAAATATTACGCGACGAGATTTTCTAAAATTAGCTGGCACTTTGCCAGTTAGTGTTGCTGTTCCACGATGGATGGATTCGCTGGATTCTCTGCAAAATAGGCCGAATATCGTTGTGATCGTATTTGACGCGCTTTCTGCCAATAATCTTTCATTTCATGGCTACCAGCGAGAGACAATGCCTAATCTTTCCAAATTGCTCGAGAAAGCAATTGTATATCATAATCACTATGCAGGAGGAAACTTTACGACACCTGGGACAGCTTCCTTGCTAACAGGTGTATCTCCTTGGTTTCATAGGGCCTTTGACTTATATGGGGTCGTTGACGAATCTTTCGAAAATAAAAATATTTTTTCAGCCTTTGATGGCTACTATCGGATTTCTTACACCCATAATCCTGTAGCAAACACATTACTCACGCAATTTAAAGAATCCGTAGATGAAAGTTTTCCCTTGGGAAAGCTTTTACTGACGAACGATGATTTTATTTATACTTTTTTCAAGAATGACCAAGATATTGCTTCAATGAGTTGGATTCGCGCAACAAAGAGTGAAGAGGATGGCTATTCTTATTCTCTATTCCTCGCCCGCTGGTTTGAAGTGTATCGAGAAAGGATGGTCACGGAACACCAATCCCAATTTCCAAGAGGGATACCGCATATTGCGATGAATAATTATTTCTTGTTAGAGGATGCAATAGATTGGCTCCCTGAAAAACTCAGCAATCTCCCTCAACCATTTATGGGGTATTTCCATTTCATGCCACCACATGATCCTTATAATACTCACAAGAAATTTATCGGCTACTTTGCAAACGATGGATATTGGCCAATATTCAAACCACTGGATATATTTTCCGATGAGAAAAACCGTAATTTTGAATTCTTGCTAAGAAAGCGTACAAGTTATGACGAGTTTATTCTGTATGTAGATCATGAATTTGGCAGGTTGATGAATGCTTTAGAGAAAACAGGATTGCTTCAGAATACTTGGGTCATTTTAACTTCTGACCATGGTGAGATGTTCGAGCGTGGCATTCTGGGGCATTTGACCCCTGTTCTTTATCAACCAGTCATTCGTGTTCCATTGGTTATATTTGAGCCGGGACGGAAGACCCGTACAGATATTTTTACAAATACCGGCGCT
This sequence comes from Chloroflexota bacterium, assembly GCA_049323115.1. GTDB lineage: Bacteria > Chloroflexota > Anaerolineae > Anaerolineales > Villigracilaceae > JAABUE01. The sequence goes on from JBMOMP010000118.1 coordinate 18,124, forward strand.
GTAGATATTCTTCCTACTCTCTTACATCTGACAGGCCAGAAACCCGCAGATTGGAGCGATGGGAAGGTGCTGCCGCCATTTTCGAATGTCCAAGAACCAGACAGGAGTCTGTATGTAATTCAAGCCAGAAAAAATCCTCAAGACGCGCCGTTGACCGCTGCTACGGTAGCCCTGATCAAGGATCAATATAAGTTGGTATATCATTTTGGCTATGAGGAATTAAAGGCTAAAGGGGATAGGATAGAACTTTATGATCTCAGAAACGACCCCGAAGAGATAAACGACCTCTACCAAACCAATAAAGAAATTGGTGTGGATTTGTTGAGTGAATTAAAAACGAAACTTATCAATGTAAATCAACCGTATACGAAGTAACGGATGCGGATTTGGTTCAATCCCTTTTGATATACTTACGAACTATGAAAGAACTATTCCTGAAATATAGAGTAGGGCTATTGCCCTTTCTGGCAATCTATTTGTGGGTGATTATTGCATCGGCATGGGTTAGCGATGATGCATTTATAACCTTTCGGTCTATCGAAAATCTTATCCATGGGTATGGATTGGTATTTAATATTGGGGAGCGTGTCCAGACATTCACTCATCCTCTGTGGTTATTATTACAAACCGGGTTGTACGTTATGATAAATGGGGTTGGGACTCCGTTTGGATTGAACAAACTATACTTTGTAAATGTTTTCCTTAGCCTTTGTCTTGCTTTCGTCACGGTCATTCTTTATTCATTTAGGATAACCCGTTCGAGCAAAGATGCAATCCTTGGTCTGTTGATCTTGACGGTCTCAAAAGCATTTATAGATTATTCCACGTCCGGGTTGGAAAATCCGCTTAGTCACCTCATTGCGGTATCTTTCTTTGGCATCTTCCTGGCTGATAAAAAAAATGGACTCAGGAGCATCCTGTGTCTATCATTTTGGGCCAGTCTGGGAATGCTGAATAGAATGGACACAATCTTGCTCTATTTGCCAACATTGATATTTGTGACGTGGAAAAATCGCAATAATCCGAAAACCATCTACCTGATTTGCATCGGTTTTTTACCGATCATTCTATGGGAATTGTTTTCCCTTTTTTATTATGGCTCACTTTTTCCGAACACCGCTTCGGCCAAATTGAACGTCGGGATATCACAAATGACGCTTTTCAAGCAAGGCGTCTATTATTTTATGAACTCTTTGCGCATGGACCCGATTACCCTTGTAGTGATTGCATCACTTGTTGCCCTATCCCTGCTGACAAAAAACTTACAGCGCATATTAGTTGCCTTAGGGATCATCCTTTATCTTTTTTACATCCTTTCCATTGGCGGCGATTTCATGAGCGGGCGCTATTTTTCCTTGCCTTTGATTATTGCTGTTGTCGTGTTATCGCCTTTTAACATCAAGCCATTGTCTCTTTATAACAGTATCTTAATTGGTGTATTACTTGTTGGCCTTCTTCCTATTTACCTTGTTGATGCACGCGGCTTCTCTTACGGTAGTACAAGAGAGAATAACCTTGTCTTCTTTGATAAGCACAAGATCTCTGATGAACGACTTGTGTATGCGGAACGAACAGGTTTGTTAACCGCACTAAAAGGCAACTCGCCGAAAGTTGTATACTCCCAGGAAGATTGGGTTGCCTCGAAAGAATATCCTGTTGGGGTCCAGGTTTTTGGCGCGTTAGGAATGAATGGATATAGAGAAGGTCCCAACGTCCATGTAATTGACCGGAATGGTTTGGCTGATCCGTTGATGTCAAAAATGCCTCTTGCCGATACCCAAAATTGGAGGATTGGGCATTTTCATCATGTAATCCCAGAGGGGCATCTGGAAACGTTATCTTCCGGAACAAACAGGATTCTGGATATGAACATTGCTTTGTATTACGATAAACTCTCTTTTGTTATAAAAGGGCCTTTGTGGGATTGGAAAAGGATAGTAGAGATTTGGAATCTCAATACTGGACAATATGATTACTTGCTCCCTGCCGAATGAAACACCTCCTCCGCCCATTCACGCCAACCGCGCTTCCCTGACCCGCTTCGCCTGGCTTTCCATTGCCGCGTCCATTATCATTATCGCCTTGAAGAGCGGCGCTTACCTGTTGACCGGTTCGGTCGGCTTCCTGTCGGACGCCCTGGAATCGGTCATCAACCTGGTCGCCGCCGGGGTGGCGCTGTGGATGCTGACCATCGCCGCGCGCCCGCCCGACGAAAGCCACCTGTATGGGCATGACAAAGCAGAATATTTTTCGAGCAGCGTCGAGGGCATCCTGATCCTGGTCGCCGCCGGTGGCATCGCCTGGACTGCCGTCCAGCGCCTGCTCCACCCCGTCCTGCTGGAAAAATTGGGAATCGGCCTGGGAATCTCTTTCCTTGCGGCGCTGCTCAATTTCATTGTGGCGCGCGTCCTGATTTCGGCCGGCAAAAAACACCGCTCCATCACACTCGAGGCCGATGGCCAGCACCTGATGACCGACGTATGGACCTCTGCCGGTGTGATCTGCGGGGTGGGCGCAGTGGCGCTCACCGGCTGGCAGGCGCTCGATCCGTTGGTGGCGCTGGGAGTGGCCGCCAACATCGTCTTTACCAGCGTCCACTTGCTGCGTCGTTCCGTGGCCGGCCTGATGGATGCTTCCCTTTCCCCACAAGACCAACAAAAGATAGAAAGCGTACTGGCGCAGTACTGTGAAAAGGGAATCTCGTTCCACGCCTTGCGCACCCGCCAGGGCGCATCGCGCCGTTTCGTCTCGCTGCATGTCCTGGTGCCGGGCGAATGGACCGTCCACGATTCGCATCACATCGCCGAAGACATCGAGCGCGACATTCGGGCGGCTATCAGCGACGCGGTCGTCTTTACCCACCTGGAGCCGGTGGAAGACGAAATCTCGCTGCACGACATTCCGCTCGACCGGTAAAGGGACGCGCTACTGCGCTGTATTGCCCCCATCTGCCAGCAAGAGATGACCGGTGACGAAGGACGAATCATCACACGCCAGGAACAGGACCACGCGGGCGATCTCTTCGGGCTGGGCGAAACGCCGCAGTGGAAGGTACGCAGCCGACTCAGCCAGGGCCTGCTCCCGCGTTACCGGGTCTGACTCCTCGAAATAGCCCTTTTCCTCCCACCTCTCCACGAAAGTATCTCCCGGGCAGACGGCGTTCACGCGGATGTTTTCGTGCGCGTGGTCGAGCGCCATGCTTTTCGTCATCTGCGCCACCGCGCCCTTGCTGACGGCGTAAGGCAGCGCGTCCTTTGCGCCCACCACCGCCCAATCCGAGGCGTTGTTGACGATCACCCCGCCCCCCTGTTGCCGCATGATGGGGACGACCAGGCGGCTCATGCGCCACACGGCGGTCACGTTGATGGCCAGCGTGGCCTGCCAGTCTGCTTCGCTGACGGTTTCCGCCGTCCCTTTGGTGACGATGCCGGCGTTGTTGAACAGGATGTCGAGGCGCCCGAATTCGGCCAGGGTGCGCTCGACGACACGGGAGCAGGCCTCGGCGTCGGTATGATCCGCCTGGAGGAAGCGGCAGGCGCCTCCCAACGCCGAGATAGCGGAGGCGACCTGCTCGCCGCGATCCCGCCTGCGTCCCGTAATTACAACGTTTGCGCCTTCCTGCGCGAACAGGATGGCGGTCGCCTTGCCGATGCCGGAGGTAGCGCCGGTAATCAGGGCGACGCGATTGTCCAATTTTCCCATGGCTTCTCCTGGTATGTTAGAGTGTAAGCATCACGATGGCTGAGAGCGCCAGGACAATACCGATAGCCTGGATGCGCGAGATGCGCTCATGAAGGAACACCCAGGCCAGCAGGACAGTTGCGCCGGGGTAGAGCGCGCCCAGCACCGCCGCTACGTCCAGGCGGCCAGTGCGGGCGGATAGGGCATAAAAGGCGTTGCCAAGCGTATCCAGCAGGCTGCTCAGGAGAACAGGGACGAGGCTCTCGCGTTTGGGAATCCAATCCTGGCGGGTGAGCAGGGCATAACCGAGCATGGCGCTGGTGGACACAATGCGCACGGCAATCAGCGGCCAGATCAAGGCGGCCTGGCTGGCGCGCTCGATGAAGATAAAAAACGCGCCGAAGGTGATGCCCGCGATGACGGGTTGGCGCAGGTCATCGAAGCGGAGCGCCAGTCCCTCGCCGCCTGAGATCAGCCAGACGGCTGCCAGCGCCAGCGCAAACCCGGCCAGCGTCCAATGCCCGGGCAGGCCGTCTTTCAGCAGGCCGACCAACACGGGCAGGGCGGCAGCCACTACAGCCGAGACCGGCGCAGCGACGCTCATGCGTCCCTCCGCCAGGGCGCGGTAGAGCAACACCAGGCCGATGCCGCCCGCCAACCCGGATGCGCCGCCCCACAGCCAGTCATGCAGCGGGGGGACGGGTTCGCCGACGATGGGGACCAGGATGAGGAGCAGGAGCAGGCTGAGGCTGTGCGCGACCGCGATCACGCCGTAGGGATTGCTGCGCTTGACGGCCAGTCCGCCGTTGAAGTCGCCAGCGCCCCAGGTCAGCGCGGAGAGCAGGCCGAGGAGGATGGGGGTGGTCAGCATCAGATGGTCAGGAAAACGATGGCGAGCAATGCCATCAGGATGCCCAAGGCTTGCGAACGTGCCACGCGCTCTTTGAGGATGAGCGCGGCCATGAGGACGGTGGCGGCGGGATACAGGGAACTGAGCACCGCGGCCACGTCCATCCGCCCAGCCTGGCTGGCAAGCAGGTAGAAGGCGTTTCCGCCTACATCGAGGAGGCTATTGAGCACGATGTAAGGCCAGGCCCTGCCCGTCACGCGCCAGGTATCTTGGCGGGCGGCTATGTACACGAGCATAATCAGCATCCCGCCGCTGCGCGATGCCAACATCGGCCAAATCGTGGATGCCTGTGCTGCGTTGTGCATCAGGATGAAGTACGTCCCAAAGCCGATGCCCGCCAGGAGCGGCAGGCGCAGTTCGCTGATGTGTGTAAGAATGTGGCTGTTGTTCCCTGCCTCCCGCGAGATCAGCCAGATAGCGGCCAGGGACAGACCAAAGCCGAGGAAGGTCCACATACCAGGGAAGCCATCCATCAACGTCCCGGCCAGGACAGGGATAGCAGCCGCCATCAGCGCCGAGACGGGCGTAGCGATGCTCATCTTGCCGGTGGCTAACGCGTGGTAGAGCATCAACAGGCCGGTGGTGCCGATTGCCCCAGCCGTCCCGGCCAGCGCCAGCGCAGGCCAGGCCGGACGGGCCTCCTTTGTAAGAACCACCGCACTGATGATGAAAACAAGCCCGACAACTTCGCCGTACAGGACAGTGCGGTACGCGCCCGTACGACGGGAAGCCAGGCCGCCGGTGAAATCAGCAGCGCCCCAGCCAGCTGCAGCAAAGAGACCATAGATGATGGGCAGCAAGATAGATTCCTTTAGTGGATTTTGCCCGAGGTTTTCTTCCCATCCAGGGTATACATTTCGTAATCCACAGCCTGCAACGTCACGCCAAACAGCCGGCCGAGATTTCTATTGGCGATCTTGATGACATCGTTGAGTTTTTCACGGCTTCCCACTTCCCCGCGCATCATGCGCTCTTTGGCGCCATTGTCGCGTTGGATGAAATGCGCCCACTCGATGATACCATCCTTGCGTTTCTTGGCGAGTAATTTGTAGACGCCCACCTGCGGGATGTGCGCTGTTGCCCATCCGCCCACGATTTCCTCGCCTTCGTCTACGTTCATTACGGCCATTCGAGAGAGGTCAGGTTTCATTTGTTTTTCCTATGGGAAACGGTGTTCGATTTATTGTTATTGCCACCACTCACCAATGAAATATAGCTTTGAATCATCTTTGGAGAAAATCGCGTTATGGACCAAAAAATCCGCTGGGAAGTATTCAGGCGTTACGTTATGTTTATTCGTTCCATCCGCGTTCATGATGTACATGTCATATTGCCCCGCCCCATTGATGGCCGCAACAATGTAGAGAATCCTGTCTCCCACGTGAGACCATTCCGCAAATCCTTGGCTATATCCGTCCGAAGTGAGGCGGGTTTCCCCAGAGCCATCCACGTTGACGATATAGATGTTGTAATTCCCATGCGGGTCTGCATCGCCCTCCAGCCGTTCGAAGGCAATCCTCGTCCCGTCGGGGCTCAGGCGAGGGTCATAGTCTCCAAATGGCAAATTGGCCTGTCCCCATTCGCCAGCCCTGGGTGGGTGCGTTACCTGTCCAGGCCCTGTGCCATTGCTTTTCAGCGTCCATACTTGACTGTTGGAGGTAAAGACGATCCTGTCGCCGACCCAATCAATATCAGCATCATGCGTCCCGGAATCGTAGAGTAGGCGTGTATTGTTTCCTTCTGAGGTCATCACGTAGATGTCCAGGCCAGTTTCCCCGAAGGAGAGAAAAGCGATCAGGCTGTCATCGGGCGACCAGGCGGGATAGATATCCCAAAGTGTATTGCTGGTGAGCCGTTTGAAATTTGCGCCGTCCACACCTACAGAATTGATTTCGAAATGCTCGTTATCGTCGCCGTCCATTTTCTGGGCAAAGACGAACGCATCTCCGCGATGATTCAGGCGCAGGGTTTGGATCTCCCTGTCCGCATTGTAGATCAGTTGGGTGTTTTGTGTGGCGAGGTCCAACGAATAGATCCCCCATCTGCCCTGGTGTGGGACTTCGTTCGTCGTTGGTTTACAGCACAATATCGGAATAGCAAACACTGCGATCAGCATCGATATCCATCGAAAGGGCTTCACTATTTTCCCGGCCATGAGATCACTCCTCATTCGACAATTTTCCCTGCCGCCTCTGCCCGTTCCAATACTTTCTGGGCATTCTTGAGCAATGGCATATCGATCATTTTCCCGTCCAGGGCAAACGCGCCCCTGCCCTCTTTTTGACTTTCTTCGAAGCCTGCGACGATCTGTTTTGCCTGCGCGATGGCCTCGTCATCGGGCGTAAAGGCCATCTGCACCGGTTCGACCTGCGCCGGGTGGATGACCTGCTTGCCGGTGTAGCCCAGCCGCGCCCCGAATTCCGCCTCGGCGCGGACAAGGTCAAGATTCTTGAAGTCAATGGTTACGATGTCGATGGCCTGCAACCCGAACGCCGCGCAAGCCGTCACCACTGCCTGGCGCGCGTACAACAATTCGACCGCTTCGCGTGTGCGCGTCGCGCCGATGGAGGCGGCGAAATCCTCCCCGCCAAAGATGATGGCGTCCAGCCGGGGATGGGAGGCGATTTCCTTCAAGTTCAAAATTCCCCGGGCGGTTTCCACGCCCACCGACATGCGCACCGAGCCGGGCGGCCAGCCGTATTCCGATTCTGCCGCTGCGATGATCTCGCTGCCCCATTCGATTTGTTCGTATGCTTCGATTTTTGGGATCACGATCCCGTCCGGGCGATAAGGCAGCACTGCCTCAATGTCATCCCTTTCCAGGCCCGAACCGACCGAGTTGATGCGCGCCAGTTTCTCGCTCCTGCCAAAGTCCAATTCCTGCAAAGCCCTGGCAATCGCAGCGCGGGCTTCGACTTTCCGGCTGGCGGCCACGCCATCTTCCATGTCCATGCAAATACAATCCACGCCTAACGTCAGGGCCTTGGTGATTTTCTTCCAGTCATCGCCGGGCATGTAGAGGAGTGCGCGCCGAGAGTGCATATTGTTTTCTTACTCCTTCATGTCGGAAAAACCACCAAAAGATGGGCATTGGCTTGCAGATGTATGCATTACTTTTCTTGCTTGCGTTCGATCATTCTTCCAGCCCTTGCAAACGTTCTTTGTTTTTCTCCAGCATTTCACAGGCGCCGGCCCAAAGCATGAAATCTTCGCTGTCTTCCATCTGGCCCTGACTGAACTGTTTATAGAACCCGCCGCTGGACATTTTGTATTTTTCCTCGAAGGTTTTCATATCCGGTTGCAAGTTGAGGATAGCGCGCCGAATCTCTGCGATTTGATAGGCAATCACATTCTGCGCAAATGTCTCCTCATCACGCGCATATTCCAACACTTTTTTCAAGCGTTTGGCAGTTTGTGGGCGAATGTTCAAATTAAAACTCAGCATGAGAATCCTCTTTCTTAATTCCGAGCGATAAGCGAGTATAGCATGAAACTTGTTGGCGGTATCTCGATGGCAATATTATTATACGTGGATTGGGTGTGGGATATAATCCCCAAACCCTCTCAAACTGGAGCATAGATGACCACATCTTCCCCACCCGTAGATTATTCACGAAAATGGTACGTCCTGCTGGCCGTCAGCATGGGGACTTTCCTGGCAACCATCGACGGCAGCATCGTCAACATCTCCCTCCCGACGCTGGTGACCTCCTTCCAGGCCGATTTTGCGCTGGTGCAGTGGGTGGCGCTGGCCTACCTGCTGACCGTCACCACGCTCATGCTGGGGATCGGCCGCCTGGCGGACATCTATGGCAAGAAACCCATCTACATGACAGGCTTTGTGGTCTTTACGATTGGCTCTGCGTTATGCGGGGTTTCGTCATCCATCCACTGGCTGATCGGCTTCCGCGTGCTGCAGGCGCTGGGCGCGGCCATGACCATGGCGCTGGGCATGGCCATCGTCACCGAGGCCTTCCCGCCCTCCGAGCGCGGCCGCGCGCTTGGCCTCAGCGGGACGGTCGTCTCGGTGGGGATCGCGGTCGGCCCCACGCTGGGCGGCCTGATCGTCCAGCGCCTGTCCTGGCATTGGATCTTCTTCGTCAACCTGCCCATCGGCGTCCTGGGCGTCTGGCTGGTCGCGCGTTACGTCCCGGCCTTCCAACCGGCCGGCGGGCAGCGTTTCGATTATTGGGGCGCGCTGACGCTGTGCATTTCCCTGCTCTCCCTGCTGGTGGCGCTGACCCTCGGCCAGCGCGCCGGTTTTGCCGACCGTTTCGTCCTGCTCCTGGCAGCGAATTGGATCGCCTTCCTGGCCGTGTTCATTTTCATCGAACTGCGCGTCAGCCAGCCCATGCTCGACTTGCGCCTGTTCCGCAGCAGCCTGTTCTCGGTCTCGCTGGCGACCGGCTTCATCATTTTCATCTGCCTGTCTGGCACGCTGCTGCTGATGCCGTTCTATGCCGAGAACGTGCTGGGCTACGATCCCCAGCAGACCGGGCTTCTGATGGCGACCGTGCCGGTTGCGCTCGGCGTGATCGCGCCGCTCTCCGGCTCCCTCTCCGACCGTTACGGCTCGCGCCCCATCACCGTGGCGGGACTGGGCGTTCTCGTCCTGGGATTCCTGGCGGTCAGTTCGCTGGATGCGCACACTACCAGCCTCGGTTACGTGCTGCGCTTCCTGCCGGTGGGATTGGGAGTGGGGATGTTCCAGTCCCCGAACAACAGCGCCATCATGGGCGCCGCGCCTCGCGACCGGCTTGGGGTTGCCTCCGGTATGTTGGCGATGACCCGCACCCTCGGGCAGACCACCGGCATTGCCGCCCTGGGCGCGCTCTGGGCGGGACAGGTCTTCAAGCACGCAGGCGGCCTGCTGCCCGGCGGCGCGACCAGCGCCCCCATCCCCGCGCAGACGCTGGCCCTGCGCGACACATTCGTGCTGGTGAGCGTGTTGATCGTGGTCGCACTGTTGTTCAGCCTGTGGGGGCTGGCGGAGGAGAGGAGGCTGAAGCGCCCGGGACTATGAAACGCCGTCGAGACTGAAGCAGGCCGAGGCGGGGAGCGAGGCGGGCGGGTTATAATTACAGTGCACAAATTTCCCATCTACACAGGAGGTGTCTGGTGGTCCTTCCCAAACATGCTTTTTTCGAGGGCAAGATCGTCCCGTTCGAAGAGGCAAAAGTCAGTGTAGCGACCCATGCGTTCAACTATGGCACGGCGGTGTTCGGGGGCATCCGCGGCTACTGGAATGAAGAGAAACAGAAACTCTTCATTTTCCGTCCTTACGACCATTATCGCCGCCTGCTGCATTCAGGGCGGATGATGAACATGGAAATTCCATACGATGAGCAGGGCCTGATCCAATTGACGCTCGACCTGGTGCGGACAGAGGGCTGGCAGGAGGATATTTACATCCGCCCGCTGATCTATAAAGCGGACCCTGGCATCGGCGTGCGCCTGCATGACCTGCGGGACGAGTTGACGATCTTCTCCATGCCCTTCAAACAATACCTGAAGAACGCGACCAACGCGCATGTGACGATCTCTTCGTGGCGGCGCATCGACGATAACATGATCCCGGCGCGCGGCAAGGTGAGCGGGGCGTACGCCAATTCGGCGCTGGCCAAGACGGACGCGATCCGCGCCGGTTTCGACGAGGCGCTGGTGTTGGACCAGGCCGGTCACGTTTCGGAAGGCAGCGCGATGAACGTTTTCATGCTGCGCGACGGGCTGGTCGTCACCCCGCCGGTGACGGACAACATCCTGGAGGGCATCATCCGCAGATCGGCCATGGAATTGCTGGGAAAGGAACTCGGTCTGGCGGTGGTGGAGCGTTCCATAGACCGCACGGAATTGTTCATTGCGGACGAACTGTTCCTGACCGGTTCAGCGGCGCAGATCGTGGCCGTGACCAAAGTGGACCACCGCCCGGTTAGCAAAGGCGTGATGGGGCCGGTTACGGCGCGCTTGATGGAATTGTTCGAGGCGGTCGTGCGCGCCAAAGACCCCAACTATGCGCACTGGAACGTGGAGGTTTAACGGTTCTTCTTGAAGCGGATCAGGATCAGATTCTTGTCGCAGTCGGTGTAGGTGGAGAAATAGACTTTTTCGGACAGCGGCACGAGTCCGCTCTGGTCGAACACCTGCACGTAGAGCGTCTTGTTGGAGGCCAGCGGCTCGGCGCCGAGGAAAAATTCAGCGCCCGATGTCCCATATTGGGTGCTGACGCCGCTCAACAGCACCTTGTCGATGGATTTGCCCTTCAAGGTGCCGATCAGCCTGACCTGTTGGCCAACCAGGGGGCTGTTGTTCTGGTCGTCTACCGTCACAGCCACGCCAAACCAGTTGCATCCGGCGTCGGGGTAATAAATGGTGCTGGCAAGCGCATTGACCGCCACCGCCGAAAAAGCAGCCTTGGGGGTCGGCGTCAGACTGGGGGTCTCGGTCGGCGTCGCCGTATCGGTGGGCGGGGTGAGCATAGGCGGGGTATTGGTGGCCTGGAGGGTGATGGTCGGCAGCAGGGTCGCGGTGGGGGACAGGTAAACGGTTGCGGTCGGCGTCCAGGTGGCCTCCAGCGGCAGGCGCGTGATGGTCGGCGAGGGCGTCAGCAGGTAATACGGCCTGAGCGGGTTCAAAGGGGTCAGCGGATTGACGAAGACCAGGACAAAATAGACGCCCACGCAGCACGTGAGCAGCAAAACAAAGATGGAGAGAATATCCCACAGCGCCAGTTTGGGGAGGCCGGGTTGTGGGCGTTTGGGCGCCTGGTCTTGAAAGTCGAAACTGTCCATGAAAGTCTCCGTACGGGCGTGCACTCACAGGGGGGCTAGGGCGCCAGGGTGATGGAAGCCTGCGCGCGTTCCTGCTCAAGCCAGGTTTGCAGGGCTTTTTCCTGCATTACCAGGTAAGCGTCCGGCGAGAGCGGATGCTGCGGGTCGCGTTCCACCACGAAAATGATATGAAAGCCAACCTCGCTCGCGATCACCTCGCTGTACTGCCCGGCTTGCAGCGCGAAGGCGGCTTCCTCCAGTTTTGGCTCCAGCAGGTAGCCGCGCGGGAACCAGCCCAGTTCGCCGCGTGTGTTCGGGTCGTAGAGCGCCGCCAGTTCTGTAAAGTCAGCGCCGGCAGCCAGTTGCCCGGCCGCCTCGCGCGCCGTCCCGTCATTATAGAGCAGAATCTGCCGCGCGTGTACCTGTTCTGCGGTAGGGGGGACAGCCGCAATGATCTTGTCACGCATCCAGGCCGCTTCGGCGGCGCGCTTCAGGGCGGAACGGAACGACTCGTCCGTGTAGCCGTGCGCGGACTGCCAGTTCGACAGCGCCTGCGCGCCCCCGGCCTGGGAGGCCAGCGCCTCCAGCCTGGACGACAGGTCTGTTTCCGTTATCTCGAAGCCCTCCGCCCTGGCGGCCTGCGCCAGCAAGACCTGCGCCACCAGGTCGTCCAGGACGACTGCGGCGGCCTCGTCCGCGGAGACTTCCTCCCCCAGCGCCAGGCGGGCGGCGCGGTAACGTTCCACTTCGGCCTGGAACTCGGCCTCGGTGATCCACTCGTCGTTGACGGTGGCCGCCAGCGGCGGCGGGGTAGGTGTGGGCGGGACAGGCGTGGAGGTGGGAAGCGCCGGGGTAGGCGTGGCAGGCGTCCCGAAGAACGAAGCGCAGGCGGAAAGTCCCAGCGCGAGGATCAAGATCAATGGGGGGGGGAACGTTCGAGAACGGGAAAGCATCGTCCCGATTATACCAAGTCCCAAACGAAAACCTTGCGAAGGCTTTGGGCCTTCGCAAGGTTCGATGGGCAAACGGATTTTAGTACTCCGGCATGGGCGGCGCCATGGGTTTTTCTTTTTCGGGCAGGTCGGTGATGAGCACGTCGGTGGTCAGGATCATGGCCGCGATGGAGGCGGCGTTTTCGAGCGCGCCGCGCACGACCTTCACCGGGTCGATCACGCCAGCCTTGATCATGTCCACGTATTCGCTGGTGAGCACGTTGTAGCCGATGTTCTTGTTCTTCTTCTCAGCAGCCGTGCGGCGGACGGTATCAATGATCACCGAGCCGTCCTGTCCGGCGTTGGCAGACAGTTTGCGGATGGGGGCCTCGAGCGCCTTGCGGACGATGTTGACGCCCACTTTGGTCTCCTCGTCTTCAGCCTTGACCTTGTCCAGGGCAGCGGCGGAGTTGATGAGCGAGATCTCGCCGCCGGGCACGATGCCCTCCTCCACGGCTGCGCGGGCTGCGGAGAGCGCGTCTTCCACGCGGTGCTTCTTTTCCTTCAACTCGGTCTCGGTGGCAGCGCCCACGCGGATGATGGCTACGCCGCCGGAGAGTTTGGCCAGGCGTTCCTGGAGTTTCTCGCGGTCGTAATCGCTGGTGCTCTTGTCGATCTCGGCGCGGATTTCCTTGATGCGGCCCTGGATGGCAGAGCCTTCGCCCTTGCCGCCCACGATGGTGGTGTTCTCTTTGTCAGAGACGACCTTCTCGGCGCGGCCCAGGTCTTGCAGGGTGGCGGTCTCGAGTTTGCGGCCGGTCTCTTCGGAGATGACGGTGCCGCCGGTCAGGATGGCGATGTCTTGCAGCATGGCCTTGCGGCGGTCGCCGAAGCCGGGCGCTTTGACGGCCAGCACGTTCAACATGCCGCGCAGTTTGTTCAGCACCAGGGTAGCCAGCGCCTCGCCGTCGATGTCTTCGGCGATGATGACCAGTTCACGCTTGCCGACCTGGACGAGTTTCTCCAGCAGCGGGACGATGTCCTGCGCGGCGGAGATCTTCTTCTCGTTGATCAAAACGTACGGCTCGCTGATGACGGCTTCCATGTGTTCAGCGTCGGTGATGAAGTAGGGCGAGATGTAGCCGCGGTCGAACTGCATACCCTCGACGTATTCGGTCTCGAATTGCAGCGACTTGGACTCTTCCACGGTGATGACGCCGTCCTTGCCGACCTTGTCCATCACGTCCGCGATCAGGCCGCCGATCTCGGCGTCTGCGGCCGAGTTGGTGGCAACGGAAGCGATCTCTTCCTTGGTGTCGATCTTGACGGACATCTTGCGCAGTTCTTCCACCACGGTGTCGGTCGCCAGTTCGATGCCGCGCTTCAGGAGCATGGGGTTGTAGCCAGCCTCCAGCGCCTTCAAGCCTTCGTTGACGATGGCGTGCGCCAGCACGGTGGACGTGGTGGTGCCGTCGCCGGCGATGTCATTGGTCTTGGACGCGGCCTCTTTCAGCAACTGCGCGCCCATGTTCTCGAACGGGTCTTCCAGTTCGATTTCCTTGGCGACCGAAACGCCATCGTGCGTGATGGTGGGGGAGCCGAACTTGCGGTCCACGGCCACGTTGCGGCCCTTGGGACCCAGGGTGGCGGAGACGGCCTCGGCCACAATGTTGATGCCGTGCTTGAGTTTGCGGCGTGCATCTTCGGAAAAGACGAGTTGTTTAGCAGCCATAGTACATTACCTCCAAATCATTGGGTGATTAACCTTCGACGATCGCGAGCAGGTCGCTCTCGCGCAGGATGAGCAGTTTCTTGCCGTCCACTTTGAACTCGGTGCCGGCATACTTGGCGTACAAGACCTTGTCGCCAACCTTGACATCCATTTCGATCCGTTTTCCGGCGTCGTCGCGCGCGCCGGGGCCGGAAGCCAATACCTTGCCCTGTTGGGGCTTTTCCTTGGCCGTTTCGGGCAGCACAATGCCGCCTGCGGTCACTTCTTCCTGCTCGACAGGTTCGACCACCACGCGGTCGCCGAGGGGTTTGAGGGATAGCGCCATTTGTTCCTCCTGGTTAAAGTTGATCAAAACTTCTCAAATTTTTAGCACTCCAAACAAGAGAGTGCTAAATTGCGCCCGAATGATACTGTTCTTTTCGATGCAAGTCAAGGGGGATGGGGGGACGTTAACGAAACTCTGACATTACGGGGTACTGCATGCCCAGCGATGCAGGTTTGCCGGTCGCAGCGCAAACCGTCAAATTTATCCGCATATTACGCAGAGGTCGCCGATTTTTTCTCCCATCTGTGTAATAGCATCCCCTTTGGGGACAGCGTCCCCTTTGGGGATCTGCGGCATCTGCGGATGATTTCCGAGGCCGGGGAAGCCAGTTACCATTACGGGGACGGGGTGGCGGTCGGTTCGGACATCACGGCCTGCGTGGCAGTTGCGAGAGGCGCCCTCCCCTCCCCCAGCGAGGCGCAGATGATCTCGCCCGAAGAGACGATGCCCGCGATGTCTGGGTCGCTGCCGTAGGCGGCTTTGACCTCCCCCAGCACTTCGAGCGCCTCGGGGCAGTAATTCTGTTGCGGGCGGCTGAGGGCGGCCAGCACCGATCCGTAGGTGTAATAATACACCACCGTGCTGGGCGAAAGCGCCAGCCCGCTCACTTCGGCCGGCGTGTCGTTGGGACCGCAGCCGCCGCGCCCGTCGCAGGATTCTTCCGCTGTGCAGCCGCGGATGGCGCATTTCAGGGCCGGGATGGAGCCTTCGTAGTTGCGCGACTTGAAGTAGATGATGCCCAACTGGCCGTAGGTATCCGGGTTGTCGGGCTGGAACTCCAGCGCCTTCTGCACGTTGCGGGCTGCGATGAAGAATTCGCCCATCTGCGAATAGGTCTTGGAGATCGAGAGGTACGGCACCGGGTCTTCGACGCCCAACTGCTCGTTGATGCGCGCCGCCTGGGCGAAGTATTCCAGCGACTTTTCGTACAGGGCGCGGGCGGCGTCTTCGTTGGGGCTGCCGAAGGCCAGGCGGCGGTAATTGGCCCCGGCGCGCAGGTACAGGAAGGTCATGTTGGGCGTGATGGAGATGGCGATATCGTATTCCTGGATGGCCTGGTTGTACTGCCCGAGCGACTCCAGCACGTAGGCGTAGACGCGGTGCACGTCCATCAGCGAGGGGTCGCGCTCCAGGGCTTGCAGGATGTTCTCCTCGGCCTGGGTCCATTTCTGCTGGTCCACCAGGATCTCGGCGTAGAAGGCCAGCGCCAGGGTGTTGGTGTTGTCCAGCAGCAGGGCGCGGTTGGCTTCCTGCTCGGCTTCGGTCAGGTAGGCTCCCGATTGCCTGGCGTCCACCAGCAGCGGGTTGGCATTCCAGTCCAGCGCAAAGGCGCGGATGGCGTGCGCCAGGCTGTCGTCGGGGGCCACTTCGGTGGCCCTGGTGGCGGATTCGAGCGCCTCCCCCAGGCGGGCGCGCTGGGCGTCGTCGGTGGTCAGCAGCGCCGACGAATAGGTCTGGATGCGCGCCAGTTTGGCCCACACTTCGGCGTTGTTCGGGTCTACCCGCGCGCCTTGCTGGTAGGCCAGGATGGCGGCGTCCATGTCGCCGGCGGTGAAGTGCGAGTCGCCTTCCAACACGAAGGAATCGATGGTGCGCGTGGGCGTGGGCGTGGGCTGGAAGGGTGACTTGACCTCGCCCTGCTGCAACAGGCGCAGGAACCACACCCCTCCCAGAATCATGACGACCAGGAAGAACAGGCGGTAGATATTCGTCCCCCGTTTGCGGTAGAACAGGGCGCGGCGGGGAGGCACGTTCATGGTTCGGGGGTCGGGGTCTCAGTCGCCTCGGTCTCTTGCGGTAACGGGAGCAGTTCGGGGGTCGGGGATGAAGCGAGGTTGGTCTGGCAGATGTCCACTATTTCCACGGCGTTGGCTACAGCGATCTCATCCGCCGGGACGCGCGCCTGGATCTGTTGGGCGATCTGCAGGGCCTCGCCGCAGCGGTTGAGGCGCGCCAGCACCAGTCCGTAGGTGAAGTAGTATTCGGCAATGCGGGTGTCGTTAGCCAGCGGGATAGGCTCGATGGGCTGGCCGTCTTCGGTGGCGCCGCCGGCAATGACCAGTTTGAGTTGTTCCACGGCTTCGGGCCACTGGAAGTTGCGGTAGTACATGACGCCCAGGTTGCCGCGCAGGTTGGCGTCGGTGGGATTGTCGTTGCGGGCGGTCTCGGCGTACTGCACGGCTTTGGCGTATTCGCCGACGGTGGCGTAGGTGCGCGAGATGTACAGGTCGGGGGTGGGGTCGCCGGGGTTGAGGGCGTTGGCGCGGGTGAACTCTTCCACGGCCTTATCGTAGATGCCCAGCACGCGGTAGTTGCGTCCCAGCGCCAGGTGCAGGTCGGCGATGTTGGGGTTGATGGCGATGGCGGCCTCGTACTCGCGGATGGCGTCTTCGTAGTTGGCGGTGGCTTCGAGGATGTAGCCGCGCGCGCGGTGACTTTCGAGCGAGTCGGGCGCCAGGTCGAGCGCCACGCGCGACTCTTCGGCGGCGCGTTCCAGGCCTTCGAAGGTGCCGGCGCCGTCCAGGTAGGAGTCGATCAGGATTTCGACGTAGATGGCGTGCGCCATGGCGCTGTTGGGGTCGAGTTCGAGCGCGCGCTTGATGGCCGATTCGGCTGCCAGGTAGTCGCCCAGGTAGTCGAGCGCCCAGGCGCGCATGACGTGGGCGAGCGCGTTGTTGGGGTCGAGCAGCAGCGCGTTCTCGGCGCTGGTCTGGGCGTCCTCGTACTGCCCGGCGTAGACCTGCACGCGCGCCAGCGCGACGAACAGGGTGGCGTCATCAGGCCGCAGGCGGATGGCCTCGGTGTAGGTGTCGATGGCCTGCAGCAGTTTGCCTTCACTGAAGAGCGCCTCGGCCTCCACGGCGTACGACTCCGGGTCGCGTGTGGGGGTGGCGGTCGGCGTGAAGGGCTGCGGCACGGTCGGGATGATGACGCGGTCGAGGTACAGTCCCGCCGCGATCAAGACCACCAGGATGGCGATGCGGAACCAGTTGGGCCGCTTGCGGCGGCGGTTCATGCTCCATTTGCTGCCTTTCAAATACATGCCGTCATCTTACCATTTGGAGGGGAGGCGCGCAAGCGGAGGATGAGCAGGCTCTCATCTGGTTGGAAGCGCGGCAGGGAGGGTGAAAATCAGTACAAATGTCTATGGAAAATGATTACATGCCTATTGTAGTGAGAGTTTGAAATTGCTACAATTTTTCCATAAGTGTGTTTACTTGAGAAAAACACCCACCTGTTGTGGTCACTGGTGAAGGAATTCAAGGGATCAGGGTGTTTCAGTTTCTTGGGCAATAATTGGTGAGATAGTCAAAGGGAAGTGGATGAAATCCGGAATGTATCAACAAAAAAGTGTTATGTGAAAGACTTTGTTATGACAGGACTAAAGTGGAATGAGAACCTCATCATCACAAAAAACAGTTTCAATGTTATTGCTTTCGCTATGTTTAGCTTTCATTATCTTGATGGGATGTAAATCAACTGATGATATTAACGTTTCTAATACCGATAAACCATCATTTTTCCCAACACTGACAATAACATCCACGCCAACTAAACCTTGTCCCACTATTTTAATTAATACTCCCAGCGCTTTAGATAATACCCCTATCCTTGTAATAACGCTTGTTGAAAAGGAAACTGGTAAAAGTAAATGGGAATATACGACAGAATCTTTTGAACTTATTTCAAAAGTATATCCAAATATTGCAGAACCTGGTGATCGTTTTATTTACTATTTACTTGGACCTCGGATAAGTGATTTTCATGGAGCTTTTATTTCAAGTCAGGAAGTTGGGTCAGCAGGTTTTAAGCCGGATATTCCTGCAACGCCTACACATGAACCTACCGTGACTCCAACCGTTGCTCCGCTAGCTACTATTGACAATACCTTTTTTAGGATTGCCACAAAAAATGCTGCAGATGCAACTCAAACCGCAATTCTCGCCACTGCTACACATAGCGAATTCATCAACAACTGTGCAATGGGGGCATGGGCAACTCAATATGCAGCAGTGGCAACTGAATGGGCTGTAACAAGAGAAGCATCAGTAACTTTACTTTCCGCTAAAACTCGATGGTTTTATGCGCCGTGAATTACTACCGGCGATGTTGCATCTTACAAAACACCTGTTGTTTGCGCCGAATGGCCTAAATTGGCGCTGTTTCAAGCACTTTG
>JBMOMP010000119.1:0-35785 GCA_049323115.1 Chloroflexota bacterium
GCGATATACCTGGTAGGATGCGGCGACAGAGGAAGCATTCCAGGTCAAATGTACTATGTCGCTATAGTCGCCATCTGAAGCGCTTATATTGGCGGGTGCAGGTGGGGGATAATTCTCAATTGCATCTTTACTTACGAAGATATCGTAATAACCCGCGCCGATCAGGTTGAAAGTCCCTGCGCCCGGATCGAAGTCGACCGTGCCGATAAATTCCCCAGCAGTGTACACATACCCCTCGCTGTCTAACGCGACGGCAAAGGCGCCATCTTCTTGCGTCCCGCCAACGGCTCTTGCCCAGGTAAAATTCCCGGTGTTGTCAAACTTACTAACGAAGATGTCGTAATCCCCTGCGCTGGTTAGGTTGGAAATACTCGCGCCCGGGTCGAAGTCGGCTGTTTCTGTAAAACCTCCGGCTACGTATACATTCCCAGCGCTATCTACTGTGATGGCATCAGCGGCATCCCAAGAGGGCCCACCTATTGCCTTGGCCCAGACGAAATTCCCGTCGCTATCGAGCTTGCTACAAAAAATGTCGTCAGCCCCTACACTTGTCAGATTGAATGTTCCCACACCAGGGTCGAAGTCGGCCGTTAAACCAAATACCCCAGCCGTGTACACATTTCCGGTAGTATCCACTGCAATTGCCTTAGCATATTCACTTTCATTTGTAGTCCCACCCATGGCTTTTGCCCAAGCGAAACTCCCGTCACTATCTAACTTGCTAACGAAGATATCTGCGAAGCCCCCGCTGGTCAGATTATAGACACCCACGCCAGGATCGAAGTCAGCCGTTGTCCTAAAATAGCCGGCTGTGAACACATTTCCGGTGCCATCTACCGCTAAGGCATAAGCTGCATCATGGTCTGGGCTACCCATGGCTCTGGCCCAGACAAAATCCCCGGCACTGTCCAATTTGATGACGAAGATATCAGCCATCTCTCCATCACTTGTCAGGTTGAATGTCCCCACACCCGGGTCAAAATCGACTGTGCCATTAAAATACCCGGTCGCGTATACATTTCCAGCGCTATCCAGCGCGATGGCAAGGGCATCGTCATAATCTGAGCTGCCTATAGACCTGGCCCAGACAAAGTTTCCAGCACTATCCAGCTTGCTGATAAAGATGTCGTAGGCACCCGCGCTTGTCAGATTGAAGATACCTGCACCGGGGTCCAGGTCGGCTGTATTTTTAAAGTACCCAGCTGTATACACATTCCCAGCGCTATCCACTGCTATTGCATTGGGACGATCATTATTCGCCCCACCCATAGACCTACCCCAGATAAAGTTTCCGTCGCTGTCCAACTTACTGATGAAGATGTCGAACTCCCCTGTGCTGGTCAGGTCGAATACATCCGTGCCCGGATCGAAATCGGCTGTGCCATTAAAGAACCCAGCTGTATACACGTTCCCAGCGTTATCTATCGCCATGGCCTCGGCAACGTCAATTGTCGTCCCCCCCATGGTTCTGGCCCAATCGAAAGCTGGTTCACCATCCGCTCCGGCAGACTTGCTGACTGGTAACGTCATCCCGGCCGCGAAAACAAGTGTAATCAGCAGGCGAAAGGACAGGTTATTCGGATTAACAGCTGCTTTCATTATTTTCATGATATTTATCTCCGCTTGAAGAAAAGAGTTACGGTTCTAAGAGGGCCGCGCCACTTTGAAAGAGGTTTGTGTGAGGACAACCGCGATCAAAAGCGCATGCGCGAATTTGACAAAGGTTGCTTGCATGTTTTCTTCTGCAAGGTCTTGACTGATTGCTCGAGGTTGCTCATGTGGTTACGGCGGTTGGTGCCGATGTCCAACGATGAATATATTTTATCCGTATCGCCTCGCGGTGGCAATTGCTAAATGTCACATTTTTTGTACAAGGTGAATATACTAGAAAATTATCATAAATATTGACAATTTCCGCCCGCTTTGCTATAATGCCATCTCTCGCTTATTCCGCCGCATTGGCGATTTTTTTGCAAGGAGAATCCTTTCATGTCCGAACTGGTCATCAAAAACCTGCACGTCAGCATCAACGGCAAGGAAATTTTGAGAGGTCTTGATTTGACCGTCAGGCAAGGGGAGACACATGCCATCATGGGGCCAAATGGGACTGGCAAGTCTACGCTGGCTTACACTTTGATGGGACACCCGAACTACGAAGTAACGGACGGGGAAGTCTGGTTTAAAGGTGAAAACATCCTCGAATTGGAACCGGATGAACGCTCACGCATGGGCATGTTCCTGGCTTTCCAGTATCCGGTCGCCATCCCGGGCGTGACGGTAGCCAACTTCCTGCGCTCGGCCATTAATTCCCGCCGCCGCGTGGAAAACCTGGATGACAAGGGCATGCCAATCCCGGAATTCCGTAAGATGCTGAAAGAAAAGATGGATCTGCTCAGAATGGATCATAATTTTGCAGGTCGTTACTTGAACGACGGCTTTTCGGGCGGGGAAAAGAAACGCGCCGAGATCTTGCAGATGGCGACTTTGAAGCCGGAAATCGCCATTTTGGATGAAACAGATTCCGGCTTGGACATCGATGCGTTGCGCATCGTCTCTGAGGGCGTCAATGCCCTGACGGGTCCCGACTTGGGGGTGCTGGTCATCACCCACTACCAGCGCTTGCTGAACTATATCAAGCCGCAGTTTGTTCACATTATGCTGGGCGGCAGGATCGTCGAGTCTGGCGGTCCCGACCTGGCCTTGCACCTGGAAGAACATGGGTATGACTGGGTGCGCGAAAAATATGACGAAGCAGTTGCCTAGAGGTTAGATGATTAGAGGGTAGTTCATTTATTGGTGCTACTCTCCACTCTCTTTCTCTACTCTCTATGGAGCGAACATGAGTGACGAAAAACTCCTCGAAGATATTGGACAATATAAATACGGTTTTCATGATCCTGAAAACTATGTTTTCAAAGCGCAAAAAGGACTGACGCGCGAGGTTGTGGAGCAGATTTCCCA
Source organism: Chloroflexota bacterium (assembly GCA_049323115.1). Taxonomy (GTDB): domain Bacteria; phylum Chloroflexota; class Anaerolineae; order Anaerolineales; family Villigracilaceae; genus JAABUE01. Next base: position 2,962 of record JBMOMP010000119.1, read on the forward strand.
TATAAAAGGCGAGCCGGGTTGGATGCTCGATTTTCGCTTGAAGGCCTACGAGCATTTCAAGAGCCGCCCGATGCCAACCTGGGGGCCTGATCTGTCTGGCCTGGACCTGGATGACATCTACTACTACGTCAAGCCGACCGAGGGACAGGGCAAGAGTTGGGATGATGTGCCGGCTGACATCAAGAATACGTTCGACAAACTGGGTATCCCTGAAGCCGAGCAGAAGTTCCTGGCGGGGGTGGGGGCGCAGTATGAGAGCGAGATGGTGTACCACTCCATCCAGGAACATCTCGAAAAGCAGGGCGTTATCTTCCTCTCCATCGAAGATGGCTTGCGCCAGCATCCCGACTTGTTCCGCGAATATTTCGGCACGGTCATTCCCATCGAAGACAACACCCTGGCCGCGCTCAACAGCGCCGTCTGGTCGGGCGGATCGTTCGTCTATGTGCCGAAAGGCGTCAAAGTGGATCTGCCCCTGCAGGCCTACTTCCGCCTGAACATCGCCAATGTCGGCCAGTTCGAGCGCTCGCTCATTATCGTGGACGAGGGCGCGCAGGTACACTACGTAGAGGGTTGCACGGCGCCTCAATACACTACCGATTCCTTCCACTCCGGCGTGATCGAGATCATCGTCAAACGCGGCGCGCGCTCCCGCTACACTACCATCCAGAACTGGTCCACCAACGTCTACAACCTGGTCACCCAGCGCGCCAAGGTTTTCGGTGATGGGACGCACGAATGGGTGGACGCCAATCTGGGTAGTAAGGTCACTATGAAGTACCCCTCCTGCTACCTGATGGAACCCGGCGCGCACGGCGAAATGCTCTCCATGGCCTTCGCCGGCGCGGGGCAGATTCAGGATGCGGGCAGCAAGATGGTGCATTTCGCGCCGCACACCACCAGCAAGATCACCTCCAAGTCCATCAGCAAGAACGGCGGGCGCGCCTCCTATCGCGGCTTGCTCAAGGTCTACAAGGGCGCGGAAGGCAGCAAATCCAACGTGGTTTGCGACGCGCTCCTGCTCGACCCGCAGTCGCAGTCCGACACCTATCCCTACATCGAAATCGACGAAGACGATGTCACCATCGGGCACGAGGCGTCGGTCAGCAAGGTCGGTGAAGAGCAACTCTTTTATCTCATGTCGCGCGGTCTGAGCGAAGAGGAGGCCACCACTATGGTCGTTTCCGGCTTCATCGAACCGCTGGTCAAGGAACTGCCGATGGAATACGCCGTCGAAATGAATCGCCTCATCCAATTGCAGATGGAAGGCAGCATCGGGTAACGCCGCAGGAAGCGACCATGACAGACACACCCAAAGTAACCATTTCGAAGACGAGACGGACCGGCCCGGCCGCAAAAGAGTTTTCGTTCACCCAGGCTGATATCCCCGCCGCAAACGACGGCATCGCCTCTTACCGGGCCCAATCCTGGGAGGCGTTCAAGCGGCTTCCCATCCCGACCACAAGCGAGGAGCCCTGGCGCCGCACCGACCTGCGCAACCTGCCTGCGGACTTGTTCTCCCTGCCCGCCGAAGGCGCTTACAAGGGCCTGTCCTCCGTCCCCGCCGACCTGCTCAAGCCCCTGGTCGCCGACCAGCACGGCGGGCAGATCGTACTCCTGCCCGGCGGCGCGACCGTCGACCTGGACGAATCCATCGCGGCGCAAGGCGTCATCTTCGCCGACTTGAAGACCGCGCAAGAAAAACACCCCGAAATTGTGGCGCGCATCCTCGGCGAAGTCGTCAGACCCGAAGAAGGCAAATTCGCCGCGCTGGCAGGCGCATTATCGCAAAATGGCATTTTGCTCTACGTCCCGAAGAACGTGCAAGTCGAACAGCCGCTGCACAGCATCCTGTGGGGCCCTGGCGCATTCGCGCACGTTTCGCACCTGCTGGTGTTGGTGGACGAAGGCGCGTCCGTGACCTATGTCCACGAATCCGCTTCGCCGACCGAAGTGGGCATGGACACCCTGCACGCCGGTATTGTCGAAATCAAAGTGGGGCAGGGCGCCAGCCTGAAATTCGTCGAACTGCAATCCTGGGGCCAGCACGTCTGGAACTTCAGCCACGAACGCGCCCGCGTCGAGCGCGATGGCAACCTGGACTGGATCTTCGGCGCTATCGGCTCCCGGCTGACAAAGAATTTTAGCGAACTCGACCTGGCTGGTGAAGGTTCCACCGGACGTATGTCCGGCTTCTACTTCACCGACGGCAAACAGCACCTGGACCACGACACCCAGCAAAACCACTTCGCCCCGCACACCACCAGCGACCTGCTCTTCAAAGGCGCGCTCAAGGGCAAATCCCGTTCGGTCTGGCAGGGCATGATCTACGTCGCGCCTGGCGCGCAAAAAACGGACGGCTACCAGGCCAACCGCAACCTCGTCCTCAGCCCCGACGCCCGCGCCGACTCGATCCCCGGCCTTGAAATCCTGGCCGACGACGTGCGCTGCACGCACGGCGCCACCGTCGGCAAAATGGAACAGGAACCGCTCTTTTATCTGAAGTCGCGCGGCATCCCTGAAAAAGAAGCGGAATTGTTGGTGGTCGAAGGTTTCTTCGATCCCATCATGCAGCGCATCCCCTTCGAGGGTGTGCGGGAGCGATTCCAGCGCGCGATTTTGCACAAAATGCTTGGCGAATAGCCTGAAATGTGATAAAAATCCCTTTCCCTTTGAAGAGGGTAAACCCTGAAAAGGACGAAGTTTTTGCAAGAGACTCGAGGATAGCGAATGGCAACAATCAAGACGAAGCGTGTGACAAGCAGCGCTGAAACGAAGCGGGCAGCGCGGTTGAGCCGGGCGGCGCAGTTTTCCTATATGCGCGCCCCTGGGGCGGAACATTCATTCGAGGTGGGTGATACGGTAGAAGTGTATTGCGACCACGAAATTGACAAAGAGCGTACGCGCGGCTGGCTGAAAGGCATTGTCGTGCAGGTGGATCATAAAATGGTGGCTGTGCAGTTCCGCTCCAATGTCTTTCTGACCGATGGCTGGATGGTCCCCGACCGCATCCTGTGGTATCCATTGACCTCCGAGCACATCCGCCCGGTAGCCAGCAAGAAATCGGCAAAGAAAGAAGCCGAGATCCCGGATTATTAGACACATGTTCCCTGTCCAGCGCATCCGCAAAGATTTTCCCATCCTTGCTCGCGAAATCCGCCCTGGCGCGCCGGTGGCCTATCTCGATTCCACAGCCACCGCGCAGAAACCGTTGCCGGTCATCGAGGCGATGAATGATTATTATCGCCGTTCCAATGCCAATATCCATCGCGGCGTGCACACCCTGGCCGAAGAAGCGACCGCCCTGTACGAAGACGCGCGCGAGAAGATCGCACGCTTCATCAATGCGGCCTCCGCCAGGGAGATCGTCTACACCCGCAACGCGACTGAGTCCATCAACCTGGTGGCTTACACCTGGGGGCGCGCCAACCTGAAGGCCGGCGACCTGGTCATCCTGACCGAGATGGAGCATCACTCCAACCTGGTGCCCTGGCATATCCTGGCGATGGAACGGGGCATCCGCCTCGAATTCATCCCCGTGACCGAAGACGGCCTGCTCGACCTGGACGCCTACCGCGCGCTTCTGGACCAAAGCCCGAAGTTGGTCTCGTTTACGCACATGTCCAACGTCCTCGGCACCATCACCCCGGCAGCCGAGATCATCGCGTTGGCGCACGAGAGGGGCGCAGTCACCCTGGTGGACGGGGCGCAGTCGGTGCCGCATTTCGCTGTGGATGTGCGCGCCCTGGATGCAGATTTCATGGCCTTTTCGGCGCACAAGATGCTTGGTCCGACCGGCATTGGCGTGTTGTATGGAAAAGCGGATTTGTTGAGCGCCATGCCGCCCTTCCTCGGCGGCGGTGACATGATCAAGACCGTGCACCTGCGCTCCTTTGCGCCCAATTCCCTGCCGCACAAGTTCGAAGCCGGCACGCCGGCCATCGCTGAAGCGGTCGGATTCGGCGCGGCGGTGGATTACCTGGCCTCGGTCGGCATGGATGCTATTGCGGCGCACGAACATGAAATAACGGAGTATGCCCTCGAGCGGCTGGAGGAAGTCCCAGGTGTGACCGTGTTCGGGCCCAGCGTGCAGCACAAGGGTGGGGTGGCTGCGTTCACGCTCGAAGGCGTGCATCCGCATGACGTGGCGCAAATCTTGGATGAAGACGGGGTCGCCGTCCGCGCCGGTCATCACTGCGCCCAGCCCCTGCATGAGAAATTTGGCATCACTGCCACCACCCGCGCCAGTTTCTATCTTTACACTACAAAAGAAGAAGTGGACAAATTGATCGAAGGCTTATACAAAGTCAAAAAAGTCTTCGGCTAGACTATCCGACCACCAGACTACTTATGGACGACCTCTACCGCGAACAGATCATCGAACGCTATAAAAGCCCGCACTATCGCGGCCATCTCGACCCGCACGATATCTATTTCGAAGATGATAATCCGCTGTGCGGCGACCACATCGAAATCACCATTCGCGTGGGCGAGGATGGCGTGGTGAAAGAAGCAGCCTTCAATGGGAAGGGTTGCGCCATTTCGCAAGCCTCCGCCGACCTGCTGGTGGAAGCCATCCACGGCAAACCGCTCGAGGAAGTCAAGCAGATGACCAAACAGGATGTGCTCGACCTGTTGGGCATCGACCTGGGTCCCGTGCGCCTGAAATGCGCCTTGCTTTCGTTGAAGGTCTTGAAGGCGGGCGTGTACGGGTTAGGGGAGGCGAGTGATGAGTTGGTCGAATAAGAAGGCCTGGTTGGTTTTGTTGGGGGGCATTGTTCTGATCCTTGCGATTGTTCTCGTATTGATGGTCTCTGGTCCGGTAATTCCCGGCAAGATGTGTACGCTCGTTGGTTGTGTTGGAGGCGTCAATGTCGAAGTGACAGGCTTGCCAGAATCGACTCCTTTCGAGGTCAGCCTTATCTTCCCCTCTGGCGAAAGACAGTCTTTAGAATGCAGCGGCAAGGCCGAAGAATCCGTCCCCTTCGAAGGAACATGCTCCTCCACCGGAGCGTTTTTTGGCTTACCTCCTGATGCCGAACCGCCAACGGAAATCACAGTAGAGATCACGACGAGCAGCAGGGTGTGGACCGAAATCGTCCATCCAGAATACGAAATTCATCAACCCAATGGGGATGGTTGCCCACCTGTTTGTTATAACGCCGACATTGTAATCAGTATCGAACCATAATCACTATGTTCAATTACACTTCCCGTGATTCGTCCGCAATCGAATTTGTCGAAATTGCTCCCGTTTCCGAACTCCCTAACGGCGAGCGCCTGTTCGTGGACATCGGTGACCGGCCCATCGTGGTTTTCAATATCGCCGGGCAGTTCTTTGCCATTGGTGATGTCTGCACACATGACGATGGTCCGTTGGGCGATGGCGACCTGGAAGGCTTCCATATCATCTGCCCGCGTCATGGCGCGGAATTCGATGTGCGTTCCGGTAAGGCAGTGCAAATGCCCGCTGTTGTGGATATCCCTGTTTACCCGGTGCTCGTGGTAGATGATATGCTCCAGGTTGGCGTTCCAAAGGAATAATGCCATAACCAGCGAACACCTTTTGTGGCTTGCCGTCGCTTTCTATGCGGCACATATCCTGGAAGAGTTCACTTATGACTGGAAGTCATGGGTGAAGCATACGACCGGCCTGCCTGTGGATTGGCAGGCTTTTTACGTCACGAATGCTGCGGTTATCATCCTTGGGGTCAGTTGTGCGGAGATTGGCTGGCGTCTGCCTGAGTTCAGCCTGGTATATCCCGCCTTGATGGTAATCAACGCAACCTTCTTTCACCTTGCCCCCACTTTTTTCTACAGGCGCTATTCACCGGGACTCATCACGGCGCTGTTCCTCTTCCTGCCGCTGAGTGGATGGCTCTATTATGGCGCTTACCAGGACGGTGCGCTGACAGGGCGGGCGCTCCTCTTTTCAACCATTGGGGGCGTACTGGTCATGGTTTACCCGGTCGTGTTGATGAAAACAGCAGGCAGCCGGCTATTCAAATCGTAATTTCTTTCGCAAAAAGTTCCTGCTGTCTATTGCAGCCGGAGCAAGATCTTGCCCTCGCTCCATAATTCTTCCAACTGGTAATAGGCGCGCTGGTCGGGGGAGAAGAGGTGGACGACCACATCGCCGTAGTCCACCACCAGCCAGCCGTCGCGGGCTTCGCCTTCCTTGCGGCCTTTCTTTTTATGCTGTTTGCGCGTGGAATCCAACACCGTATCAGCAAGGGCGTCCAGCATACGGTCGCTGGTGCCGTTGCAAATGACGAAGTAATCGGTGAACGAGGCGATATCTTTGATATCGAGTAGTAAGATGTCTTCGCCCTTTTTATCTTCCAGGGCGTTTACGATGGAGCGGGCCAGTTCAAGTGCGTTCAGGTGTCACCTCATAGTTTTTTAGCGGTGCGGAGAACAGCCGCGTGTAGACCGAGCCGGTCGGCTTCAGGTCGCTTTTGAACAAGTGGACGGCCTCCACCTTTCCGTTTCCCAGCGCGCCGATGTTTGTCCCTTCCAGCGCGACGCGGATCTTTTGCGCGTCGGCTGGACCGGTCGTTTGCTTCACGCGCCCGATCGTCAGGTGGGGGGAGAAGGGGCGGTTTTCGGTGGGATATCCCATCCGGGCGGTGGCAGCCTCGATGCCGTGTTGAAGCGCTTCGAGCGCAGCCGGGGCCTGGATCCCGATCCAGATCACGCGCGGCCGCCGCGGGCTGGGAAAGGTCCCCAATCCGCCGAATTGCATTTCGAAGCATGTGTATTGGCTGGCTTCCACCGTCAGCAGTTGGGTCAGCATTTCGATCGTGGTTGGGGAAACGTCGCCCAAGAATTTCAGGGTCAGGTGGATGTTGCTGGTCGGCGTCCAGCGTACCAGATTCGAATCGAGGGCGCTTCGCAAGCGGGCAGTGTTCTTTTCGATTGCCTGTTGGATGGGAGAGGGGATTTCGATTGCGATGAAAGCGCGCAGCAAGTTCATAACTTCATGCGGGCAGGTTGATGGCTGGATCGGCGGCGGCGTCGGACATGACCTGGTCCACGGCTTGTTTCAAGTCCAGGTAACCGACCGGTTTGGCCAGGTACAGGGTTGCGCCTGCTTCAAGTCCTTCCCTGACATCTGAAGGCATACTCCTGGCGGAAACGACGATGACAGGAATTTTGCTCAACTTTGGTTCGCGCCGCATGAAGCGTAACACCTCCAGGCCGGAGACGTCCGGCATCATGATGTCCAAGATGACCACATCCGGGTGTTCTTTGGAGATCATGGAGATGGCCGGTGTGCTGCTGTAGGTCTTCAGCACGCGGAAGCCGCTGACGCGCATCATTTCTGCAAAGAGTTCGGCTGCGTCGGGTTCGTCTTCGACGACGACGACTGTCTTCTGGTTTTTCGTCATGGAAAGTGTGCTCCTGTCCCGGTAAAAATAGCACAAGATGTTTGAAAAGGCAAGGGGCTATTGGGATATGCCGGATGACAGGCAAGGCGTTCTATGAAGCCGTCCCTTCCAGGACTTGCAGCAGGGCCTGGTATTCCTCCTCGCATTCGCGGCATAGTTCCAGGTGGCGGCGCAGGAGCGGTTTGAGGTGCGCCACGTCTTCCCCTCGTTGGCTGGCTTCGGCGTATTCGTCCACCAGCGCAAAGACTTCGTCACAGGACAATTCCTCGTCGTGGGTGTGTTCCAATGAACTGAGCAGTCTGATCAGCGCCTGTTCGGATAGTTCAGGTTCATTGCGCCAGCGTCTCAATTGTTTCTGGATGAAGTTCTTGATGTTCATAAGGGCTATGGGTTTGACGTGGGTGTTAATAAGTTTCTTACCCTTGTTCGAATGCCGAAAGCACTTCGTGGATGTGTAACCCCTCGTTTTGTAGTCGCTGCTTCAATCGCAAGCGGGCGTCATGCAGCAATTTGTAGAGCGCGTTGCGGTTGGTGTTCAGTTGTTCTGCGGCTTCTTCCATGGAAATTCCCTGCATCCCCAGCAAGACCAGCGCCCGGCGCTGGCGTTCGGTCAGTTCATCGTCGATGATGCGGCGGATGCGCGCCAGCATATCCGCCCGCTCTGCGGATTTTTCCGGCGTGGCGGCCGGGTCTTTGAGCAGGCGCGGTGGCGCGGGCAGGTCTTCGTTGTCTACGATTTCATCGAGGGATGAGTCCTGCCAGCGCTTGCGGCGCAGTTCCGTCAGCGCGATGCGGATCGCGATCTTGTGCACCCAGGTGGTGAACTGGCTGCGGCCTTCAAAGGTGTGGAGTTGGTCGAGGACGCGCAGCAGGGTATCCTGCGCAACTTCCTCGGTCAGGGATTCGAACTGCGGCGCGGACGAGGGCAGCCAGCGCGATAGCGCATACGGCAGGCCGCGCAGGATGATGGCGCGCAGGTCCTCGAGCGCCGCCTCGCGCGAGTCGCCGCTGGAGCGCAAGTCAGTGAGCCATTGGTCGTTGGTGCGGGAGATCATGCTGCTGGAATTATAACTTACTGCGGCAAAACAAAAAGCGAACTTTTCGGTTCGCTTTGGTGGGCGCGGAGGGACTCGAACCCCCGACCTCATGTGTGTGATACATGCGCTCTAACCAGCTGAGCTACGCGCCCGGAGTGACGGCATTATAGTCCAGGTGGGGGGCTTTGGCAAGGTCGCGCGTGGGGTTTATTGCGCCAGCGCTTGCTCAGGAACGACGATTGCCATGATCAGGTAAGCCACCAGGATGCCCGGCCCGGTCAGGAAAAACCCCAGCACGAACAGCAGGCGCACGACGGTCGGGTCCATGTTCAGGTATTCGCCCAGCCCGGCGCACACGCCCGCGATCATGCGGTTGGCGTTGCTGCGGGTGAGTTGCTTGTAGTTGGTGTTCATTGCGTTCTCCTTTTGTTGATTTCTACCCTTAATTACGCAAGGAAGCGGGGAAGGTTGCTGGTCATTCTCCCATGATCTGTAGCACTAACTGGCGGCTGCGGGGGCGCGTGTCGAAATCCACGTAGATGACCTGCTGCCAGGTGCCCAGCGTCAGGCGGCCATCTACAAACGGGATGGTCAGCGACGCGCCGAGCAGCGCAGCGCGCACGTGGCTGTGCCCGTTGCCGTCGCCCCAGCGCGCGTTGTGGGCGTAATCCCGGTTTGGAGAAAGGATCTCGTCGAACAGGCGGCGCAGGTCCTGGAGGCAGCCGCTTTCGTATTCGATGGTCGTCACGGCGCTGGTGGAGGAGGGGCAGAAAACAGTTACAACGCCGCTGTGTATTTTGCTGGCCTGCACGGCCTGGGCGATCTGCGTCGTGATGTCTTGCGCGTCTGCGTTGCCGCGCGTGGTCAATTGGATCGAAGCGCTCTGGATCATGTTATTTTCCTTTCTTGATGGCCTGTTCGCCGTATTTGTCTTTCAGCGCATCCACTGCTTCTTGCAACCGGCGTTGCTTTTCCGCCCCGGCGTCCCACAGTCCCAACTGGCGGGCCGGCGCGCCCAGCCCGCTCACGCCCACGCCGATCAGCCGCACGGGGCGGCCTGCCTGGCGGACCTTGCGCAGCAGTCCCAGCGCCGTTTCGGCGATCTCGCCGTCCTGGTCGGTGGGGCGGGGCAGGGTGGCCTGGCGCGTCAGGGTGGTGAAATCCGGCCAGCGGATTTTTAGTTTGACGGTCGCGCCAGACAGCCCGCGCTGGCGCAGGCGGCGCCCTACCTGCGCCGACAGGTCGCGCAAGGTGGCCTCCAGCGCCTGGTCGTCGTGGACATCGCGGGTAAAGGTGACTTCCTGGCTGATGGATTTGACCTCGTGCTCGGTCACGATGGGCCGCTCGTCCTGCCCCCTGGCGTGGCGCGCCATCTCGCGGCCATTTTCGCCGAACAGGCGCGTCAATTCTTCTTCCGGCCAGCGGGCGATGTCGCCGATGGTGCGGATGCCCAACCCGGCCAGCCGTGTGGACGTTTTTGGGCCGATGCCCCATAGCATGTCGGCCGGCAGGGGGGACAGGAATTCCGCCTCCTGCCCCGACGGGATAACTGTCACCGCGCAAGGAGGTTGGCCTCCCCGGGCGCTTTTCTTCCCTACCTCTGTTGCGATCTTGGCGACCAATTTGTTCGAGGCCACGCCGATGGAGCAGGGCAAGCCCAATTCGTCGCGGATGCAGGCCTGAAGTCGGCGCGCGAGGCGTTCGGGGGGGTCGGCGATGTCGGAGATGTCCAGGAAGGCTTCGTCAATCGAGATTTGTTCGACCAGCGCGGTCAGGCGGCGCAGGCGCTCCATCACCTGCCTGGAGACATCACTGTACAGGTGGTGGCGCGGCGGGACGACGAGCAGGCCGGGACAGGTATGCACGGCGCGCGACATGGGCATGGCCGAGCGCACGCCGAACTGCCGCGCGGCGTAGGAGCAGGACGAGACAACGCCGCGTTCGTTTGGCTTGCCGCCCACTGCGAAAGGTTTCCCGCGCAGGGACGGTTCCTGGTTCTCTTCCACGGCGCAGAAGAAGGCATCCAAATCCAGGTGGAGAATGGTGCGAGGCATCCATTCCAATTATATGGAAAAGCCGGGCCGGTGGCAAATCAGGGTCATTTTTCCCCCTTGTGGGTGGTCACTTTAGGGGATTCTCATGTATTGAACTATCTGGCAACCAAAGTTATACTATACATGTCGTGTAACTAAATTTTTTTGGGAACCACTTGCAGCCTTTTTACGTCATAGATCAGGCTCGTTTCAGGAGGTAGAGATGAAATCCTTACACAAAATGATAGCCGCCTTCCTGCTGTTGATTTTGGCGCTGTCTGCTTTCCCCGCCCTGGGCGCATCCCCGGCGCACGCCGCAACCTGCGACTGGGCGCAATTCATCGCCGATGTGACCGTGCCGGATGGGACGTCGTACGCGCCGGGTACGGCCTTCCGCAAGACCTGGCGTTTGAAGAACATCGGCTCTTGTACCTGGACGACTTCCTACGCCCTGGTCTTCGACAGCGGCGAGAAGATGGGCGCGCCCTCGGCGGTCAACTTCCCGACCAGCGTCGCGCCGGGCCAGACCGTGGACCTGAGCGTGGACATGACCGCGCCCAGCAGCGCCGGACATTACTTCAGTTACTGGAAACTGCGCAATGCCAGCGGCGCGATCTTCGGCATCGGTTCGACCGCCTATAAGGCCTTCTGGGCCGAGATCTACGTCAGTTCCTCGGCCGGGGTCGGCTACGACTTCACCGCCAACGCGGGTTCGGCGACCTGGTCCAGCGCCGCCGGGACGCTGGGTTTCCCCGGCACAGACGGGGACGCCAGCGGTTTCGCCTTGAAGAAAGATAAGCCCAAGTTCGAAAGCGGCGTGGAGTTGGGAAATCCCGGCCTGCTGGTAGCGCCGCAGAACGTCTACAATGGCTACATCCAGGGCGCCTATCCCGCTTTCCGCGTCGAAAAAGGCGACCGTTTCCAGGCCACCATCGGCTGTGAATATGGCTCCACCACCTGCTATGTGGAATACCGCCTGAACTACCAGATCGGTTCGGGCGCGGTCAAGACCTTCTGGACCTTCCGCGAGAAGTACGAAGGCTGGACCTACAACGTCAACCTGAACCTGGATTCGCTGGCCGGGCAGGACGTCAAGTTCATCCTGTTCACCTCGGCGTACGGTTCGGCGGCAGGCGACCGCGCCCTGTGGGGCAACCCGGTCATTTCGCGCGCTGGCGGTGTGGTCGCCACCTTCACGCCGACTGTCACCGGCACGCCGCCCACGCCTACTCCCACCAGCACCGCGCCGACCAAGACGCCCACCGTCCCGCCTTCTTCCTGCGATAAGGTGCAGTTCATTTCCGATGTCACCGTGCCGGATGGCACCACCTTTGCGCCCGGCACGGCCTTCACCAAGACCTGGCGCTTGAAGAACGTCGGCAGTTGCACCTGGACCACCTCCTACCAATTGGTCTTCTACAGCGGCGAAAAGATGGGCGGACCGGACGCGCTGGCCTTCCCACAGTCGGTCGCGCCCGGCCAGACGGTGGACATCACCGTCAACCTGGTTGCGCCGAATACGGCCGGTACCTATCGCGGCAACTGGATGTTCAAGAACGCCAGCGGCGCGTTGTTCGGCATCGGCTCGCAGGCCAACAAGCCCTGGTGGGTGGAGATCAAGGTCTCAGGGACGGCGGCCGCTACCAACACGCCGACGGCCACCACCACGCCGCCTACTCCCACACCCACCGCTACGGCCACCCAGGTCACCACCGCCAACTGGAACACCTACCAGAACAACAAGTACAAGTTCCTGTTCAAATTCCCGCCCGGCTCCATCGTCACCACACAGACCGATAGCGCGGGCCGCATCTTCCTGCCGTTCACCACCGGCACTAACCTGCTCGAAAAATTCCTGGATGTCAGCGTGGTGGAAAACGCCAATCCCTGCAAGACGCCCACCACCGGCGCGACTTCCTCGCAGACGGTGACCATCAACAACATTTCCTTCTTGAAGGAAGCGGGCGTCACGGCGGCGACCGGCAACACCTACGACTTTGTGGCCTATTCAGCCACCAAGGACAACGCCTGCATCAGCCTGACCTTCACGCTGCATTCCTCCGACCAGGCCAACGCCGCCACGCCGCTGCCGTCCTTCGATAAGGCTGCCGAGTCAGCCGTGTTCGATACCATCATGTCCACGTTCTCGTTCGGGCAGTAGTTGACAGGTAAGACCTTCCCAACGTCCCGAAGGCTTGCCCTGCCTGCACCAGCGCCGCAGGCACAGGTAAGCCTGTCGAAGGGTCGAGCAACCTTCGGGACGTTACTTTATTTTCCAGGGGAGGATTATAATTGTGGGTAAGGAAACAAGGTATGTCAGCGCAACCAGGAAAGGATCGCAAACCCGCCAAACCGAAGAAGGGTGTGGGGGAAACGCGCCTCGAATACCGGACGCGGGATCGATCTGGCGTGACTTTACCCCGGAACATCATTCTTGAGAAATGCAGGCAGACGCTTGCCAGACATTATGGCGAGCAGCTCAAGGATGTGATCCTGTACGGCTCGATGGCGCGCGGACAGGCCGCTCCCGTAAGCGACATTGACCTGCTTGTCGTGCTTGCCCCGCCGGTGAATTATTTTGTCGAATTGCGCCGCCTTGTCGAAGTCCTTTATCCGCTCCAACTCGAATCAGAGCGCTTGATTTCTGCAAAACCCGTTTCTGAGAGCGACTTCGAAGCCGGGAGTATTTCGCTGTATCGAAACGCCAGGCGGGAGGGAAGGGTGATATGAGCAGGTACGCTGACGAGAATTTATCGCCTCTGCCATCAAGATATTGAACTCTTGAAGCCTTTCGATTGTCCGGGACAAGGAGGTTTTCCATGTCACGTCATATTCTGCCCATATTGACTTTCCTGTTGGCGCTCACCGCCTGCTCCCCGGCCGTCCCATTACCAACTGCGACGGCGACGTACACAGTCACGCGCCCGGCTCCTACCGCAACAGTCCCGCCCACGCCGACCGAAACCCCGGATTGGCTGCCGGAAGGGTTGAGGGGCGTGCAGGAGCGATTGACGCCGGGAGGATTCGAGTTGGTAGGCAGTCAGGACGGTTATTACGAAATCATCGGCGTGGACGGACAGAAGGTGGAAGGCGTCAAGGTGTTTGAGGATGGAGTAACAGAATTGACATTGAAAATCGGGGAGCAGGAAACTGTTTTGACAACCGGGGCGGGGGCGGTGACGAGCCATGAGGGGAAACTGGTGTGGGGGTTGAGGCAATGGGAGAATGGCGGGTGGAGCAGGCCGCGCGGAAAGACGGCAACAGAGGCGGCGGCCGGGTTTGAAGCGGATTATCCTTACAGTTTGGAAATTGACCTGGGAAGCGAGAAAAAAGACCAGATGATCGCGACCATGTTTGCCGAGCACGAGCGGGCGATGGCAAAATCGGAAACCTACGACCCGGCCAGCGAGTTCGAGGGGATTACGGTGACGACCAACAAAGGGACAAAATACGAGAAGACCTATACTTACGACGAAATACTGCCGAAAGAGTGGTATTTTATCAATGATGCATCTATGAAGGGTGTTTATTGTTTCTCTCCTTTATCAAAGAATAGTGATGTAGTTTATGAAGACGGTTCCAGTCTTGAATACGCGCGACCAATGCAAGTTGCGTTAGGAGGTGGATGGGAACAGTTTAAGATTATCAATGGGGATGGGAGCGAGCGAAGATTTTTGTTGGCACCCGTACTAGCAATGGATGGTAATGCAAAGATAAGGTTATTGCGAGCGGTTGTACGCGATGAGGATGTACAAAGAATTGCCCATCTTTTTACTCCGGAAGAGAGAGGGAAATTATATATATGGATGTTTGGTAAGGCAGTTAGTAATTCTTATGCTGTTGCCGATACCCAGCTAATTGGATTTACAGCCGGGATTAACGGAGATTTTTTGGATAATTATCCAGATGCTCCTGAGGTAAATGAATTGCATACTGTAAAATTGCTACCTGAAGGGTTAGAGAGAGTATTATTTGTCTTTTTTGCGAAACCGGAGAATCTGCAGTAGCGGTTGATTTGACAAGGATCCAGAGACAGGTCCATACTGAAAAGGTATGGGGAAGAGATGGATTATTGTTTTGGGATTGGTTGGTTTGGCGGTAGTCCTGGTTATCGCGGCCGGGTGGATACTGCTCACATCGGCGGAATTATCCAACAGCAGGCCGGCAATCGCGCTTCAGCGTTTATATTTACAGCAATTTAGGGATTTTGATCCGGATTACGCGGCGTTGCCTTCCAAAGCCATGACAACCCAGATCGTGGAAGGGGAAGAGGACGGAGAGTCGTTCATGTATTTGATGGCGGGAACTTTTGAGAAAATTGATCCGGAAAACCAAATTCTATTTTTACTTGCCAAAGACGGGAAACAATACGGTTTCCAATATCGTTCGGCCCGGCCGGAACAGTTAACGGTATGGGAACAGCAGGCAGACGGTTCCCCGGCGCTGGAAAAAACAATCGATACGGCATCTTTAGCGCCCGGCGAATTTATGATGGCGCAGTGGCAGGATGAGCGGAAACTGCCGGAGATCCTGGCCGAAGCCGAAGCAAATGAACGGAAATTGTTAAATCCCTATACCCAGGGGGATGATTTTGAGCGGATGATCGTGAGGCAAAAATGAAGATTTGGCAAAAAATACTGGCGGCAGTAATCGCCATAGTGATCGGGTGGGGAGTGGTGACTGCGCCGGCGGCGGCTTGTTGTTGTGTGTTTGAAGATGAATATGGTGGGTGTGGTTGGTGTGTGCCGTGTTCGCAGGATGAGCCGGGAGAAGATCCCAAGCCCGACGACAGCGGGTGCGGGGTAAACATGAAAGCGAAACCTGCTGGCTCAATCCCCGCATCTCGCTGGCTTAATCCGTGAATCGAGCGGCTTAATTTCCGAATCTCGCTGGCTTAATCGGCGAATCGAGCGGCTTAATTTCGGAATCTTGCTGGCTCAATCCGCGAATCGAGCGGCTTAATTCCCGAATCTCGCTGGCTTAATCGGCGAATCCCAGTGAACATGCCCCTCGATCCGGCGCGCCGCCGGTCATGATCCGGCAAACTGCTCCCCCCTACTCACTGAAAACTGAAAACTGAAAACTGATTACTTCTCCCTCCTCCCCTTCAACACGATCCGGATCGGCGTACCCAGGAACCCGTATTCCTCGCGGAAGCGGTTTTCCAGGTAGCGCCGGTAGGTAAAGTGCGCCAGGCTGGGATCGTTGACGTACACCAGGAAGGTGGGCGGGTCGGAGCGCACCTGCGTCCCGTAATACATCTTCAACTGCCGCCCCTTCAGCGAGGGCGCCGGGTGGGCGTCCTGCGCGTTCTGGATCAACTGGTTGATCTTCGAAGTGGTCAGGCGCGCCAGCCGCTCCTCCTGTACTTGCAGCGCCAGCGGAAGAACCTGCTCCACGCGCTGGCCGGTCTTGGCCGAGATGAACAGGGCAGGCACATAGTCCATGAAATTCAGTTCATGGCGGATGCGCCGGGTATATTCGTCCATCGTATACGTATTTTTCTCCACCGCATCCCACTTATTGACCAGCACCACGCACGACTTCCACGCTTCCAGGATGAAGCCGGCGATGTGCAGATCCTGGGCCGTAATCCCTGCCACCGCGTCCACTACCAGCAGCGCCACGTCCGCGCGTTCGATAGCCTTGAGCGCCCGCAGCACGCTGTATTGTTCCACGCCATGCTCGATCTTGCCGCGTTTGCGGATGCCGGCCGTGTCGATGAGCGTGATCTCGATGCCCTCGTAGGTGATGCGCAGGTCCACCGCGTCGCGCGTCGTGCCGGGGATGGGGCTGACGATAGCCCGTTCCGCGCCCGCCAACTTGTTCAGCAGGCTGGACTTGCCGGCGTTCGGCTTGCCCACGATGGCGATCTTGACCGCTTCATCCTCCGCCTCGGCCTGCTGAGGCGGGAACGAGGCCACCAGGTCATCCAGGAGATCTCCCGTATCCGTCCCGTGCAAGGCTGAGATAGCATAAGGCTGGCCCAGTCCCAGTTCGTAAAATTCGCCGGCTGCCTGCCGCCGGGCTTCGCTTTCGCATTTGTTGACCACCAGGAAGATGGGCGGCCAGAACTTGCCATCCGGCAGTTTCTTCTGGTGACGACGCAGGATGCCCGCTACCTCGCGGTCGGGGGCGGTGACGCCCGCCTCGCCGTCGACCAGGAACAGCACTGCGTCCGCATCCTGGATGGCGGCCAGCGCCTGTTCCTTGATCTGCTCGATGAAATCGGCCGAGCCGACCGAAAGCGGAGTCTTGCCGCCGTGCGCCGGGTCTATGCCGCCGGTATCTATCACGTGGAAGGCAACCCCGTTCCACTCCGCTTCGGACACCAGGCGGTCGCGGGTGGTACCGGGGGTCTCGTCTACGATCGCCAGGCGTTCTCCCACCAGGCGGTTGAAGAGCGTGCTTTTCCCGACGTTGGGTCGTCCTACCAGGGCAATGACAGGTTTAGGCATCGTTCCTTCTCATGGCGTTGGGGTTATTGTTCCGCTTTTGGTCAGGACCACTTCCACTGTGCCGGGCAGGATGGTTTCGACGACCACATCAGCCACCAGGATTTCTACTTTGGGCTCCAGTTGGTAGGTGCCGTCGGCCAGCCCGGTCACATCGATCAGCACGCGGACCTCCTGGGGCGAAAGCGTATCCAGCAGCGGCAAGGGGCCGGAGAGGATGACGTCCACGCTGGCCGGGGCAATGTGGATGTCCCGCCCGGCGGGCAGGCCGGTGACTTCGATCTCCTTGTTGGAAAGCGTCAGGCTGCTTTGGATGGGCGCAACGCTCACCTGCACCAGCACGGTTTGCTCCCCGACCAGGGAGAGTCCCTGCGGCAGGGTGAGCGCCAGGCGGGTGGACAGGTCTTCGTTGGCGTTTTCCAGTTCGAGCGGCTGGGTCTCCAGCACCCCCGGCAAGGCGTTGACCAGCGCCGGGTCTTCCGAGTAGACCGTCACCACCGGCGGGAAGACGGAGATGTTCGCCAATCGGTAGCCGCTGGCGACCTGTCCGCGCACCAGCACTTTGACGGCCAGGTCGCGGTAGCCGCCCTGCTGGCTGATCGGCAATTGGACGAGCGCTTCGGCGGGATTCAGTCCCAACCCGGCAATGACCTGATTGTTCTGGTCGAGCGCCTGCACTGCCACAGATTGGTCGATGCTCTCGCGGATGCCGGCGATGTTGATGGAAACCCGGGCGCGGGCTACCTGTTCCACCAGCGACTGCGGCCCAGAAATGATGACCTCCTGCGGCGCCAGGCGGGGCTCCCCGGCCTGGTAGCCGATGGCAGGCTCGCCGGATAGCGTCAGGTCGAGGGGCAGGGTTCGGGCGGCGAGGGGTTCCAGGATAACGGTAGCAGTTTCGGGCGTCGCCGAAACGATGCGCACGGGGCGGACGGGCACCTGCACCTGGATGTCGAGCGTGTGCTGCCCGGCGCTCAGTCCCGATAAGTCTAGGATGGCGCGCGGTTCATTTTCTTCCCGCGTCAGTTCTTCCCACACCGAGCGCGGCGCGCGCAACGTCAGGCTGACCTGCCTGGGATATTCGCCGGTGAGCACCAGCCCCGGGTCCTGCCCGATGATCTCCAGCGGGATGGGATTGGGGTATGGCTGCACTTCATCGGGGTCGGCAGCCGAGACCGCCGCCACCCACACGGCAACGGCCATCAGGAAAGCCCAGATGAACGTGCGCAGGTTGGCGCCCAGCCAGCGGATCATCGTTCGTCACCCTTGCGCGGGAACAAGTAAGGGAAGAGTTGTTGGAACCATTTTCGTTGTTGGACGTCGCCGTTGGGGCGAAAGAAGGCGGTCAGGATGTTTTCGAGCCGCTCCGGGTCCAGGCGGCGGATCATGCGTCCGGAGTGCGCAATGGATATGGAGCCGGTCTCTTCGGAGACCACGACGGCGACCGCGTCGCTGACTTCGGAGATGCCCAATGCGGCGCGGTGGCGCAGCCCCATCTGCCGTTCGGGCGAGCGCGCCAGGATGCCGCTGGCCGAAAGCGGCAGGACGCAGGCGGCAGCCGAGATGCGCGCGCCGGTGATGATGGCAGCCCCATCGTGCAAGGGTGTGTTGGGATAGAAGATTTGCAGCAACAGTTCCGGCGTCACCCTGGCGTTCAGGCGCACACCCGTGTCGTTGTATTCGTCCAGGGTGTCCAGCCTTTGGATGACGATCAAGGCGCCATGCTGGCGGGCGGACAGGCGCGCCGAGGCGCTGACGATGGCGCGGATGACTTCCTTGGTTTCCTGGTCGGCCGTCTTGCCGCCCGGCGAGATGAACGTCCCGGCGCGTCCCAGGCGTTCCAGTCCGCGCCGGATTTCGGGCGCAAAGATGACCGGGATGGCCAGCAGCAGGGCTGGCAGGGTGCTTCGGATCAGCCAGGAGAAGGCTGGTAATTCCACCAGGCTGGTCAACACGGCCAGCAGGACGACCAGGAACAGTACGCCTCGCAACAGCACCAACGCCTGCGTATCCCGCAGGAAGTACAGCAGGATAAAGAAGATCAATGTAACCAGCAGGATGTCTACGACACTCAGCCAGTTGACACGTTGGAAGATGAAAAGCAGGTCGTTGAGGAAATCCGTCACGAGATAGTCCGCGATACCCAAGGCCCCCAAAATGGGGGTTCTGGGTACTTAGAGCGCCGAGAACGCAGAGGCTATACCTGCGCGAACTTCGCGCTCCCGGCGGTATGGGATTAAATGGGCCGCAGCACGCGGTCAGCGCGCAATTGTTTGAACATCAGGCTGGTTCCCGGCTGGCTGGATTCTTTGGCTGCATCCTGCCAGGCCTGGACACCCAGGCTTTCGGGCGCGCGTTTTTCGTAACCCAGGCCTTTCCAGGCGCTGTCGAGACCGGCCAGTTCGGGGAACGGAAAGACCAGCGAGGCCTCGCATTGCAAATCCTGGGAGGCGCGTTCTACTTCCGTGAGCAGGGTCTGGAGCGCCTTTTCATGCGCGTGTTCGGGTTCGATGTACAAGTCTGTCGTGCGCGCTACCAGGTTTTCCACCTGCCAGCCGGCCAGACCCACCAGCCGGTCGCCCGTTTGCAGCAACAGGAAGGCTTTGTCGCCGAAGGCCTCCATCGCGTCCTCCGCTGTCATCTTCTGTTGACCTTTGCTCAGGCGCATGACCAGTCCGGCAATGGCTTCCGAATCGCGCGGCCTTCCGCGCTGCACGGAGTAATCTCCCGTTGGCGCTGCTTTCTTTGGGATCGTCGGTAACGTTTCGGAGGTCGGGAAAGCCTGCTTCCAGGCGGCTGTGACCTGTTTCCACAGGTCATCATAAGAACCAGTGTTGCGGATGACCACATTGGCGCGCTCGATCTTTTCGCTTTGCGGCGCCTGGGCGTGGATGCGCGCCAGCGCCTCTTCCTGGCTCAGGTTGCGTTTGCGCACCAGCCGTTCAGCCTGTACTTGTTCCGGCGCGTACGTGATCCACAGGCTGTCGCAGGCCGCGCCTAACTCACTTTCGAGCAGTTTGATGGCTTCCACCACGATGGCTTTTTGCCCGGCGCGTTGGATCAGGATGTTGGTAGCCTGGGTGATGAGCGGATGCACAATGGCTTCTAACTTGGAAAGCGCTTCCGGGTCGCGGAAGACCAAACCGCCCAACCTGGCGCGGTCGATCTGCCCGTCTGCGCCCACGATCCATTTGCCAAACGTCTCGACCACCGGCTGGTAGCCCGGCGCGCCTTTGGTGATGGCGCGGTGTGCCAGCGCATCCGCATCGATCGTGTACGCGCCAAGATGTTCCAGCATCCTGCGCACCACGCTCTTGCCGGTTGCAATATTGCCTGTCAGGCCGATGATGTACTTGCCAGGCCAGTGACCCACGCCGCCTCCTAAATGGAAAAATTTGCACATATATTTTACTGTCTTTTCTCGAATTTTGTGACGGATTTGTGGCGCGAGTCTCCGGTTTGCGCTACAATCGTCCCATGCCCACCCTCGACCTGGAACGCCTGCAAGCGCATCGCGCGCGCACCTTCAACCTGCCGCCGTTTCACAAACTTTCCACCCCCTCCCAGGCGCTGGAGTTCGTCGATGCGCGCGGCTTCATCTACTTTTGGCCCATCAAAGGCGTGGACTTTCCCAGCCTGTGGACGGCTGTTGCTGGCGACCGTCCGGTCGCCGATGCGCACGACGACCCCGGCCACGTCACCTGGCGCTGGAAGGACAACGCCCTCGACCAGCGCATCTGGTATTACGCCAAGGTCCTGCGCCGCAAAGCGACCCTGATCTCGCTGGAAATGGCGCCTTACTTCTATGCGCTCTCGGAGAACTACGGCTCTCCCGAAGAAGACTACCTGATCGCCTACGAAGAAGGCCGCCTGCCGCAATCGGCGAAGCAGGTCTACGAAGCCATTCTCGAGGACGGCCCGCTTAACAGCGTGGACCTGCGCCGCGCCGCGCGCCTGGCCAACGCAAAGGACTCCGAATTCAACAAGGCGCTGGAACTGTTGCAGGCCGATTTCAAGATCCTGCCGGTGGGTGTGGCGCAAGCCGGTTCCTGGAATTACGCTTTTATCTACGAAATCGCCGCCCGTCATTACCCCGACCTGCCCGGGCAGGCGCGCGCCATCAGCGAATCCCAGGCGCGGATGAAGTTGCTCGAGCGCTACTTCGACTCTGTCGGCGCGGCGCAGGTGCGGGAGGTGAATAAATTGTTCCAGTGGGGCAATGCCTTGACCGAGCGCAGCCTCAACCGCCTGTTGGAGGACGGCGGACTGGCAAAAGCCCAGCATCCAAAGCAGGGTGGGGACTGGTTGGCGCTGCCGGTCTTATGCGATTGAATGCCGCAGGAGGCGCAATGAAAAAATGGATCGTCCTTTTCCCGCTCCTGGCAGGACTGGTGTTCGCCTTGCCTTCCTGCGGAACCGCCCCCGGCAGCATTGAGACGCCTGCGCCGCTGCCGGTCGTCGAACCAATGCAGCCCGTGACCGGGACACTCGAAGTCGAGATCCGCTATACCGGTCGCTGGTATCGTGAAACCTTCGACTATCGGCCAGATGCCCCCAATATTCGCCACATCCTCCTGGTCATGCCGGTGGAAAGCGATATTGCCCTGGAGTCGCCGGGCTGGGTCTTTACCAGCCTGGAATTTACGCCCTATCCTGAGCCGCTCACCGTGCGCAGGGAATTGGTGGAATTTATCCCGCTGTTGGAATTCCTGTATGACGCGCCGCAGGGAGATGCAATCCTGGACCTGCCGCCCGGCGCCTACAACCTGGCAGCCGCTTTCATTGCCGCCCCGCTGCCCCCGCCAGGCGACGACGCGCTTCTCTACCCCGGCGTCACGGGCGGCGGCGCTTCCACCGGGTTCCAGCAGGTTGTGATAGAAGCCGGGGATGCCATCGAAATTTTGATCGAATTGACGGACGAGGATGGATGGGGATAACGCAACTAGCAGATCCTCGGCAGCAACTCGCCGGCCGGTAGATCCACCACGCGCGAACCGCCGATGGCCGTCCGGGCGACCACCAGGCCGGGATGCTCGTCCACCACGCGCCCGATGATGGCGGCCTCCTTCCCATACTCGCTTTTGCGCATAGCCATCAGAATGCGCTCCGCCCATTGTTCCGGCAAGATAGCGACCAGTTTACCCTCGTTGGCGATGTAGAACGGGTCCAGGCCGAGCATCTCGCAGGCGGCGCGCACCTCGCGGCGCACCGGCACTTTCGTCTCCTCGAATTCGATGCCCACGCCCGACGCCTGCGCCAGTTCGTTCAGCACCGCTGAAAGCCCGCCGCGCGTGGCGTCGCGCAGGCAATGGATGTCTTGGGTGACGGCCAGCATCCCGGCGACCATGCCGTTCAACGGGGCGGTGTCGCTCTCGATTTCGGACTCGAATTGCAGCCCCTCGCGCACCGACATAATGGCCATGCCGTGGTCGCCCATGGTCCCGCTTACGATGACGACGTCGCCCGGTCTGGCATTCTGCGGCGCAATGTCCATGCCCGGGGGGATGATGCCGATACCTGACGTGTTGATGTAAATCCCGTCCCCTTGCCCCTTGTTGACCACCTTCGTATCCCCGGCGGCGATCTGCACGCCTGCTGCCTGACAAGCGCGCGCCATCGAAGCCGAGATGCGCCCCAGCGTATCCATGGGCAGGCCTTCTTCGAGGATGAAGCCAGCGGAGAGGTATAGAGGTTTTGCGCCGCTCATGGCCAGGTCATTGACCGTGCCGTTGACCGCCAGTTCACCGATGTCGCCGCCGGGGAAGAACAGCGGGCTGACGACGAACGAGTCAGTAGTGAAGGCCAGCCGCCCGCCGTCGAGCGGGGGAAGGTCGAGGGTGGCCGAATCGCCGGATTGCGCAAGCAGGTCGTTATGGAAGTCCGAGGCGAACAGGTGGCGGATCAGGTCGTTCATCATCTTGCCGCCCGCGCCGTGTCCCATCACGATGGTGGGATAGTTTTGCAGGGGCATCGGGCAGGCCCAGCCGTCGAAAGAAGGGGTATCCATGCAATCGCTCCGTAAAAAGATGGTTCTATTGTACTATGCCGGTTGTAATTTACGCGCCGCTTTGTATAATGAAAGCAGGATTCGTTTTTTACAAAGGAGGAGGCTTATGAGGAGGGTACTGGGGACGCTGGCGACCGTCTTGTTCTTGCTTGCCTGTGGATTGTTCCAGCCGGGAGGCGCATCCGACTCCCCGCCGCCTGTTTCCGTTATCACGGCGGAGGCCTTGCCCGAGGCGCCTTCCCCTGCCCCGGGCGCTCCTGACGGGGAAGACAAGTGGTCGCTGTGGGCCGCCGAGCGTGGGACGCAATTGCGCGGCGCGAACACCTGGCAGCGCATTGTCGTCCCCGACCTGGACGGATTGGAATTCCTCGGCGATGGCTACATCGGCCCACCTTATACACAAGCAGATTTCGACGAGTTGGCGGCGCTGGGCGCGAACTATGTCAACTTTTCGCATCCGGGTCTTTTCACTGAACGTCCACCTTATGTTTTGGATGAACAAGTGCAGGCCAACCTCGACAACATGATCGAGATGGCGGCTGCGGCAGACCTGTTCGTCGTCATCACCTTCCGCACCGGGCCGGGGCGCAGCGACTTCACCTTCTACCGCGACGGCGCCGGAAACTGGTTCGACGAGGACCTACTCATCGAGTGGGTCTGGACGGATCAAGAAGCGCAGGATGCCTGGGCCGAGATGTGGCGCTACACCGCCGAGCGTTACCGGGATAATCCGGTCGTCGTTGGCTACGACCTGATGTGCGAGCCGAACTCCAGCGGCGTGGTTTTCGAGATTTACGAGCCCTCGGATTTCTACGCCGAATATGCCGACACCGTTTACGACTGGAATCGCTTCTACCCGCGCATCGTGGCGGGGATTCGAGAAGTAGACAAGCAGACTCCGATCCTGGTCGGCGGCAACGGCTGGAGCGGCGTGCGCTGGCTTTCCTCGATCAAGCCAGTGGACGACCCGCGCATCGTCTATACGGTTCACCAATACGAACCGCAGCAGGACTATACTCACCAAGAACATCCCGCGCAAAACACCTACCCCGGTTCGTTCGACCTCGACTGGGACGGCCAGCCCGACGCCTTCGACCGTGACTGGTTGGATGACTTTCTCAGTCCGATTGATGAGTTCATCGCCGAGTACGGCGCGCCGGTTGCCGTCAATGAGTTCGGCGTCAACCGCTGGGTTCCGGATGCGGCCGATTTCATGCGCGATGAAATGGAACTCTTCGAGGAACGTGGCATGAATCATGCCTTCTGGGTCTGGGACCCGAACTGGCAGCCCTGGAACGAGGGAGTCAACGGGATGAACTACCGCTATGGCCCAGACCCGGAAAACATCACGCCGGTTGAGAATGACTTGCAGGATGTCATCTTCGAATTCTGGGCGCGCAACACAGTGCGGCCGTCGAATTTCCACAATGACCATTGACAGGATATTTACAGTGAGTCAGTTTGGCAGGTAGTTTGCCTCGTTAGAAAGGAGACAAGAAGAGATGAACGAGAAATTGTCTTTCTACCTATGCCTTGTGGTGATGGGAGGACTCGTACTTTGTACCTGTAGTCCGGTTTCCACTGAAGCCCCGGCAGTAACTGAAGCCCCTGCTGTCGAGGAACCAACTGAAGCCCCTGTCGCACCCGAAGCGCCCGCTACCGAGGTACCGACCGAAGTACCTGCAGCGACAGAACCGCCTCATGACCTCGTCTTGTGGCTCAAAGTCCTGAAAGGAACCGCGCAGGTCAATGGTTATGAAGTGAGCGATGTTCAGGTTAAGCCTGACGACTCTATCAAAACAGATATAAACGGCTTCGTAGAATTGTCATTGCCCGATGACTATCGGGCCTGGTTCGAGATCAAACCAAACTCCAGTGTAACCATAGAAAAGGCTATGTCGGACGCCACCCGTCTCTTTCTGCATGACGGCGCGATCCATGTCTACGTGGAGGATGGCGCTGGTTTGCGGGTCGTGATCGCGGCTGAGGCCGGTGAGGTCGAGGCCGGAGGAACAGAATTCGAGGCCGAAGAAAGCGAAGGCGACCTGCTCGTTCACAATATTGAGGGGCTCGTCACTGTACATGCGGCGGGAGATGGTGATAGCGTAACATTGAGTACCGGAGAGTCCGGGAAGGTTTCCAAAGAGGGCGTATCGGAGTCGCTTGGAACCAAGATCTCGGTCGGTTTTGATACTTCCCTGAACTCTGTAACAGAGAATCCAGATTTACCATATACTTTGAATGGGCAATACACACGTCTGAAAAATGAGTTGTTCAAAGCTGGCTACTTTATAAGCGAAACGATCAACTTGGACTCAATCAGCACCTACAGGGTGTTCGTAATCTGTGATCCTGAGGTGGAGTTGAATGAGTATCAAATTGTGGCTATTCAAGATTGGGTGAATAATGGGGGAGGACTGTTCGTCATTGGCGAGTGGCCAGAAGCCTTTAGCAGAGCCAGTATCAATACATTGTTGGAGCCGTTTGAGGTCGCCTTCTTGCAGGAAAAAGGAGCGGGGAGCGGGGGAGTCAAAAACTTCTATCCCCATGTGGTGACAGAAGGCGTTTACGAATTGTCCCTGAACGAATACGGCATATTACAAGGCGGAGAGGTGCTGGCTTATACAGATTACAATGAGCCTGTCCTCGTGGCTTTTGAAAGTGGTGGGAGGGGGTTGGTCTTGTCGGATTCAAACTCGCTAACCAATGAAGCCTGGGATCGTTTCCCGGATGACAATCTGCGCTTTATAGTGAATGCAGTCGAATGGCTGGCAGATTACGGTAATCCTTGAGATGCGGAGAACATCTATGGAACCTGATCAAAAGCCTGACATCTTCCAATGGATTGACAGGGGAATAAAAGTCCTTGCGTCCTTGAGCGCTCTGGTATCCATTACTACCTCCTGGATGGACAAACCAGAGGTCGCACGAACGGCTATGGTCGTGCTGGCAGTGTTCGTTGCAGCGTTCGCTGCAACACACTTTTCACGGATAATCTTCCAAAAATCCCCAAGGGAACAAGCCTACCACGTGTTATTGCCTGCTTCGGTCGCTGGGCGAGGGGAACTGGTGCATCGCTATCCCTCCGCCCAGCGCCGCAAAGCGACGATCCAATTGATCCTATGGGTTCTGTTGCTGTTGGGCGTAGCAGGTTTCAACACCTGGCAGGCCAATCAGCCGCCTGTGACTCCGGCGCATCCAGGAGAGTTTTTGATCCTAGTGGTGCCGTTCCAAGGATACGGATCTTTCAAGCCAGAAGAAAACTACGCTAATGAGATTTGCAAGGGCTTGGATGATGTTTATGCTCATAGCAGGACGATTCGGATCGAGTATATCGGTACCGCAATCATAAAAGAAAAAGAAGAAGCGCGCGAATTGGGTCGTAAGGCGAACGCTTCACTCGTTATCTGGGGAGAAGCGGATTTAAATTCCATTTCCCCGCGCTATGAGATAACAACAAAGGAAAGCGAGCGAGTGACGCCATTATTGCTGGGATCTACAAAAAGCATAAGTACAACTCTTGACGCCGAGCTTGCTGAAGGTATGGTGTATTCGGTCAGATTCACCATCGGGCAGATTCATTACCTGACTGGGGAATATGAAGAAGCCTTACAAGCGTTCGATACCGCTATAGAAAGGCTGGAGGCCAGTGGTGTGCTCGGGCTCGATGCGAAAGAGACATTAGACTGGGGATTAGAGTACCCCTATTTCTACCGCGCGAACACGTATCTCTTCCTGCTATACTCTCCTGAGAAACATCAAGAGACCAAAGGCTTGCTTCCAGAAGATTTTATACGGGAGGCGATAAAGAATTATCAATTGGCGATTAAAAAAAATCCCAACTTTGCAGTGGCGTACAACAACCTTGGTTCAGTTTATTCCCTCTTAGGTTATCCTGACGCGGCGCTCGAAAATTACGAAACAGCGATAGAAGTGGCAAAAGCAGAGGGGCTGACCGTTGCATACTATAACAAGGGGAATGTGCTATACCGTAAGGGAGATTACCTGAACGCAGCTTCGAATTACTCTCACGCCATTGATCAGGCTGAAAAGGCAGGACGGCCCCTTTACTCATTGGGTTTTCTGAATTGCGCGGAGGGCCACTTCACGTTGTGTGAATATGAGCCAAGTCTTCCCCGCTATTATCTGGCGCTTGCTGACTGTCACTTATCTTTATGCGATTATGAACAAGCCAGGGATGAAATAACCACGGCGCTGACGCTGCTGGAAATTGACAAGGATAAGGTAAGGGCGCTTGTCAAACGAGGGGTGACATATACGCGAATGGGCCAGTATACCCGGGCATTAAGCGACTACGAACATGCACTCGACATCGATCCCGAATATGCCTACGCACACTACGACATGGCCGCTACCTACGCGCTGATGGGCAAGACCGATGAAGCGCTTGATGCGCTGAACAAGGCGGTTCAACTGAATCAAGAATTGGAAAACAGTGTTGCTTGCGATCCTGACTTCGATAGCATTCGGGATCATCCACAAGTGTCTGCATATCCAATGCCTGAAACAGGGTGCGAGCCGGTTGGTTGTCCGCCATCACCATGAGCAGGTGATATTTGTTTGAGACTGCTCGAAAGGAAGAATACCAGAGTGAAAGTCGAATTCTATAATCGCTTACTTTGCTGCCATCGCCCCCGTCAGCGCGACGCAAGCGCTGGGGGACCTGCAAGCCTGCCGGCCGTCGCGTCCGGTGCCGGTCGTCCACTTTCACGGCACGGATGACGAGCCGAATCCCTGCAACATCGGTGCCTGGCCGATCATGTCCATGGAGAAAAAGTGCATGAGTAAGGCAAGTTTGCAAGGTGTATTACGCCTCATTCCACTGGCGATCATCCTGTTGGCGGCTTGTGGATCGCATGAGAGCGCGGCTCGCCCCACAGTCTCTGTAATCCCAACAAGCCCTGTATCCCCCACTACCTCCCCCGCCGATGATGATGAATTTACGAAGGCGCGGCTCGATCTTGTTCGGTATTCCATCGAGGGCGCGGGAATCAAAAACGAGGATGTGCTGCGGGCTATGCGCGCTGTACCGCGCCATAATTTCGTCCTGCCTGAGTATCTCGATCAGGCCTATGAGGATCATGCCCTTCCCATCGGCTACGGTCAAACCATCTCGCAGCCATACGTTGTCGCATGGATGACCGAATTGCTGGAACTCCAACCCGGCGAAAAGGTTCTGGAGATTGGCACAGGGTCAGGTTATCAGGCTGCCATCCTGACCGAATTGGGTTACGTGGAGGTTTACACCATCGAGATTGTCCCTGAGTTGGCCGAAAGCGCCGCGGCGCGTTTGCAGGATTTGGGGTATACCCAAGCCCATGCCAAGCAGGGAGACGGCTATTATGGTTGGGCCGAGTACGCGCCCTTCGACGCCATCATCGTCACCGCCGCGCCCGATCACCTGCCCGCGCCGCTGGCCGAACAACTGGCCGAGGGCGGGCGGATCGTGATTCCCATCGGTCCGCAGGGTTGGTGGCAATCCTTATGGAAGTTCGTGAAAGTGAATGGGGAATTGAAGGCCTACAACATGGGCGGCGTAAGTTTTGTGCCGTTCACGGGGCCGGGCGTCGAAGCGTACCAGGCCACGCCAACGCCGTGAGCCATGCGCCCGCGTAACAAAGCGCGCCAAGCCGCAACACCCAACTGAAGCCGAACGTCAAAGCCAGCAAAGCGGACAGGATGGATGCGACGACGGACGCCGCGCCGTTCACCGCCCAGACCCACGCGACGCTCCCGCCCTGCGCTTCATTGCCTGGATCCTTCGACTGATCGCTCAGGACAACGCTTGAAACCTGCTCCCGTTTCATCGAGCGAATCCCTGCTGGAAAGGGAATGCCCATCAGCAGGCCGAGCGGGGAGAGGATGACGACGGTCAGACCAAGCCGGATGGTCAGAGGCAGGCCGAGGGTCCAGGCGAAGAGGCGGGGAAGCAGGAGAGGCGTGGCAAGGATCAGGATCACGAGAGTCGCCAGCGAAGGCCGAAGCGAAATGCGGTCGCTCAGTCGGCTTCCCAGGCCGGAGAAGAACAGAAGTGAGAATAGGACTGTAGTGAACGCGTAGGCGGGATTGCCGAGGTAGAGGATGAAACGTTGAAGCAGGGGAATTTCCACGAAGAGGAAGGCGAAACCGAGCAGGCCGAAATAGAGGAGGCGGCGGAGGGGGAAGGGCGTTGCGCGGTGCGTATTGCGGGGTGTGTGGTGCGTCATTGCGACGGGGAGGAGAATAAGCGCGGCGGCGAGGATGATGGCGAGAACGAGCAAGGCCACGATGACGAAATAACCCGCGCCGCCAAAGGGCTGCCAGGCTTTGCCAAACTCGGCAATGACTTGCGGCGCCTGCGCCCATTTGAAGTAATGCCCGAAGAAGGAGTGATCATCGGTGGGTGGGCGGACATCGTAGTCGTAATCGTTGTAGAAATTTTTGCGGGGATTTGCGTTGAGGAGGCGTAAATAAGTTTGGTAATACATGGATTCTGGCAGGATGTTGTATTGGTTGGTCTCTTCGGGTTGGATGTCGGGCGCGTAGGTGAGGTCGAAGGCGCGCTCGGCGAGGAAGGCGCGAATGGAGGCCAATTCATTGGGGGTAAACGCGCTGTTTTTGACGAGGATGGTGGCGGTGTTGAAACCGCGAAACGCGACGATCTGTGCGCGCGGATCGGCGTTGTTACTTTCCAAAGCCGTGACTGCCAGCGCGAAGAGACGCAGGTCTTCGCTGGGCGGGTCTTGCAACCAGCGCATGGAAACCAGCAATCCATCGGGAGTTAGGTGCGCCAGCGCGTCGCTGAATGATTCGACTGTGTAACGATAATCTTCGGCCAGTGTGTACGCCCCAGAACGGACGGGATGATAAGACGAAGCAAGGGAAAGAATAATCACATTGTATTTCGATTGGGTACGGTGAAGGTAACTGCGATCAGACTCTACATAAACCTGGACACGCGGATCATCGTAAATGGGTGTTACGTCAACGATGAGAGGGTTGATCTCAACGGCTGTAACTTGACCTGAACCCATTGCGAGCGCGGTGAAAACGTCGAGGCCGCCGCGCGGTTCGAGAACCAGCACCCCAGCCTGGGGGTGGAGATGAAGCGCCAGCGCGATGGGCAGGTGGCCCACGAAGGCGGAATCCGTTTTGGGATGAAGAATCGGGCTGAGATCGTCGCCATCTACCAGCAGTCCATCCAGGGATGGGAGCGGTTGCAGGTAACGATAACTGAGACCAGGCAGGGAGTGGATGCCGCCGCTGCGCACCACGTCCACGCGCGAGAAAGCATTCCACTTGCTTTGAATGACTTGTGCGCCAGGATATTGCAGGGCGTACGAGAGGCTTTTGTAGGGCGAGAGACGGAGGTCAAGGAAAGCGAAGGAGGGATTGCCGGTGAAACGCAAGCCGAGGTCGAGGATGGAGAAAGCAAATAACGCACCGCCAAGCGCGCAAAGCACACGAAGATTTAAAGGTTTTCTTTGCGGGATTCGCGGTAAAAATTCCTCGCCGGTAGGAGTAATTCCAGCCAATGAAGCCAGGGCAACACTGAGCGTTGCCATTCCCCCTGCGCCGAGATGGGAAGGGGCGATCAACGCGATGACGCAACCTGTCGCTGAACCTAGCAGGTTGATGGCATAGGTCGTCCCTGCCAATTGAGGAAAGGCATTCAACAAAAAACCAAGTGCCATGCCGCTGAAGAAGAACGGCGCAGCGAGGGCGATGTAATGCAGGATGAGAATCCAGACCTGACGGCGATCCCAGGCGATGCTGAAAGAATCGAAGGGAAGCCAGTTGGTCAGCAAGTAGGCGATCAGGATACTTATGCCTGTTGCCAATCCCAGTTGGCTCAAACGCTTTGCTGGGTTTTCTTTTCGAAGCGCAGGGAAGATGGTCAGTGCAGTGCCGCTGGCGCCAAAGCCGAGCAGGGCAATGCTGACAATCATGAAGGCGAAATGGTAAAACTGCGCCACCGAAAACAGGCGCGTCAGGTTGATCTCGAAAGCGAGTGTGGCGGCTGAGAGGAGGAAGAGACTCAGACCGATCCTGCGTCCTTGTGCAGGAGCAGGCCGCGCATCGAGGGGATTCGTTGTCATCTCGTCAGGGAACCTGTTCCCTCCCGACAGGCATGATGCCCAGGGGCTGTTCGTCCGCCTCCAATTGCAGGACTTCCCTGACCTCCTCATCGTGGAATGCGCCGATGAACACCGTACCGAGGTCGAGGGATACTGCCTGGAGATAAATATTTTCCGAGGCGCAGCCTGCTTCGATGTGCACGTATTGAACACCGCGCTCTCCATACTTGACTTTGGTACGCTCGTATACTGCCGCGATCACGATCACTGCCGGGGCTTCCAAGATCGCGGTCTGATCGAGCGCAGCGTGGCTTAATTCCTGGCGATGGTCGCCTTCGACGATGAGAAGCAATTCGCGCCCATCAGGCTCGTAGCGGTAGATTCCATGGGCCAGGTCAGTGACTGCGACTGCCAGGAGGAGAATCTCCAAGGGATAAAGTCCACCCGCGGATGGCGCAGTGCGAAAACCGCTCGGATGGGTGACTCCCTGCGCTGCCCAGAGAAGTTGAGAAATTTCAGCCAATGTGAGTGGTTCGTCGCTGTATGTGCGCACCGACCTTCGTTCCAGTAGAGCCTGTTCCACGGACATTTCACCCTCGTGGACGGGGGAGGGCAGGGCAATGGCGGTATGGACGGATGGAGGAGTCTGTTCAACGCCTCCACAGCCCGCAAGCAGGAGAATGGTCATGACCAGGCCGGGCCTGGCAAAAAACCTTATCATGCGTCCCTCCAAATCACAGACTCTGAAGGTCTCCCGGCCAGGGAACCTTCAGGGTCTAAGCCTCCAACATGATGAGCCGTTTGTCAATTTCGTTTTCCCGCTCCTGTGCACAGGCCTGGTAGAGATCATAGCGATTTTGGAGCGAAGGTAAAATCCTCAACTGTTGGCACATTTTTTTCACTGCCCGCTTCAATTCCCCAGGATCGACGTCATACAGGGTTCGAGGTTTCTGTTGTTTCTTTTTCCACATACTGGACTCGCATTTCTAGCGGGAAAGACTGTTACCAGAATTTCAAACGCTCTGGTTTTATTTCAATCATACTGCAAATTTTGCTGTCATACGCGGCATCCTTGATGTGTCTCTTCCTATCACCGCTCACATCTAACTGGCCAACCACTTTGGCTATTGCTTTTTGCGTCTCAATTCCTATAATGGTGGGTAGAAGCAACAATTGTGGCGTTGTTTTTTGTCATTCGAAAGGATGGCTGCCAAGTGAAAGCAGAATTCGAGAGTGTCTAAATCATGGGTAGACGAAGTCATTAACGTGTGCTTGGTAGTTAGGGAAAGCCTGTTTATGGAGTTGCCTGCGGTTGAAGGCGTAGACCAATAACTTCAAAGCGCGTTGCAAAGCATGTGGACAGCGCGAGAAACAACGAGACCGGCGGGCGAGCCGCGCCAGGTAATGGCGCAACTCCGAATTGTCGCCTTCGACAGAACAGGTATCGCTTTTGCCATCTGAAACTTCGTAGCGGCCATAGTGATACCAAAGACAAGCATAGGCTTTGAAGCCATCGCTGAAGTAGTATTTTGCCTTCGGCGCCTCATCCACCATGAGTTGGATGGCTTCCTGGGTGCGTTCCCAGACAACGACCCAGCCCAAAATGCAACGTGTTTGACGATCTACGATGGTAATGATGTAGATTCTGTTTTTTTATCCCCGATAAAAGTGAATAGTTCATCCATCTCAGCCTTTTCAACCTTATCGGGAACCGGCGCAACAGGCAACGCATCTGCATGAGCATTGGCCCAGTTGGCTACGCTCTGATGATTGACGCCAAGATGGCGTGCAATACGACGCAGATTGATGCCATCCACATACAT
>JBMOMP010000120.1:0-35606 GCA_049323115.1 Chloroflexota bacterium
AACGAGGTGAGGTTACTTGAACAACCAGGAGGTTGGCTTAGAAGCAGCCACCCTTTAAAAAGTGCGTAACAGCTTACTGGTCTAGTGACCTTGCGCGGAAAACTTAACGGGGCTAAGCATAGTACCGAAGCCATGGGATCCCTTCGGGGATCGGTAGGGGAGCGTTCCGTCAGCGGTGAAGGTCGATCGAAAGGGCGACTGGAGCGGACGGAAGTGAGAATGCAGGCATGAGTAGCGTATAAACACGTGAGAACCGTGTTCGCCGTAAATCTAAGGTTTCCGACGCCAGGTCATTCCGCGTCGGGTTAGTCGGGTCCTTAGCCGAGGCCGAAAGGCGTAGGTGATGGACATCCGGTCAACATTCCGGAACCACTCAGAAGGAGCGATGGGGGGACGCAGCGAGGTAGGCCAGCCCGTTATTGGATTCGGGTGCGATCTGTCTAGGCGTTGAGACCGGTAGGAAAATCCGCCGGTTGAGCTGAGGCAAGAGCGAGCCTCCAAGGCATAAGTGGTTGAGCCTTGCTGCCAAGAAAAGCCTCTAAGCGTTGATTTTTGAGTGCCCGTACCGCAAACCGACACCGGTAGATGGGTGTAAATGCACCAAGGCGATCGGGAGAACCCTCGTTAAGGAACTAGGCAACATGACCCCGTAACTTCGGGAGAAGGGGTGCCTTCTAGCGTTCGGTTATACCAAAGCGCTGGGAGGTCGCAGTGAAATGGCTCTAGTGACTGGTTAACAAAACCACAGGTCTCTGCTAAGTCGTAAGACGATGTATAGGGGCTGACACGTGCCCAGTGCCGGAAGGTTAAGGGGAGAGGTTAGCGTAAGCGAAGCTTTGAACCGAAGCCCCGGTGAACGGCGGCCGTAACTATAGATTGGACCCTGTAGTTGTAAAATCTGGCTATATGCTGGGAAACCCGGTGTATCCTGCGCTACCCGCCGCAACAGGCGGATGGGTGACAATGCGACAGGTGCGGGCAATCAGCAGGAAAGGCTCTAAATGCTTAACGTCAAGCATATCCCACTTCATATCGGCTACTACCTGGCTGGCTTTGCAGATGGAGAAGGAAGTTTTAATATTTCCTTCCGCGCACGGCAAGACTACCGTCAGCCATGGAAAATTTCGCTCTGTTTCAATGTCTCACAAAAGGACAAGGTCATCTTGGCCCTGTTCAAGCGACATTTGCAGTGCGGGACTTTGCGTAGCCGTCCAGATGGAGTGTGGTATTACGAAGTCAACAATCTCGAGGCCATCCTGACTCACGTCGTCCCGTTTTTCGAGCGTTTTCGATTTCTTTCTGCCAAGAAAAAGCGCGACTTTGCGAAATTCGTGAAGTTGGCAAAAATCTTACAGGAAGGTCGGCATCTTACGCTCGAGGGAGTTCGCGAAATCATCGAAATCCGACGTGAAATGAACGATGGTGGAAAACGACGTTATAGCGATGCTGAAATCCTTGAACGGTTTCAGACCAGAGAATCCTCAGAGACTATACGCCGGACCTCCGAAAGCGGAGGATGATATAGTCCGGACTGCCTGGCGACAGGCAGAGCGGGTATCCAACCCCGCCCCCTGAAAAGGGCGCAACAAAACGAACGGTCCTAAGGTAGCGAAATTCCTTGTCGGGTAAGTTCCGACCCGCACGAACCGTGTAACAACTGGAGCGGTGTCTCAACGAGGGACCCGGTGAAATTGAAATGGCTGTGAAGATGCGGCCTACCCGCAGCAGGACAAAAAGACCCCGTGGAGCTTTACTGCAGTTTGGCATTGTGTTTGGGTATGATCTGTGTAGGATAGGTGGGAGGCTTTGAAGCTGGGGCGCTAGCCTCGGTGGAGCCGCCGGTGAAATACCACCCTGATTATGCTTAGACCCTAACCCCGCGCCGTGATCCGGGCGGGGGACCGTGCCAGATGGGCAGTTTGACTGGGGCGGTCGCCTCCTAAAAGGTAACGGAGGCGCCCAAAGGTTCCCTCAGGGTGAATGGAAACCACCCAAAGAGTGTAAAGGCATAAGGGAGCTTGACTGTAAGGCCAACGCGCCGAACAGAGTCGAAAGACGGGCTTAGTGATCCCACAGTACCGAGTGGAAGGGCTGTGGCTTACCGGATAAAAGCTACCCCGGGGATAACAGGCTGGTGAAGTCCAAGAGTTCACATCGACGACTTCGCTCGGCACCTCGATGTCGGCTCATCGCATCCTGGGGCTGGATAAGGTCCCAAGGGTCGGGCTGTTCGCCCGTTAAAGCGGTACGCGAGCTGGGTTCAGACCGTCGTGAGACAGGTCGGTCTCTATCCGCTGTGGGCGTAAGGGATTTGAGAGGAGCTGCTCCTAGTACGAGAGGACCGGAGTGGACGAACCTCTGGTGTGCCAGTTGTCGTGCCAACGGCATCGCTGGGTAGCTACGTTCGGCAGAGATAACCGCTGAAAGCATCTAAGTGGGAAACTCGCCTCAAGATTAGATCCCTGTATTCCGGTTAACGGAGTAAGACCGCAGGTAGACCACCTGCTATATAGGCAGCATGTGTAAGCGCGTATATCTAAAGGCGTTAAGCTAAGCTGTACTAATGGTCGAGGGCTCAATCCCGTGGTGCGGAGAACTTGATACTCTTCCGCAAAAACATCAGTTATTGTTCAGGCCAATCTAGTGAAATTGTCCCTTGGTGATTTGAGCGGCGTGGGTACACCCGGTAACATCCCGAACCCGGAAGTTAAGCACGTCAGCGCCGATGGTACTTGGAGGGCGACCTCCTGGGAGAGTAGGTCATTGCCAAGGGGCTTTTCTTTACAAACATTGCCTTCCGTTTGGAAGGCTTTCGTTTTTAATGCGATAATGGGGAAAAACAAAGGAGACCCTCATGCCCAGATTCGATGACGGATTGGCCTTCATGCTCAAGTACGAGAATGTTGCCTGGTACCAGGACGGCGCTGTCCGTATCCTCGACCGGCGTGTGTACCCGCGCAAGGTGGAATTTGTCACTTGCAAGGATTACAAGGATGTGGCGCAGGCCATCGCGGACATGGTCACGCAGAGCGGCGGGCCGTGGCTGGCGGCGCAGCAGGCTATGGTGATGACGGCCTACCAGGTGCAGGACCAGCCAGTCGAGCAGGCCAAAACCGTCCTGCGGAAAGCGGCCCGTGCGGTGACCCATGCCCGCCCGACGACCTCGGAGCGGATGGCGGCTGTAGTGCAGAAAATCCTGGATAACGCGGAAGCAGCCCTGGGGGAGGGCGAAGCGGTAGGTCCGTCCACAGAAAAGTACGTCTTCGAACGCGTGCAAGCCACGTATACGCGGGCGCGGTCCATCGGCGAGAACGTAGTCGCCCTGCTGCCGGAGAAGGTCACCATCCTGACGCAATGTTTTGCGGAGTGGCTAATCGGGTACACGCTGCTGGTTTGCCAGGAACGCGGCAAAGATGTCTCGCTGATCTGCCCCGAGACGCGGCCTTACCTGCAAGGCGCGCGGCTGACGGCCAGTGTGGCGCATGACATGGGCGTGCCCGTGACGGTGGTGACCGACAACATGCCCGGCTACCTGCTCTCGCGGCGCATCCCGGATGCGTTCATCTGCGCGGCAGACGTGATCACGCTGGACGGGCACGTGGTCAACAAGATCGGCACCTACCAAATCGCGCTGGCGGCGCACGCCAACCGCGTCCCCTTTTACGTGCTGGGCACGCCTTCGGCTGAGAACCCAAGCATCGACTCGGTCACCATCGAGGAGCGCGACCCCGAAGAGGTACTGCACGTGATGGGCGTCCGCACAGCCATGGACGGGGTGCGCGGTTATTACCCGGCCTTCGACGTCACGCCGCCAGAACTGGTGGGCGCGGTGGTGACGGAGAAGGGCGTCTTCTCGCCGTATGATTTGGTGGGGAATTTTGGGAAGTGATTCTTTGGACACGGATTTGACGGATTTTCCGTAAGTTTATACGGCCCCGTGCTTTCCGTGAAGTTTGTACTGAACTTGCCGAAGTATCCGTGTCCTATCGATTCTTTTGGCAAGCCTGGACGAGCGCCTTGAGATTTTCCAGCGGGGTTTGCAGATACAGGTCACAGCCCGGCCAGACGGCATCCGCCCCGCTTCGGACTACGCCCGCAACTGCTTCCGTTATCCCAGCCGGGGTTCCCTGGCTGATGAGCCCCACCGGGTCGAGATTCCCGAACAGCAACACATCCGGCACATCCACCCGGGACTGGGCCAGGTCGTTCGTCTGGTCCACGGACAGCGCGTCCGCGCCCGAAGCCGCCAGCAGTTTCATCGTCCCGTTCGTGCGCCCGCACGCCGACAGGACGGCCGGCCGCGGCAACTCCGAAAACAGCGCCTGCAAGTGCGGCAGGACGAGGCTCTCGAAGGGTTTTGGCCCCAGCGCGCCCGGCGAGCCGCCCATCTCGTGGACGGTCAGGAAGTCCGCGCCTGCCTCGTGATAGGCGTTCCCCACGCCTGCCAGGACCTGCGTGATCATTTCCAGCGCGGCATGGACAGCCTCTGCCGACTTGCGCAGTGACATGTACAGCGCGCCCGTCTCCACCAGCAGGGACAGTAACGTGAACGGCCCCGGCGCCCACGCCCCGACCACGATCTCATCCCCTACATCTTCTTTCAACAATTTTATGGCTTCAACAACAACGGGGATTCGCCCCTTTTGAACCACGGAGTCACGGAGCCACTGAGAATCTTTTAAATCCCCATGTCTCTGCCCGCCCCGGCGCTGCAGGTCGGGCCGGTGTGTCTCTGTGGTGAATCTCTCTATCGAGTCATAAAGAAACCCCGCCACGCGCGGGAACTCTGCCCTCTCGCTTTCCTCCCTGAAATCCACCCTCGCCCCCAGCGCTTCGGCCTCTACGCACAGGTCAAGCGGCACCACCGCCGACCCGAACCCGCTCAGCCGGTAGGAGCTGGCCGCCGCCCGCGCCATCTTGGCCGCGTTGTGGTGCGTCTCGTGGAAGCGCAAGCCCTCGCTCTCCAGCCCGGCCTCGGTCACGTTGATCAGGCCGGAGAAGAGGGGGGTGGATTCGGTCGTTTGCCTGTTGAGGAGCGCCAGGATTTCGGTTCGAAGTTTTTTCATTTTGTTTACGGAAGTTTTTTACCAGTTTTCCCCAACGGTGCGTTCCAGCACCGAGCGGATGACAGCCTCATCCAATCGAAAATCGTTACTTTGCAAAGCCCGCAGCACCTGCGCCGCAGATTCGATCAAACCATGCTGCTTGGCAAGGATCACAACGGTTAGTGTACCTGTCATCGAAAGGGAAAAACTTCGCGCACAGCGTCGCGCCGCACCGTCATCCAAGATGGCTGTCCAGTCGGGATTTGCAAGCGCAAAGGACAATACCGCTGTTTCTCCCTTACCCAAGTCCCAGGCAAGGATTTCAGGCGGGGCAGGCGGCGTTTCAAAAATCCTGAAAAGACCGCTTTCCACAACTTGACGAGCCGGATCATTTGTTGGTCCAACAGAGATTTCTTCGGCGACCGCTTGTGGAATGATAACTTGTTGTGGCAAATGAAGCAGCAATCCTGCCTGTCCAACACGCCCCAGCGCGATGACAGGCGAAGCGTTGACAACCCACTTTTCACCTTTTAATTTCGGAGACGATTTCATCGGCGCCATACTGGAAAGGCGTGACCCCAAACTGGTTCAAGGCAGTGACAAACTCGGCGCGCGAAAGTCCCGCGATCTCGGCGGCTTTCGATTGCGATACTTTTTTCTGTTCATACCACTTGACCGCTGCCGCCAGGCGCATTTCGTGCACAAACCCTTCCGGGTCCTGCCGCAGGGCGGAGAACAGGTTGCGCGGTAACTCTATGGATACCTGTACTGTGTCCATGACTGCCTCCATGTTGATTATATCGCAACAAACCTACTGATTCGATACGCGCCGGCCGCCGCCCGCGCCATCCTGGCTGCGTCGCGGTGCGTCTCGTGGAAGCGCAAGCCCTCGCTCTCCAGCCCGGCCTCGGTCACGTTGATCAGGCCGGAGAAGAGGGGATGTTTGACCGGGTTTTGCTTGCTGAATAAAGAAAGAATCTGGTTTCGTTTCTGCATCACATACATCTCGAACACGGATTACACGGCCTGCACGAAAAATCACGG
This sequence comes from Chloroflexota bacterium, assembly GCA_049323115.1. Taxonomy (GTDB): domain Bacteria; phylum Chloroflexota; class Anaerolineae; order Anaerolineales; family Villigracilaceae; genus JAABUE01. The sequence continues at coordinate 6,090 of JBMOMP010000120.1, forward strand.
ATTCTTCCGTGCACTTCCGTGACATCAATATGATCCGTGTCCAAAAAACTAACCCTTCACTGCCTTCACAATCCCAGCCACATGTTCGGGCGTGGAGCCGCCGCAGCCGCCCACCACGCGTGTAATTGATCTCATTTTCCCAGAAGCGATTTCACCCTGCCAATAAAGGCTTCTGCGGCTTGCAGGATTTCCAACGCCCCTTCGCGGCCCACAGGGACGAAAGGAGCATAGTCGCTGCGTTCCCGCGCCGATTGCGCCTGGCCGAGATAGCGCAAGTATTCGGCGTCTACCTGGCCTGTTATAACGAACAATTCACGGAATTTGGCAATCGAAGCCGAGTGTCTCCGCAGGTCTACCCCTTTGGAAAGCAGGGCGGCCTTGGCGGCGTAGAACATCGCATAATAGGCGCGTGATATCGCATCGTCGAACAACCCGATATCAAAGATCTGGCGGGCATGACCGATCTTGATCTCAGCCAGTTCCAGCCAGGTTTGGGGCGCTTTCAGGTCGGCTGTGTCGTCCATAGCAGCCGGCCTTCTTGCCTGGCGCTTTCTGCCAGCGGGAATTCGCTGTTATACAGGTCTTCGCCCATCACCACCACCGAAATGAACGGCCCGCCTGTCACCATCGAATCGACTGCGGCGTTGACCAGGCTGCGCCAACGTCCATCGCCCGGCCCGCCCAGGTAGCGCCGGGGAGCGGGCCATCTCCCTACCACCAGCACGTCCACGTCCGAATCAGGCCCCGCCGCGCCGCGCGCGTAGGAACCGTACAGGACGATGCGGCTGATCTCATCCGGGAACAGGGTTAGCGCGCGGCGTTGGAACTCTTCCAGGGAGCGTTGCACGGCGCGCGGCAAGCGCAGGGCGCGGGGACTTGCCTGCTGTTGCCTTGAGCGGGATGCGGACACCTGTTGTGACATGCTTCAATTATACAATGTGACAGTCACTTTTGAAGTGACTGTCATATATTTCTCACCCCTTCACTGCCTTCACGATCCCGGCCACATGCTCGGGCGTGGAGCCGCAGCAGCCGCCTACCACGCGCGCGCCCAGGGCGATGTATTTCCCGGCGTACTCGCCCATCTGCCCCGGCGTGACGTCGTACACGGCCACGTTGGTGTTCACGTCCATGCGCGGCAGGCCGGCGTTGGGCTTGGCCCACAGCGGGACGCCCGGCGCGGTCTCGGCGTATTCTGCTATGATTTTTTCCATGTTCTCCAGCGTGGTGCCGCAGTTCGCGCCGACCAGCGCCGCGCCCATCTCCTGGTATTTCGTCACCACCTTTTTGGGCTTGACGCCCATCATGGTGGCGGCGCCGCGGTCATACGAGAACGAGACGACGATGGGCAAATCCGTGGCCGAGCGCGCGCCCTGGAAGGCCGCGTCGACTTCGTCGAAGGCGAACATGGTCTCGACCAGCAGCAGGTCCACGCCGCCTTCGGCCAGCGCTTTCGCCTGCTCGGCGTAGGTCGCGGTCACTTCCTCGGGCGTGAGCGGGCCGAAGGGTTTCATCAGGGCGCCGGTGGGGCCCATCGAACCGGCCACCAGGACGCCGGTCCGGGAGGATGCGGCTTTACGGGCCAACTCGGCGGCGCGGACGTTCACTTCCGGCGCGCGCTCGGCGTACTTCGATTCCTTCATCCGCAAGCGCGTCCCGCCGAAGGTGCAGGTCAGGATGATGTCCGAACCGGCCTCCACGAAGGCGCTCGCCAATTTAAGGATGGTGTCGGGGTCGTCCATCACCAGGTTTTCGGGCGGCGTGCCGGGCTTGACGCCCATCTTTTGCAGGTTGGTGCCGGTGGCGCCATCCGCAACCATGATCTCGCCAGCGTTCAGTCTTTCCAAGAATTTGTTCATGATTTCTCCTTATGAACCACAGATGAACGCCGATTTTTGGATAAAAGGCCGATGAAATCCTATTGGAATCCAATTCGATCCGCTCCTGGATGACGCGCGTCAGCCATTCCTCCATATTCGACTTGCGATGCAGTTTTGCCAAAAAGGCAGCGCGCGCCGCCAGGTCGGGCGGAATTGAGATCGAAGCGCCTTTCGTTTTTCGCACACGGACAGGTTCATCCCAAGCCGATTCATCATCGGCTTGCTTTTCGACCAGTTCGTCAATTTCGGCTTCTGTCATTTTTCGTCCGTATTTGCGCCAATTTGCCTTTCTCGCAAGGTCTTTGCTGCGTTTATCGAACCACATCCTTTTTATCTGTGTTTATCTATGGTTATCTGCGGTTCGAGAATGGGTTCCCGAACGCTCTCGACAAATTATAACCCACACACACGGCCAAAATGGGACAACGGTCTCCTTGACACCCGGCGCAAGGCGGTGCATACTGGCAGCATGTCTTCACCCACAACCAAAGAACGGCGGGGTACCCCTATGAACCTTACCACTTCGTGGCGCTTTCGAATTTCCTGGCGACTGCCCGGCATGATCTTCCTCAGCCTGGCGCTGCTCCTCTCCTCCTGCGCGGGGCCGCATACCACTACGTGGCCCTTACCGCAGCCCACGCCCACACCGGTCGAAACGCTTTCCGTGGAGGCGGGGCAGGTCGGCCCGCAAGTGATCGCGCAAACCCCCATGCAGGGACAGCGCCTGGACTTGGGCGCGCCCATCCGGCTCGAATTCGACCGCGACATGGACGCCGCCCAAACCGGGGAGTCCTTTGCGCTTCTGGGCGCGGACGAGGAGCCTGTTCCCGGCCAACTGGCCTGGCTCGACCCCCGAACCTTGTCCTTCCAACCCGACGACGAACTCGAACCGGCCACGGTCTACACGGCGGTCATCGAGAACGCCACAGGCCAGGACGGCAGCGCCGCGCAAGAAGCCATCCGCCTGGAATTCAAGACGGTCGAATCGCTGGCGGTGGCGCAGGTCTTCCCAGCGCCCGAAACCGAGGAGATAGACCCGTCCACGAGCATCACGGTCATCTTCAACCGCCCGGTCGCGCCGGTGGTGATCGCCGAGGAACAGGAGGGCCTGCCCCAGCCGCTGGAGTTCTCGCCCGCAGTGACAGGCGCGGGCGAATGGCTCAACTCGTCGGTGTACGTCTTCCAGCCGGAGAAACCCCTGTTGAGCGGGAGCAGGTACACGGCGCGGGTGGATGCGTCCCTGGCGGACGTCGCCGGGAACGGGCTGGAAGAGCCGTACCTGTGGCAGTTCAGCACGCGCGCGCCGGTCATCGGCTATTACGGGCTGAAGGGGGGAGTCCAAAACCCCAAAGGCGCCGTCGTCAATGTGCTGCTCGACCAGGCCTTCGTGGTCACCTTCTTGCAGCCCATGAACGCGGACAGCGTCGCCAGGGCGGTCACGATCCACGACCGCGAGACCGGGCAGGTCTTCCCCACCCGCCTGAAATGGAATAAGGACTTCACCAACCTGACAATCGAACCGGCCGGGCGCTTCAAGATCGCCAGTTTCTACCAACTGACGGTGGCGGATACGGCGCAGTCGCAGGACGGCGCGACCCTGCGGGAAGGGCTGGCGCTGCTCTTCGATACGATCTCCCTGCCGCGCATCCTGAAAGTGGACCCCGCGCCGGGTTCTAAGCCGCAGGAATACCGCTCCTCGCTGCGGGTGGACTTTGCCTCGCCGATGAAGTTCGAGACACTCAAAACGCGGGTGCGCATCTCGCCGGAGCCGGAAGGCGGGTTGGAATTCTATTACAACGACAGCAACTGGCAACTCACCGTCTACGGGCTGGAGCCGGCCACCGAGTACGTGGTGCGCCTGCTGCCCGGCATGACCGACCTGTACGGCAACGCCATCCAGGCAGAATACGCCTTCACATTCACGAACCCGGATTATTCTCCCTACGCCCGCCTGGCGCTGCCGTGGACGCCGCTGGTCTACCGCGCGGGGGGGCCGCAGGAGGTGTTCTTCGAGCATCTCAACCTGGATTCGGCGCAGGTTTCCCTGTATGCGTTGAGTTACGTCGAATTCAGCCGCATGTTGAAAGGCGACATCGCAACCACAAACTTCCACCCGCAGACCCAGCCGCTGCGCACCTGGCAGCCGGATGTGCAGGCCGCTCGCAACCAGACGCACTACCTGAACTTCGAACTGGAAGACCCGAAGGGGAATCCGCTGGAGCCGGGCTATTATTTCATCGGCCTGCAAGGGGAGCCGCTGGAATACGAAGGCAAATACTATCAGGGCTTCCTGTTCATCGTCGCTACGGACAATATCACCTTCAAGGCCACGCCCAGTGAAGGCCTGGCCTGGGTGACCGACCTGGAAAGCGGGCAGCCGCAGGCAGATGTCCCCATCACGTTCTATGATGCGAAGTTCATCCGCCTGGGCGAGGCGAAAACGGACAAAGACGGCCTGGCGCGGCTGGGCGGCAACGCCCCGCTCTACGCCCGCGTGGAAGGGCAGGGACGCGCCGCCTTCACCGCCCTGGATTGGGGCAGCGGCGTTTGGGCAGGCGACTTCGGGCTGTACGAAAACTATTACGACAACCGCCCGGCCTCCTTTGCTTACCTGTACACCGACCGGCCCTTGTACCGCCCCGGGCAGGAGGTGTTCTTCAAGGGCATCGTGCGCAAGAACGACGACCTGCATTACAGCCTGCCTGCCAGGGATACGGTCTATGTGACGGTGGACCACTGGGGCGAGCAGGTCTACGCGCAGGAACTGGCGCTTTCCGACCTGGGCAGTTTCAACGATTCGTTCACCCTGTCGGACGCCGCCGCGCTGGGAACCTATAGCATCTATGTGCGCTACGCCGGGGAGGAGAACGCCTTCGGTAACCTGTCCTTCCGCGTGGCGGAATACCACAAACCGGAGTTCCAGGTCAGCGCCTCGGCCACTCCGTCCCAGGCGCTGGCAGGGACGAGCGTGGATTTCAGCGCGCAGGCAACCTACTATTCCGGCGGGAACGTCGCCAACGCCGAGGTGGCATGGTTCCTCGAAGCCAGTCCTTACACGTTCGAGCCGTCCGAGGCGTACCAGCGGTTCAGTTTCACAGACTGGGAGCGCGACACGTACTGGGCGCCGCGGTCGGCGAGCGCGAGCGGCACCCTGGCCGAGGGACAGGGCGTGAGCGACGAGAACGGGCTGTTCACCGTGACGCAGAAACTGGCCGCAGGCAAGGGCGGCCAGGTGATCGCGTTCAAAGCCAATGTGACCGACGTGGGCGGCAACCTGGTCAGCGGGGGGGCGAGCGTGATCGTACACCAGAGCGAAGTGTACGCCGGCCTCCGCGCGGAGAAATACATCGGCGCAGCGGGGGAGGCGCAGTCCTTCGAGGCGGTCGTCCTGGATTGGGATTCGCAGCCGGTCGCAGGTCAGGAAGTGAGCGTGCAGTTCGTCGAGCGCAAATGGTACAGCGTGCAGGAGAAGGACAAGCAAGGCCAATTGCGCTGGGTCACCTCGGTGGAGGAGATCCCGGTTGGGACGCAGAAGGTTGTCACGGATGAGAAGGGGCTGGCGGCGGTCTCGTTCACGCCGCCCAACGGCGGGACGTTCAAGGCGCTGGTCACGGTCAGGGACGCGAAAGGCAACACCCACCAGGCCTCCACGTACGTGTGGGTGGCGAGCCGGGACTATATCGCCTGGCGGCAGACCAACGACCGCGCCTTCACCCTGGTGGCCGATAAAGAGACCTACCAGCCCGGCGAGACGGCCGAAATCTTGATCGCCCAGCCGTTCGCGCAAGACGTCTACGCGCTGGTTACATACGAGCGCGGGCATATCTATCACCAGGAAGTGCTGCGGCTGGAAGGCAACAGCATGGTATACGAACTGCCCATCACCGGCGACATGGCGCCGATGATCTATCTCTCGGTGGTAGCCGTGAGCGGGGCGCAGGGAGAGTCGGCGCCCGATTTCAAGGTCGGCATGACGCGCCTGGGCGTGGACACCAGCCAGCAGGGCTTACAAGTGGACGTAACCGCCGACAAAGAAACCAGCGGGCCGGGCCAGTCCGTGACCTACACCATCACCACCAAAGACGCCTCCGGCAAGCCCGTGCAAGCCGAAGCCTCGCTGGCAGTGGTGGACAAGGCCGCGCTGGCATTAGCGCCGTCCAATTCGGGGCCGATGCTGGGCAGTTTCTACCCGCAGCAGGCGCTGGGCGTGCGCACTGCGCTCGGCCTGGTCTCCAGCGCGGACGATTTCAACGCCCAGTACCGCGAGAGCATCGCGGAGGGCGGCGGGAGCGGCGGCGGGGGCGGCGGCGACGAGAGTTTGGGGGTGGTCACCGTGCGCCAGGATTTCAAGGACACTGCCGCGTTCGAGGCGCTGGTGATGACCGGCGAAGACGGCCAGGCGCAGGTGACGGTGGAACTGCCGGAAAACCTGACCACCTGGCGGGCGGATGCGCGCGCCGTCACGGCCGACAGCAAGGTCGGGCAGGCTACGAATGAGGTCCTCAGCACCAAACCGCTGTTCGTCGAACTGACCACGCCGCGCTTTTTTGTCGTCGGCGACCAGGCCCAGGTGGGCGCGGTGGTGCATAACAATACCGACGACACGCTCGAAGTGAGAGTCGAACTTGATGAGGCAGGCTACGCCAAACTCAAGGCGGCAGGAGGAGGAATCGAGATCGAAGCGGGGGAAAACACTGCCGGTAGTTGGAGCACCCAAATGGTCACGGTAGAAGCCAAAACGCAGGCCTACGTTACCTGGGATTTGACCGTCCAAGATGGCTGGGTGGTGTTTCTCCAGGCCCGTGTTGTCAACAGCAAGTATGGTTATGAGGACACCACCACACCGGCGCTGGGTACGCTCGAAGGCCAGGGTCTCCCGGTCTACACCTTCACCGCCAGGGAAACCGTCGGCACGTCGGGCATGCTGCGCGAGGCAGGTTCGGTCACCGAAAGTTTGCAATTGCCCCAAACGCTCGATTACAGCGACGCCAGCCTTTCCGTCCAGGTCGAGCCGTCGCTGGCGGCTTCGCTGCAAGGCGGGCTGGCCTATCTCGAAGATTTCGATTACCTGTGCATGGAGCAGACCGTCTCGCGCTTCCTGCCCAACGTCATCACGGCGCGCGCGCTGGCGGCCACCGGGTTGAACGACCTCCAACTCCAGGACGATCTCGACCAGCAAGTGAACGCCGCCCTGCAACGCATCTACGCCAAGCAACTGTACGACGGCGGCTGGCACTGGTGGGACGGCGGCGAGAGCGACCCCTACGTCACCGCCTACGTGGTCTACGGCCTGCTCGAAGCGCGCGAGAGCGGCTACCCAGTGGCGCAAGCCGCGCTGGACGCCGGGCTGCGGTCCCTCAAGGACAACCTGCCGGACATCGCCTCCCACACTCGTATACCACTTCGTGGCACATTGCGCGGCGGGGGCGGCAGCAGAGGCGGCCTGGCCTGGCAACTCAACCGCTACGCCTTCATGATGTACGTGCTGGCGCGCGGCGGCGAACTGGGCGCAGGCGAACCCAATGGCCTGTACGAACAGCGCGCCATCCTGAGCCTGTACGCCCGCGCCTACCTGATGCAGACCCTGCATCTGCTCGACCCGGAAGACGAGCGCATCGCCTCGCTTCTTTCGGACCTCGGGGCTGCTACCGTTATGTCAGCCTCCGGCGCGCACTGGGAGGAAGCCGCTGCCGACTACTGGAACTGGAACACGGACACGCGCACCACCGCCATCGTGTTGAACGCCTTCATACAGATCGACCCAACCAGTCCCATCACCGCGCAGGCCGTCCGCTGGCTGATGGCGCACCGCAGCGCCGGTCACTGGGCCTCCACACAGGAGACGACCTGGTCGCTGATCGCGTTGACCAACTGGCTGGTCGAGTCGAAGGAATTCGAGACCAGTTACCAGTACGCCCTGGGGCTGAACGGCGAAGCGCTGGCGCAGGGAAGCGCAAACCGCGACAACCTGACCGAAACCTTCGACCTGCAAGTGGAACTGGAAGACCTGCTGAAAGACGAAGCCAACTACCTGGTGCTCACGCGCGGCGAGGGGAGCGGCAACCTGTATTACTCGGCTTACCTGAGCGCCACGCTGCCGGTCGAGCAGGTGCAGCCGCTTGACCAGGGCGTCAGCCTGGCGCGCGAATACTTCACGCTCGAGGATCCCAAGACGCCCATCACCGAGATCGAACGCGGCGAACTGGTGCGCGTGCGCCTGACGATGGTCGTCCCGGCGGCGCTGCATTACGCCGTGGTCGAAGACCCGCTGCCGGCCGGCTTCGAGGCCGTGGACGCCTCGCTCGACACCAGCGCCGAAGCGCCGCGCAAATACACCGCCGCCGATTACCAGCAACGCGGCTGGGGCTGGTGGTACTTCACCCACAAGGAATTCCGCGACGAGAAAGTAGTTCTGTCCACCGATTACCTGCCGGCTGGCACCTACGTCTACACCTACCTGGCGCGCGCCAGCACCGCCGGCGTGTTCAAGGTCATCCCGCCCACCGCCTCCGAGTTCTACTTCCCGGATGTGGGCGGACGGGGAGCGGGCAGTGTGTTCACTGTAACGCCGTAAGCAAAAGAGACAGTCGCCTCCCGCAGGCGACTGTCTCTTTCTTTTCGCCCTGCTGGATTGCCAAATCCGGCCGGTTAGACCTGGATTTGACAATCCGGGCCAGCGAGCAGGGGCGTTGTTAGTCACGCCGCTGACCGTTTGAAACGCATTGCCGAGGAGGCTTTTCCAAAAATCTGGAACGAATGCGCTATGAACAATTCCGCGCTTCCGGCTTGCTGATTGGCAGCGGCATTATTGAAAGCGGTTGCAAACAAATCGTCACTCAGCGGCTCAGACTCCCCGGTGCACAATGGAACTTGGATGGCGCGATTTTAACTGCCAAAGCGCGCACTGCTTGGATGAGTGGTGAGTGGCAAAAACTCGTCTCGGCACGTTCACTTTTCCCACTCGCTACCTGACAACCTTTGCGTGCACACAATTTGAGGAGAACCATAATTATTTCTTTCGGCTCGCGTTGCTTTTCGGCAACTAATCAGGCGGATCCTTTCTTCTCGTTCCGTGTAAGACGCAACCAGCAGATTTCCATCACTGGACATTCCGATGGCGAGGAAACGCTACTCGTCGCTGGAATGTTTTGGATTCAGAATGGTTGTTACGAGCGGATCATCGAATATGGTCGCACCTTCATCAAAATTGATTTGGTGCTTTCGCAGGTTGATCTCTGCTTTCTCATCATCCCACTCGAACAGGTTATTTTCCATTCCCGCCTCCGTAGCTGATTTACTTCTCGTCTCCCAGTGAAGCAATTGCCCTCAGCAAGCCAAAGACCAGCACGCCGAGTTTCAACCCCTCGCCAACGGTGAGGGCGGTCTCGCTTTCTTGTTTCTCGGCGCGGCGCTGCAGCAGCATGGCAGCCGCCAGCCCGGTGAAGGCGCCGATCAGTGCGCCCATGAGCAAGGTGTTGCGTTTGTTGGGCATTATGTTCGATCCTTTCATAACCTGCGGAACAGCGTTTTCAGGCTGGCAAAGATGCCCTCCAGGAACAGGATGGGCTTCACCGCCAGGTCGGAGATGCGCCGGGTCTCGCCGGCGGCGCGATTGACGTAATACTGCGCCTTGGCCGAGTAGGGCGGCATAACCTGGAGCGCGCGCGCCAGCAGGTAGATCAAGCCAAACAAGATGACCAGGAACAGCAGGCCGAAGCCCATCAGCGGGATGACCAGCCAGATGGTGGAAATGGCCCCCCAGCGCGGCGAGTTGCCGCCCCCGCTGAAGGTTGCCAGCCCGGCCAGCACTGCCAGGGCGATCACCAGCAGTCCCGCCAGGGACAGCGGCAGCATGACCTGTTGCCAGAATTGGCGGCGATGGTTCTGATAAGAGGGGTGGTTTTCCGGGATGCGGGCGTGTTCGTCCATTGCCTTTATTTTAGCATAAAAGCGCCCCCTGCCTGCGCTTGCGAAATTCGGTTTCATCAAAGATTCCCACAGGGGACGCTGTCAACACGGATGTCCGCGTTTTACAACCGTTTGGTGAAGATCAACAAGTCATCCCCATCGGCGTACAGGTCGCGCAGGGTGGCCTCGTGTCGGTAGCCGGCCGCCAGGTAGAAGGCGCGCGTCCTGGCGTAGTGCGGCGCGCCGGAGGTCTCGATGACCAGGATGCGCCCGCCCTGCGCGCGCGCGGCCTCTTCCGCCTGTTGGAGCAGCCTGCGCCCCACCCCTTCTCCCTGCGCACGCGGGTCGACCGCGATCCAGTACAAGTCGTAGACGCGGTCGGTCAGTGAGCGCGGCCCGACGCAGGCAAAGCCGAGCACGTCTTCCCCCTCCCGCTCGACGAAAAACGTATAGCCGCTGGCCTCGACGCCCAAGCGCAGGTATTCCTCCCAGATGTCGGCCACGCATTGCACTTCCACGGCGTTGAAGACGCCCGTAGCGGCCGCGATCCGGCGAATGGCGTCGCCATCGCCGGGCGCGGCCAAGCGCCACAAGGTGGTGTGGCAGGTGATCGATTGGTAAGCAAGCGCCATACGCGGTCTATTTTTTGACCCAGCCCAGACCGATGCGCCCGCGTTCCGGCTCAATCTTCAGGATTTCCACATCCAGGATGTCGCCGACCTTCAAGACGGTTCCATGCGGGACCTGGGACTTGTGCAGCAGGCCGTCCTGCTTGACGCCGATGTCCATGAACGCGCCGAAGTCCACCACGTTGCGGACGGTGCCTTTCAGGACCATGCCCGTGACCAGGTCCTCCATTTTCAGCACGTCCGAGCGCAGGATGGGAACGGGCGTATCGGCGCGCGGGTCGCGCCCCGGGCGGACGAGTTGCTCGAGGATGTCTTGCAGCGTGGGCAGGCCGCAGCCCAGTTCGGCGGCCAGCGCCTCGGGCGGGAGTTTGGCGGTCAGGGCTTCGAGGGCGGGAATCCGCTCTTGGATAGCGGAAGCAGGCGCAAGTCCGGCGCGAGCGAGCACGGCTTCGGCGATGGGGTAGGATTCCGGGTGGATGGCGGAGGCGTCCAACGGGTTGAGCCCGTCCCGAATCCGCATGAATCCGGCGCCCTGCTCGAAGGCCTTGGGGCCCAGGCCGGGGACGTCCCGCAGCCCCTCGCGGGAGCGGAAGGCGCCGTTGGCGTCGCGGTAGGCGACGATGCCCGCGGCCAGTTTGGGGCCGACGCCCGCCACGTGGGTGAGCAGGGCCGGGCTGGCGGTGTTGACGTCCACGCCGACGGCGTTGACCACGCTCTCGACCACGCCGTCCAGGGCATGGCTGAGGGCGGCCTGGTCTACGTCGTGCTGGTACAGGCCGACGCCGATGGACTTGGGGTCGATCTTGACCAGTTCGGCCAGCGGGTCCTGGGCGCGGCGGGCGATGGAAACCGCACCGCGGATGGACACGTCCAGGTCGGGGAATTCGGCGCGGGCGAGGGGCGAGGCGGAATAGACCGACGCGCCGGCTTCGTTGACGATCAGGTATTTGGCAGCGGGGGCGCTGCGGGTGAGTTCGGCGACCAGTTTTTCGGTCTCGCGCGAGGCGGTGCCGTTGCCGATGGTGATGAGGGTGACGCCGTGGCGGTCGAGCATCCCTGCGAGCGTTTGCAGCGCGCCCGCCCAGTCATTCTTTGGCTCATGGGGATAGATCGTCCCGCTATCCAGCAATTTGCCGGTCGGGTCTACCACGGCCACCTTGCAGCCGGTGCGGAAGCCGGGGTCGATGCCCAGCACGGTATGACCGGCCAGCGGCGGCTGCTCCAGCAGCGCGCGCAGGTTGGCGGCAAAGACCTGGATGGCGTGGCCGTCGGCCTTTTCGCCCAGTGCGCGGCGCACGTCGCGCTCGATGGCGGGCAGCAGCAGGCGCTCGGCGGCGTCCTGGATGGCTGCTTCGAGTTGGTCGGCAAACGGGCTGAGGATGTCCGTCTCGAATTCGGCCTGGATGGGGTTCAGCCAATCGCGCTCGGCGATGTGGACGCGCACTTTCAGCACGCCTTCTTTTTCGCCGCGATTGAGGGCCAGCACCTGGTGCGGCTGCAAGCGGTCTACGCGGGCTTCGAAGGCGTAATAACTCTCGTAGACGCGCTTTCCGTCTACCGCGTCTTCCACTTTCTCGGCGGTCACTTTGCTGAATTTCAGCGCCTTCTCGCGCGTGGCTGAACGCACGTTGGCGTTGTCGCTGATGGTCTCGGCCGCGATGTCGCGCGCGCCTTGCAGGGCTTCCTCGACCGTCGTCACCTGCTCGTTGAGATAGAACTCGCGGACGATGTCTTCCACCGTGCGGTCGGTGAGGCTTTGCTTGAGGATATGCTCGGCCAGCCCTTCCAGTCCCTTTTCGCGGGCGATGCTGGCGCGCGTGCGGCGCTTGGGCTTGTAGGGCGCGTACAGGTCTTCGAGCGCGGTCATGGTCGCGGCGGCTTCGATAGCGGACTGGAGTTCGCCGGTCAGTTTGCCCTGCTCCTGGATGGACTTCAGGATGGCGGCGCGGCGCTCGTCCATGGCGCGCAGGCGGGCGATCTCATCCGCGACGATGCGCACCTGCTCGTCGTCGAGCGAGCCAGTCATTTCCTTGCGGTAGCGGGCGATGAAGGGAACGGTGTTGCCTTCGTCCAAGAGGCGGACGGCGGCCTCCACCTGGGAGGCTTTGGCGTGGATCAGGGAAGCGATCGTTTCGGCATGGGTCATGGCTGGATTTTACCACCACAGGCCAGTTGGACTATAATAGGCCCATGATCGAATTGACCATCCCCGGGCGCGGTTCCCTGCGCCTCCAGCACCTCGTCACAGACGTGAACGGCACCCTGGCGATAGACGGCGTACTGGTGGACGGCCTCGCCAAACGCATTGCCGCCCTGCGCGACCGGCTCACCATCCACCTGCTGACCGCCGACACGCACGGACGCCAGGCTGCCATAGACCAGCAGCTCAACCTGACGGCGGTGCGCGTCCAGCCGGGGAATGAAGCAGAGCAAAAAGCCGCATACGTGCGCAGCCTGGGCGCGGACACAGTGGTCGCCCTCGGCCAGGGCGCCAATGACGCCGCCATGCTCGAGGCCGCCGGCCTGGGCATCTGCGTCCTTTCGCAGGAAGGCGTGGCCGTCCAGACGCTCTCGTCCGCCGACCTGCTCGTCCCCGACATCCACGCCGCCTTCGACCTGCTGGATAAACCCCTGCGCATCATCGCCAGTTTGCGCCGCTAACATGGACTTCCCTGAACAACCCACTCCTCCGCCCGAACCCTGGCCGCCAGAGCGACCGCCAGCCTCCCGCGCCCGCCGACGCCGCGCCCGCCGTACTTTCTTTCCAAAGGACGCCGAAGGGCGCGCCGCCGTGCTGGAGGCGCTGGCGCATCGCGCCTATCCCACGCTCGAACTGTTCGTCTTCTCCCTGTTGTGCGGCGCGATCCTGGGGCTGGGCTACATCCTGGACTCGCAGGGATTGCTGTTCTTCGGCATCCTGCTGGCCCCGCTCATGGCCCCCTGGGTCGGGCTGACGCTGGCCTCGGTCAGCGGCGCGCCGCGCCTGTTCGCGCAGACCCTGGCCGGGCTGCTGGTGAGCGCCTTCCTGGTCTTCCTCACCGGCGCGCTGTCGGGCCTGGCCTCCCGTCTCTTCGAACCGCTCACGCTCACCCAGGCCTTCCTCCACAGCCGCCTGTGGATTCCCGACCTGGTCATCCTGGCCCTTGGCGCGGTCCTGTTGACCGCCTCCTTCGTGCGCTCCGAAGACAAGCCCTACCTGCCCAGCGTGCTGGTGGCCTACGAACTCTTCCTGCCGCTCAGCGCGGGCGGCTTTGGGGTGGGCAGCGGCGTAGAAACCCTGTGGCCGTACGGCGCGCTGGTCTTCCTTGTGCACCTGGCCTGGGCCACCCTGTTCGGCCTGTTGACGCTGGTCGCGCTGCGCTTCCGCCCGCTCTCGACCGCCGGTTACGGCTTTGCGCTGGCGGTCTTCGTCGTTTCCATTTCGACCGTCGTGTGGCTGGCGGAACCGGGCAAAGCGCCATCCCCGCCTGTGACGGCGCCGACCGCGACCAGCCCCCCGGCGACGGCGACGCCGCTCCCCAGCCAGCCGCCCTCCATCACCCCGCCTCTCACGGCGACCCCGGTCCTGCTGAGGCCGACCGCAACCGAGCCGGCCCCCGAAACGGATACCCCTATCGCTTCGTCCACTTCCGCGACCGAGGCAGCCAGCCTGCCCGCCATCGGCACGGACACCACCACCCCGTTCCCTGAATCCACGCCCATTTACGCGCTCATCCGGGCGCGCGAGGGCGGCGGGGCCTTCCTGCGCAAGGAACCGGGCGGCAGCGTGCTGGCCACGCTCGACAACGGCTCCATCGTCCAGGTGCTGCCCGGTACGCAGGAACACAACGGCGCGGTATGGATCCACGTCATCGTCACCCGTAACGAGATCCGCGTGGAAGGCTGGATCATCCAGGATGTGCTGGAGACGGCCACGCCCGTCCCGAACTGGGAGGCGAGCGAAACGCCTGCGCCGTAACGCCGGGCTTTGCCCGGCAAGGCCGGCCATACCACTTCGTGGCACAGGCAGGCCGGCGGTACGTTTGGCAAACAGTTCATAACAACAGAAATTCGGTATCTTCTCAATTTTTCGGGGACAAGGAACACCGTCCCGAAGGTTTGAGCGGCTCAACCAGGCTTTCGAAGAAACCTCCGGGACGTTCCCCCGCTTTTTGCGAAGATACAGGAATTCATTGCAACGCGGGTTCCATCCCGCGTTACTTGAGGAGAGAACATGCCCATCCATTTCGGCACCGACGGCTGGAGGGCCGTCATTTCGGACACATTCACATACAGCAACCTGCGCATGGTGGCGCAGGCCATCGCGGACGCGGTCGCCTCGGAGCATTGGGACAAGTCCGGGAACGGCGGGCAGGCCGGAAGTCTGCGCAAGATCGTGGTCGGCTTCGACACGCGCTTCCTCTCGGACCGCTACGCCGGGGAAGTGGCGCGCGTCCTGTCGGCCAACGGCTTCACCGTCCTGCTGGCGCAGTCCGATGCGCCCACGCCGTCCATTTCATACGCGGTCAAGCATCACCAGGCGGTGGCCGGGGTGATGATCACGGCTTCGCACAACGCGCCGCGCTACAACGGCGTCAAGTTGAAGGGCGCGTTCGGCGGCTCGGCGCTGCCCGAACAATGCCGCCGGGTGGAAGTGTACATCAACGACAACGAAGAGCGCGCGCGCGGCCCCAACCTGATGGATTTCGACCAGGCGCGCGCGTTGGGGTTGATCCAAAAGTTCAACCCCCTGCCGTCCTATTTCGAGCACCTGCGCACGCTCATCGACACGGACGCCATCGCCGACGAGCCGCAGCGCTTCGTGGTGGATTCGATGTACGGCTCCGGGCGCGGCGTGATCAAATCGTTCTTGCAGGGTACCGGCTGCGAGGTGGCCGAGATCCGCGGCGAGATGAACCCCGGCTTCGGCGGCGTGCACCCCGAGCCGATCGGCAAATACCTGGGGCCGCTGGCTTCGGCCATCAGTTCGGGGATGGGCAATTTCGGCGTCTGCACCGACGGCGACGCCGACCGCATCGGCGCAATGGACGAGCGCGGCAATTTCGTGGACCCGCACAAGATCATGGCGCTGGCGCTCCAATACCTGGTGGAAAAGCGCGGCATGGACGGAGCGGTGGTGCGCACGGTCTCGACCACGCGCATGATCGACCGGCTGGCGAAACGCTACGGCCTGACGCTGTACGAAACGCCGGTGGGGTTCAACCACATTGCCGATTACATGATGAGCGAAAACGTGCTCATCGGCGGCGAGGAATCGGGCGGCATCTCGTTCAAAGGACACATCCCCGAAGGCGACGGCCCCGTCATGGGGCTGCTGCTGGTGGAGATGATCGCCTCGTCCAAGAAGACGCTGCACGAACTGGTCAACGACCTGCTGGCAGACGTGGGGCCGGCCTTCTACGAGCGCACCGACCTGCGCCTGAGCCGCCCGGTAGCCAAGGCCGAGATGACCCAGTTCCTCACCGAGCAGGCCCCGGCTGGGATCGGAGGCGAGAAAGTGAGCGAGGTCAGCCAGCGCGACGGCGTCAAATACATCATGGCCGACGATTCGTGGCTGCTCATCCGCCCATCCGGCACGGAGCCGGTGCTGCGCGTCTACGCCGAAGGGCGCACGCCGGAGATGGTCAAGGCGCTGCTGGGCTACGGCGAGCAGGTGGCAAAGACGGTGGTGTAAGCGTTCATGGAAGACGAATACCTGCCCCAGCGCGCGATGAGCATCCATGCGCATCCCGACGACCAGGAGTTCACCGTCGCCGGGACGCTGGCGAAATGGGCCCGGCAAGGCTGCCAGGTCATTTCGGTTATCCTGACCAGCGGCGAGGCCGGATCGAACGACCCGGCGCATGACGCCGCTTACAAGCCGACCCTGGCGCACATCCGCGAGGAGGAACAGCGCGCCGCAAACGCCTTGCTCGGCGTCGCCGAAACGATCTTCCTGCGCCAGCCGGACGGCGAACTGGAGCCGACCCTCCCCCTGCGCAAGGAGATCACCAAACTGATCCGCCGCTACCGGCCCGATACGGTCGTCACCGGCGACCCGCAGGCGGTCTTCTACGGCAACGGCTACATCAACCATCCCGATCACCGCGCGGCGGCGCAAGCGGCCACCTACGCCGTGTTCCCGTCCGCGGGCAGCCGCCTGCTGTTTGCGGACCTGCTGGCGGAGGACTACGAACCGCACAACGTCAAGCGCCTGTACCTGCACGGCCCCGAGAAGCCCGACACCTGGGTGGACATCACCGCAACGCTGGAGGTCAAGATCGCCGCCTTGCGGAAGCACGCCAGCCAGTTGGGCGACTGGGACCCGGAGAAGATGGTCCGCGAGTGGGCGCAGGAAGAAGGCAAGGAAAAAGGCATCCCCTACGCCGAGGCTTACAAGGTGATGGTGTTGGAGGAAGAAGAAGAGAGGAAGCCGGAGAATTGAGGCGCAAGTGTTGCACACCACCCCGATATCCTTCGGGGTACAGGCCGAAGTTGATGTTGGGTTGAGGAAGTATTCCTGAAGGTGGTTGCGAGGTCCCTCTCATTGCAACAATCTTTCCAATGAAGAATAAGGGGGACAAATGTCAATATTTGATCTTCCTGTGGGGTTGATAGGAACGTTACATTTGTCAGTCGTCATTCCTGACAAATTACAATATAATGACTTACGTGGCTACAACCTTAAAAACAATCTAATCCATTCGAGAAATGGACGAATATGGAAATGAAAAATAATATATTTGTCACAATTCTATTTTTTCTTGCCCTGACCTTGTCCGCCTGTGGCGATGGCGGCGATGGTAGCGGGGGTGGGGATGGAATCATTATGGACGAACCAGTTCCGGCCGGGGCGGAAGATGCGATGGTAGTCGAATTGGAATTCACCTCGGAGGAGATCATTCCTGATACGATCAGCATCCCGGCGGGCCAAAAGGTGTTGTTCGTCATCTACAACAGCGACATAGAAGAGGGTGGCCTGAACGAAGACCATAACCTGGTTGCGCCCGATATTGGGCTGCGAGAAATACTGGTCGTCCCAGGGCAGACCGTTCGCCGCTTGTGGACCGCGTACGACGTTCCTGGTAAGTACCGCGCTGGCTGCACGATCCATCCATGGATCAATATGACCATTATCATCGAGTAGTCCCTTCCATAACTATTCGACAAACCGAGCCAGGCCGCCCACCTGAATGCTGTTTCCACAGGCCGCTTTGAAGGATCTTCGCTTATAGGATGAAACGATGCAGAAATATCGGCGCTTCTCGAAACCTTTGATATTCCTGGCATTGCTGGCTGCCCTGGTATTGATTCCGGCAATCGCATTGGGGAAGCCGGAGGGCGCGACGCGCGAGATCACCATCCATGCCCAGACTTTTGAATACACGCCGAGGATCATCCGTGTCAACCAAGGGGAGCGCGTCAAACTCACCCTGATTTCTGATGACGTGACCCATGGCCTGCTTCTGGAAACCTACGGCGTCGAGTTGGAGGCGCAGCCGCAGCAAGACCCCGCGCCGAGCGTTGAATTCGTTGCGGATAAAACCGGATTGTTCCGCTTCCGCTGCACTGTGCTGTGCGGGCCTTTACATCCTTTCATGCAGGGGGAATTGATCGTCGAGCCTTACAGCAAACTGCCAATCGCCTGGGGATTGACCCTGTTCGTTGCTTTCGGGTCGGTTCTGGCTGTGCGCCAATGGGGCAGTGATCCCCAAAAAGATCCGCTTGGAGGTTGGAAATTCGAGTTGACGCGCTTCAAGTGGCTGGATTGGTTGTTCAAGCAACGCTGGTTCCAGTTCGCCCTTTTTGTGCCGAACGTGTTCTTCTTTTCTGTCATCATGATGGCGGCATTCTTTGGCACTCCTGTTGGCAACGCCAATTTTGCGATTATTTACGTCTGGATCGTATGGTGGGCAGCCCTTAAATTCTTTTTCATCCCGATTGGCGGGCGCTCATGGTGTATGATGTGCCCCCTGCCGCTGCCCGGAGAATGGCTGGATCACCGTTCGTTGGTCAAAAAAGGGCGCGAAAAACCACTGTCCGTGGCTCGCAAAGGATGGCCCAAGAGCCTGGATAATGCCTGGACAATGAACATTGTCTTCTTGGCTATGGCGCTCTTCAGCGCCATCATCCTGACCCGCCCGCTGGCAACCGGTATTGTGTTGAGCATGTTTATCATCGCGGCAATGTACACGTCTGCGAAATATGGCAAGCGCGTATTCTGCCGCTACATTTGCCCGGTCAGCGGCTTTACGGGTATGTACTCGATGGTCGCGCCGGTCGAAATCCGCGTGCGAGACCCAGAAGTGTGTAAAAGACATACTGACAAAACATGCATTGCCGGCAATGAAAACGGCTACGGTTGCCCATGGATGGAATACCCTGGTAACCTGCAGCGCAACGTCAATTGCGGAATGTGTACTGAGTGCTTCAAGACCTGCTCCCAGGATAACCTGGCCTTCAACATCCGTCCGTTTGGAAGCGATCTGTTCGTGAACAAAGGCCGCGGCGTGGACGAAATCTACAATGGCTTCATCATGCTCTCCTGCGCCTTGATCTATATCGCGGTCTACCTCGGGCCGTGGGGTATCCTTAAGGATATGGCGAATATCGAGACAGTCCCCTTGTTCTTGTTCTATGCGGCGCTCTTCCTATTAGCCAACCTGGTTATCATGCCCGGTCTGTTCTACATTGCGGTCTGGTTGGGAAAAGGCCTGGCAGAAGGCCAGATGACGCCAGCCAGCGAAGCGTTTGCGTTTGTCCCGCGCCTGTGGAACAACTTCATGAACTTGGTCCGTCGCAAGCCGCAGGAGAAAAACCCACTTGCTGCGATGAATATACCAGTTAGAAGCGGCTTACCTTCCCTGGCGCTTCTATTCAGGGACTATGGCTATGCCGTTATTCCCCTTGGCCTGGCGGGATGGATTGCGTTTACCGTGGCGTTTGCCATGATCGATATATCTTACGCCATCCCTTTGCTCTCTGACCCGATGGGCTGGGGTTGGAATCTGTTCGGAACTGCAAATTATGGCTGGGTGATGTACGCTCCGCATCTCGTACCGTACCTGCAAGCGCCCATCCTCTTAGGCGGGTTGGGCGTTTCGATTTACACCGCCTATCGCATCGGTCTCAACCACATCACCGACAAGAAGGTATTGACTCGCAGCCTGGCGCCAGCGGTCATTCTCCTATCGCTCGTTACCGCAACCTTCTTCTGGCTGGTGCTGTGAACTCTTCTACTACTACAGAAAGGATATATTCTCATGAAACGTGTAAGTGTATCCGGGATCGTTACAGCAGTTCTTGGTTTGCTTGTAGTGCTTACGCCGGTCATCTTTCCGGTGTGCGAAACATTGCTCGAACTCGTCAACGGCAAGCAGGTGCCCATGCGCTGCCATTGGACCGCGCGGGCTGAGATGCTCCTGGGTGTTTTGGTCATGGCTGTAGGGCTGATGATTGCGTTCCTGAAAAGCCCTGAGGCGCGACAACGGTTGCATCACCAGGTTGCCCTTCTTGGCGCAGCGATCATCCTGACGCCCATCTTTATCATCCCTACCTGCGCCAGTCCCGATATGCCCTGCAACGTGGGTACGAAACCGGCGCTCATCATCCTGGGCGCGTTGGTCTTGATCACAGGATTGCTTGGCAGCCGCGCCCCAAAAACGCGGCCTGAAATAACTGCATGAAAGAGATCAACCTCTTTACGCTGGCGTTACAAAACCTGCGCCGGAAACCCTACCGGACGATCGTCATCGGGTTGTGCGTAGCCGTTGCGACCGGGGCCCTGTTTGCGGCGACGGTTGTCCTGCGCGGCGTGCAACACAGCCTGACGGTTGGACGCGCCCGCCTCGGTGCGGACCTGGTCATTGTCCCCGCTGGATACGAAACGCTTGCACAAGAGGCTTTTATCACCGGCCAACCGTCCACGTTCTACATGCCCGATGCCGCTGAAGAGATCGTATCTGCCCTCCCTGGCGTAAGACAGACCTCCCCGCAAGTGTTCGTTGTAACACTGAACAACGCCAGTTGCTGTGTCGGCAAGTTCTTCCTGGTGGGCTTCGATCCCGAGACCGACTTTACCATCTCTCCCTGGTTGGCAACACACCTGGATGGCGCAGCGCTCGGCCCGTTCGACATCATCGTCGGCGACCGCATTTTGCTGCGCGAAGGAGAGACGGTCATATTCTACGGGACGGATTTCAACGTTGCAGGCGTGCTCGAAAAGACCGGTATGGGCATCGACCGGACGATCTATGTCCCGATAGAAGGCTTGCGCAGTATGATTGCCAACTCTGCGACCCGGGCAGAAGTGACCCTGGAGATTCCACCAAACGAGGTTTCATCCATCATGGTCAGTGTCAAACCCGATGCAGATATTCTGGATGTGGCCGAATTGATCGAAGCCAACCTGGACAATGTCAATGTGTTCACCGCTGCCCAACTCACCCAGGCTGTTGGGAACCAATTACAGGGCGTCTTGGGGATTACTTTTGGCGTAACGGCTTCGCTCTGGCTGATGTCTTTGTTCATGATTGGGTTGGTCTTCTCGTTGATCGTCAACGAGCGCCAGCGTGAACTCGGCATCTTGCGTGCGATGGGCGCCCAAAGGCAGACCATCTTCCGCCTGGTGATGGGCGAGGCCGGCTTGCTGACCGGTTTGGGCGGGCTGGGCGGGCTGGTTGCTGCCGGGGTTCTGCTGACCGGGTTCTCGCGCCTGATCCAGTTGCGCCTGCGCATCCCATACCTGTTGCCCAATCCATTCGAAATCCTGGTCTTTTCCCTGTTACTGTTGCTGCTAGCCTTGCTGACGGGCGCGCTGGCCTCCCTGCACCCGGCCCTGTCGAGCAGCAAAATGGAGCCCTATGCCGCCATTCGAAAAGGTGAATGATGACGAGTCGCAACAACGAACATAACCCGACAGGGAAACCTGTCATCCACCTTGAGAATGTCAGCAAGCATTACCAGCAGGGCAGCGAGATCATCCGCGCGGTGGATGATGTCAACTTGCGGATATTACCGGGCGACTTCGCCAGCATCACCGGGCGTTCTGGTTCGGGCAAAACCACCTTGCTCAGCCTGATTGGCGGGCTGACCACGCCCAGTGATGGCCGAGTGGAAATTTTCGGGGAAGCAATTAGCGGCTTGGATGACGAAGCGCTTTCGTCCCTGCGCGCGAACCGCATCGGATTCGTCTTCCAGTTCGCCAGCCTGATCCCTACGCTCACGGCGCTGGACAATGTCCGCCTGCCCGGTCTTTTCGGCGCGAATTCGGTCAGTCCAAAAGATGCCGCTGACCTGCTCGCTTGGGTTGGACTATCGGACAAGTTATACAACTTTCCCGCCGAACTCTCTGGCGGGCAACAGACCCGCGTGGCCCTGGCGCGCGCGCTCACCAACCACCCCAACCTGCTCCTGGCCGATGAGCCGACTGGCAACCTGGACGTGGAGACCGAGGCCGAGATCCTGGCCCTGCTGCGCGACCTGAACCATGAACGCGGCATGACGATTCTGCTCGTTACCCACAACCCGGGGTTGGCGCAACATGGCACGCGACACCTGGTTATGCAGAGCGGCAGGGTGAAGGAACAACCTATTGTTGACAAAGAGGTTCTTTCTCGTGAATAGAATGCTCCGGCGAATTCTGGTTTTGCTTGTCCTTATCCTGTTGCTCACTGCCTGTGGGCCGCGTGGACGCTTGCAATGGCGTCACGAAGCCGGGAATGCGGTGGTTGCTATCCCGGCTATTGGCGCGGACGGCACCATCTACGTCGGCGCACATGATTCGTTCCTGTACGCCCTGACGCCGGATGGAAAGGTCAAATGGAGTTATGAGACTGGCAACTGGGTGCATGGCGCGGCGGCTGTTGCACTGGATGGCAGCATTTATGCCCCATCTTATGACCGCAAACTGTATGCCTTTTCCCCGGAGGGTGACTTGCTTTGGACGTTCGAGGCCGAGCGCAAGATCGAGTCGTCGCCTGCCATCGGTGAAGATGGCACTATCTATTTCGGCGCAGACGATAACTATTTCTACGCGCTCAACCCGGATGGCAGTTTGAAATGGAAACGGGATTTGTTTGGGTTCGTGGTCTCGTGTCCCGCCGTTGCATCTGACGGCACGATCTTCGTTGGATCAGAAGATGGTTACTTATATGCTTTCGATCCAAATGGCGATCAATTATGGCGGTTCGAGACTGGCGGCCCGGTCTATTCATCCCCGGCCATCGGCGCGGACAGCACCGTTTATGTCGGTTCATCCGATTATTCACTCTATGCAGTAAATCCTGACGGCACTGAGCAATGGCATTACCAGACAGAGGCAGAAGTGTTTTCATCCCCGGCCATTGGCCTGGATGGCAGCATCTATGTCGGCTCCATGGATAACCACTTGTATGCGATTCATGCGGATGGCAGCCTGGGTTGGCGTTTCGATACCCGCGATTGGGTCATCTCTTCCCCGGCCGTCGGCGCGGATGGCACTGTCTACTTCGGTTCTTACAATGAAGATTTCTATGCGTTATCTCCCGCCGGCGAGGTGCTCTGGAAATACAAGACCGACAAATACATCACGGGATCGCCGCTGTTGACGCCGGGCGGTATGTTATATTTCGGCTCAGATGACAACCACCTATACGCGCTCAAAACGGACAGCCCCGGCCCGGCGGATACCTCCTGGCCCAGTATGCGCAGTAATTTACAAAATACTGGTCGAGTTTCGGAATAGTAAACAGGAAATGCTTTCCATTTGGAGGCAGCCATGAAAACCCTGGAACTTTTTGCTAACATTGTAATGGTAATTGCCCTGGCGGGAACAGCGGTGGGCATTTTCGTTTATGAAGGGGTGCTCGAATCCCAACGCGAATGTATCACTATTCGCTTCCGGCAATATGAACGTGGCAATCCCACACCCAATACTATCCACCTGAAAAAAGGCGAAGAAGTCTGCTTGCGCCTGACCAGCGAAGATACTACGCATGGGATGAATATCCCAGATTACGGTATTTATAGCGACCCAATATATCCTGGTAAATGGACTTATGTCTACTTTACGCCTGAAGAAAGCGGAACGATCAGTTTTGTTTGTTATATCGTTTGCAGCCCCATGCATTCGCGCGTCCGTGGAAAATTTGTGATCGAATAGAGGACTCTACTGCAAAAAGCCTGCTTATCACGCCCCTAATGGGGGGGCTGGGGCTCAGGCGCAAAGGCACAGGGATTCAATTCTACTGAATACTTCGTGACTATTCGAAAAAACCTTTTGTAGCTGTGCATGAGCCAGTCGAACCTGTCGGCGCGTGGAATCATCGGGTATTGAAGTTGGCGTGCACGATTGCGGACCTGGCAGGGAGGGAGCAGATTCAGTCTGTGCGCCTGGCTAACAATTCCTCGCACAACCTGACACCCGCCATCGCATCCGGCGTCCAGTAGTCCGCGCCAACGTATTGGCAGATTTGGTCGTCGATCATGCCGCCGCCGATGATGATTGGGAAGGAGAGATGATGCGCTTTGGCCTGGGTACGCAGGGCAGTAATGGTCTCCTTCATGGTCTCGAAGGATGCAGTGATGAGCCCCGATAGCCCCACGATATCCGGTTTGGTCTCGACAGCCTTGGCGGCAAAGACATCCGGTGGGACGTCCACGCCCAGGTCGGTGACGTCGAATCCATGACAGGCGAGCAGCATCCCAAACATGTTCTTGCCGATGTCATGGATGTCGCCGGAGACAGTGCCGACCAGCACCCTTCCCGATGACTTGCCTTCTGCCTGTTGCTCCAACAAAGGCTGTACGAGTTCCACGACTTCACGGAAAATTTCTCCCGACATAATCAGCCCGGCCACGAAGTATTCACCCTGCTCATACCGCTGCCCCACTTCGCGCATACCCTCGTTGCACTCACTGATCATTTGCAGGGGATCCTCGCCGACTGCAAGTCGTTGTTGGACCAAGGCAAGGGCGGCCTCTTCTTCCAGGTCTGCTACGAGTTGGGCAAGTTGACTGTTCAAGTTAGGTTTGCTCATAGGAAATACTCTCATCCTTCCAGAAGTCCAACCTGGGTAGTGAAACGCAGCAGGTCATTGCGCCCAATGAACCAGCCCCAACTGATGGGGTGATCGTTGAAGTCATAAAAGAGGTGCTCGAAACAGAAGGCAGCCCTGGGCAGTTCCACTTGCAGCAGGCGCGCTTCTTCTTCATTCAGCAGGGTGGCTTCCAGGCTGATCTCGCCGCGCTTGAGGATGGTCTCCCCGGCTCCGCTGAAGAGGCGCTGTAAGGCCGTCACTTCCAGTTCGGCTTCGACGATGGGACGGGTGGGGTCGTAGACCAGGTATTCCCGATGATATAACGCGGGCAGGCCCTCGGTCCGTAAGATGCGGCGGATGTAGATGGTACGCTGTCCAACCGGGATCTCCAACTTGCGCGCGATACGTTCGTCGGCCCTCACGATCCGCGCTTCCAAGACATTGACGGTGGTGTGCTCGGTGTCGTTCAGCAAATCCTGTAGATGTTTAAGCCCAAACGTCGCTTCCCCCATCGCAATGGGCTTGACAAAGGTGCCGCGCCCCTGCTCGGCAACCACAACGCCCTGATCGACAAGCGTGTTGATGGCCCTGCGCACGGTCATCGGGCTGACGCCGTATCGTTCGCACAACTGCGCTTCGGACGGTAGTTGGTCGCCAGGGCGCAGGATACCGGACGCCATGCTTTGGCGCAGGATGTTGACCAGTTGGGCATAGGCAGGCTCATAGGAACTGCGGTCAATAGAGGCAGTTTGTTCGAGGATTTGTCCGTTGGGTCGTTGCGCCATTTCAATCAAAAACAGGGAAAGGTGACATTTGTCACTTGAATACTTCCCTATATAAGTGTATAACTTTATTTGTCTGAGGTGATTGTATCACGACTGACGTCAATTCTACTATGAACTTTCCCGCCAAAATCCTGTGAAGAACATCCCAGAATCAGACCGCTGGTCCCATTTGTATTCTGCAAATCGCCGGGTCATCGCCTGTGAAACGGTGATCGAGGAAATGCTGCCTTTCCTCCCTGCCGATGTGTCGCATGAGGTCCTTGATTTTGGCCTGCACATTAATCCTACAGAACTGAAAAAAGCATTGCAGGAAAAAATCGACGAGGCCAGCCCCAAGTCCGATGTTTTGCTGCTTGGATATGGTCTATGTTCGATGGCGGTGGTCGGCCTCGAAGCAAGGGCGGCTACGCTGGTTATCCCGCGCACGGATGATTGCATTGCCATCTTTTTGGGCTCGTGCGAGGCCTACAAAACGCAAGCGAAGAAGGAACCAGGAACGTATTACCTGACCAAAGGCTGGATCGAAGCAGGGGACACACCTTTCGAAGAACACAAGTTGCTGGTCGAAAAATATGGACAGGAAAAGGCCGGGCGTATGACAAAACTCTTGCTCAAGAATTACAAGCGCCTGGCTTTTATCGATACCGGGCAGTATGAAATCGAGCGCTACAGGGAATATTCACAGAAAACGGCCGAAAAGTTTGGCCTGCGCTTCGAAGAAATTGACGGTTCACCTGCCCTCGTTAAAAAGATGGTATCTGGTCCCTGGGACGGTGAATTCGTAGTTGTATCCCCAGGTGAGATCGTAACCTACCAGGATTTTGCCAAAAAATAAACCAGACCCTGAAGGTTTCTAAAACCTTTAGGGTCTATTCAGGAGCAAATATGAAGATAATCGGAGAAAAGATCAACGGAACCCGCAAACGCGTTGCCCAGGCGATTGCAGAACGGGACGTAGATTTCATCAAGGACCTGGCGCAAAAACAGGCCGAAGCCGGGTCGACGTGGCTGGATGTGAACGCAGGTACGCATCCGGAACAGGAACCGGATGACCTGGTCTGGCTGATCGAGAACATCCAATCGGTGGTGGAAACGCCGCTCTCGCTCGACAGCGCCAATCCGAAAGCGCTCCAAATCGCTATCAAGGCCGTCAACAAGACGCCCATGATCAACTCGATCAGCGGCGAGCCGGAACGGCTGGAGAGGATCCTGCCTATCGTGGCAGAACACGGCTGTGAAGTGATCGCCCTGGCGATGGACGACAAGAAGATTCCCGAAACATTCGACAAACGCATGGAAGTGATCGAGAAGGTTTTGGTCGCTACGCGCGCTGCCGGGGTGCCGGATGACAAAGTTTACGTGGACCCGCTGGCGATGACGATTGCTACCATGAACCAGAGCGCGGTGATCGCTTGCGATACCATCCGTGCTGTAAAGGGAAAATACCCGCAAGTCCACTTCACGATGGGGCTGAGTAATATCTCATTCGGGCTGCCAGCCCGCAAGCAGGTCAATCGCGGCCTTTTGATGCTGGCCATGCAGGCTGGCCTGGACAGCGCCATCCTCGATCCCCTCGACAAGGAACTGCAAGCCGCCATTGTGACGACTGAACTCTTGCTTGGTAAAGACAAACACTGTTTGAACTATTTGAAAGCATCGCGTAAGGGGCTTTTTGAGTAAGGAGTAGCCAAAAGGAGGTAGGAGCAACGGAAATGAGTGGAGACCAGACCAGGTAACCGACAGGTTGCCTTAAAATCACACTGATAAAGAATAGGAGACAAGACATGTCACAACAATTGATAGACGCTATCACTGAGATGCGTGAAGAGGATGCGCTCAAACTGACCAATGAACTGCTCGATAGTGGCGCTTCCCCGGCCGACATCCTGGGCGCCTGCAAGAGCGCCATGGACGTCATTGGAAAGCGCTTCGAAAACGGTGAAGCCTTCATCCCTGAACTGATGCTGGCGGGCGAGATGATGACCGCCATCACTGGCGTGCTCAAACCGCGCATGGCCAGCGAAGCCGCCGCTAAAAAACTGGGCAAGATCGTTATCGGCACCGTGCAAGGCGACATCCATGACATCGCCAAAGACATCGTGTGCTTCATGCTCGACCTGAACGGCTTCGAAGTCACCGACCTGGGTGTAGATGTGCCGCCCACCAAATTCGTCGAAACGGTCAAACAGACCGGCGCCAAGATCGTCGGCCTGAGCGGCTTCCTGACGCTGGCCTTCGACCCGATGAAGGATACGGTCAAGGCATTGAAGGATGCCGGTTTGGCCGATGTCAAGGTTATGATCGGCGGCGGGCAGATCGACGAGAACATCCGCCAGTACACCGGCGCAGACGCCTATGGCAAAGATGCCATGGCTGCTGTTGCCATCGCCAAAGAATGGGCATAGGAGTAGACCATGTTTACCAGACCTGATAATTGGAATCAAATGTCCCCGCTCGAGCGGCGAAAGGCGCGCCTGGATACCTGGCAGAATGCGCCGGTGCAGTTCGCCAGTCCGGAAGCGGAAGCGAACTACAAAGAACGCATCGCCCGCTTGCGCAAGATTTACGATATGGAGCCGCACGATCGTCCTTTAGCCGATCCTTTCATGGGCGCGAATGAATATGTCGCGCGCCGTAAAGGGATCAAAGGCATAGACATAGTTTATAACCATGAAAAATTGCGGGAACCCATCCTGGAATTCCATCGTGACTTCCAGCCAGATGTGTCCGTTGGTATGCTGCCCTATCCCGGCAAATCCTGGGATCTGCTGGATTTCAAGTTATATGTTTGGGGTGGTCAGAAACTGCCCGATAATTTGGTCATCCAGGCGGTCGAAGGCGAGCGCATGATGGCGGACGAATATAAAGATTTCATCGCCGACCCAACCGCTTTCTGGCTCAAACAATACCTGCCGCGCGCTTATGGCACATTGGGACCCCTGGCCATGCTGGGAGATTTCCCGCGCATCACGGAAAGCGTAGACACCATCGATTTGTTAGTGCCATTTGGGTTGCCGCCCTTCCAGGAAATGCTTAACAAGATGATGGAAGCCGGGAACGAGTTGATGAAGGTGTTAGGCGCAGTTGGCCAGACGATGGGCATGGTCGCGGCCGAAGGCTTTCCCGGCATGGGCTTGAACATTGTCAAGACCCCCTTCGACTATCTGGGCGACACCTTGCGCGGCACAAAGGGCATCCTGATGGATATGTACCGCCGACCGAATGACCTGCTGGCTGCCTGCGAAGCCTATGTACCTGTCCTGATCAAGTCCATCGTTGGCGCCAGTGACCGCACGGGCGCCCCCGCGGCGTTGTATGTGCTTCACAAAGGCGCGGATGCGTTCATGTCACAAGAACAGTTCGAGAAATTCTACTGGCCCACCTGGAAGCAGGTCATGCTGGCGCTGTACGAAGAAGGCATCACCAGTTACCTGTTCATCGAGGGGTCTTACAACAACCGCCTGGAAAACCTGGCTGAAATGCCCGAAAAATCCCTGGTGTGCCACTTCGATAAGACTGATATGCGCCGCGTGAAAGAGGTCTTGAGCGACAAATTCATCATCGCGGGGAATGTTCCCGCCTCCCTCATGTCAGCCGGTACCGTTGATGAAGTGCGGGCCTACTGCGATGACCTGGTAGAGTTGTTCGCAGGCACACCGGCCTATATCATGGCGCATGGCTGCTACTTCGAAAACACCACCGACGAAAAAATGCGCGTTTTCATGGATTCGGTCAAAAAGTAACTTTGCAACAAAAGATGGCCTCTGCGTCCATTGGGACGCAGAGGCTCCGGAAGCAGAGAAAGACCACAGATAGTCTCAGTAGATGAAAGTTTTGTATGTAACCGTTGGTGCTAGTCCCGAATATGGTGTTTCAGAACCCTGACTGTCTAAATGGTATACAGCGAACGCAGGAGCCCAAAATGAGTACTTATAAATGGTGCAGACATGGGCAATTTCACAAGCATTGGCTATATGTGGATAACACTTACACATGCCTATACACTGTTTAGACAGTCAGGGGGCAACAATCCCATATATGGTGGTTGAGCGTGGCTGAAATGCGCACAATAGGCAGAAATCAGCCCAAACCAGCGCCATTGGTTATGTAAACGGCATTCTGAACCGCTAAACAGCCGTCAAGCCGCCGTTTTCAGCCCCAAAAAGGCTTTTTCGACTATGCTCAACGTGCGGTAGCACCTCACTAAAGCGTGGGATGGCATAAACCTTGCGGAAAATAGGGTTCACTGGCAAACTCTTGCGACTGCAAAATCACGCGAGGAGCCAATGAACCCACAAGAGCTATTTTGCCCGAATAT
>JBMOMP010000121.1:0-4165 GCA_049323115.1 Chloroflexota bacterium
AAGAACGAATTTACCTTTTCGCCAACAATTGCGCCGACACAAATGGATTTCTATTCGGCAGCGTACGATTATCTTCCCGAAAAATACAACAACACTTTCTTCCTGGGAATGTCGGGAACCTATCGCGGCATTATCAATATCCCCAACACGACGTATAGCGAACAGCAGGATAATGTGCCGGAAATTTTTTTGAATTACCTGGGCAAAACAACCGGTGATCGCTATTCAGGGATTGTGGCCGCCCTTAGTTTTGGACCAGATGGATTATATTTTGCGCCCATCACGCTGAACGACGCCAATGAAATGACGGTCTATAAAATCTCTTACGACCCGGAACATGAACATCCATTTCGGAGGAATGAATACACCCTGCCAGACATCCTCATCAACGCGGTGAATTGTACGAGTTGTCATACTTTGAGAGGCAAAGGGGCAGGCACCGCGCCGGACATCACCCCTAAAGTCATGCTGCCGCGCATTACCACTGCATTGAACTCTCCAAAGTTTGAGGATTGGTGGCGTCAATTGAATGAGATGGATGATGAAATTCTAAAACAGCATACAGATGATAGAAATCATCTACTTGAACTTCACGGGGAGGAGCGGGCCTGGTATTGGACCTATTACCATCTCATGGAACCGCGCTTCGACAACCCGGAGGCTGCCATGCCAAATCTCGGTCTGACGGAAGTCCAGGCTGTTTCCCTGGCGAATTATTTCATCGGCGACCTGAAAGAAATCCAGGCGCGAGAAGCCGCAGCAGCAACAGAAGCAGAAGCAGCAGCAAACACGGGCGGTTCCGCCCCTTCTTTCAATTTCAACTTCAACATTGTAGAACGTATGCGTGCATTGCGTGAAAACCTGCCCCCGGTAGGCTATCGCTTTGTGGCTATCATCTTTGTGGCAGGAGTCCTGTTAGGCGCCGGCGGATTTTGGCTGGTGGTACGCAAAAAGTTGAAAAAGCAAGCGAAATAGAAACCCCGTTGAAAAAGGAGTTGGAGAAAAAATTTCCACTCCTTTTTCATTTTTCAACAAGCCTTGCCAGTACGTTCAACAATCGTTCCGGCCAATCGGGTTCGTGACCAAATGTCAGCCAACAGGCATGCTTCTTACCACGGACAACAGGCCTCAGGTCCGGGAGGCGAGGCGCGGAAGGGGGATAGCAAAGGATTCAAAACGTGACGGTCGCTTTGCCAGTGACCGTCACGTCAGCAGGCTACTCGCCCGGCATGGGGGGATAGGTTCCCTCTTCCAGCGGCCAATCGCCAATGTGGATGCCAAAGGTGTCCTCGCCGGGCAGAACCGCCACCGGCGCCAGGGAATGATCCGTGCAGTTCGGCTGCGCGCCGCAGACGATGTACTGGGTGTAGCCGCCAGCCAGCCCAGGTGGGAAACTCTCGCCTCCCAAACTATACGCCACCACCTGGTACTCTCCCGAGGGAAGGTCTTCCAAGCGGAAGATATTCTGGTTGAGGGCAGTGTCCACAAAATAGACTCGTTTGGTTTCCACGTTGAAAGCCGCCACGCGCATGGCAGGCAGGCCTTCGGCGGGATAGCCGAGCGTGCCGGTGATGGAGCCGGAGGCAGAAGAGACAGTTGCAGTGGCAGCGGGCGCTTGCGCAGTCATGGCCTGGAGGGTAGCCTGGACGACCTCTCCCACCTCTTGCGCGGGCGTCGCTGCTGGCGCACAAGAAACCAGGGATATGACCAGGATCAAGATAAGCAGGATCGTTTTTTGCATGGGTTCCTCCTTCGACTGAGGTCTGATTTCTAGATATGTTTCACGTGTGCCTGCCTGTCCTGGCGGGTCGTGCCAGGGCGGCACAGTGCAGGCATTTCAGTAAAAACCGTCCCGAAGGTTGTCGTAAAAGCGGCAAACTCTCTCGGAAAACCTTCGGGACGGTTTCGTCGAAATTATAGCCGGGGGCGGTTGGCCTGCGCCTCACCAATTTGTACCAGCATGTCGAACAGGCGCTGCGGCCAGTCGGGGGCGTGGCCAAACGTCAGCCAGTAGGCGCCCTTCCCGCCGCGGATGGCAGGCCCCAAGTCCGGGAGGCGAGGCGCGGAGTCCCGCTGGGCAGAAGGAGGATAACGCAGGACGATTTGCCCGCCCTCGAGGCCGATGGAGGCCAATCCGATCTTCTCGGCCAACAGTTTGACGCGCATCTGGTACAGGAGGTTCGCCAGCAGTTCGGGAGGCGGGCCGAAGCGGTCCTGGAACTCGGCAGCCAGGGCCTCGATCTCGCTCTCGTCGCGCAGGTCGGCGATGCGGCGGTAGAGGCGCAGGCGCAGGTCCTGGTCGGGGATGTAATCGGCAGGGATGCCGACCGCCAGCGGCAGGTCTACGTTGACAGGCATGGAGACGGGTTGCAGGTCGAGCGTTGGAACGGAACGCCCGTGCGCAGCCGCATCGGCCGGCAGTTTGTCGCCCGCCAATGCCCGCAGGCGGCGGACCGAATCGGCCAGCAAGCGGGTGTACAGGTGGAAGCCGACCGCCTGGATGAAGCCATGCTGGCGCGTGCCGAGCAGGTCGCCCGCGCCGCGGATTTCGAGATCGCGCATGGCAATGGAATAGCCCGCGCCCAGTTGGGTGTTCTCGGCGATCACCTCCAGACGCTGCTGGCCTTCGAGCGTGGGCGGCAGTTTGCGGTGGCGGAAGAAGTAGGCGTAGGCGCGCATGGCGCCGCGCCCCACGCGCCCGCGCAATTGGTAGAGTTGCGCCAGGCCGAAGGTATCGGCGCGGTCCACGATCAGGGTGTTGGCGTTGGGGATGTCGAGACCGGATTCGATGATGGAGGTGGAGAGCAGGATGTCGATCTCGCCGGCCGTGAAGCGGCGCATGACATCGGCCAGTTGGTTTTCGGGCATCTGCCCGTGCCCCACGTCCACGCGCGCTTCAGGAACAAGATTTTTGAGATGAGCACGCATGGCTTCGATGGTATGCACGCGGTTGTGGACAAAGAAGACCTGCCCGCCGCGTTCCAATTCGCGCAGGATGGCCTGGCGCACCAGTTTCGGCGAGTACGGCCCGACATGCGTGATGACGGGCAGGCGCTCTTCCGGCGGGGTGTTCAGGTTGGAGATGTCGCGCACGCCGGTCAGGGCCATGTAGAGCGTACGCGGGATGGGGGTGGCCGTCAGGGTCAGCACGTCCACTTCGGTGCGCAGTTTCTTGAAATGCTCCTTGTGCGTCACGCCAAAGCGCTGTTCCTCGTCGATAACGACCAGGCCCAGGTCCTTGAACTGCACGTCCGAAGAGATCAGGCGGTGCGTGCCGATGACGATATCCACCTCCCCGAGCGCCAGGCCAAGCAGGATCTCGGTCTGTTCGCGCGGCGTGCGGAAGCGGGAGAGCATCTCCACTTTGACCGGGAAGGCTGCCAGCCGCTGGCAAAACGTCTCGTAGTGCTGCTGGGCCAGCACGGTGGTAGGCACCAGCACGGCCGCCTGGCGGCCATCCATGACGGCTTTGAAGGCCGCCCGCAGCGCCACCTCGGTCTTGCCGTAGCCCACGTCGCCGCACAGCAGGCGATCCATCGGGCGCAGGCGTTCCATGTCGCGCTTGATCTCCTGCAAGGCGCGCGACTGGTCTTCCGTTTCGACGTACGGGAACGAATCTTCGAGTTCCTTCTGCCAGGCGGAATCCGCGGCAAACGCATACCCCTGGACGACCTGCCTGCGCGCGTATAAATCGAGCAGTTCTGCCGCGACTTTTTGGACCGCCTGCTTGACGCGCTCCTTTTTCTCGTGCCAGAACTGGCTGCCGAGGCTGTCGAGGGAGGGCATCCCGCCATCCGGCCCAACGTAGCGGCTCAGGCGGTCGGCCTGGTGGACGGGGACATAGAGCGTGTCGCCGCCCTCGTAGTCCACTGCCAGGAACTCGCGCTCGTATCCGTCCAGGTGTCTTTGCACCAGCCCGGCATAGCGGCCAATGCCGTGATCGATGTGGACGAC
Source organism: Chloroflexota bacterium (assembly GCA_049323115.1). Lineage (GTDB taxonomy): Bacteria > Chloroflexota > Anaerolineae > Anaerolineales > Villigracilaceae > JAABUE01. The sequence continues at coordinate 3,955 of JBMOMP010000121.1, forward strand.
GTGGTCGCCCGGCAACAGGTCGGCGTAGAAGGCTTCGGGCGCTTCGGCCACCTGGCGCGGACGCAGGCGCGGCGCAGGGCGCTCCCAGCCAAAGATTTCGGAGTCAGTGATGAGATGAGTAGAGAGTAGTAAGCAGTCGTTTTTCAGGACAAAGCCTTCCGAAAGCGACGCCTCGATGAAAGCAGGATTATTCCCTGCTCCCTGCTCTCTA
>JBMOMP010000122.1:0-4049 GCA_049323115.1 Chloroflexota bacterium
CCCGCCACAACCGCGCAGGGGCAGGCGCAAGGCCTGCCCCTACCAATGGGTGGAGGGAGGTTGGCGTGAAAGGTGTTAAAATCGCCGCATGACCACACGACGCGCCCCCAGTAAGATCATCCCCCGCGCCTTCCCGGGCATTACGCCGGACGAGGTGCAGGAATTGGTCTCCCGCAGCCAGGTACAGAATTACCCGGCTGGGAGCGTGCTGTGCTATGAAGACCGGGTGGAGACGACCTTCTACATGATCCTGGAAGGGGAGGTGGAGGTCACGAAGGACATCAACAAATCGGAAGCGCGCCTGCTGAAAACCCTGCGGGCGGGCGATTTCTTCGGGGAAATGGGCATCATCCACAATGCGCCGCGCGCCGCCACCGTGACCGCCAAGACCGAACTGATCGTACTGGAACTGGACAAAGAAGCCTTCGACAAGGTGCTCAAGCACAGCCCCAGTGTGTCTATGGCGATGGTGCGCGAGATCAGCAACCGCCTGCGCGAGAACGACGAGATGGCCATCGAAGACCTGCGCCTGCGGGCGCGCGAACTGGCGCAGGCCTACCAGAAACTGGCCGAGCAGGAGGTGGCGCGGCGCGAGTTCCTGACCAACATTGCCCACGAACTGCGCACGCCGTTGATGGCTGCCAGCGGCTACCTGCACATCTTACAAAACAACACGCTCAACAAAGAGCACCTGGCGCACGCGCTGGAAACGGTGGCGCGCAACGTGCAGCAGATCGTGACGCTGGTGAACGACATCCTGTTCTTGCAGGAGATGGACCTGGTGCTGCCCGAGTTCACGGCGGTGGATATGGGCGAGATCGCTTCGAATGTTTTGGAGCAGTACAAGGGGCGGGCGGCGGCGCGTAAAGTCCACCTCAGCCTGAAGGAAGAGCGCAACCTGCCAGCAGTTTCAGGCGACCCCAAATCGCTGGAGCGGGCGCTGATGGCGCTGGTGGATAACGCCATCAAGTTCAGCCCCAACGGCGGGGACGTGGAGATCCGCCTGGAGCGCGCCGGGGAGCAGGTGCAGGTGACGGTGGAGGATCACGGCATCGGCATCTCCGAATCCACCCGCCCGCGCATCTTCGACCGTTTCTATCACCTGGACAGGGAGGAGGGCGACCTGTTCGGGGGCATCGGCATCGGGCTGGCGATCACCCGCCAGGTGATCCAGCAGCACCGCGGCAAGTTGGAAGTCGTCAGCCAGCCCGGGCAGGGCAGCGCCTTCTCGATGCGCTTGCAGGCCTGGGCGGGGGAAGAGGCGGAGCGTTTCACTCCGTAAAGCGCACGGTCAGTTTCCCATCTTCATCGTAATACGAACGCGCCAGGAAGGGCGGATCGCCGCGCCGCATGGCATGGACGCGCGCCAGCAGGACGGGCAGGTCTTCGACGGCCGGCAGGGACGGCAGCGCGTCGAAGGCGACCCATTCGGCTGCTCCCTCTATGGACGGCCGCGGCTGCCCCCCCAGGCTTTGCCCGCTAAAGACGAACAGGCACACGCCGGGGTTGCGGCCGGTGTCCACCACCAGCACGCCGCACAGCCACAGGTCGGCTTGCAGGCCGGTCTCTTCGCGCAGTTCGCGGCGGGCGGTCGAGAGGGGGTCTTCGCCGGCTTCGAGGTGCCCGCCCAGGCCGTTGTACCTGCCGGCCCACAGGCGCTTGGTGGGCGCGGCTTTCAGCAGCAGGTACGAGTCGCCCTGCCGCAGGAAGATGAGGGTGCGGGGGATGAGCATGTAACGGTGGAGGCTGAGGCCCTGGTCGGAGGCTGGCATGGGGAAAGCGTAATGCGTACTGCGTAAAACGTAAGGCGTGGAGGCACCAAGGGTATTTTAACCGATAACGGCCTGCGCGGTTTGGCGGCGCGTTGCCTCCGGCAATTCTCGATAGGGCGTTGCGGGGTTGCCTCTTGCTCATTTGCCCGTTTTCCTGTATCCTCCAATAATAGATAGACCAGCGTATTCGGAGAAGAGACCATGACAACGACCATTCAAATCCAAAGCAGAGGCGGTATTACTTTGCCCGTCGCTTTGCGTGAAAAATATAAATTGGAAAAAGGGAAACAGTTGTCCATCATCGACCTGGGCGAGGGAAAGATCCTGTTGACCACCAGGGTTTCACGCTTGGGAAAGATCACTGCACGTGTCGAGAAGCGGTTGCAGGAGGAAAATGTGACGCTGGATGACCTTCTCGAACAGCTGGATGAAGAGAGAAAGATTTACAACCGAGAGCGCTATCCAGAAAAAGAATGACCAGGCATCATGGCCAAGTTCAACATCTTCCTGGATAGCAATGCTTGATCGCAGGCGTCATTTCGAACAAAGGCGCGGCCTACGTCCTGCTCGAACTAGGCGCGCAGGAGGAAATCCTTTTGACTGTTAGCGAGATGGTCGTTGCCGAATCGGAGCGTTCGATAGCAAAGAAATCCCCAGGCAACTTGAGCAACCTGCGCGAAGCGATGAAAGCGGCAAAGTTGACAGTAGTTCAAGACCCATCCGGCGAGGAAAAAGCGGCCAACCTGCATTTGATCAACGACCCCGACGACATCCCCATTTTATTGGCGGCAATGAGGGTCAAAGTGGATTACCTGGTAACCCACAACCGCAAACATTTTTTGGACGATCCAAAAGTAGCAGAAAGATCGGGGTTGAAGATTGGCGCGCCAGGGGATGCGCTTGCCTGGCTGCGCGGAAGATTGCAAGGAAATTGTATATCATGGCGATTGCAAGGCATAACATCGTCATTACATCGTATGTAACATTAATCGCGAAGCATGTAATGATAATTGTAAGATATATAATAATGATTGTATTTTCCGAATCCGTCCTGCTGCCCTGCAAGCCGACCTGGACGCCTACACCGCCCTGCAAACGATGGGCGATTACGCGCCCGCCAACGCTGCCTACGCCAAAGCCGCCGTGCAGGACAAACTCGAAACGCTCAAGAGCGCGCAAAGGGCCGAGGTCAACGCCCAGAATGCGCTGGCCGCCGCCCGCGACGCGGCTGCCGCCGCCGAATGGGAATTCCACAACATGCTGCTGGGCGTGAAAGATCAGGTCGTCGCGCAGTATGGCAAGGACTCCGACCAGGTGCAGGCGCTGGGACTGAAGAAGAAGTCCGAGCGCAAAGCGCCCACGCGCAAGGTGAAAGCGGCGGCGTGAGGAGGGGGTACGGCTCCCCAAAGGGGATGCTATCCCCAAAGGGGATGCTATTCAACTGCCGTCAAACCAAGAGCCTCCCTGGGGAGGAGGCTCTTCCGGTGCGCGCCCGTTATAGCATTACCCTGTAAAAGCTATGCCAACCGCGAAGATGCTTTGGACGCTGATCAACGCTGATTTGCGCTGATAAAAAGAAAAAATCTGGTATCTTTTCAAATTTTTGGGGCAACCCCAAAACCTTAACGCAATCCCCATTCTGGGGACTTAGCCGCCAAGACGCAAGGTTTTTCTGGAGAAAAACCCGCTTTTGGCAGTTTTACATGCCGGGGCAGGACAGCACTTAACCGTGGAGTCTTGTTCGAGGCCTTTGTCAAACCGCAATACCCTTTCGGGCACTTAGAGCACCAAGAACGCTAAATTTTAGGGGTTTTCTTCGCGGGCTAGGTACCCAGAATGGGTATCGCGGTTCAAAACGCTCGACCACACTTAAGTGCGGTGCTACCCCTCAACGCGAAAGCCGCGAAAAGGGCGAATACCCTGCTCCCTTTGGGGACTGCGCGGGTACGATGTGACGCGAATATTTTGGTTCTTTTTCGCCCCGTTCGCGCAACATCGTACCCGCAGGGTATTCGCGTTAGAGAGGCGCGCGCCTGTTATAGCATTACCTTTGAGAATCTATTGCAACCGCGAAGATTCTTTGGACGCAGATCAACGCTGATTTGCGCTGATAAAAAGAAAAAGATCAGCGTTTCCTGCGTGAATCTGCGTCCCATTTTCGTTGCGGCCAAAAGCCGCGCTATGAATGACAGCATCAAGCGTCGAGCGGGCTTTTTACGGCCAGGCCGCCGCGCTGCAGGTGGTCAGCGGATGGGTAGCGGATGAGCGGTCTCGATA
>JBMOMP010000123.1:0-34225 GCA_049323115.1 Chloroflexota bacterium
TGCTTGACCAGATATCACAACAAAGGAACGACCTGTAGCAGGAAACAGAGAAATACAGGCGAGGTTACCACACCAATCCGAAAAACCCTGCTAGAATCGCGCCATGCAAAAAAACATCCATGCCATCTTTGGTCAGGCGGGCGTAGAGCGCGTGGACGCGGCTACGGCCTGTGCCCGTAAGGGTATCCGCTGGGCGTCCCACAAGGGGATGATATGACAGAGGCTTGCCCCAAGCGAAGTCGAAGGGAAGACACGAAGGAAGCGGTCAGCAAATGGCATAACGGATAAGCGAACTCGGCAAGTTGGAAAAAACCTTTCTGAACATCTATATTACCCCTCCCTTACAACCCAATTACGATTTTCCTCCCCCGCCTCCAACAATGCTACAATTGAAGCAGGCGCAGCCTACCAGGAAACAGCATGGATTCCCAGAAGAGATCATCCCTCCTCCTGACCAGATCGTTCAGCCTCAAATGGGGAATCGTATTGGGGCTGACGGCTGTTTATATCCTGTCTTTCAGGACAATTCTGGCAGCCTTCGGGCCGGCAGGGACGCCGCTGATCGCGCTGCCGGTCATTGCAGCTGGCTGGTTTTTCAGCCTGCCCGGAGGCGTCATCGCCAGCCTGTTGGCGGTTCCGGTCGTGATATTCCTGTTCCTCCTGAACGGCTATGGCCCGATCTCCCAGATCGTTAGCGAAGCAATTCCGGGACTGTCCATCCTCGTGTTTGTGGGAGTGATCACCGGCGGCTTGCGGAAATGGGTGGACGATACGCTCCGCGTCGAGGCGGCGTTGCGCTCGCGCGAACGCTACTTTGCCCTGACCAATATCATGACACAGACCATCCTGGCAGGCAAAGCCCCGGAAGAGATGTACGATCACCTGGTCATCCATCTTACCAACCTGTTCGAAGCCGATTCCGCTTACCTGACGAAGTGGGACGAAGAACACGACCAGAATACCCTGGTCGCGGCCACCCTTCCCATCGAAACGCCTCTAACAGGCTTGCCGATTTCGCCCGGCGAAGCGAGCCTCGTGGAGGCGGTGATGCAAGGCGGACATGCCCTGGCCATAGACGATGCAGCCGATTCTCCATACAACATCACGCTGGCCGTTTCGGGAAGCCAGTCCCAGCAAGCGCATTCTGCGCTGGGCATTCCGATCATGGTTCGGGAATACAAATTCGGCGCGGCGGTGGTTTGCTTCGACGCCCCGCATCCCTTTACAGAGGAAGATATGAGCCGCGCCGAACAGATTGGCAAGAACATCTGCCTGGCGCTGTGGAGCATCCAACAGAATGAAGAGATACAAAAGAGACTGAGGGAGGCGGATGCCCTTGCCAAGATCGAGCGCGCTCTGAGCGAAACGGAACGGGTAGGCTTGAAGACCGTCCTCCAGATCATCGTAGACTCAGCCAAAGCCCTGATCGCAGGTTCGGAACAAGCCGTTATCCACCTGCTGGAAGAAAAACAACAACTGTTGGTCCCGCAGGCAGTGGCCGGGTTCAATACACCGCAAGAGGGAAGATCGAGTATGCGGCTGGGGGAAGGCGCAGCCGGGCAAGCCATTGCAAGGGGAGAAGTCATCAACATCCCAGATATCGCGAACGATTCGCGCTTCATCAACCCGGCTTCCCCACCTAATTACCGTTCCCTGCTGGTGGCACCCATCCAAAGTACCGGGAAACCCATCGGGGCAATCAGCGTCCAAAGCAATCGAATCCCGGGCTTCTCGAGGAATGATGAACGGCTGATCCAAACGTTGAGCACACAAGCGGCGATCGCCATCGAAAACGCGCGCCTCTTGGAGACCACCCGACAGAGTCTGAAGGAAGTGGAAGCCCTGTACCGCATCAACCAGGGGCTGGTTGCCTCGGTCGAATCGGGCCACTTGATAAAGCAAGTGGTCAACCTGCTGCAAAGGAATTTCGGTTATTATCACGTACAGGTCTATATCGTCAACCCAGAGAGCGGCGACCTGGTCTTGCGGGAAGGCACTGGCAAGATCGGGACCAAACTCAAACAGCGAGGCCACCGTCTCCCAGCCGGCGCAGGCATCGTTGGTCATGCAGCAGAAACAGGCCAGGCCTTCATGACGAACGACGTGGAGCAAGTGATCTTCTTCTACCGCAACCCTCTGCTCCCAGACACGAAAGCCGAACTGGCGGCGCCCATCAAGATCGAGGGAAAGGTGGTAGGCGTGCTCGATATCCAGCACCAGACGCCAGGGCAACTCAATGAGCGCCACCTGCAACTGGTAAGCGCCGTGGCCGACCAACTGGCAGTTGCCTTGCAAAAAGCAGACCTGTACACCGACTTGCAGCACGCCCTCGACCAGGAAAAAGCCATGCGCGCCCAGTTGATCCAGAGCGAAAGGTTGACCGTGATGGGACGCCTGCTAGCCTCCGTATCGCACGAGTTGAATAACCCCCTGCAAGCCATCCAGAACGCCCTTTTTCTGCTCAAGGAAGAGAGGGACATATCCGCCCAAGGCCAACAAGATCTGGAGATCGTGCTTTCCGAATCCGAGCGCATGGCCGCCATGATTGCGCGCCTGCGCGCCACTTACCGGCCTGTCCAGGATGAAGACTTCCAGCCTGTGGACATCAACAACCTGGTCGAAGATGTCTATGCGCTGGTTGCTACCCACCTGCGTCACAACGGCATTTCCTTCGCGTTCCACCCCGACCCGAACCTGCCAGCCGTCCCCGGCCTGGCCGACCAACTTCGGCAGGTATTCCTCAACCTATTAATGAATGCGGTCGAGGCCATGACCACCGGCGGAAGGCTGGACGTTTGCACTCGTTCCCTGCCAGAGAACAGCGAAGTCTTTTTATCGGTAGCAGACAATGGGCCCGGCATCGAGCCGTCCATCCTGCCCAATATCTTCGACGCTTTCGTAACCGGCAAACAAAGCGGCACCGGCCTGGGCCTGACCATCTCGTATGATATTATCCTGAAACATCGCGGGCGCATCCAAGCCGAAAACAACCCCAAAGGCGGCGCCACCTTCAACATCTGGCTGCCGATTGGAACGGAGAAAGGCGCATGAACGCCACTGGTCACATCCTGGTCATTGACGATGAACCCTCCCTGCGCAAGACGCTGGCGCGCATCTTACAGCGGGCCGGCTTCGAAGTCACCAGCGCCGAGAGCGCCGAGCAGGGCATTGCATTCCTGGAGACGACCAAATTCGACCTGGTCTATATGGACATCCGTATGCCGGGGTTGGCCGGCTTGGATGCCCTGAAATTGATCCATGCCAGCAACCCCAGCCTGCCCGTCATCCTGTTCACCGCCCAGCCCGACCTGAACTCGGCAGTGGAAGCCTTGCGGCGCGGCGCGACCGATTACCTGCTCAAACCGCTCAAACCAGAAACCATCATCGAACGAACCCGGTGTGTCCTTGCGCTCCAGCAAAAGGAACAGCGCAAGCGCGAAATCCAAATGCAGATCGAAGCGCTGCAAGCCGAACTCAAAAGTTTGGAGGGCAGCGACGAACCCCAACCCGCACCCGCCGTGCAGGCTGCGTCTGCAGACCGCTTCCTGAAACGCGGCGCACTGCTGCTCGACCTGCACACCTATCGTGTGACCGTCGGCGAGCGCGCCGCCAGCCTGCCGCCCACCTCCTTCGATTACCTGCTGGTGCTGGCGCGCCATGCGCCCCACGTGGTGGACTACCAGACCCTGGCGGCAGAGGCGCAGGGCTACCAGGCCGAAGCGCGTGAGGCGCAGGAATTGGCTAAATGGCATGTCCACCTCATCCGCCAGGCAATCGAAACAGACAGCCGCAACCCCGCCTTGCTGATCAACGTGCGCGGGACGGGTTACCGTCTCGTGACGGAGTAGGACGAAGGGCCGCATTTGCCCCTCGCGCGGCGGCCCGCATCAGGTCTGGACCCGAGGCGGCTCCCGTTCCCCCAACTTTTGCCAACTTTTTTGCTCCCATCCCTATCGTTTCAGCGGGGAATTTCAGGGAAAATGGGAGCAATGGATACTTCGACCTCCCCCGTCAATCCAACCCAGATGCGCGTGCTGGTCGTGGACGACCATCCCGGCACGGCTGCGACCCTGGCGCGTGCGATTTCGCAACTTGGCCCTGGCGTGGAAGTGCTTTCTGCCAGTAGCGGGAAAGAGGCCCTTGACCAGGTCGGGGACAATTCGGTGGACATCCTGATCACCGACATGATGATGCCGGGCATGAACGGCCTGGAGTTGATCGAGCGGATGCAGTCGCACCCCGCCGGGCGGCCGGCGCACTCGATCCTCATTACCGCCTATGATGTCCCTGGGCTGAAAGAAACAGCCCGCCGCCTGAAGGTAGATGAAACCATCATCAAGCCTTTCCGCCCGGAACGGATTTGCCAGATCGTGAGCAACACCATGCAAACCATGGAACGCTACACGGTAACAGCGCCAGCCGCGGAAACAGAAACCCAACCCTTTACCATCCTGATTGCCGACGATGTACCCGACAACATCACCCTGCTGTCCCGCTATATGGTCAATGAGGGTTTCAACTATATCACCGCCTGCAATGGGGTCGAAGCGCTGGAGAAAGTGCGCGCCGAAATGCCCGACCTGGTGCTGCTGGATGTCAACATGCCGGAAAAAGACGGCTTTACGGTGCTGGAAGAATTGCGCGCCGACCCGACGATCGAGCACATCCCGGTCATCATCCTGACCGCCGCCCGCCCCACCGCCGACGACATCCATGCTGGCCTGAACCTGGGCGCTGATGATTACATCACCAAGCCCTTCGACAAGCGCGAATTGTTCGCCCGCATCCGCACCAAATTGCGGGTCAAAGAAGCGGAAGACGCGCTGCGCCGCCGCAACAGGGAACTCAACGTCCTGCCCGAAATTGGCAAGGACCTTAGCGCCCGTCCGGACATCAACGAGTTGACAGATGTCGTCTTGCGCCGCACCGTCGAAACGTTGGGCGCCATGCTCGGGCATGTCATCATTTTTACACCCAAAGGGGCGCTGCACAGGGAATATCGTATTCCCGATCCAGCCAAACCGAACTTCGAAACGCAATTCCCGTCTTTGAACGGTTTCCTTGCCCAAGTCAAGGAAACGCGGCAGGGTTTGATCGTGGGCGATACCCAGAACGATGCACGCTGGCAAACGTCGCCAGAGGATCCAACGCGATCGGTCATCATGGTTCCCATGTTTGGCCGCCTGGATTTGATCGGCCTGCTGGTGCTGACGCACGAAAAAGCGCATTACTTCAACACGGACCACCAAATGCTGCTGCAAGCCATTGCCAGCCAGGCGGCCATTGCGGCAGAGAATGCGCGCTTGTACACCAGCGTGTCGCACGAACAGCGCCGGCTGGCGGCCGTTTTGCAGAGCGCAGCCGATGCGATCTTGATGTTCGACAGCGACAGTTGCCTGGTGTTGTTGAACCCGGCGGCGGAAAAACTGTTCACCGATTTCGAAACCAAACTTGGGCTGCCGCTTGCCAGGGGGCGCGGCTATGACCGGTTAATTGACCTGGTCGAAGAGACATGTTCATCCGGGGAACCCAGAACCGGGGAACTGGATTGGCCCGATCACCGCACGCTGACGGCAAGCGTCACCCCCATCGAAGACGGCGGCTGTGTGGTTGTCTTGCAGGACGTGACGCATTTCAAAGACCTGGAACGGGTCAAGAATGAATTCATTTCTACCGCCTCGCACGACTTGAAGAACCCAATTGGGGTGATTGCCGGTTTCGCGGACCTGTTACCCAAGGCTGGCCCGCTGACCGAAACCCAGGCCGATTTCGTGCGCCACATCCACACTGCGGCTTTGAATATGAACGAGTTGGTCCAGAACCTGCTCGACCTGGCCAAGATAGACATCGGCCTGGAATTCAAGCAGGAGGAAGTGAATGTGAATACCCTGGTTTCGGAGGTGGTGGAGGAATTCCAGCCGCAGGCCGAGGCCAGGCAGCAGGCGTTATCCTTCCAGGAAACAGCGGGCAGGCCCAGGGTCCAGGGCGATGCGCTGCAATTGAAACAGGCGCTACGCAACCTGGTGGGCAATGCCATCAAATACTCGCCTCCCAACGGCCGCATCCAGATCTCCGTCGAGAAGGGCAAAAACGCAGTCGGTATCCATGTGGAAGATACGGGGTATGGTATCCCGGCGGAAGACCTGCCTTTCATTTTCGACCGTTTCTATCGCGCTCACAGCGAGGCAGTCAAGGATATTGAAGGCAACGGGTTGGGGCTGGCCATCGTCAAATCCATCGTCGAGGCCCACGCTGGGCAGGTAAGCGTGGAAAGCAAGATCGGAAAGGGTTCTCGTTTCAGCGTCTCATTGCCACGACTGGCATGAGGAAATTTGTTCCAAACATAAAAAGGAGAAGTTACCATGAAACATCAGCAGGTTGTTCATTTTCTTCGCATGGCGGCCATCATCGGGCTACTGTTGCTCACTGCTTGCGGCAACCAACCCAAACCTGCAAGCGTGGATGTCGTGCGGGTAGGCGTCCTCTACCCACTCAGCGGCGATTTAGCCAGCACAGGCCAGGATAACCAGAACGGCGCCGTGCTGGCCGCCGAAGAGATCAATGCCGCGGGGGGCATCCAATCCCTGGGCGGCGCCAAGTTGGAGCTGGTCTTCGGCGATACGCAGGGCAACCCGGATATCGGCGCCCAGGAGACCGAACGCCTCATCCAGGAAGAGAATGTGGTGGCAATCATTGGGGCCTACCAAAGCAGCGTAACCAAGCCCGCAACCCAGGCCGCTGAGCGTCTGGAGACACCTTTCATCGTCAACATGGCAATTTCAGACATCATCACCGAGCGCGGATTCCAATATACCTTCCGCGTTTGCCCTAAAGCGCAGTACTATGGCCGTGACCAGGTGCTCTTTTTGAAGGACCTAACGCAGTTGGCGGGCTATCCTGTCCAGCGGGTTGCCTTGCTATACGAGAACACCGACTTTGGCACGGCCACTTCGCTGGCGCAGAAAGCGGCTATCCAGGAGAACGGCTTGGAGGTGGTGGCCGAGGTCAGTTACACCGCCGAAGGGGCTACCGACCTTAGCAACGAAGTCGCCCAGGTATTGGCAGCCGAGCCGGATGCGATTCTGGAAGTCACTTACCTGAACGACAGCGTCCTGATTGCCCGGGCGTTAGCCGAGGCAGGCGCAACTATTCCGTTGGTGGATGCCGCCGGCGGGGTGGTCTATCCTGAATATGTCGAACAATTGGGCGAAACGGCGGAGGGCTCCTTTACCTTGGTCGAGTATTCCGAGTATGCTGCTGGTGGAAAGGAACTGAATGCGCGTTTCCATGAGCGGTTTGGAGCCGACATCACCGGTAACAGCGCCTACGCCTACCAGGCCGTTTACGTCCTTGCGGACGCCCTGGAACGGGCCGGTTCACTGGACAAAGCGCAATTGCGCGCTGCCCTGGCCGCGACTGACATGCCGCAGGGTCCGCAGATGATCCTGCCAGCCGAGCGCATCCACTTCGACGCCGATGGACAGAACGAATTTGCGACCCTGTTCATGGCGCAGATTCAGGATGGGGAATTGGTGCCTGTCTGGCCGGCTGCATTTGCTGCCAGCAAGGTACGCTTAGGTCAATAATGTTATGCAACGTCCCGAAGGTTTGGGCAAAACAGAAGACCTTCGGGACGTTTCGAGCAGGTCGAATGAGGTCGCAGGAGTTTATACATGGAGCAACGAAACGAAGGCAGTGATTCGAGCAGCGTACACCGTATACGGTGGTATCAGAGCCTGACGTTCCAGTTAGGGCTCACCTGGGCACTGATTACCATCCTATCCATCGTTGTCCTGGGGGTGATGTTGATTGGGATTGCTCAACGTACCCAGCGAGAGAATATTTTGCAGCAACAGGAAAAAAGCGCCGGGCAAGTCGCGTTGCTGGTCTCGTCCTACATCAACAGCGTCGTCAATGAATTGTCGCTCTTCGAAGGCACCCAGTCGCTGATGGCCCTGACGTCCGATGAGCAAAAAACGGCCCTGGAGCAATTGCTCATCCGCCGCAGAACCGTGTTCAGCCAGATTGCGTTGTTGACCAAGAGTGGCCGCGAAGCGGTCAAGGTTTCGACCACGCGCACGTATTCGCGCAGCGACTTGGGCAGCCAGGCCGACAGCGAGGCGTTTCGCGTGGCCGTTAGCGGCGACACGTATATCAGCCCCATTTTCGTTTCGCCCGAAAGTGGTCTACTGTCAGTACAAGTTGCCATCCCTGTCAAGGCGGCTGGGGGACAAATTTCCGGTATCCTGGTTGCGGAAGCCAATGTTGCCCGCCTGTGGCAAGAGGTTGCGCGCATCGAAATCGGCGAGACCGGTTACGCCTACCTGGTAGATGCTGGAGGACGCTTCCTGGCATACCAGGAGCCGAGCGCAGTGCTGCAACGGTATGGCGAAGATATGACGCAAATCCCGCCTGTGTCTGATTTCGTGGCTGGCGCTCAACAAGAACAGGCCCTTCTGGAATATGCAGGGCTGAACGGGCAGGAAGTCGTTGGCTTCTTCACACCCATCACAGGCACAGGCTGGGCGACCATCGTCGAACTGCCAACGCGGGAAGCCTTCGCCTCCGTGAGACAGATGCAGGTCTACCTGATCGGCTTGACGATGCTGGGACTGCTCATCACGGTCGGACTGGGCTTCGTCCTGCTCAATCGCACCCTGCGTCCCATCTTGCAACTGACGGATGTAGCGCGGGAGGTCGGCCAGGGTAACCTGGCGATCGAAGCGTCGGTCAGGACGAAGGACGAAGTCGGTGTTCTGGCAACAGTTTTCAATTCGATGACCACCCAACTACGACAGACGCTGGAAGGGCTGGAACAAAAGGTAGCCGAGCGCACGCGCGCCCTGCAAACCTCTACCGAGGTCAGCCGCCGCCTGTCCACCCTGCTCGACCAGACTCAACTGGTCAAGGAAGTGGTCGAGCAAGTGCAAACGGCCTTCAATTACTACCACGCACATATTTACCTGTTGGAAAAAAAGAGCGAGGACCTGGTAATGGCCGGCGGCACCGGCGAAACCGGGCAAACTATGCTCAGGAGAGGGCACAAGATTTCCAAAGGCAGGGGTCTGGTAGGCCGTGCGGCAGAAACCAACAAGCCTGTGCTGGTGCCAGATACGTCCCAGAACCCCGATTGGCTGCCCAATCCCCTGCTGCCCGAAACCAAATCTGAAGTCGCTGTGCCAATTTCGCTGGGCGAACAGGTGATGGGCGTACTGGACGTGCAGCATAACGTGGTAAACGGATTGAAGCAGGAAGACGTTGACCTGCTGCAATCCATTGCCAACCAGGTTGCCATCGCCCTGCAAAACGCGCAAGCCTACCGCGAGACCCAGCACCGCGCAGAGCGGGAAGCGCTCATCAGCGCTGTCACCCAACAGATCCAGAATACGACCCGTGTGGAAGAGGCGCTGCAAGTGGCCGTGCGGGAAGTAGGGCATGCCCTTGGCACACAGACCAGCGTGCGCCTGAAGCCCACCAGTCAGACTGACAAGAATTAATTGGGATTACGAGTTTGTTCGAGCAGATCTTCAGAGATAGTATGAACTCATACTGGTATCAAAAACCAATCAATATAGTTTACGAATAGGAGAAATTCAATGAACAAAAAAACATCTATCTTTTTGGCTATTTTAATAGCCTTTTCTCTCGTCTTGACTGCATGTGGTAGTGGTTTTGCGGCAGAGCCAGATAAAGTCACTGTTCAATTCAGTTGGTTTCCAACGGTTGAGTTCGCGGGCTTTTATGTCGCTGACCAGTTAGGGTATTACGCAGAGGAGAACCTTGAGGTCAACTTGGTTGCAGGCGGTCCTGATATTGATCCAGTTTCTGAAGTTGCGGCAGGGAATGCCCAGTTTGGTCTTGCCGCAGGCGATAGCATTTTGCGGGCAAAGGCAAATGGCCAGGATATGATGGCTGTTGGCGCCATTTTCCGCCAAAGCCCTATGGTCGTGATGGCATTAGCCGATTCAGGCATTCAGCGGCCTCAAGACCTGGAAGGGAAAACCATCGGTGTGATTTCTCCCACTCTGGATACAACCTGGGATATTCAGTTCATTGCTATGCTACACACGTTGGGCATCGACGAAAATACCATGACCTTTGTACCCAATGAACTTTACGGTGTTGGTGACTTGACTTCGGGAAAAATGGATGCCTCGAGCGGCATGTTCTCGACCAATGAACCAATCCAGGCTGAATTGGATGGCTATAAGGTAAATTTGATCTATTACAGTGATTATGGCGTTGAGTTCTACAACAACTTGATCTTTGCCGCCAGCAGCCTGGTCGCCGAAGATGCTGATCTGGTCCAAAGGTTCATGCGGGCAACGCTCAAAGGATACCAACATGCGATTGAATCGCCCCAGGATGCTGTGGATCACACCATTAAATATGCTTCAGATTTGGATCCTTCCTTTGAGTTGGCCACGATGCAGTTACAAATCCCTTTGATTGATACTGGCAACGCCCCGATTGGTTTCATGGATGATGCGGTCTGGCAGAATACCCAAAGCATTCTCATCGAGCAAGGTTACCTTGATACGCCAGTAGACTTAAACACCGTCTATACCAATAAATTTGTAGAAGGTTCCCACTAAATTTAATTGTCGAATGTGCCCCATTTTTTGGGCACATTCAGGCTGTGATATGAGTGTCGCACTCTGCGAGAAATGGAGCCACGAACATGAGTGATGTAAAATTTGAAAATCCGAACAAAGACGAGGCAGTAAAATCCCCACAATCGTGGACAGCATTCCGAATTCGTCGGGCCTGGGATGGGAGTATCCGATCTCGTTTGGTGATATCTTTCCTTGCGCTTGTGATTCTACCCTTATTGGTGAGTGGAGTAATTTCAGCCATTGTGCTTCGCCGCGCTACGCTCACTGATGTTTATATTCACCTTTCTTCATCCGCGGCATTGAAAGAGGACAGCATCAATGAGTGGGTACGGACAATGGAAGATACCTTACGCGTGATTTACCATACGCACGAGGAGAACGCAGTTGCCAATGCCCTGCTTAACGAAGATATTTCCAACGGTATTTTTGCTGAAACACAAGACAGTTTGAATTTGATTGCGTCCCAAACTGAAGTTTTCCAGGATCTTTTTATTCTTGATCTTTATGGACAGGTTATCGTTTCGACGGATAAAACTGACATTGGAAAATTGTATGATAATCAGGCATTCTTCCGCAAAGGGCAGGCTGATCTCTTTATCCAGCCTCCTCAGTATTCCCAGTCGCTGGGAGAGATTGTTATCATTGCTTCCAGGCCCTTGCGAACCGCAGATGGAAAAGTTGGGGGGGTGCTTGCAGGCCGGGCGAATTTGGCTACTTTGAACGACATCATGCTAGAAGATATTGGTGTCGGTCAAACCGGTGAGACCTACCTGGTGCGTTCCAATCACGCTTTGCTGACCAAATCTAAGTTTGAAGGTTATCCTGCAGGTGATACCTACATTCGAACCCAGGGCGTAGATAACGTTTTCAATCAATTCAAAAGCGGGACAGCCTCCTATGAAGGCTATCGAGGTACCCAGGTCTTGGGCGCGTATCGCTGGTTGCCTGACCTTGAGTTGGCGCTGGTCTCCGAGGTTGAACAAGATGAAGCATTGCAAGCCGCCTTTACATCCATTGTCACAAATGCTGGTGTAGCGGTTGGCGCAGCCATTCTCGCGGTATTAGCGGCTTTCTTTGTCACACGAACCATCGCCAACCCGCTGGGTGAATTGGTTGGCGCTGCCGGTCGGCTGGCCGCCGGGGAGTTGGATGTCTTGGTTGAAATGGAAAGGCAGGATGAAATCGGCACGCTGGCAAATGCCTTCAACGATATGGCTGGACAGTTGACTGAGCTGATTGGTTCTCTGGAAGAGCGCGTGGCAGATCGCACCAAAGCGCTGGCTACCTCCGTGGAAGTTTCCCGCCGCCTGTCCACCCTGCTCGACCAGCGACAATTGGTGCGGGAGGTAGTGGCACAGGTTCAATCTGCATTCAATTACTATCATGCGCATATTTACCTGCTGAATGAAAGCGGGGATGAATTGATTATGGTTGGCGGCACCGGCGAGGCCGGCCAAGCCATGCTAGCCAAAGGCCATAAAATCCCCAGAGGCAAGGGCCTGGTTGGACGCGCCGCAGAGACCAATCGGCCTACCCTGGTCCCCGACACATCCAAAGATCCGGACTGGCTACCCAACCCCTTACTGCCTGAGACAAAATCGGAGGTTGCTGTGCCGATTTCTATGGGTGAACAAGTATTGGGCGTCCTGGATGTCCAGCACAATATCGTTGACGGGCTGGACCGGGAAGATGCCAACCTGTTGCAGTCCATCTCGAACCAGGTTGCCATCGCTTTGCAGAATGCGCGCACCTATGCCGAAACCCAACAGCAGGCGCAGCAAGAAGCCCTGATCAGTTCGATCAGCCAGAAAATACAGAGCGCTGCTACGCTCGAAAGCGTTTTACAAGTGGCGGCCCGTGAATTGGGACGCGCGCTAGGGTCAAAAGAAACCTGCGTGATCCTTGAATCGCCAATTTCATCTTTCGGGCAAAGTGAACGGCTCAACAATTAGTTCACTACCTTCATCTAGCCTGATGGAGTAATTTCTATGGCAAAAAATCCAAAACCAAAAGCACAGAAGAAACCCGCCCAGAATAATATCCAAAGGCGGATCATCAACATGTTCGCCGAATATGAACCGCCTGCTTACGTTGGAATGCGCCAGCTCGAAGCGCTCAAAGCCCGGATTACGGAATTGGAAGAGGAATTGGCTCATGTAGAACCCACCCAGGCACAGGGAAGCCCATCTCCCAAAGCTGCCCCCTCGCCAAGCGACCCAGACCAACCCAGCAAATATTCACGATGGATGAGCCTTTCATGGAAGATTCTGGCCCCGACCCTGCTCATTTTCTCGTTGGTATTTGTCGGCTTCTTCTTATACACTTACCTGACGGCAACCGCTGACGCAAAGGCTAATGAAGCCAAAGACAGTCGCCAGGCCGAGGAATTCTTTCTTGCCAAGATCCAAAACATCGCCACCTTCGCCACTGGCCTATCCATCCAAACAGCGACCAACCCCGAGGTCCAAGCGGCATTCGCTGCACGAGACCGAGATGCTTTGTACGACATTACTATCGATACCTATCGCGCGCTGGAAAAACAATACCAGATCCGTCAGTTCCAATTTCACCTGGTGCCCGCTACTTCCTTCCTGCGTTTGCACAGCCCGACAAAGTTTGGCGATGATCTTTCGACATTTCGCTTCACTGTCCTGAAAGTGAACGCAACCGGGCAACCCATTTCGGGACTGGAAGTGGGACGCGGAGGCGCAGGTATCCGCGGTGTGGAACCCGTATTCTACAAAGGACGCCAGATCGGCAGTGTCGAATTCGGCCTCAACTTTGATGAGGCGCTCGTCGCCAGCCTGAAAACCGAGTATGGCAACGACTGGCGCATCATGCTCACCCGCGATTCTATGTCGTTGGCCACCCTGGAAGACCTCTCGCTCCTGCAAGACGGACCCACGCCTGATCTGCTCATCCTGGCCTCCACAATCGAGGGAACATATCCCGAGCCAAGCATCTATGCCAAAGTCCTAAACGGTGAGAGATTTATTTCACCCGTTGTAAACAACGGCCGCAGTTACAGCGTCACAAGCCTGCCCCTGCGCGACTATTCAGGAGATATCATTGGTGTTGTCGACATTATGATCGACCGCACCGCCATCGTTCAGGCCCAAAACAGCCGCATTTTTTTCATAGCCTTGGGCGTTTTGCTTGCACTCGTAAGCGGGGCCTACAGCCTGACCGTCACTACAAACCGCTCACTCAAGCCTCTGGCCATATTGACCCGCGCGGCCGAGGCCATCGAAAAAGGCGACTTGAACCAGAACGTCCAGGTCACCAGCAAGGATGAAGTCGGCCAATTGGCACAAGCCTTTAATGCCATGGTGATCCAACTACGCGATCTGTTCATCACAATGGAACAACGCATAGCCGACCGAACCCACGACCTGGGAACCGCATCTGAAGTGGGAAGGGCCATTACTGAAAAAGTAGCCAACCGATATGAAATGATGGCCGAAGCGGTCGAGATTATTCGTTCCCGCTTCAACCTATACTATACCCAGATTTATCTTGTGGACCCCTCAGGCCGCAACTTGGTCTTGAGCGCTGGCACCGGCCAGGTCGGCGCACAATTGATGCGGAAGTACCATCACCTGCCAATTGGCCTGGGCTCCATTAATGGCCGCGCGGTCAGCGAAAAGCAAGCGGTGATCATCGAAGACACCGAAAAAAGCAGCAACTTCCTGCCAAACCCGCTGCTACCGCTGACGCGCTCGGAGATGTCCGTTCCCCTGATGGTGGGCGACACTGTTGTAGGTGTGCTGGATATGCAAAGCGATCAGCCAGGCGCCCTGAATGAGACCACCCTGCCGGCTTTCACAGCCCTGGCAGGCCAACTGGCCATTGCCATCCAAAACGCTTTCCTGTTCGCGCAAACTGAACAAGCCCGCGCCGAAATCGAGGAACAGTCCCGCCGCCTGACCGCCGAAGGCTGGCAGGAATTCCTGGACGGGATCGAGCGCAGTGAAAGGATTGGTTTTGCCTATGCACAGGATGAGGTCATTCCGCTGGTAGAAGTCGAGACCGCGTCTCCCGATGTGGGGAATGTGCTTGCAATACCATTTCATGTAACAGGCACAAAAGTCGGTGAGATCCGCGTGGAAGATGATCCGGATCACGTATGGACGGAGACCGAAAAAGAGATCATTCAGGCAACCGCTACCCAGGTTGCCCAACACATCGAGAACCTGCGCCTGCTGGCCAAGGCAGAAAAATACCGCGACGAGGCCGAACAGGCAGTCCGCCGCCTGACGCGCGAAGGCTGGGAGGAATATCTGCGTCAAAATCAGGAAGTGGGGGTTGGTTTCCTCTATGATGGCGAAAAAGTGTCGCCAGTGGCCAGGCCAGAGGACTTGGAAGCAAAGTTATCTTGCGATATCAAAGTGGGCGGTGAACCTATCGGTCAATTGAGCATTGCTCGCGCTGACGACGCCATGCCACTATCGGATGAGGAATGGCAATTGATTGTCTCTGTAACAGAGCGCTTGAGCGCCCACATCGAGAACTTGCGTTTGTCGACGCAGACTGAACAGGCGTTGGCGGCGTCGCAAAGGCTGGCGCAACGGGAACAGACTTTGCGGCAGATTACGGCAGCGGTCCATAGTTCCACCAACCCAGAAACCATCTTGCGCATGGCTGTACGTGAACTGGGATCTGCAATGGGACGCCGGGCCATTATCAGCATGGCCATGCCAGATCAATCCGACGACGATGACCAAGTTCTCAATAAGAATGGACCTTCAGAAAATGCTGATGGAGGTATGAGCCTATGACAGGCAAACACGAATACATACTCGATAAGCCGCCAGCCAGCGAGAGTGAAATACTTTTTCGCGGCCTGTTCGAAAATTCAGGCGATGCCATCCAAATATTAGAGAATAATATCTTCGTGGAATGTAACCAGGCCACGGTGGAGATCTTGCGGGCCAGGAATAAAGAGGAAGTTCTCTCTACTCACCCATCCCAGCTTTCGCCGGAATTCCAGCCAGATGGACGCCCCTCGGGCGAAAAAGCGGATGAGATGATCCGAACCGCGATGGAAAAAGGTGGTCATCGCTTCGAGTGGATGCATCGCCGCATGGATGGCGAAGATTTCCCCGTCGAAGTGATGCTGACCCCCGTGGTCGTAGGGGGCAAAACAATGCTCTACTCCTCCTGGCGCGATATTTCTGACCGCAAGCGGGCAGAGAACGAACTCAAACGAAACGTCAACTTCACCAATGCCCTGCTGGACGCCATCCCGACCCCTGTTTTCTATAAAGACAAGGAAGGCAGGTATCAGGGCTGCAATCGCGCCTTTACCGAAATCATGGGAAAGACCTCTGATGAAATTCGAGGCGAAACAGTTCATCATCTCTGGCCCAGTGAGAATGCCGACATATATCATCAGAAGGACTTGGAACTGATGCACAACCAGGAGCATCAGATCTATGAATCCACGGCAAAGGATAAGGATGGAAACATTCGTCCTGTGATCTTCGCGAAGGATGTATTCTATGATGAGAGCGGCAATGTAGCCGGGTTGGTCGGCGCCTTCATCGACATTAGCGAAAGCAAGATTGCCGAGCAAAGGCTGAATGAGAGCGAAGAAAGATATCGTCGCCTGTCCGAAGCTTCTGTCGAAGGCGTTGTCATCCACGATAAAGGCATCTTGTTGGATGCGAATGAAGTCTTTGCTAAAATGTTTGGGTATGAGCTGTCGGAAGTGATTGGAATGGCAGCGACTGAATTCCTCACTCCGGAAACACGAGAGATCACCGCACAGAATATCCGTTCAGGGTATGAAAGGCCCTACGAGGTGATGGGGTTAAGAAAAGACGGGTCGACGTTCCCGGTTGAAATTACCGGCAAAGCTATTCCTTACGAAGGCCGGACAGTCCGTGTCACTGCGTTGCGCGATATCACCGAGCGCAAGAATCTCGAACAACAAATCCAAACTGCCTTTGAACGACGCGGTTACCAGGTACAAGTCAGCACCGAAATTGCCCAGGAAATCTCCCAGGCAGCTGAACTGAGTGAATTGTTCCAACGGGTGGTAACCCTGGCCAAGGAACGCCTGGGTTACTATCATACCCAGTTGTTGCGTTACGATCCATCTCAAGATGCCGTTGTGCTGATCAACGGCTATGGAGAAATTGGGGAGAAGATGCTGGCAATGGGGCATCGCATGGAGATGGGACGCGGCCTGATCGGAACGGCAGCAGCCCTGGGTCAGACCGTGATGCGCTCTACCCTGGCCGACGACCCCGACTGGCAACCCAATCCCCTGTTGCCCGACACAAAGGGCGAAATCGCCGTCCCCATCAAGCTGGGCGACCAAGTGCTGGGCGTGCTGGACGTACAAAGCAGCCGACCCGGCGCCCTGACCGAGGATGACCGCCTGTTGCTGGAAGGCTTGTGCGGGCAGATTGCAGTGGCCATCGAGCAAACCCGCCTGCGCCAGGAAATGGCCGAACACCTGGAAGAGATCAATCGTCTTTACCGCGCCATGAGCCACGAAGGCTGGCAGGCTTTTCGGGAAAAAGCAGATATCCCTACGGGTTTCATGTTCGACCAGGGCGGGCTCAGGACGATTCAAGAGGCCAGCCTGGCAGAGGAACTTTTTGCCCCTATTCCCCTGGCGCTACCCGGCGGGGAGGTGATCGGCAAGGTGGCAGTTGCCGATGAGCCCCATCGCCCCCTCACACCCGATGACCAGGTTTTCCTGGAACAGGTATCCGAGCAGGTTGCGCTGGCATTGGAAAGCGCTCGTCTATTCGAACAGACACAATCGGCATTGTACGAATCCAAAGAATCGCAAAAATTGATCCGCAACGTGATCGATTCGACCGATGACTGGATCTTCGTCAAGGACCGTGAACATCGTTACCAACTGGTCAACCGAGGCTATGCCAATGCCCTGCACATATCGGCCGAGGATTTCATCGGCAAGAACGACCTCGAACTAGGCTTCCCGGAGGAACTGGTCAAAGGCAACCCTGAAAAGGATATCCGCGGCTTTTGGGCTGATGATAACTTAGTAATGGACACCGGCATGCCGCAGCATTTCCCAGATGATCCTGCTACCGTTGATGGACGGATTCGCATTTTCGACACGATCAAGATCCCGCTCCGCGATGCCAGCAACAATGTGTGGGGAGTATTGGCCTTTGCCCGCGACCTGACCGAACGTAAACAGGCAGAGGAAAACCTGCGCGCCAGTGAAGCCCAGTTATCTGAGGCCCTCGATATTGCCCGGCTTGGCAACTGGGAATACGATTTCGAAAGAGACATCTTCACTTTCAACGATCACTTTTATTCCATCTTCCATACAACGGCTGAAGAAGTGGGCGGGTATGAAATGTCATCGGCCGAGTATTCCCAGCGCTTCGTCCATCCCGATGATGCAGCGCTGGTAGGGATAGAAATCGAAAAAGCGCTTGCTTCCACAGAGCGCCACTTCACTGCGAAGTTGGAACACCGCGTACTCTATGCAGACGGCGGCGTGGGCTACATCGCCGTCAGCATTCACTTGGAACGCGATGAGAACGGCAAGATCATCCGTTGGTATGGCGCAAACCAGGATATTACTGAACGCAGGCAGGCCCAGGACCTGATCGCCAAACGCGCCAGCCAACTCCAAACCGTGGCCGCATTGTCGAGCGCAACATCCACTTTACTCGACCCAGATGAACTGCTCCAAAAAGTGGTAGACCTTACAAAGGAACGTTTCAACCTCTATCATGCTCATATCTACTTGGTAGATGACACCGGGCAAACGCTATTGCTGGCAATCGGCGCCGGCGAAGTCGGGCGAAAAATGGTGGCCCAAGGCTGGAGCATTCCCCTGGAACACAAAAAATCCATTGTGGCCCAGGCCGCCCGCACACGTCAATTTGTGGTTGCAAACGATGTGACCCACGATAAAGATTCCATACACCTTTCGAATCGCCTGCTGCCCGACACACGCTCGGAAATGGCGGTCCCCATGATCGTTGGTGACAGACTCCTCGGTGTTTTCGATGTCCAGTCGGACCAACAGGACCAATTCACGCCAGAAGAAGCCAATATCTACGCCACACTGGCCGCCCAGGTAGCCATTGCGCTCCAAAACGCGCGGCTATACCAGGAACAGGCCGCCACCGTGACCCAACTCCGAGAATTGGATCGCCTCAAGTCTTCCTTCCTGGCCAATATGTCGCACGAACTGCGTACCCCGCTCAACTCCATCCTCGGCTTTGCGGATGTGATGCTCGAAGAACTGGACGGCCCGCTGACCGAGAACATGAACAACGACCTGCAACTCATCCAGAAGAACGGCCAGCACCTGCTCCATCTCATCAATGACGTGCTGGACATGGCCAAGATCGAAGCCGGGCGCATGAACCTGAGCCCCGAAACCTTCTGCTTCCACGAGATCCTCGAAGAGGTGACCAGCATTACGTCCCCACTTGCCAGCGAAAAATCACTCTCCCTGTTCATCGAAAGCGACTCCGACCAGGAAGTGGAAGTCTTTGCCGACCGCACCCGCCTCCGCCAGGTGATGCTCAACCTGGTCAACAATGCCATGAAATTCACAGAAAAAGGCAAGATCAGTATGCGCACCACACGCACGGAAGATAGTATCCTGGTCACAGTCCATGACACGGGCATCGGCATCCCGCCCGACAAACTGGAAACCATCTTCCAGGAATTCACGCAGGTCGACTCATCCTCCACGCGCAAAGCGGGCGGCACCGGCCTGGGCTTGCCCATCAGCCGTAAACTAGTCGAAATGCACGGAGGCCGCCTGTGGGCCGAAAGCACCGGTATCCCTGGCGAAGGCTCGACTTTCTATGTAGAATTACCCCTTGAAGCCCGCATCAACGATACCATCGAGAAACAGGAAAAATAAATGACCATTCCCTCCTTCCTGCAATGTAACCTGTGCGGCCACCAACAGCCTTACGAGCCTTTCACCCCGGCCGTCTGTAAACAGTGCGATTCGCACTGGCTCGAAGCCCACTATGACTACCAGGCTTTCAAGCGCGAAATCCTGCGCGGGTTGCCCCGACGCCCCTTCAACATGTGGCGTTATCGCGACATCCTGCCGCTCGACAACCCCTCCGCATTGGACTTGTACCCGGCGGGAGGGACTCCCCTGTGGCTTTCGCAACGCTTCGCCCCCGGACTTGGGCATGCCCATGTTTACATCAAGGACGAACGCTACGGCCCCACCTCCTCCTTCAAGGACCGTCAAGCGGCTGTGGCGGTGGCGGCCATGCTGGAGGGCGGCGTGCGCGAGGCCGTGATCGCCTCCACCGGCAACGCAGCGGTGGCCTACGCCGCCGCCTGCGCGCGGGCGGGCATCAAGTTATGGGTCTTCATGACCAGCCTGGTGCCGCAAGAGAAACTGCGCGAAGCCGCCTTGTTTGGCGCCGAGGTCATCCGCGTCAGCGGCAACTACGACCAGACGAAACAAATCGCCTCGCAGTTTGCCCAGCGCCGCCACCTGCTCCTGGACCGCGGCGCCAGTTCCATCCCTGCCAAAGAATCGATGAAAACCATCGCCTACGAGATCGTGGAACAACTTGGCTGGCGCGCCCCCGATTGGTATATCCAGGCCGTCAGCGGCGGGTTGGGACCGCTGGGCGTCCACCACGGCTTCAAAGAACTGTTCGAGATGGGCCTGATCGACCGCATCCCCAAACTGGCCATCATCCAGTCCGATGGCTGCGCGCCGATGGTCAACGCTTTCAAAGCCGGCAATGAGGTTGCCGAGCCAGTCATCCCCAATACGCGCATCATTATTCTCTCCACCGGCGACCCCGGCAAGACGTATACGTACCTGTGGAACCTGACCCAAACCTACGGCGGCGTCATGGAATCGGTCAGCGACGCCGAAGCCTTCTCGGCCATGCGCGCGCTTGCCAAGGCCGAGGGAATGGCCGTAGAGCCTGCGGCAGCGGTAGCATTTGCAGGCTTGGAAAAGATGCTCAGGGACAACCTCATCGGCGCAGAAGAGACCGTCGTGGTCAATTGCACGGGGCATACCTTCCCGGTCGAAAAGCATGTCCTGGGCGACCAATGGGCAGTAGATGTCCATCTGAGCGAGGATCAGTCTCCCGCCCCGCGCGAGGGGCTGCAAGCCGCGCTGGAAAACCTGGATGAAAAGACGACCACTATCTTATTGATCGACGACAACGAAGACGACGCCTTGCTCATCCGCCGCCTGCTGGAACGGCATAAGTCCTACCGCCTCTATACTGCCAGGGACGGCTGGGAGGGGCTGGCGCTGGCGCGGCAGAAGTTGCCCGACCTGATCGTCACCGACCTGATGATGCCCGGCATTGACGGCTTTGGCCTGGTGGAGGAACTCAAACTGGATCCACGCACGCGCGACATTCCCGTAGTAGTCGTCAGCGCCAAGGACATAACGCCCGAGGAACGGAAAAGATTGAACGGCCACATCCAGGCCGTATACCAAAAAGGCTCATTGCCTGCCCGCAAGTTCGTTGACCAGGTCATCCAGGTCATCGAAGAGAAGAATGTAGAATAAGGAGAGTGTTATGGGAAACAATGTCCTTTACATCGAAGATAATCCAGACAATATGATGCTGGTAAAGCGCGCCCTCGAAGCGCGCGGTTATCGCCTGCTCGAGGCCGCCAATGGCTTGAAAGGAATCGAAGTAGCAGAGAACCAGGAAGTAGACCTGATTTTGTTGGACATTAACTTGCCCGACGTGGACGGTTATGAAGTGGCGCGCAGGCTGCGCGCGAGTACAGCAAAACAAGCGCTGGCCTATATCCCCATTATCGCGATTACCGCCAACGCGCTCAAAGGAGATGCAGAGAAAGCCCTGGCCGCCGGCTGTGACGTGTACATGTCCAAGCCGATCAACATCCGCGAACTGTGGGCGCGTGTGGAAGCGTTTGTACCTTCCCCACAACAGTCGTCCTGAGCGCAACCGGACTTTTATCATGTCAACTACCCCGGTAAGCAAACACGCGACGACCCTTGGAAAAGTATCCTACTTGGACAATGTCCAGTGTTCCGATTGTGGAACCATCTTCTCGGCCGATGAAGTGCATACGTTCTGCCCGGACTGCCAAGCCCCATTGCTGGTGAACTATGACCTGGCGACTGCGCGCCAGCAGGTGGACAGGGACGAAATCCGCCGACGACCAAAGGGGATGTGGCGCTGGCGTGAACTGCTCCCCGTGCGCGAACCACAAAACATGATCACCCTGGGCGAAGGAGACACAGCATTGCTGCCTTCCTCACGGGTAGGCAAAGAGTTGGGGCTCCTCAATCTTTTCATAAAAGACGAAAGCAGCAATCCCACCGGCTCATTCAAAGCGCGTGGGCTGTCTGCGGCGGTCTCCAAAGCCCGGGAGTTGGGAATCGAAAAGGTCATCATCCCCACAGCGGGCAACGCTGGCGGCGCTATGGCGGCCTACGCCGCGCGCGCCGGCATGAAGGCGCTCATCTACATGCCCAAGGACACGCCCACTGCCAATATCGAAGAAAGCAAAATTGCAGGCGCGGAAGTGGTGCTGGTGGATGGCTTGATTAGCGACGCGGCCGGCATGGCAGGCATCAAAGCCCGCGAGGAGGGCTGGTTCGATGTTTCGACTTTCAAAGAGCCATACCGCACGGAAGGCAAAAAAGTGATGGGATATGAACTGGCAGAAACGTTCGACTGGGAACTGCCAGAGGTGATCATCTACCCAACTGGCGGCGGGACCGGGTTGGTAGGCATGTGGAAGGCCTTTGCCGAGTTGGAGGCGCTCGGCTGGCTGGAAAATACAAAACGACCCCGGATGGTCTCGGTGCAAGCCGAGGGCTGCGCTCCGGTCGTCGCTGCATTCGAAACAGGCGCTCAATTCTGCGACTTTTGGCTGAACGCCTACACGGTCGCTTCAGGATTGCGCGTACCGAAGAGTTTTGCCGATCGCCTCATCCTGAACGACATCCGCGAAAGCCAGGGGATAGCCATTGCCATGAGCGACACGGCCATCCTGGAAGCCCAAAAACAACTGGCAGCCCAAGAAGGCTTGTTTGCCGCCCCCGAAGGCGCAGCCACCCTGGCAGCGGCAAAAGAACTGGCGCGCAACGGCTGGATCCAGCCGCATGAGCGCGTCGTGTTATTCAATACAGGTTCAGGCCTGAAATACCTGGACTACCTGGGGTAAGTTTCCCCGCGCGAAGTATCGGCAAACACGGACAAAATTTTTCTTGCATTGCAAGAACGAACGTGCTATAATCCATATAACTTCCCCGCTTCTTTACAATACTTCAGTGCTCGATCTGCGTTTGCTATTTCGCCTGCGCGGGTTGCGCGTCAGTGAATTTGAGAATACCCACCCCTTCCAACCCAACTAAGTGAAATACCAGCCCACAACGGGGGCGCTGGTCCTTTCTGCATTCCAACCCAATCATTCAACATTGAGACAATAACATGAAAATACTAGAACTAGAAAACGAACCCCTGGTCAAACTAAGGGCTATGGCCAAGGAACTTGGCATCGAAAACGCCAACCGCCTGAAGAAGGAGTCCCTGGCCATCCAAATCCGCCGGGTGGAAGCCGAAAGGGACGGCGTCGAACTGCGCGGCGGTATCCTGGAGATCATGAGCGAAGGGATCGGCTTCTTGCGGCCAGCAAATTACCGCATCAGCGACCAGGATGTCTACGTTTCCCAAGCACAGTTGAGAAAATACGACCTGCGGTCAGGCGATCTGGTGATCGGGCATGTGCGACCGCCGCGCGAATCAGAACGACACTACGGCCTGCTGAAGGTGGAATCGGTCAATGGCCTGGAACCGGAAGACGCCTCCCACAGGCCGGCCTTCGAGAACCAGACTCCCATCTTCCCCGACAAACGCTTCGACCTGGAAATCGAGCACGATACCCTGGCGCCGCGCTTGATCAACCTGGTGGCGCCCATTGGCCGCGGCCAACGCGGATTGATCGTCTCCCCACCCAAGGCGGGCAAGACCACCATCCTGAAACAGATCGCAAATTCCATTGCCAAACAATATCCCGATGTACATTTGATGGTCGCCCTGATCGGGGAGCGCCCCGAAGAAGTGACCGACATGGACCGCTCGGTGGACGCGGAAGTGATCGCTTCCACCTTCGATGAACCGGTCACCTCCCACGTCCGCACGGCGGAGATCGCATTGGATAGGGCTAAGAGATTAGTGGAAATTGGCCGTCATGTGGTCATCTTAATGGATTCGATCACCCGTTTGGCGCGCGCATACAACCTGGTCGTCAACCCGTCCGGGCGCACGCTTTCGGGCGGTATGGATCCCTCGGCGCTCTACCCGCCCAAACGGTTCTTCGGCGCGGCGCGCAATATCGAAGAAGGCGGCTCGTTGACCATCATCGCTACCTGCTTGGTAGACACCGGCTCCCGCCTGGACGATGTAGTCTATGAGGAGTTCAAAGGCACCGGCAACATGGAACTACACCTGAGCCGCAAATTACAGGAACGCCGCATCTTCCCGGCTGTGGACATCGAACGCTCGTCCACTCGCCGCGAAGACCTGCTGCTCGGCCCCGATATCCTGCAACGGGTCTGGCTGATGCGCCGCATGTACATTCAAATGATCTCGCCCCCGCCGCAGGGCGCAGGCATGGACAACGCCGTCGCTACCGAAGCCATCATTACCCGCCTGGAAAGAGCCAAAAATAATCAGGAATTCCTCGAAAACCTGACCCAAGACGCATGAGAATCTTAGACTTCCTGAAACGCAACCGCTTTCACATCCTCAGTTGGTTCGTCACCCTGCTGTTGTCGGCCAGCATCCTGGGCGGCGGGCTGTGGTACAAAGGCGCCAGCCAGGCCTCGGCGCTCGTCCCGGAACCGACCGCGCAGCCCGAAGACAACCCGCCCGCTGTCGCCTTGCCAGTTTCTGCGCCGGAGATCGTCACCAGCGGGTTTACTTCCATTGGCCGCAACATCCAACTCAAGACCAATATGCCTGAACGCCCGCGCTACACGATAGAAAAATACACGGTCGCGCGCGGCGATTCCGTATTTGCGATCTCGAAAAACTTCGAACTCGAACCGGAAACCATCCTGTGGGCCAATTACGATGAAATGCAGGATGACCCGCACAACCTGAAACCCGGTATGGTGCTCAACATACCGCCCACCGACGGCATCTATTACCAGTGGAAAGACGGCGATACGCTGGAAGCAATTGCCAATGAATACGAAGCCGAGGTGGACGACATCCTGGGCTGGCCAGGCAACGACATCGACCTGACGGACCCGAAGGTCGAACCCGGTTCCTGGGTCATGATCCCCGGCGGCACACGCGAGTTCGTACAATGGCTGATCCCCACCATCGCCACCGGTTCATCGGGTACATCCGGCACATCTGGCAGTTCCTGCCCCGGCGGGGCGGTTGGCAGCGGCGCATTCGTCTGGCCGGCCGACAACCACTTCCTCTCTGGCAACGACTACTGGTCCGGGCACCTGGGCATTGACATTGCCGCCGGCGAGGGCGCGCCCGTCTACGCCGCCGATTCGGGCGTGGTCACCATGGCGCAGGGCGGCGACAACTACGGCTACGGCAATGTCATCCAGATCGATCACGGCAACGGCTACTCCACCCTGTACGCCCACTTGAGCGTGATTGGCGTCGGCGTCTGCCAAAGCGTCTATGCTGGCGAGTGGATCGGCGCAGCGGGCAACACCGGCAACTCGCAGGGCGCCCACCTGCACTTCGAAGTCCGGCAGGGCGGCGGCTTCATCAACCCCTGGTACGTACTCCCGTAGGGCAAGACCATCTCGCCCTACTTTATTATTGATGGACGAGAAGGCGCTCCAAACAGCCCTGGCGGGCCTGCCTCTTGCCAGTCTTCGCTATTTCGACTCGACCGGCTCCACCAACGACGAAGCCCTGGCCTGGGCCGCCCAGGGCGCGCCCGACCTTTCGCTGGCGCTGGCCGACGAACAGACCAGCGGGCGCGGGCGCATGGACAGGAGATGGTTCACCCCGCGCGGGACAGCATTGGCGATGAGCCTGATCCTGCGCCCCACGCCGGACGAACGCGCGCATCCCGCCCGGACGACCGGCCTGCTGGCCGTTTCGTTGACCGAGTCCCTGCGAAAACGCGGTCTCGCGCCCCTCATCAAGTGGCCGAACGACGTGCTGCTCAACGGGCGGAAAGCCGCCGGCATCCTGGTCGAATCCACCTGGACAGGCGAACAACTGGACGCGCTCATCCTGGGCATGGGCGTGAACGTGCTGAAAGGCGCCGTCCCACCGCCCGAAGCATTGCTCTTCCCGGCTACCAGCATCGAGCACGAATTGGGGCAGGCGGTCGAACGCCCGGCCCTGCTGCGCAACATCCTGTCTGCGCTGTTGGAGTGGCGTCCGCGCCTGGGGACGGATGCGCTGGTCAAAGCCTGGGGCGAGAATCTCGCCTTTCGCGGCCAGCAGGTACAAGTCGAGGTAGGAGGCGGGGAGGTCGTCATCGGTGAAGTCGTGGGGTTGGAATCCGACGGCAGCCTGTCCCTGCGCGACGAACATGGCAGATGCGTAACAGTACATTTTGGGGAAGTTCACTTGCGCCCGTTAGCGTGATATACTTCGAGCATGTTCGATAACCTGCGCAATGACGCTTCTTTTTTCAATGACGGCTCGGAACCCGTGTTCGAACAACCCGGCCGCGCGCCGGCCAAGAAAAAACGACGCCCGGGCAAGTTCTTGGGGATGACGCCCGTCCAGCGCTTCATTATTGCCATGATGTTCATGATCGCGGTTTGCGTGTTGGGGGCGATGGTGCTGCTGGTGACGGGGAAGTTCTGGCTGGCGTGAAAAAAGCCAAGCGCGGCCTTTGATGAATTTGTCAGAATCATAGGCCCTTTGAGGCAATATGACGCTTGCAAAGTCACAACCAGCGGTTATATACATTGGGTTTTCTCCGCTTACCATATGAATAAGAACGACATTCTTCCTATTCTTGGGCTTATTATTTTTCTTTTGTTTTTGACTTACACAGGTCACTTGCAATCTTTCTGGAAGCAATTCAAAGGTTGTATTGGAGTAGTTTTAATCGGAATTGCACTCAGCTATCTTGTTTCCTTTTGCAATGATGACTTGTCTTCTCCCTCTCGTTCCCCGGAATCGTCAGCCATCGGAACCAATATTGCACGAACTACCCCCTACAATCGTTTTTCATCCTATGAAGAAACTGCCCAAGCCGATATGACGCAATGGGCTTTAGATGATTTAGAAAAAGATGATAATTCTTGCCCTACAGGTTGCACGTCTCACGTCTCTGGTTGCGACATCAAAGGTAACATTTCCTTTGATACTGGTGAAAAGATATATCATGTCCCTGGGCAACGTTTCTACAACAGCACAAGCATTGATCCCCAATACGGCGAACGCTGGTTTTGTACTGAATCCGAAGCTCGCGCTAATGGTTGGCGAAAATCTTTCGAGTAACCGGACATGAAACCCTGCCCCTTCTGCGCTGAACAAATCCAAGATGACGCTATTGTTTGCCGCTACTGCGGACGCAATCTCAAACCTTCCCCTTTCAAGAATATCATCAAAGGCCTGGGGCTTGGCCTGCTTGTTCTTATCCTGGTCATTGTGCAATGGATATGCAGTACCCCTATCCGTAACATGCTTACCTCCCCCATCGTCTATTTCAACCCGTCTACTGCCACTCCCCTTCCAACAGCCACACGCCGCCCGCGCACCCCTACCCCCTTTAACATCTATACCCAACTCATCCAAACCAAAGAAGCCAAATCAAACGACTGCCTTTCCTGGTCGGACATTACCACCTTCCACCTCGGCCAAAGCCTGTGTGTCTATGGCAACGTGTACAGTTACGACCTTCCTCCCTGGGGCGGCTCACGCATCTACTTTGACGCTGATCACCGCTTCTTCTTCATGGATTCTGACTTCTATTATCCCGATCTGAAAAAAGGAAATTGTGTCCTTGCTCAAGGAATCATCCACGAAACCGCTGACGACCGTCTTTATCTCAATATCGAAGATGGCGTATACAACTGTCAATAAAAAACACCCATCTCTGGCGATCAAAATTAAAAAATTCCCTCGGGGCATCAACGGTGACCAACGGATTTGGTAACGGATAAACGGATGCAGGCCAGCGTATACGCTTATCCGTTTTCTATCCGCTGATGACCTTTACAACCCTACCAACAACTTTCCACTGCACTGTCATTCAGAATCGCTCTGCGGGGCATCAAAACTATACGAGCCTGGCTGAAATCGACCAGGCTCGTAAATAGGGCGTGGGGAATTGCAAATCTGCTCAACTAACTTTCGAACACCCACCGATCCACTTCGCGCGACCAACCTACCAGTTCTTCTTTCTCGAACCACAGCGCCACTTCTTTTTCGCCGTTCTCGACCGTGTCGGATGCGTGGGTCAGGTTGCGGCCCACTTCGAGCGCAAAGTCGTGACGCAGCGAACCGGGCGCGGCCTCGGTGGGGCGGGTGGCGCCCATCGTCTGGCGGATGGCGGCCACCGCATTGGGGCCTTCCCACACCATCGCCATTACCGGCGCAGACGTGATGTAGGCAATCAGGCCATCATAGAAAGATTTCCCTTTGTGAATGGCGTAGTGGGTTTCGGCCAAATCCTTGCTGACCGCCATGAATTTGGCTGCCACCATGCGCAAACCGCGGCGCTCCAGGCGGGCAATCACCTCACCGATCAGTCCACGCTGGACGCCATCGGGTTTTACCAATACAAGCGAACGTTCCACGAAATTCCTCCAGGGTTTAAATTTGGTTTGTTAGGGCAGGTCTTAGACCTGCCCTACGGGATTCAGCGCAGCAATTCTTCGGCTTTCGTATACGCGTCCAACGCATCCTGCAAACGATTGGCGCGCAGGTAGGCGTCGCCCAACGCCTGCCAGACGATCACTTCCACCGGGTAGCGATACAAGGCTTCGCGCAAATCGAAGATCACTTCATCAAGCAAGCGACCTTTCTTGATAAGTTTGCCGTAGACCTCCATTGCGCCGGGAATGTTGCCGCGCGAAAGTTCGATCTGCGCCTGGGACAAGGTTACGTCACGGGCGGTAGACAACATCCCGGTCATGCCCGAGCGGGATCTTGTCGGCGGCTCATGGTATGGCGGCGGCGCAGCCTTTTCTTCGACAGGCGGGGCAACGACCGATGGTTCGGGCACGCCGGTTTCCACCGGCATCCAATCGGAAGGCCCTACCGGCTCCGGCGACGCTGGTTCGGCCTCGGTTTCCGTTCCACGCAACCATTCTGGCAGCGCCTCGGCAGGGGAAGCGGGTTCAGGCGCTTTCTCCTCGTCCAGGCCTGCCAACCAATCGGGCAGGTCTTCGACTTTTTTCTCGCCAACCGGCAGGGTTTCCGTCTCGGCCTCCAAATCGCGCAACCAAGCAGGCGGCCGCTGTTCGACCGCGCCAGGGGAGACGCTTTCCCCAGATTCCCAAACCGTTCCTACACCCGCATCCTCCTGCGCGCCTGTTTCTGCTTCCGCTTCCAGAGCGACAGGTTCCGCTTCTGGCTGCCAGGCGGACGTTTCGACTGGCTGGCCAGGTTGCGCAGCGGGTTCCGCTTCTGGCTGCCAGGCGGGCGTTTCGATTGGCTGGTCAGGTTGCGCAGCGGGTTGCGCTTCGGGACCGCTTGCCTCCAGATCGCGCAGCCACACGCCGGTCTCATCCACACCGGCAGGCAGTTCTTCAGCCGGCTGCGAGGCGCCCAGGTCCTTGGCCTGCTGCACCCATCCCGGCTCGCGTTCGAGGCGTTCTTCCGGTTTGGTCAACAGTTCCTCGGACTTGGCGCCATGCTTGGCAGCCAGTCCCTCCAGCCAGGCAAAGGATTCATCCTGTTCCCCGGCAGAGGCGCCAAGATCGCCCGTGTCGACCGAGTCGAATGCGGAAGCAGGAGCAGGCTCGCTCCCAGGCTGCATAACTTGTTTCAAGAAATCGGGTAAATCGTCCGGTTGGGCTTCTTCAAAGGGCGGTTCTTCGACCGGCGGCTCGGCAGGCGGCGCAACGGTTTCGCTGGAAACCTCTGCCTCGGCGCCCAGGGATTTGGCCTGCTGCACCCAATCCGGTTCGCTTTCCAGGCGTTCTTCCGGTTTGGTCAACAGTTCCTCGGATTTGGCGCCGTGCTTGGCGGCCAGTCCCTCCAGCCAGGCAAAGGACTCGTCCTGTTCCCCGGCAGAAGCGCCGAGCTCGCCCGTGTCGGTGGCATCGAAGGCGACCGGCGCAGCGCCAGCCTCCTCCTCTCCCGGTTGCCCGGCTTCAGGCTCTTGTCCCGCCAGCGCATCGAAGGCCAGCGCGCCAGCGCCCGCCAGGGCAGCGGCGTCCTCTTGAATCTTCTCGGACGGCAGCCAGTCGCGCAGGTCGGTCTGTTCGAAGGGCTGCGCCGCCTGGGGCGTTTCACCTTCCTTGATCTCGCGCAGCCAATCGGGGACTTCCTCGTCGGACGCATCGCTGGCCTTCTCCACAAATGGGACTTCCGCTTTGCCGGCATCCGCTTTGGTGGGCGCCATGGCCTTCACCCAGTCCGGCAGGTCGCCTTCGGCCAGTTCCGGCAGTTGGGCTTCTCCAAAAGGCGCGGGGCTCTCTTGGAACGAACCGCTTGATTCGCCCCAACCGGCTTCGCGCAGGAAGTCCGGGATGTCCGTGTCGCCGCTCGCAGCAGGAACCCCCTGCGGGGATGATACAGGCGTCTCGGTCGGGAAGGATGCGGAGGGAGATTCCCCTGCCACGCTGGAGCGCAACCAGGCAGGTTGCTCGTCGCGTTCGGCCCCAGCGCTTCCCGCTCCAATTCCCAGCGACGAACCCCAGTCCGCTTCCATGGTTACCGGTTGGCCGTTCCAATCCAACCGATCGAGGCTCACGGCTGCATCCGGCGCGTCATCGGTGCGGAAGAGTGATTCGCGGACGAAGGCGGCATAGGGATCGAGTTCGTTGACCCGCTGGCGGTAGACCTGGGTGCTTTCGCCGCGGTCCGTTTCGGGCAACAGTTCCACCAACACACGGTTTGCGTCCAGGCAATAAGGATAGCGCCGGAGTAACTGGTCACAGATTTCAGCGGATTCGGTTTTCTGCCCGGCATGGAAATAGGCGCGCGCCAGCAATACCTGCATGTCCTGTCGGTTGGGGTCTTCTTCCAACACTTTTTTGATCTCGGAAATGGCCTGGGCATAGAGTTCGCCCTGCATGTACATGTGCGCAAGCGCACCGCGCGTGAGGCGGATCTTGGGCGGTTCGACGCCATCACGGCGTCCATACAACCGCTGCAATTCGGCCTGGATGGCGGAATTGGATGGCTGCACCTCGAAAGCGCGTTCCATGTGCCAGATGGCGTCATCCATTTTGTTTTGTTCGTCGCAGATAATGCTCATTCCCACGTGGGCAACGAAATCATCCGGAACGGCCATCATCAGGCGTTGGAAGATGTCGGTGGCTTCAGGGTAGCGTTTGGCTTCCAGGTAGGCTTTCCCTAGCAGGCGATAGGTTTCAAGATGTTTGGGAAACGCGCTCAGAATATGGCGGCAATGCGCGATAGCCTCATCTAACTGCCCTTGGTCAACCAGGCTCTCGACATCTCGATTATAGATACGCAATGAAACTTTAGCCATGCCGTCGCTCCTTAGAATTCGCTTCGGGAAGCGAATTCCTTCAATCGCAATTATCTTTTTGTAAGTATGCCCGATTCTCTTTATTTATGCAAGACTATACCTGTTCCTATTCAGTAGAACAAAGGTAATGGCGCTACCGGTTCCTGGCTGAAAATATGCGCTGCCAGCGCCCGTTTGCGCGCTTCAGCCTGTAAGGTTGCGTCATTGGCGTGAATGGTAAACAGCGGTTGACCCTTTTCAATACGTTCACCTACTTTGTGGTGAAGGACAAAACCGACTGCATAGTCAATGGGATCGCCCTTCTTAGCGCGACCAGCGCCCAGGAGCACGGCCGCCTCGCCCACGTCTCGCGCGCGGACTTCAGCCAGCCAGCCGCTCGACGGCGACCCCACCACCTCGACGATCTTCGCTTTTGGGAGTAAATCCGGGTCGTCCACGTAAGCCACATCGCCGCCCTGGGCCTTCACAAGCATGCGAAATTTTTCGAAAGCGCGTCTTTCCATGATCGCCCATTCAGCCAGTTGGTGGCCTTCGCGTAGGTTGCTGGCCTTTTTGCCCAGCACGAGCATGTTTGCCGCAATATGCAGGCAATGCTCGCGGAAATCTTCGGGGCCGCCGCTGTTCAAGGCTTCAATGGCTTCATACACCTCGAGGGCGTTGCCCACCGCGTTCCCCAACGGCTGGTTCATATCGGACAGTAAGGCAATCGTTTTGCGTCCGGCCAATTTGCCGATCTGCACCATCAGGTTCGCCAGTTCGCGCGCCTGGTCGAGCGTCTCCATAAAAGCACCCTGCCCTACTTTGACATCCAACAGGATGGCATGGGCGCCGCCGGCGATCTTCTTGCTCATCACTGAGGAGGCGATCAAGGGGATGGATTGCACCGTCCCGGTGACATCACGCAAGGCGTACAACTTGCCATCCGCGGGGGCCAGGTCTTTCGACTGGCCGCACAATACGATGCCGGTCTCTTTCAACTGTTCTTCGAATTCTTCCGTGGTCAGGTCGCAACGGTAGCCAGGGATGGATTCCATCTTATCGAGCGTCCCCCCACTGAAGCCCAACCCCCGCCCGGACATCTTCCCTACGGGCAGCCCGCAAGCCGCGACAATGGGCAGCACAGCCAGGGTGGTCTTGTCGCCTACCCCGCCGGTGGAATGTTTGTCTACAGCGATCTCGACGATATGGGACAGGTCCAATATTTCGCCGGAGTGCGCTATAGCCAACGTCAGGTCTGTGGTCTCCTGGGGCGTCATACCATTCAACAGCACGGCCATAGCCCAGGCAGCGGCCTGGTAATCTGGAATACTGCCCGCGGCAATCCCATTTACGAAGAAGTCGATTTCTTCTTTCGTTAATTCTTCCTTATCACGTTTTTTGATGATGATATCTACTGCGCGCATGAACACTCCTGTCGAAGGTTACAGGCGTATTGTATCCCATTTTGAGGTCGTGAATCGACAAGGTACGCCACGAAGTGGTACAAGTGCCACGAAGTGGTATGGCAAAGCCGACCACACACAAGTCGGCGGCACCTTTATTGGCTTTTGGTTGCAAATGGAAGCCGCGCTATGAAATGATGTACTTCGGAAAGACCATCTCACAATTCCAACTGGCCTATATCTCGCTCAGATCTTGTACCGGCGAACGATAGCCAGCCTTGATCATCTTGTCCAAGAGAAAGTTAGCTTCACGCAAGGCAATACGCCACCGCCAGGCAGGAACGTTCCCCAGTGCCCATTTTGGGTAAAGACTTGCAAAATTCCGCTTCAGACAAGGAAATCTCTCGCAATTCTTTCTACATTCCCGAAGAAGATTTTCCATTCAGAACACCCTGCTGAAATTCCTGTCAGGCTTGCGGCGTTGTAGCGCAATTTGGCAGTGGTCCAGAAATAAGTGATGATAGCCTGAAAAACCGTCATTTTTCACTTCGACTTGACCACCGGTGTTACCGCGGTTAAACGTGGTCAATTAGCCCACCTTTGCGCCAAAGCAAACATAGATTGGGAAGGCCTTCCCCGTTGAATAGGCAGGCACCAACGAGGCGGCACTTTAAAAGCGAATAATTCGCTGTAAGTCCATCGGTGATCGGTCAGTTTAGCAGCAATAGCGGGTGTACGTTGCACCCAATGATGACCGAAAGAACCGACGGAGAGCTTGAGACGCAAGCCGTGATGATAATCGCAGAAGTTATAGAAGCAGCCGGTGAGATACATGCCTGCCACCAAGGTTTCGGGGCGGCGCGCCAGAGTGCGCGTTCGTCGCACCAGGTTGTTGAACCGCAGGCGAAACGAGCATTGAGACGTCCAATGAAAGCCGTATTGATAACGCCTTTTCCATACTTAAGTAACTTTGATCAAGCGCTCCACCATTTCTTGGCTGCCTTGTACAATCCGTCGGGCAACGGTCAGGACACCCTCAACACGTTGTTTGACAACCTGCACAATGGCGATGTCTGACCAGGAAACCATCTTGCAGCGACCGATTTCGCCTCGCCAGTACGGTACTTTGCTTCGAAAAGCCATCCGAAAAGCAGTGACGTAACTTGCCAAACCATCGGCTGCCAGCAACAAAGGACGACAAAGCGCAATTGCACGGACTTTATCTATCAAAGATTGGATCAAACCCAGGTCGCGCTTGCGACTGACCACGCCGCCTAACCACAACCGGGTAGGAACTGCCAGCGCCATCCAGTAAGAACCCATCAAAGTCTTGACCTTGATTTCATCCGCTTGCACTTGCTGTAAATCTTGCTGGCTTTTCTCGACAATTTGTTCATCTTTAGTTTCCGCTAAGTTGAGATTTTTTTCCATTAGGGATGATAGCGCAATAATCGCAAATTCCTTCCAGATATGGGCGCACAAATATGGACAAAAAAAGAAGGCTCTTAACTGAATTCAAGGAGGTGGTCAGATTCTGATAAGATTGGTTCATGGTCAACATACAGAATCTGATAGATGATGCGAAGTGTTTTGCGGTAGTGCGCGAATTGCGCTGGCCGGATG
>JBMOMP010000124.1:0-3896 GCA_049323115.1 Chloroflexota bacterium
TTGACGCGCGAGAAGTCCAGCAGGTCGTTGATGATCTTCTCGGCGTTGTGGGTCTCATTCTCGATCAGCCGCAGGTATTCCCTGACCTTTTCGTCCGCTTCCGGCTGGACCAGGCGCAGGAAGTAGACGGCGTTGCTGATGACCGCCAGCGGGTTGCGCAGTTCGTGGCCCACGCCGCCGGCCAGTTGGCCGAGCACGGCCAGTTTCTCCTGGCGCACCAGTTGCTCCTGGGCTTCTTGCAGTTCGTGGGTGCGCGCTTCCACCATGTCCTCGAGTTTTTCGGTGTAGTGGGCAAGTTGTTCTTCGGCTTGCTTGCGCGCGGTGATGTCGACTGCGATCTGCACGCGCACCAGTTTCCCATCCTTCCAGCGGATGGCGCGGTCATAATTCGTGTACCAGCGCCGGTCGAGCGCATTCTGCCCCTCCCAGGTTACCCCTTGCGTGGGACTGCCCTGTGGGTCGACCAGGCGGTCGTTGGTGCAGTGCGGGCAGGGACCCGCCGCACCGCAGAATACCCGCCAGCATTTCTGCCCGACCAGGTCGTCCCCGAACCTTTCACGCAGGTGCAAGTTCGCGAACAAGATTTCATAACTCTCGATGTCGGCGACATAGATATTAGCCGGGATGCTGTCCAATACCAGCAGCATCCGGTCGTGCGACTCACGCAAAGCCTGTTCTGCTTGCTTGCGCTCGGTGATGTCGCGCCCGGTAGCCAGCAGGCTGGTGACTTTCCCGTGTAGATCGTATTCCGGCGTTATCTTGTATTCCAGGATGAGCGGCGCTCCAGAGGCGTTCACCCAGGTAAACACGATTTCCTGGGGGGTTCCGGTCGCCAGCGCCTCCCGAAGTTTTTCCAGGTAGCCTGCATGGACAGGATGGGGAACCCCCTGAATATCCGTTACAGGCACATCGATGACTTCGCTTGCAGATAGGCCGCTGCCTTTTTCCCAGGCAGGGTTCACGAAAATGCGACGCAAGTTCGTGTCATAACGAACCACGAAATCGGGAATATTTTCCACCACGGTACGATACTCCCGCTCCTTTATTGCCAGCGCCTCCTCCGCCCGCTTGCGCTCCGCAATCTCCCACGCGAAATCGGCAAGTATGCCGGTCGCCTTCACATCGTCCTGGTCATAGTCCGCCGGCTTGTTGCCCACGCCGAGGATCGCCACGATCTTATCGCCGCGAAACACCGGCGTGACCAGTTCACGCACCACCGGCGCATGGCCTTCCGGCAACCCTTTGCGGTGAGGCAGGGAGGCGTAATCGTTGTGGATGACAGGCCTCCGTTCGCGAACGCAATCCACCCAAACCCCGGCTTCGTCGATCGAATAGTGAAGTCCCTTCCCCTGTGCGGTGCACATCTTCGCCAGCGTATTGGTGGACCACGCCTGGAGCGTCAGCATCTTCTGGTCGGCGTCCAGGAAGTGGTAGAAGCCGATGACGCTCCCCGTCAGCGCTTCCGCTTCATCCAGCGTGGCCTGGAGCAGTTCCTCCAATGAGTGGGTGTTGGCAAACTGCATCAAGCGCAGGCGCGCTTGCATGATCTGTTCCGAGCGTTTTCGCTCGGTGATGTCCTGCGCCAGCGTGAGCAGGTAGCGCTCCCCGGCCAGTTCGATCTGTTCCGCCGACATCAACAGGTCGCGCACCTCGCCCGTCTTCCGGCGGAGCAATATCTCGCTGCGCGTCTTCCCATGTTGGCGAAGCGCTTCGACCAGGTATTCTCGTTGCGCGGCGTCGACCCAAAGGTTCAATTCGAGAGGCGAATG
Source organism: Chloroflexota bacterium (assembly GCA_049323115.1). Lineage (GTDB taxonomy): Bacteria > Chloroflexota > Anaerolineae > Anaerolineales > Villigracilaceae > JAABUE01. The sequence continues at coordinate 1,770 of JBMOMP010000124.1, forward strand.
GTCAATCACCTCCGCGCGCGTGTAACCGGTCATCTCCTGCCAGGTCTCGTTGACGTCAACCAGCCGGTTGTCGTCGAGCCGGGTCAGGGCAACGGCCGCCGGGTTGGCATGGAAAATGGCGGCGAAACGCGCCTCACTCTCTTTGAGCGCTGCCTCTGCCTGCACCCGCTCGGTAACATCGGGGATGGATAGCAGCACCTTGTCCAGGGTATTTTCATGACCCGGGGCCACACTGAGATGCGGGGTAACGAACTTGATCTCGCCATCCGGCGTTCGGTGGAGCATCTCGCTCTCGAACCGTTGGCCGCCCTCCGCCAGGACGATCAACTCTTCCCGAAAGACCATCAATGATTCTTCCGCCAGGACTGGCGAAAGGGGAGCGAGTATGGCCTCCTTGGAGTCGACTCCCACCAATGCCAGCGTGGCCTTGTTGACGTCCAACACCTTGACCAGGCCAGCGCAGCGCCGTACGGCCTCAGGGTGCGTTTCGAAATAGGCTCGAAAGTCATCGACCCCGGCTGCGCGCAGTTCATCGAAGTATTCCCTGACTTGCGAAAAATCTTCCTCCCATAGGGAAACGGGCGAATCCTCGAACAGGGTTCGATAGCGAGCCTCGCTTTCGCGCAGGGCTTCCTCCGCCTGTTTGCGCTCCAGCACCTCCATCGTCAGCGATCGGGTACGCAACGCCACCTGTTTCTTGAGGAAAAACGACCATAACAAAAGCGCAGCCCAGGTCAAGACAGAAACCAGGACAAGCCCGCCAAAATACTTCAGGGCAACTTCGGGGGGTAATCCACGCGGTTCCAACGTCCCAAACCATTTTTGGTAAATCTCGTCATATTGTCCTGTGGCCTTTACAATGCTCACCCCCTGGTTCAAGCGTTCCAATAGCGCCTGGTTCCCCTCCCTGACAGCAAAACTGAAGGGACGAGTGTACGCTTCCACGATCACCGGCGACAGTTCAAGATTGGTAAGATTCAGGTCCTCGATGAGCACCAGGCCGACCAGTTTGGGCATCAACGCCGTATCGCCCATGCCGGATGCCAGGTATCGCAGCGCTTCGGGCAGGCTATCGACCAAGATCAATTGCTCGCTTTCGATGAAGTCAATGGAATGAAGATAATCGTACGCCTGGTCGCCCTCCATGACGATAATGATCTTGCCTCGCAAGTCATCTATGGATCGTATTACCGGCGTGTCTTCCCGCGTAAAAAAGGCATCATAGGCAATCGTGTGCGGCGGCGAGAAGTCGAAGAACTTATCTCGTTCTTCGGAATAAGCCATCATTGGCAAAAAATCGATCTCGCCGTTTTCCAGCGCATTGCGCGCCCGTTCCCATGTGTCCGCCCTGATTTCGAGACTGATTCCCATCACCTGCGCCACAGCCTGCATCAAGTCCACGCTGAACCCATCGGGCTGCCCTTTATCATTCACAAAGGTATAGGGAAAATAGTCATCGACGATGATGGTTTTCAATATTTCGTTCGGGGCAGGGGCGCTGCTGGCGGCCTGGACGACATGATGTCCAGGGAGGCGCAAAGGCGCAGGGAAAACGAAAAGGCTGGCGAATAAGAACAAGAATACAACACGGCCGAGTGTTCGTAGCGGGGCCGATAGTTTCAACTGGGACTTACTTCTGCTTTTCATGAGACGCTCCAAAAGCAGGATTTCAAGGATAGAACGCGGCCTGGATGTAGGCAGGCAAAAATAGCGTGAAAGTGGATCCCACCCCCGCCTCGCTCTGGACCTCGATCCGGCCTCCGTTGGCCTCGGCCAGTTTCTTGCTGACGGCCAATCCCAGCCCGATGCCCTTGGGCTTGGTGGTAAACAGCGGTTCGAAGAGTTTCGCCATGTTCCCAGGCGGGATGCCCACTCCCGTATCCCTGACAGAAATCCGCACCCACTGGCGGTCATCGTCCGTACACTGGTCACTGATCACTGATCCTTCGACGCGGCTCAGGACAAGTAACTGGCCTCCCTGCGGCATGGCCTGGCAGGCGTTGACGACCAGGTTGCCCAGCACCTGCTCCACCTGGCGCGGGTCGGCAAACACGGGCGGCAGGTCACCGGGCAGGTCGAGCGTCACGCGCACGCCCTCGGGGGCAGGGAAACGTTCCAGGGTGCGTG
>JBMOMP010000125.1:0-3852 GCA_049323115.1 Chloroflexota bacterium
TTGCCTTATACCCGATCATGCGCAGGAAACCCTTGCGCCAGGCGATGCCCTGCTCGTCCTCCACGCCCTTGGGCGAGAAACCGTCTATCACGCCCAGGATGCCGCGTCCCTGCTCGCTTTCGGCTACGATGACCTGGGTGGGGTTGGCTGTGGCGCAGAAGATATGCGCCACTTCTGGCACGGCTTTGACTGCGTTGAGCACGTTGACCGGGTAGAAGCCCTCGCCCAGGAACAGGATGAACGAATGCCCCGCGCCGATGGCCTGCGCGTTCTTGCGCGCCAGGTCGAGCATGGCCTCGTCGGTGCCGCTCCAGCGCACCAGGCAGTCGCCCGAAGCCTCGCAGAAGGCCATCCCGAACTTGATGCCCGGCACGCTGCTCACCAGCGCCTCGTGGATGTCCTCCACCGTCTTGATGAAATGCGACTGGCCGAGGATGAAATTGATCGGCTCCGGCTTTTCGATCTTGATGAGTTTGAGTTCCATAACAAGTCTCCTCTGTGTCATTATGTTGGTCGAGTAGCCCGCAGGGCGTATCGAGACCACATCATGATTGTTTCCGCTGGTAGAACACCAACAGCGTATTCCCGTACTTGCGCTCCTCGATCTGTTCGAGATTTCCCAGCGGCAGCGACTGGTACTCGCGCGGCGCGATCTGCGCGATAGCCAGCCCATCCGCCGCCAGCCAGCCGGGGTTCTCGTCCAGCACAGCCAGCGCCCGCGACCACATCAACTGGTATTGCGGCGGCGCAATATAGATGAAATCGAACTGCCGGTCGGGTTCGGCTGCCAACATCGAGAAGGCGTCGCCGCGCCGCACCTCCGCGTTGGTCGCCAGCCTGCAATGCTCCAGGTTCCATTTGATGGTTTCCACCGGCGCGCGGTGCAGGTCGCTGAAGCGCGCGAACGCCGCCCCGCGGCTGAGCGCCTCGATGCCCACTGCGCCCGTCCCGCCGAACAGGTCCCACCAGGCCGAGCCGGCCACGTCGCCGGCCAGGATGTCGAACAGCGCCTCCTTGGCGCGGTCGGTAATCGGCCGGGTCGTGTCGCCCGGCGCGGACTTCAACTTGCGGCCTTTGGCAATGCCGGTGATGACGCGCAGGCTCATTTCGACCTCCCCCCCGCCTCCACGCTCCGCCGCGCCGCCATCATGTTCCCGTGCGGCGCGATCACCGGCGTCACACATCCGGTAGACAGGATGAAGCGCCGGCCGCCCGTCTGCCGGATGGCTTCGCGCGCCTCTTCCTGCACCCCGGCCTGCTCCCGGTATACGAGCGTGTCCCGCGCCAGCCCGCCGCACACGACCCCCGTGTAATCTTGGAGCGCCTCTGCCAGCGACGGCGGCGTTTCGCGGTCGTGCCAGTTGACGATGGGGAAGGAGAGAGCAGAGAGTAGGGAATAGTGAATATCGCGCCCGTGCAGGTGGAGCATGTTCAACCAGTGTGATTTGGCAGGCTCGACCACCTGCCGGTCGAACGGCAAGCCGAAAGTCTTGTACTCTTCGACCGACAGCAGGGCGGCCTGCGCGTGCTGGACGGCGTAGAAGATGCCGTCGATGCCGGTTTCCAGCGCGGCTTCCACGAAGCGCTGCGCGGTGCGGGCAATGGTCTCCAGTCCCTGCAAGACGGCTTCGGGATACAGGCGCAGGTGCGCCAGCAGGGTCTCGTTCCCGGCCAGGTTCTTGGCTTGCGCCAGCGGGCTGAAGATGGTCTGGATGACGGGCGTCTCGGGGTCGAGTCCCTGCTTGATGAAACGCAGGCAGGCCAGTTGTCCGGCCAGGTGCGGGGCGGATGGATCGAGCGCGGGCAGGGCTTCCCAGTCCTGCGGCGTTTGGATCACGCGCTTCGTGTAGCGGCGCGTCCCTTCGGTGTCGCCCATCCAGGCGTCCTCTGCGCCCCAATCCTTCAGGCAGAAAGATGAGGCGGGGCTTACTTTGACCAGGTCGAAATCGTAGGTGGATTGGAAGTGCAGGGTTGCGGCGGCCAGCGCTTCGGGCGACTGGTCATCCACAGGGAAGTGCCGCCACAGCGCCACAGGCGGTCGGTCGGGCCGACCGCCGTCCAGGCAGGTTCGTAAACGTTCACGGTGGGTAGGGTTCATTGTCTTTGCGTCACACAGAAGAGGGCGCCGTCGCGCCCCACGCGCAGGACCGCCTGGCGCGGGTCGCGGAAGCGCTGTAAGGATGGGTTGGCGCGCGCGTTCATCAGCAGGTAATCGCCCGGCTGGACGGCCTTGCGCGCCAGGTCGTGGTCCAGCACGGTGATGCTTTCGGGGGCGTAGTAGGCGGCGATGTAGAACTCGCGCTGCACGTACAGGTTCACGCCCCCCCCGGCAAAAGGCTCCAGTTGGGCGACCGCCTCCTTGTAGCAGGTCAGCCAGTAGTCGGTCTCGAACCGGTAAGCGGCCTGCCCCGTGCCGCCCACGAACTGATTATAGTAAGTATACTCGTAAGGATGCAAGGCTATGGAGGGGATAACGCCCGGCAGGAGAACGGCCAGCAGCAGGGTGGCCTGGAGCCAGGCGCGTCGCGCCCATTGGAAGGCGGCCTGGAGGGCGATGCCCACCAACACGAACAGCGGCGGGACGATGAACAGGAAGTGCCGGAAACCGTCGTACATGGGCGGGCGGCGCAGCAACACATAGACGAAAGGGATGAGGAACCAGCCGAGCGTGGGCAGCAGCGTCTTCCAGTCCAAACTGTTGCGGGCGATCCTGGTGACGGCAACAACCAATCCCAGCCCCGCCAGCGGCCAGACCGGTTCGGTCAGCGTGAAGAACATCATGGCGGGCAGGTAGCGCAGCGGCAGTTCGTTGGCCGGGTACATGTTGCCGTAGAACAGCACCCGTAAGGTGGTCGGGTTGTAGGACATGAAGCGCACGACTTCGATGAACTTGCCGAGCGGGTCCTCCCACAGGTAAGGCCAGGTCGCCACCATGACCAGATAGGCGATCAGCCCGTAGGGGATGAACCACAGGATGCGTTGCGGCCTTTTCAGCATGAGGAAGTACAGCCCCGCCAGCGCCGCCGCCAGCGGACCCAGCACGCGCAGGTTGGTCGTCAGTCCCAGCAGGATGGCTGGAAGGAGGACGACCCGCAGCGTCTGCCAGCCGCTCTCGCCGGGACGTGGGCTTGCCAGCCGCTCCGACATGCGGAATCCCAGTTCGAGCGTCGCCAGGAAGAAGGCCAGGAAGGGCGGGTCTTTGGGGTTGATGAAGGCATGTTCCCACAGCACCGGCTGGCTGGACAGGAAGGCGGTCGCAGCCAAGGCTGCCAGGGGCTGCATCCAGCGCAGGCAGAAGCGGTAGAAAAAATATACCCCGACCTGGAAGGCCAGGAAGTTGACCAGGTGCCAGGCCGAGGCCTTGTCTACGCCCAGGGATTGGAGCGCCTGCGCCGGCAGGCGCGCCAGCAGCAGGTAGGCCGGTCCGCGGTTGGCGTGGTCGGCGGGACTGGCCCCGTAGGCGTGGATCAGGTCGAAGTCGCCGCTGAACCATTCGGCGGGCGAGTAGGCATAACCGATGGACTCGGCGTAATCGTAATACAGCGGCTCATCCAGCGAGAATCCATAATCCCGGAAGGTCAGCAATCCGATGACCAGGTTGACGATCAACAAGACGAGGATGGGGGATTTGTCGCTGCGGGGTAAGGCGCGCAGGCGTTGGCGTAGGAGCATCAGGCTAATTGTACCTCTCAGGCAAATCAATTATACTGGAAAGGATAAAATCTTTGGCTCTTAACCGGAATCAAGGAGCTAACAGAATAGCGAGCAAGGAATGGAGCAAGGCCTTACCGCGACGACGAACGTTATGGATGAACTCAAAGAAGCCGAGATAGCAAGGTAACTTTTCTTGCG
>JBMOMP010000126.1:0-31816 GCA_049323115.1 Chloroflexota bacterium
CGCAAGAAAAGTTACCTTGCTATCTCGGCTTCTTTGAGTTCATCCATAACGTTCGTCGTCGCGGTAAGGCCTTGCTCCATTCCTTGCTCGCTATTCTGTTAGCTCCTTGATTCCGGTTAAGAGCCTTTGGCTTTTGGATATTGTACAACGAAATCAGGCAGGCGACATATGCAGTGGTCACTCGCCGGGCTGCGGCAGGTAGCTGCCTTCCACCCATTCTTGGCCGCCAGGCCCCACTTCCTTTTTCCAGACAGGGACGATCTCTTTCAAACGGTCAATCCCATAACGCGCCGCATCGAACACCCCTGTATCGCGGTGCGCGGCCGTGCAAGCGACCAGTACGGTCGGCGTGCGCGGATAGAGCCGCCCAACACGCTGGACAATAGCAATCCCTTCGACCGTATCCCAGCGGGAGCGGATTTCATCGGCTACTTGTTTCATCTTGGCTTCCGCCATCGGCTGGTAAGCCTCATACTCCAGGAAGACAGTCTCGTGCGGATTGTCCCTTTTGGTCTCACCGCGCACCATGCCGGCAAAGATGGCCGCAGCGCCAGTGGACGGCAGGGTGATCCGCTCGAGCAGGGCGTCCAGGTCAATTTCATCTTCCGTGATTGCATAAATGGTTGGATAGTCGGTCATGTCATGCTCGCTTTCACCCGCCAGTCTGAGCCTTGTAACGGGTTTCAGGATATTGTAACAAAAACCTGCACAAAATGACGACTTGACGGATGGTATCGCCGCACGTATCGGATGCGGTATAATACGCCCCATGTCCGAAGAAACCGAAAGCACACAACCCGTCAAAGCGACGCAGCCCGTCAAGGCGCGCAAGACCTCCAAGCCGAAAGCAACTGTCCCCCCGCCAGAACCGGAAACGGAAGAGCCAGTCGCCGTAGCGCCTGCACCCAAGCCAAAGAAAAAGTTCAAACTTGGCGCTTTCTTCCTCAACTTGCTGGTATTCCTGGCGATCATCGGGCTGGGGATATTCGGCGGATACCAGAGCGGCATCGGCATCCGCAAGCAGGCGCAGACCGCGCTCATCAGCCAGCAACTCAGCGACCAGTTCTCACGCGCCCTGGTAGATATGCAGTTCGGTCACTACAACACTGCCAAACAGCGCCTGGAATACATCATCAGCGTTGACCCGTCGTTCCCCGGCGCCATGGAAAAATTGACCGAGGTCATGGTCATGACCAACATCCCAACCGCTACGCCGGTCGTTTCCCCAACGCCGCAATTGATCGTAGATGATACGAACTACGACGCCCTATTCGCCCAGGCGCAGCAATTGGTGGCGGCCGGTCAATGGCAGAACGCCCTGACCGTATTGGACACCCTGCGGAAAAAGGACCCCTCCTTCAACACCGCCCAAGTGGATGGGATGTATTACTTTTCCTTGCGCAACCTGGGCGTGGATCTGATCAAGGCTGGCAACCTGGAAGGCGGCATCTATCAATTGACGCTGGCCGAGCGCTTTGCCCCATTGGACAATACTGCGCACATCCTACGCGACAACGCCCGCTTCTACATCACCGCCGCCAGTTTCTGGGAATTGGATTGGAAACTCTCGGCAGAGTATTTTGCCCAACTCAACGGTTCCGGCATCTGGGACGGCACCATGACCGCCACCGAACGATATTACATCGCCGCCATGCGCTACGGCGACGAACTGGTTGGGCAGGGCGCCTACTGCGAAGCCTACGAGCAATACAAGGCAGCGCAGACGATCGGCCAACTGGATGCCGAGGCGACCAAGGGCGCCAACCAGGCCTACCAAGCCTGTTACCCGCCAACGGACATCCCGGAGCCGACCGCCGAAGCGCCCACTGAGGAACCAACCGAAGCGCCTACTGAAGCCCCTACTGAAGAACCTACACCAGGGGGATAAAAAACGCCCAGCATGTCTCCCCCTCCCACCTGGGCGCTGGCGTTGACCTACTGGCTGCACATGCTGGCCGCCGTTGCCTGGCTGGGCGGATTGGCAGCCACAGCCCTGCTGGTCTATCCGGCGGCCAGGCAGGCCCTGAAACCCGCCGAGCAATTGGCCTTCATCACGGCCATGCAACGCCGCCTGGAGCCGCTGGCCTGGTTCAGCATGGCCTTGCTGGCCGCTACCGGCCTGTTCCAGATGAGCGTCAACCCGCACTATGACGGCTTCCTGTCCACCACCGGGCAATGGTCGCTGGCAATCTTGGGCAAACACATTCTGGGTGTGGTGATGGTAGTCGTCAGCGCGACACAGACCTGGGAAGTGCTGCCAGCCATCCAGCGCGGACTGATGCGCGCGGAAAAGGGTGCGCTGGACGAATCCGAACTCCTTCGCCTGCAAAAACGTGAAAGCGGGTTGCTGAGAATGAATATCGTCCTTTCCGCGCTCATCCTGGCAGCGACAGCCTTTGCCAGAGCATCCTAGCAAGTCTTACTTTTCCTGGGGATCGCGAAAGAACATAAACGGCTCATCCGGATAATAGTGGATCACTTGCCTGCCGGGAAAGGCCTTCGAGAGTTCCTCATCGGCTACGCTGTTACGGTGCATGGCAAAGATGAACGGGGTATCCAACTGCGCATTTTGTAATTCGAGCAGGCCGCCGTATTCCGTCCATTCCTTTTTCCAATGTACGATTACCAGCGCCGGGGTGTGCTGTTTGGCTTCGTCTGTGTAAAACGGCTCCAGCATGGAGCGGTCGATGCGATACATGCCGTGCATTTCCCACAAACGCCCTGGCAAATAATTGAACAGGTTGACACCCAGCAGCACGATCAGCGCCAGGCTCACCAGCACCTTGCGGATGCGCAGTCCATCGCCCGCCAGCCAGGCAATCCCCGCTGCACTGACCAATGTAATAGAAATCATGCCTTCATAATAATAGCGTGGGCCATACTGCCACGAACCGATCCAATAGGGCACGTAGGCCAGCAACGCGCCGGGGAAAATGCCCGCCGCCAGCCACGCGGCTGTCTTGCGCCGCAAAGCCCACAAACCGAATGGCAGGAAGACGCACCACAAATTCCCCCACCCCAGGATGTCGTCGCCGGTGCCGTTTGGTTCCATCAAACTGTAACGGATGTTGTACCAGGCATGTTCCAGGTTGTGCCCGTCTTTCCAGCGGCCATAGCCCAGGCCAAAGCCAATCTTGTCGTATTTCCACCACAGGGTATAAGGATTGTGCAGCGGGTCGCCCGTCACTGCAAACTGCCAGCCGAACAACAGGACGCCCACCAGCGCCGCCAGCAGCCCAACAGCCAAGACGCGGATGCGAGTGGACCGATCCCCTCGCGCCAGCAGGACCAACCCGTGGATGAAGAACGGCAAGCCCACGCCGACAGCCGTCATCGGGCGCGTCAGGGCCAGGACGCCGAGGCTGAGTCCCGCTATGGCAACCGTTATCCATGCCGGGAAAGATACCTGCGCCCCCCTGCCCGAAAAGGTATCCAGCCACGCCAGCGCGAATCCCAGCGTGACGGCCAGCGACCAGGCGTGCGAAAGCAACGACCCGGAAAGCAGCCAGAACATCGGCGAGGTCAACATCAAAATGACGGCCAGCAGGCCAATCGTCGGGGAAGTGATGCGCTTGGCAAGCAGGTACAGCAGCCAGATTCCCAGTCCCGCCAGGGCCGGGTTGACCCAGTCGCGCAGCCCGGTCGCAATCCCAAGCGCCAGCGCCGCCGGCCAGCCGGGCGGGTATTTACCAAAGCGCTGGCCGTGGTAGTCAATGACGAAGGGCGTCAGGAAACTCTTGGGCTGCGGCGGGGAAGGCAACGCCATGCGGCCGCCCGCAATGGCCTGCGCCTGCCAGACGTAAGCCATTTCGTCCTCGAAATGCGGCATCCGCTCGTACACGCGGTCGGATACGAAGTAGACAGCAAAAGCGGCAACGACGGACAGCAGGAGCGCCGCCAGGTCAGGGATGGAAATTTTGCGCCAAAAAGACATAGGGAATGCAGGTTACGCCGCCGGGACGCCGGCCAGGTCGTAGGCCATTGCCCCGGTAATGCGGACGGGTACGATCTGACCCACCTCGAGCTTGCCTTCGACCAGGACAAGGCCGTCAATCTCCGGCGCGTCGCGGTAACTGCGCCCAATGGAGATGCCGTTATCGAAGCCTTCCACCAGCACGTCGAGCGTCTTGCCCACAAAGGACTGGTTGACCTGCATCGAGATGCCTTGCTGGAGTTCCATCAGGGTCTCGAAGCGGGCTTGTTTAACGGGAGCAGGCACGGGGTCGCCCAGGGGCGCGGAGGTCGTCCCCTCCTCGAAGGAAAATTGGAACGTCCCCACGCGGTCGAAGCGAGTCTCCTGCACAAAGTCCACCAACGCCTGGAATTCTTCGTCCGTTTCGCCGGGGTAGCCGACGATGAAGGTGGTGCGGATGGCCAGGCCGGGCATGGCAGCGCGCATCTTGCCGAGGGTTTTATGCACCCACTCGATGTTGGCCGGGCGCTTCATGCGCCTGAGCGTTTTGGGGTGGGCGTGCTGGAGGGGAATGTCAAGATACGGCAGGATTTGCTCGCTGGAGGCCATGATTTCGATCAGGCGCTCGGTGACGTAGCCAGGATAGGCGTACATGACGCGAATCCAGTCCATGTCGGGGACGGCAGCGGTGAGACGTTCGAGCAGGACGGCCAGGCCGTCTTTCAGGCCCAGGTCGTGGCCGTAGTCGGTGGTGTCTTGCGCGATGAGGATGAGTTCGCGCACTCCGGAGTCGCGCAGGCGGCGGGCCTCGCCCAGAATGGTTTCGAGCGGGCGGCTGACCGCCGTTCCCTTGATGAGCGGGATGGCGCAAAACGCGCACGGGCGGCGGCAGCCATCCGCGACCTTGAGCCAGGCGCTGGCGCCCGCCACCGAAGCGCGCAGGGCGTCCTGTTCGTCCGCGCCGACCGTTTGCGCGTCGCCCGGCAGGTGGTAGAGCGGTTCAAGATGAGGCGATTGGCGCAATTCGCGCACCACCTGCACAATGTCCATCCAGCGGCGGGTGCCGAGAATGCCGTCTACACCGGGGACTTTTTGGGCTACTTCCGCGCCGTAACGCTGGGTGAGGCAGCCGGCCGCGATCAGCAGTTGGCCGTCGCGCTTGTTTTCGGCCAGTTTCTGCAAGACGGCGAACGATTCCTGCTTGGCCGGGCCGATGAAGCCGCAGGTGTTGACGATGAGCACGCCCGCTTTTCCGGGCTCACCGGTAAAGCGATAGCCATCCCGGAGCAACAGTTGCGCCATCGAATCGGAGTCGACTGTGTTCTTGGCGCAACCCAGCGAAACGAGGTGAAAGGTCTGTTTTGGCATACTCAAAGTGTCTCGCCAGCAGGTGGTGCGGTAGGAGAAGGCGACGGCGAGGGTGTGGCCGGCGGCGTGGGCGTGTCGAACGGTGTGAGCGTCGGTGTGGGCGAGGCGGCCGGCGTTGGGACGACGATCTCGTCAGCGGTATACACATAATTCACCAGTTGCCCAAAACCGCCCAACAGGCCCAGGTCGCGCTGGTTGTAGATAATGCGCAAAGCCGAGGCATTGCCCGCCAGGACCTCGATGCTTCCCTCGGCTTCGAATGGATAGACCGTGCCAGGGATAGTGCGGCCATCGAAAGCGACTTCGCCATCCACCACCACGCGCAGGTAACTGCGTTCGATTGCCACAATGTTGACCTGCACGTTGACGTTGCCCGCCAGGGTCGGGACTTCCAACGTCCCTTCCAAAGTCCCTTCCAGCGGGGCAGGCAGCGGCGTATCTTCCACCGGGATGGGGGTTGTCTCCGCTTCGACCGTCTCGACCGGCGTCCCAAGCAATGCTTCAGAGATGGAGGGCGCCGTCTCTTCTACAACCGCCTGCTGCGACTGTACCGTGATCACGCGGGAAATCCCCCAAACGGCAAAGACAACCAGCAGGACGACCATGCCAATTCCGAAGATCAGGTCCCCAGCGATGAATACACGCAAGCGGGGCAGGCTTTGGGGAATGACCGGCCGCCCGCGACGGGCGGCCGGTTTTTCCCTTCGGCTTTGCTCAGGGCGGGCGGGGTGGCGCTCGCGGTGCTGCGCCTGGAGGGCGTCGGCAAAGCGCAGCAGCAGGGCATCCGCGTCCAGGTCGAGGAAAGTGGCGTAGTTGGATAACATGCCGCGCGTTTGCACTGGGGAGGGCAGATCCTCGATCCGCCCGTCCTCCAGCGCAGCCAGGAACTGGGCGCGCATCCGGGTATGGCGCTCGATCTCGTCGTGGGTCAGGCTGAGGATCTCGCGTCGCTGGCGCAACTGGCTGCCGATTGCATCGAAAATCTCCTGCGACGACTCGACGGGTTGGGATGCGCCCGGCGACGGGATTCCCGGTTCGATCTCCTCCTGGCCTGCTTCCGGTACCCGAGGTTCGGTCTCCGCTTCGAGCGCTTGCGCCCGGCGCAGAAGGCGCTGCCAGGCGCCGCGAAGTGGCAAAGTGCCACGAAGTGGTAAAGTGCCACGAAGTGGTATGGCCCACGCCAGGGCAGATTTCCAAACAGGGACGGCGGGCGCTTTCGGCTCGCCCCCCGCAGCGGGCGGTTCCTGTGGCAGGGACTCCGCCGAGGTCAGGGGAACTGCATCGGGGGCTGGAGCAGGCCCAGGTCCCGGCCCCGAGGCGGACCGGCGGTCAGGTTCGGGCGCGGGAGAGGCTTTCTTGCGTCTGCTTTTTCTCGGCGCGGGTTGTTCTTCTTTTTCGGAAGAGACTACTTCAATGGGAGGAATATCTTGCGGCTGGGTTTCGACCGGTTGTTCAGCCTGCGCTTTCCGAATGCGGGGCAGGCGTTCCAGCCAACCGCGCACGGACGAAGCGAGGGAGGCTCTCTCGCTCCCAGGCTGCGAAAGCGGCTCGTCTGGCGCGGGCGCTTGCCCGGGTTCTTCCGCAGCCGCTGGCGGGGCAGCCTCCCCCTCGAAAACGACTTCCTGCGCAGGGGCAGGTTGGGGCGCTGCGCTGCGCAACTCTTCGACTATCTGTTCGAGGTCCAACCCCAGGTAATCGGCGTAATTGCGCAGGAATCCGCGCGCCTGCACAGGCGAGGGCAAGGCAGAAAAATCGTCCGCTTCCAGGGCCTGCAAATATTGCAAACGGATGCGCGTGGCATCCGCCGCTTTTTCGAGCGTCAGGTGGCGGTATTCACGGGCGCGCTTGAGGCGCTGTCCAATCGTTTCTGGCATGGCAGGGATTACTCTTTTTGTATAGCACGGATCGTCGTGCCTGGAACGGGAATTATAGCATGACGGGGATTCGATATGGCGGCAATTGCATGGAAGTGCGCAGGAAAAATGTCGAAATCCCACAAATCATATAGATTCTAGCAGATTTTTCGTAACAGAGAGTGACCTTTGTCACTATGAAAATTCGACCGGAGCCCTTAAAATGTAGTTATCGCTCCGAAGCCTGCCCGCCTAAACGATCCCGCATGGCGACAGGACCGCAGGACAGATTCCAGACTTGTCCTGCCGGGTAGCGGCGGAAACGCCCCTGCCTCCCGCTTTTTGGAAAGGAGACCCTGCCATCGTTTCTCGAAGGCTGTCTCTTTTCCATGAGACAGCCTTATTTTTTGGAGAACCGTCATGGACATCCGGCCCTTGCTCGAAACATCCTCCCGTGATCATTCCCACCTCTGCCCGCGCCAGATCCTCGGCGTGCGCATCGGCCTGGCAGGGATGTCTACCCTGGGTTTCGACGCGCCCCCTACAGGCAAGCGCATCCTCGTCATCGCCGAAACGGACGGTTGTTTCGTGGACGGAGTCAGCGCAGCAACGAACTGCACGGTAGGCCATCGCACCCTGCGCGTGGAGGATTACGGCAAGGTTGCCGCGACCTTCGTGGATACACACTCAGGCCGCGCCGTCCGCGTTGCGCCCGCGCTGGATGTCCGCCAGAAAGCATACGCCTACGCGCCGGACGAGCCGCGTCACTATTTCGCACAGATGATTGCCTACCAGGTCATGCCCAATGACGAGATGCTCACCATCACCGAAGTAACTTTGCATACACCCATCGAAGATATCGTTTCCAGGCCGGGTCTCCGCGTCAACTGCGATGCGTGCGGCGAGGAGATCATGAACGAACGTGAGATCAAACAAGGCGAACTCACCCTCTGCCGGCCCTGCGCACGCGGGGGATACTACAGCGCAGGGTCAATTACTGGTTTGTCCTACATCATTCCACAGGAGGTTGCCCAGGATTTGCTGTAAGAACTCCAGGCCGATTTTCACACACCGCCGTACAGTCGCTTTTGCAAATAGAACGCCACGTTCACCAGCCCGATCATGACCGGCACTTCCACCAGCGGGCCGATCACCGCCGCAAAGGCCGCGCCGCTGTGAATGCCAAAGACCGCCACCGCCACCGCAATCGCCAGTTCGAAGTTGTTACTGGCGGCGGTGAACGAGAGCGTCGCCGTCTTGGAATAGTCCGCGCCGAGGCGGTGTCCCATCCAGAATGAGACCAGGAACATCACCACGAAGTAAATCAGGAGCGGGATGGCGATTCGCACTACGTCGGCGGGGATCTGCACAATCAGGTTGCCCTTGAGCGAGAACATGACCACGATGGTGAACAGCAGGGCGATGAGGGTCAACGGGCTGATCTTCGGCACAAAGTTCTTGTAATACCACTCCTTGCTCTTGAAGCGCAACACCACAAAGCGGGTCAGGAAGCCCGCCAGGAACGGGATGCCAAGATAAATGAACACGCTCTTCGCGATTTCGCCGATCGTGATCTCCACCACCGAGCCGGTCAAGCCGAAGAGCGGCGGCAGGACGGTGATGAACACCCAGGCGTAAACACTGTAGAACAGCACCTGGAAGATACTGTTGAAGGCCACCAGCCCCGCCGCGTATTCCGTGTCGCCGTGCGCCAGTTCATTCCACACGATGACCATCGCAATGCAGCGCGCCAGGCCGATCATGATCAATCCCGCCATGTATTCGGGATAGCCGCGCAGGAAAATGATCGCCAGCACGAACATCAACACCGGCCCGATCAGCCAGTTTTGGATGAGCGAGAGCGTCAGCACCTTCTTGTTGCGAAAGACCTCGCCCAGCTCCTCGTACTTCACTTTGGTGAATGGCGGGTACATCATCAGGATCAGCCCGATCGCAATCGGGACGTTGGTCGTCCCCACCGAGACGGCGTCGTTGAACTGCTGGACGCCCTGCGGGAACAGGAAGCCAATCCCCACGCCCACCGCCATCGCCAGGAAAATCCACAGCGTCAGGTAGCGGTCGAGGAAAGAAAGTTGCCGGGTAATGCTGGTTTCTTTCGCCATCGTTCCTCCAAATCAAGAATGTTCAGAAAGCAACTCGACCATCTCGCGCGCGATGTCATCCCGCGCCTTGCGGAAATCGTCCATCTTGTCGCTCAAGGCTGGATCGGGAAAACCGCGATGGACGCGCTTCCCCTTTCCTAGCCAGACGGGACATTCCTCCGCCGCCGAATCGCAGACCGTGACGACCAGGTCGAAATCCACCTCGCGGAACTCATCCGCCCGCTTCGACCGCCCCTCGTGCCTGATCCCGATTTCTGCGAGCGCCGCCAAAGCCTTGGGATGGACGTAGCCCGCCGGCTTCGTCCCCCCGCTGACGGCTTGCCACGCCTCCCCCAGCCGCGCGTTGACAATCGCCTCCGCCATCTGCGAACGACACGAGTTGCCGGTGCATAAAAATAGGACCTTTTGTTTCATTCAGCCACCAGCGCATTAGTCACGAAGGTGGTCACCTCCGCCGGAGTGGGAATACGCCCACTGGAGATAACCTTCTCGTTGACGACCAATCCCGGGGTCGAGAGAATGTTGTACTTCATGATGTCGTTGTAATCGGTGATCTTGATGATTTCGGCCTCCAAAGCCATCTCCTCGACAACTTTGCGGGCGATCTGCTCCACGCGCTTGCAATTGGCGCAGCCAGAACCGAGAACTTTGATGGTGAGCATGGGAAACTCCTTATGGGAAGAGAATAGAGAACAGGGAGTAGATATTAGTCGGCAGGAACCGACGCCGCTTTTTGTTCATTGCGGCGGTTGGCAAACCACAGCAGGCCAGAGAGCAGGGCAAGGAAGATGGCAAGATAGAGGGCTGCCAGCCCAATGCCGGCGCCATCCACCCAGGCGCCGTAGATGAGACCGGCCAGGGTGCTGAACAGCGCCACCCAGCCGACATAGACCCAGGCCTTGAAGCGCCCAATGATAGTGGCTGTAATCAAAATGCTTTGCAGGCTGAGTCCGGGGTCGGCCATGAGATAGGCGAGCAGCGGTCCGCGGTGCATACCAAGACTGAGGAACATGTTTGCGATCGGCACTTCGACCAGCGTGGGAAAGTACATAAACACACCAAAAACCACGCCTGCCAGGTTGCCAAGCAGGGTGTTTTCTCCAGCCAGGGCTTCAATCCATTCAGGTTTGATTAAAGCACGGATGACACCCACCGCAAACACACCTACCACCAACAGCGGGAAAATCTGCTTGACGAATTTCCATGACTCCCACAGGAAGTCACGTGTCTCGTCTTCGGTCAATTGGGTTTTCAGTATCCAACCGAGGATGAAGAGAGCAAGTAACACCCCGAAGAATTTTCCGTTGATGAGAACATCCAGCCCGCCCGCATGCGGAGACATGCCCACCGCAGCCGTGAGCAGGGTCATGTCGACCAGAATGAGGGATGCCCACGTCCAACGGTTGAAGCCCTCGAAAATATTCTCGATGCCTTTCCACGAGGCCAATCCGATCAGCGCCAGCAGGCCGATGAGGATCGCGCCCTGGGCGCTGACGCCCTCCTCGCCTTTGGACGGATCGAAGGGTACCAGATTGTAGAGCCAGGCCTGGAACTTGTCCATGCCGGAAACGGGCAGGGTCAGGGTAAAGTAGGTATTCGTCAGGAGGCCGACTTTGAGCGTGCCGGAGAGCAGCAGCGCAACCAGCACCAGCAGGAAGATCAGGGCGGCGCGGCGCATGGATTTCTGGGCGGCGAACATGGCATCGGTGACAGCGTCATGTTCGGCATCCTCCCTGCGAAAGATCAGCGCCATGATCAGGCCGATCCCAATCCCAAAGGCCAGCGAAAGGAACAGGCGCGCAAAGGCCAGATCTGCGCCGATCACGCCGCCGGTGTAGATGAGCGCCAGGATATTGGCGGCGGGCGCAAAGAACAGGAAGGTGATGGCAGGCCCCAGCCCTGCGCCTTTTTTGTAGATGCCCGCAAACAGCGGCACAATGGTACAGGAGCAAACCGCCAGCACCGAACCCGCCAGCGCGGAGGCCGGGTAAGAGATATACTTCGGGGTGTTGCGCCCCAAGAAGCGCGTAACAGTCTCTTTGGGGATGAGCGCGGTCATCGCCCCGGCAATGTAAAAAGCCGGGAGCAGGCACAGCAGCACATGGGCGGCGAGATAAGCGGCCAGGTTGCCGAGACCACTATAGAGCAAGGTACTGAAATATCCAGAAACATCCATAAGCACTGACAAACCCTCAATTCTTATTCGAATTCTTGAATATGATTCTCGCAAAATGAAAGCCTTCTCTATAGAGAAAGCATTTACTCTGATGAAAGGAAGACCTGCCCAGGCAGGATAGGGACATCCTCCGGGTGGCATTTGGGGCAGGGACAATCTTCCCTGGAATGGGCGTGGGGGGGGGCCGCTGGCTGCCCGGTAATGACATACATGGCGTCCATGACCTCGAATATCTCTGGCCGGATGACCCGGTAATACATGTTCCAACCGTCGCGCCGGTCCGAAACAATGCCCGCATCTTTCAACACCTTGAGATGCTGTGAAATGTACGCTTGGCGCAACTTGAGCATGGCCTCCATGTGGCAGACGCATTGTTCCCCATCGCGCAGGATGGACAAGATGGCCAACCGCGCTGGGTGGGCCAGCGCCTTGAACGCCTGGGAAGTCACCTGGTAAGGCTTAATCATATTCGCCATTTCGAATATGATTTTACCACAAAAAACAACGCGCCACGCACTTCCAAAGTGCGTGGCGCGTTGCATGCGTAAGGCTCAGGCCGCTTCCTGCGCCGCAGCCTCGTCCGCAGCGGGAGTTTCCACTGCGGGTTTATCTTCAGCGGGAGCCGCATCTTCACGAGGCATCTCTTCCCTGGCCTGCTTCCCGGTCGGGGCCTGTTCTGCCGCCTCGATAACTTCCCCTTCACGGTGGACGATGATCTTGATCTCGGGAACCAGGTCCATTGTCAGGCGCACATGCGCAACGAACTCACCCAAGTTGCGGATCGGCTGCATGTCGATCTGCGAACGCTTGACCTCGTAGCGGGTCTTCTCTTGTAAGGCGGTCGCCACATCCTGCGTGGTGATCGAGCCATACAATTTGCCGGTCTCGCCGGCCTTGGCGGCAAAGGTCAGCACAACACCCGCAATCTGGTCGGCCAGGCCCTTGAGTTCACTGTTGAGCGAGGTGCGGCGGACTTCCGCCTGGGAGCGAATGCGCTCCACCTGCTTCAACGCGCCAGGGGTAGCCAGCATAGCCAAACCTTGCGGAATGAGGAAGTTGCGCCCGTAGCCATCGGCAACCTTCTTCACGTCCCCCGCGCGCCCCAGTTTGTAAACATCCTTGATCAATAGTACTTTCATTTCATTCAAGCCCTTTCTGGCAAAAGATACGGGCGAAGGGTACAACGCCCGGCGGCGAATTGTACCAGATGCTTCCTCCCCTTGTCAATTCAACGCCTTCATTTGTATTTTTACACAATATTACATTGCAATTTGCTCAAAGGCGTACAGATAACGCTCTCAAAGTCTCGGAAACTACCCGAATCCCCTTTTGATACTCGTCCAGCGAAATATGCTCGTTTGGCGTGTGATCGAGCGCCGAATCTCCGGGACCATACACCACGGCCGGACATCGCCAAACCGGTCCGACCACGTTCAAATCGGCGGTCCCCGTTTTGTAGACGAAGCGCGGCGCGCCGCCCTCTTGCCTGATCCCGTTCAAGAAAGCGCGTACCAACAAGGAATTTTTCTCACACCCCCACGCCGGGACAGGATAGCCGACCCGCTCCACTTCCACTCCTTGAGCGATTTCTTCTAACCTGGAGTACCATTCAACCGGCGCCACCTCCACCGGCAGGCGGCAGCCGATATTCAGTTTTGCCCACTGCTCGAACCCATCCTGTCCCGATTCCATGCCGCGCAGCGTTGGCAGGAGCCTGTCGAAGGCGCGCGGCTTGTCGGCGTTGAACCTGTCTGCGTAAGCCTTCACCGCCAGCCAGACCTCGACCGCCGCCTCGGCCGCCGTTTGCTCGCCGCTGGCCGTGTGCGACTGCTCCCTGCGGATGGTCACATTCGCCCAGGCCGAGCCTTTGTAGCCAAGCGCTACTCGGTCCCAATTGTTCGGTTCGCCAACGATTGCAAAATCCGGCTTGTATTTGTCCACCACAAAACGCGCGCCCAGCGAATCGCGTTCCTCGTCCACTGCACCGATGACCACGAACTGCCAGCCATCCAGTGAGCCAATCTGCGCCACCGCATCCACGAAACACGCCAGCGGACCTTTGGCGTCTACCGTGCCGCGCCCGTAGAGCAAATCAGCAATTTGCTCTACGTTTATCTCTCCCGGTACCGTATCGATATGTCCCAGCAACACCACCTGCCGCGGCCCGCTCCCCATCACACCTACCGCGTTCCCCGCCCCATCCACACATGCCTCGCTGAATCCCAGCGACTTCATCCGCTCGACCAGCCATTCCACCGCTCCGCGCTCCTGGCCTGACGGGCTGTAATGCTCAACTAAACCAATGAGTGTAGAAAAATCCGCTTCTGCCATCCGTTTATCCGTATCCAAATCCGTTCCCCGTATCCGTTACAACTCGGTTGATAACACATCCGCCAGCGCATCCACCACCCGATCCATCTGCGCATACGAAATCACCAGCGGCGGGAGCAGGCGGATGACCGTCATCCCGGCATTCAGGGCGATGATTCGTTTCTCTTGCAGCGCCTTCAAATACGGCGCGACCTTCTGCTTCAACTCGACGCCGACCATCAAGCCCATGCCGCGCACTTCGCGGACCAGCGGAGACTCGATCTGGCGCAGTTTGCCCACCAGGTAGGCGCCTTTCTCGGCCGCCTGCCTGGCCAGGTCTTCTTCCTCGATGACGGCCAGCGCCGCCAGCCCGGCCGCGCACGAAAGCGGGTTGCCGCCAAAGGTCGAGCCGTGCGCACCGGGTGTCAGGTTTTGCACTTTCCCGCCGATCAGCACCGCGCCCATCGGCACGCCGCCCGCCAGCGACTTGGCGCAGCACAGCAGGTCGGGCGTGACGTCAAAATGCTGAACGGCGAACATTTTCCCCGTGCGCCCGAAGCCGCTCTGAATCTCATCCACGATCAGAAGCGCGCCTTTCTCGTCGCAGATCCGGCGGGCTGCCTGGATGTATTCGGGATCAGCCGGGTAGACCCCGCCCTCGCCCTGGATCACTTCCAAGATAACGGCGGCAGTCCCCTCGTCCACGGCGGAAGCGAGCGCGTCAATATTGTTGTATGGCGCGTGGCTGAATCCCGGCACGAGCGGTTCGAATCCCTGACGATATTTCTTGTTGAAGGTGGCTGAGAGCGCGCCGAACGTCCGCCCGTGGAAGGCACGCATCGCCGCGACGATGTTCGTTCTGCCTGTGGAAAGGCGCGCAAACTTGAGCGCGGCTTCCACCGCTTCGGCGCCCGAGTTGCAGAAAAAGACCCGCTCCAGCCCCGGCACGAGCGTGGCCATCTTCTCCATCAGTGCTGCCCGTTTATCGTTCGGGAACGACTCGAATAACGTGATCAGGGTGGCGGCCTGTTCGGCAATCGCCGCCGCGACTTTGGGGTGGGCGTGGCCTAAATTGGCGACCCCGTGCCCGGACGAGCAATCGAGGTACTCGTTGCCATCCGCATCGAACAGGCTGGCGCCCTTGCCGCGCACGATTGACAGTTGCTGTTTAGCGTACACGCCCGCGCCGTATTGGGTTTCGATTTCGTAAAAGTCAGCCATTAAAAAACCTTTCAGAACACGGATTTCACAGATAGCACGGAACCGCACGAAAAAATTAAAGAAAAATCCGTGAAACTCCGCGAAATCCGTCTAATCCGTGTACAAGAATTACTGGATCAGAGTTCCATTCCCTGCCAAGGCGTTGGAGATCGGCTTTTCGACGCGGCCATCCGCGATGATGACTTTGCCGACTCCACCCTGCAGGGCTTCTTCCGCGCCGAGGACTTTTTTCTTCATCCGGCCCTGGGCCATTTCGAGCGCGGCCGGGAGTTTGGCCTGCGGGAGGCTGCGGATGAGCGTCCCCTCGTCCGGGAATTTTTCCATCAACCCCGGGACCGCCGTCAGCAAGACGAGCGTTTCCGCCTTTAGCGCGGAGGCAACCATTGCCGCCGCCCGGTCCGCATCGACGTTGAGGGCCTCGCCATTTTGGCTGACCGCCACCGGCGCAATCACCGGGAGACAACCCATCTCCAAAATCGCTAATAACAATTTACTATTTACCGACTCAATTTTGCCGGTGTAATCGTCGCGGATGACTTTGCGCTTGCCGTTCTCCACCGCCTGAATGGCATCTTTTCGGGCCGCGACCATTAGCCGCCCGTCCATGCCGCTCAGGCCGAAGGCGTTGACCCCCAGCCTGTGCAGTTGCTCCGTCAGCAGCGAGTTGATCTTGCCGTTGACCGCCATCAGGAACACTTCCAGCGTCTTGCGGTCAGTGTAACGGGAGGTATATCCCGACGGCGAGGTGATGAACTTCGGCGGCGCGCCCAGCGCCTCGCCCAGGGCATTGGCTTCCGCCGAGCCGCCATGGACGAAGACCAGTTTCAGTCCCTGCGCCAGCAGATCAGCCGCATCCCGGCATATCGCTGAAAAATCCACGCCCTCGGTTCCGCCGAGTTTGATGACGGTGATTGATTCGGTCATAAATACTCCATCTTATACGGTGGTCGAGTAGTTCCGAGCGGCAGCGAGGAACGTATCGAAACCACACACTTTCGATTTCAAAAATACAATATTTGTTGGTTGCCAATGGTCTCGATACGCCCCAACAAGCACGGGGCTACTCGACCATCAGAGTGTTCTTAAATCGGGTGCAGCCCCATAAACTCCAGCCCTGCCGTTTCATCCAGCCCCAGCATCAGGTTCATGCACTGCACCGCCGAACCCGCCGCGCCTTTCATCAAATTGTCGATGGCGCAGATGCTGACCACGTGCCCGGTGGACTCGTCCAGTTCGAAGCCGAGGTCGGCGTAGTTCGACCCGGCCAGTATTTTCGGCTCAGGGACGCGGTAGATGCCGCGGCTTTCCTTGACCACCCGCACGAACGGATTCTCGCCGGCGGCGGCGCGGTAGGCCTTCCACAAGTCTTTGTTCGCCACGCCCGGCTTGACCTGCGCATGGGCGGTCGCCAGCACGCCGCGGACGAGATCCACGGCGGTCATCGTCAGCGAGATGCGGCTCAGGCCCATCTCCTGGATCACTTCGGCGGTGTGGCGATGCCCGAAGGCAGAAAACGTTCGGATAACGGAAGCACGTTCGGCGTGGTGCGATCCGGTGTTGCCCTCGGCCCCGGATTCGGACGAACCCACTTTGATCTCGATAATGACCGGGGCGGAGGGATCGATCAAATCCGCTTTGACCAGCGGCAGGAGCGCCAGGTTGGAGGCGGTGGCGTTGCAGCCCACGCCGCTGACATAATCCGCCGTTGCCAATTCGTCCCGGTGCAATTCCGGCAGCCCGTAGACGAATTTTCCCAGCCATGCAGGGGCGGCGTGGGGTTCGCCGTACCACTTCTGGTAGTTGGCGGCGTCTTTCAAACGGAAATCCGCCGACAGGTCGATAATCTTGCCCGCCAGGGCGGCGTACTCGTTGATGTGATGCTGGGCCTGTCCGTGCGGCTGGGCCAGGAAAACCACATCCACCGGCTCCACCTGGGACGGGTCGACGAACTTGAGTTGGGTTTGCTTTCTCAGATTCGGATGCACCTGGTAGATGTACTCGCCCAGGTGCGAGCGCGAGGTGACCTGCTTGACTTCCACCGCCGGGTGCGCCAGCAGCAACCGCAGCAACTCCCCACCGCCGTAGCCCGACCCGCCGATAATTGAAACTGTTGTCATAATTGCTTCTCTTTCATCTTTCATCTTTTTTCCTTCGCAGTCTCCACCACATACTGCACGATCTCATCCGCAATATCCACCCCGCTGACCGGCTGCGCCGAGTGGAATTCCATCGTGTGGTTGATCTCGTTGACCACCAGCCCCTTGTCGGGATGCTCGACCAGGTCCACGGCCAGCACGCCGCCGCCGACCGCCGCCGCCGCGCTCAGGCACAGCGACTCGATCTCCGGCGTGATCGGGCAGAGTTCGCCCTCGCCGCCGCGCGCCGTGTTGGTGATCCAAT
This sequence comes from Chloroflexota bacterium, assembly GCA_049323115.1. Lineage (GTDB taxonomy): Bacteria > Chloroflexota > Anaerolineae > Anaerolineales > Villigracilaceae > JAABUE01. The sequence goes on from JBMOMP010000126.1 coordinate 17,365, forward strand.
GCTCGGACTTGCGGTAGATGGCTGTCAGGATTTTGTCGCCGACCACTATTGCCCGGATGTCGCGTCCCGGCTTCTTGATGAATTCCTGGATGTAAAAGACCGAGTGCTGCACTGAACCCAGCGTGGACTTGTGTTCCAGCACCGCTTCGGCCGCGTCGCGGTCGTTGACTTTGGCCAGCAGCCGTCCCCACGAGCCGACCACCGGCTTGAGCACCACCGGGTAGCCGAACTCTTCGATGGCTTCGAGCGCCGCTTCGGGCGAAAAAGCCACCTTGTTATGCGGCTGGGGTACGCCCGCCCGCGCCAGCATTGCCGAGGTGGTCAACTTGTCGCCGCACACCTCGGCCACCGCCGCGGTGTTGACGGTCGGCACGCCCCAGGCGTTCAGCATCCGCAGCGCATACAGCCCGCTGGTGTAACTGATCGAACGTTCCAGCACCGCGTCGAACGCCCGCCAGGGGGCCGGGTCGTCCAGGTCGAAGCGGATGGCGCGGTCGTCCAGGCGGGCATAATCCAGGCCGCGCTTTTCCATTGCGGCAAAAATCCATTTTTCCTCCACCCGCACCCGCGAGTAGAGCACACCGATTTTCAATCGTGGTTGCATAATTTTTCCGATTGGGTTTTGGTAATTGGCGATTGGTAATTGCCAACCACCAATTACCAATCGCCATCACTCGCCCCAATCTTCCTCTTCCATCGGCGCCAGTTCCACCGCAGCCGGGTCGAGCGAGGTCACTTCCAGGTCCACGCCGCAATCCGGGCAAACGATAATTTCGTTCGCTTCCACGCCTTCATCCAGCGCGATGTCAGCAGCGCATTCAGGGCAAGATACAGTAGTCATAATTTTCTCCTTATGCTCCCTCTCCCCGAGGGAGAGGGCCAGGGTGAGGGTAGGTCAAAGTCCTAACAACGACTTTGCGTTTAATAATTGATTTTTTACAGATTGGGGACTCGCGCCCCCAATGGCATTTCTCCGCTCGACCGACTTCAGCGGATCGAAGGCCTCTTCCACATCCGCATCGAACGGACCCAGGGCCTGCCACGCGTCCAACGGGAGTTGATCCAGGCTGAGGCCTTCCTCTGCCGCCGCGCGGACAGCTTTTCCCGCTATCCCATGCGCCTCACGGAACGGCACGCCTTTGCGGACGAGATAATCCGCCAGATCAGTTGCCAGCATGGAGGCATCGATGGCGGCCAGCATCCGGCTTTCGTCCACGGTCATCGTCGCCAGCGCGCCCGCCAAAACGGGCAAAATCGCCAGCAGCGTATCCGTCGCCTGGAATACGGGAACCTTGTCTTCCTGCAAATCCTTGTCGTAGGTGGACGGCAACCCCTTGAGCGTTGTGAGCATCCCGGCCAGCAGGCCGATCAGCGTCCCGGATTTGCCGCGCGCCAGTTCGAACATATCGGGATTCTTTTTCTGCGGCATCAGGCTGGAGCCGGTCGAGAAGGCGTCCGACAGTTCGAAGAAACCGAACTCCGCTGTGGTGAACAGGATGACATTCTCAGCCAGTTTGCTCAAGTGGACGCCGGTCATCGCCGCGCAGAACAGGTACTCGGCGGCGAAATCCCGGTCGGAGACGGCATCCAGGCTGTTAGGGGCGGGAACGTCAAAGCCGAGGGCCTCGGCCAGGGCGGTCCGGTCCACGGGGAAGGCCGTACCGGCCAGCGCGCCGCAGCCCAAAGGCAGGACCGCAACCCGGTCGCGCAAGTCGGCCAGCCGCTCGCGGTCGCGCTGCAAGGCCCAAAAATGACTCAGCAGCCAGTGTCCCAGCGTGACGGGTTGGGCGCGTTGCAGATGGGTATAGCCCGGCATCAGCGTGGACAGGTGTTTTTCGGCCAGCATCACCAGCGTGGACTGCAGGCCAATGATGGCAGAGTCTAATGTGGGCAGGTTGTCCAGCATCCACAGGCGGAAGTCGGTGGCGACCTGGTCGTTGCGGCTGCGGCCGGTGTGGAGTTTGCCTGCCAGCGGACCGATCAACTCGCCCAGCCGTCGCTCGACCGCGGTATGGATGTCCTCGTCGGAGTCGGCAAAGGCGAAGGACCCGCTCTCGAATTCCGCCTCGACAGCCCGAAGTCCAGAAATGATCCGCCTGGATTCCTCCCCAGTCAAGACTCCGGCCCGGGACAAAGAGTCCGCCCAGGCCATCGATCCCTTCACATCCTGCTTCGCCAATCGTTTGTCGAACGGCAGGGATGTGTTGAGCAAGAAGGCTGCTTCATCCAGTTTGGTTGAAAAACGTCCGCCCCAGAGGGTCATAGGAACTCCTTGTAAGACAATTTGGCAAATTGTCCTACTAATCGCGCTTAAATCTTGAATAATCCGGCTTCGGCAGGTTCATGCCAGCGATGGGCAGGTTGTTGAGCGCCCGCACCTTGAGCGACAGGCCGTACAGGCGGATGAAGCCCTCGGCGTCGGACTGGTCGTAGACGTCGTCCATGCCGAAGGTGGCAAAATCTTCGCGGTACAGGCTGAACTTGGACTTGCGCCCGGCGCTGATGATGTTGCCCTTGAACAGTTTGAGCCGCACCGTGCCGGTGACCGGGCCCTGCGTGCTGTCTACAAAGGCATCCAGCGCCTCCCGCAGCGGGGTCCACCACAGGCCGTTGTAGGTCAGTTCCGCGTACTTCAAGGCGACGATGTCCTTGAAATGGATGGTCTCGCGGTCCAGCACCAGTTCTTCGAGTTCGCGGTGCGCCGCCAGCAGGATCGTGCCGCCAGGGGTCTCGTACACGCCGTGCGATTTCATGCCGACCAGCCGGTTCTCGACCAGGTCGGCACGCCCGACTCCATGCACGCCGCCGAGTTTGTTCAGGTAGGTGACGATTTCCGCCGGGGACATCTTTTCGCCGTTGACCGCCGCCGGCGTGCCGCTCTCGAACTCGATCTCGACGTAGGCGGGTTCGTCCGGGGCGTTTTCGGGCGAGGCAGAGATCTGGTACATCGGCTCTTCCGGCTCGTTCCAGGGATTTTCGAGCAGGCCGCCCTCGTGCGACAGGTGCCACAGGTTCGAGTCGCGGCTGTAAATGGACTTGACCGTAGCCGTCACCGGGACGTTGTGTTTGGCGGCGTAGGCGATAGCGTCCTCTCGCGAGCGGATCTCCCATTCGCGCCAGGGAGCCACGATGTGCAGGCGGGGGTCGAGCGCCATGACGGTGAGTTCGAAGCGCACCTGGTCGTTGCCTTTGCCGGTCGCACCGTGGGCAATCGAGTCCGCCCCGACTTCGTGCGCCACGTCCACGAGATGTTTGGCGATCAAGGGGCGCGCCACCGACGTGCCGAGCAAGTACTTGCGCTCGTACACCGCCCCAGCGCGCAGCATCGGGAAAAGGTAATCGGCCGCGAATTCTTCCTTCATGTCGTGGACGATCAACTGGCTGGCGCCGCTGGCAATGGCCTTGGCCTCCAGTTTGGACAGGTCCTCGTCACCCTGCCCCACGTCGGCGCAGAAACAGACCACTTCACAGCCGTAGTTCTCCTTGAGCCACGGCACGATCACGGACGTGTCCAGCCCACCGGAGTAGGCCAGGACGACTTTCTTGACTTGCGGTTTTGGGTTCATCATTTCTCCTTTTTCTTTTTTCTTCCCCCTATTTTGTGCAGCATAATGGGGGGATCGAGGGGGTGAAAATAAAACAGCCCTCCGAGAAGGAGGGCTGTTTGGGTTAACTCAGGCGTCTGTCAGCGCACTGTTTCGTTCAGTTCGTCATCCAAAGCATGGCTCCCGGCCTTCTCGGTGAGAAGTCGGCAGCGGACGACGGGAGCGCGGCAGTGCAATCTGACTGTGCATATTGGGCGCTATTCTACCACCTGAGAGATATATGTCAATAGTAGATTCGTCAACATTCTGAAATATCTATCTACCTGACCACGACTTTAAAGGTAAATACCTGCCCAAAGAGAGCGCCATCATCGGTAGCCATCTGCCAGGAACTGGTATATTCCCCTGAACTACCGGGCGCGACCATTGGCAGTGATATTTCGATTGTAGAGCCAGACGCAACACTTTTTCGGATTTTCGTGGTATCCGAATCGAACAGATTTCCACCGACATAAGTGATTGTGAAATCACCGTTCCAATTACAGCTGCCAGAATTCTCAATCTGCCAGGACTTTACGAAATTTTCGCCGGGATCAAGCTTGGGAAGCGACGCCTCACTCACCAGGGTGTCACTATAGCAGCCAATCGCTGTAGCCGTTGCGTTCGCGCCTGGCAATTGGATCGAAACTGTCAGTACGGGGCCGAACAAAAGACCGGTATCTGTGGACATCTGCCAATTGCTGACAACCGTCCCCGACAGGCCAGTCGGTGCGGTCATTTCCAAGGAGATGTCCGCAATAATACCTACCCCAACTCTCTGCCGGATTTTGGTGGTATCCGAACCAAAATAATTACCGCCGACATAAGTGATTTTAAAATCACCGTTCCAATCACAGGTACCGGTGTTGATGAGCCGCCAGGTTTTCTTGAAGGTATCGTCTGGTTTGAAATCCGTGCGACTTGGGACGGTACCTTCCGAGACAAGCGCAGCATTATAGCAACCGTTTGCCGTTGCCGGATCAACGGGGAGGGGCGTCGGTCCAGTTGGCGTTGCAGGGGGGGCTATGGTTAGCGTTGTGACCACCAGCGGTTGTGGTGTTGCGCTAGGAAGTGGTGTACCTGTTGGCTCAGATGTCGCACTCGGCATGGCTTGGGCAGTTTGGGTATATCCTACTTGCAATGTTGCTGCCACCTGTTCAACAATTGCATTTAAATCCACGGTCGGCGCTGCCTGTTCTGGCGACGCACATGCGCTTAAGGGAAGCACAAAAACCGCGACGAGGAGAAAGCATGGCAAAGCAAATTTTCTGATCATGGTTGTCCTTTCCATAGCCAAATTTTACACCGAATAACCTACCAATGGTTTTATGTATAATTACCCCATGCCCTCCTCCCTGACCCCATTCTTCCAACCCAAAGGCGTGGTGATCGTCGGCGCGTCTACATCGCCGGAAAAACTTGGCTATGGCGCAGCCCGCAACCTGGTGTACAGCGGGTACAGCGGCGCCATCCACTTCGTCAGCCAGAAGACAGGTACGCTGTTCAACCATCCGCTCTACACGGACCTGCAACAAGTACCAGACCCGGTCGACCTGGCCGTCCTGATCGTCCCCGCCCCCGCCATCCCTGAAGCGCTGGAGGCCTGCGGCCAGCGCGGCATCCGCGCCGCCATCGTGGTCGCATCCGGGTTCCGCGAAGCCGGGCCGGAGGGCGCCGCGCTCGAAGCCAGGTGCCTGGAAACGGCGCGCAAGCATGGCATCCGCATGGTGGGACCCAACTGCATCGGCAGCCTCGACACGCACCTGCCGCTCGACACCACCTTCCTGCCGCCGCCCATGCCCGCCAGGGGACAGATCGGCTTTATCTCGCATTCGGGCGCGTTCTGCGCCGCCATCATCGACTGGTCGCGGGAGCACGGCTTCGGCTTTTCGCAACTCATCAGCCTGGGCAACCAGGCGGATGTCAACGAAACGGACATGCTGCCGATCGTGGCCGCGGACGAACACACGCGCGTCATCAATCTATACCTGGAAGGCGTCGCAGACGGGAAACGCTTCGTCGAGGTTGCGCGGGATGTGACCCAACACAAGCCGGTCCTGGCGCTCAAGGTCGGGCGCTTCGCATCCGGACAACGGGCGGCCGCCTCGCATACGGGGGCGTTGGCCGGCTCCGACGCGGCCTACGAGGCCGCCTTCGAGAAATGCGGCGTCTTCCGCGCGGACAACGCCGGGCAGATGTTCGACTGGGCCCAGGCGCTGGCCGCCTGCCCGCTGCCAGGGGGAAGGAAGGTGGCCGTATTGACCAACGCGGGCGGCCCCGGCGTAATGGCCGCCGACGCGCTGGAAGTCAACGGATTGGAGATGGCTGCATTAGCGCCTGGCACAGAGAAAGCCCTGTCCAAACTGCTGCCTCCTGCCGCCAGTGTGCGCAACCCCGTGGACATGCTGGCTTCCGCCTCTCCCCAGCAATACGCGGACTGCCTGTCTGCGCTGCTGGCCGATTCCGGCGTGGACGCGGTATTGCTGATCCTGCCGCCGCCGCCCATGTACCACGCCGAGGAAGCCGCGGACGCGCTCATCCCCCTCATCCGGGCGTCCAGGAAACCCGTCCTGGCGGCGCTGCCCGGTTCGGAACGAACGAAGGAAGCGGCAAGACATTTCCAACGGGCGGGCATACCGACCTACACCTTCCCGGAACAAGCCGCGTCCGCGCTGATGGTCCTGGCCCGGCGGGCGGAATATTTGACCCGGGCAGAACAGGCCGGCGCGCGCTTCGAGGCCTGCAAGACCGGAGAGACGTTAGAAACCTGTACCCCCGAAGAACTTGTCGCCGCCTACGGCATCCCGGTTGCGCCGGTGAAACGGGCCGCCAGCGCAGACCAGGCCGTATCCATTGCGCGCGGACTGGGCTTCCCTGTGGTGATGAAGATCGCCAGCCCCGACATCCTCCACAAATCGGACCTGGGCGGCGTGCTGCTCGATCTTGCAAGCGAAGAAGCCGTCTATCATGGCTACACGAAAGTGATTGAGAACGTCCGGTCGGCGCAACCCCAGGCGCGCATCGAGGGTGTTTCCCTGCAAAGGCAGGCGCCGGCCGGCCAGGAAGTGATTGCGGGCATGACGCGCGATCCGCAGTTCGGGGCGCTGCTCATGTTCGGGTCGGGGGGCGTCGAAGTGGAAGGCCTCAAGGACGTGGCTTTTGCCCTGGGGCCGTTGACGCAGGCCGAGGCTGAGTCCCTGATGCGGCGCACGTGGGCCGGGAAGAAACTGGACGGCTTCCGCAACATCCCGGCGGCCGACAAATCCGCCGTCGCCCAGGTTCTGGTGCGCCTGTCGCAACTGGCCGAAGAACATCCCGAAATCACAGAGATCGAAATCAACCCCTTGCGCGCGCTGGCGAAAGGCGCAGCGGCGCTCGACGTCAGGATGGCAACCCGATGATCACCGTGACAACGCTGGTCTACTACCCGGTCAAATCCTGCCGCGGCTTCGAAGTGGACGAAATCAACGTCGAGCGCATGGGACTGGCAGGCGACCGCCGCATGATGGTGGTCAGCCCGCAGGGGCGTTTCCTCACGCAGCGGGACCACCCCCGGCTTGCCCTCGTTACCCCGACCTTGTCTCACCGGCAGTTGACGCTCTCCGCCCCCGGCGCGGACTCGCTCGACCTGGAAATCCGCACCTCCGGCCCGGCGCGCCCGGTGGACATCTGGAAGACCAGCGGCATGCCGGCCGTAGACCAGGGCGAGGCGGCGGCTGCATGGTTTTCGGCCTGGCTGGGCGCGCCCGCCCGCCTGGTGCATATCCCCGACGGCGCCCGGCGCATCGTCAGCGAGAAATACGCCGTCAACGCCGACGACCACACCGGCTTCGCGGACGGCTACCCGATCCTGCTGGCCTCCGAGGCCTCGCTGGCCGACCTGAACGCGCGCCTGGAAGCGCCCGCGCCGATGAACCGCTTCCGCCCCAACCTGGTGGTGCACGGATGCGGACCGTTCGCCGAGGATTCGTGGACGCGCATCCGCGTCGGCGAGGTGGAACTGGCGGTCGTCAAGCCGTGCGCGCGCTGCGTGGTGACGACCATCGACAAGGAAACGCTGGCGCAAAGCCAGGAACCGCTCAAGACGCTGGCAACTTACCGAACGCGGGAGGGCGGGGCCATGTTCGGGCAAAACGTCATCCCGCTGAACGTGGGCAGGCTCAGGCTGGGAATGCGCGTGGACATCCTGAAATGAACACCTTGCAACTCTTGATAGACATCCTGGGCTGGACCGGCACCTCCCTGTACCTGGTCGCGTATGCGCTGGTATCGCTGAAAAAGGTGGAAGGGGATTCGACGCTCTACCAGGGCATGAACATCGTTGCCGGTATTTTGCTGATCGTCAACACGCTATACTGGAAGGCCTATCCCTCGCTGGGGCTGAACGCCGCCTGGATCGGGATCGCACTCCTTACGCTGTGGCGAAAACGGCGCAAATGACGTTCCTGCTGGTGCATACACGAATTTTCCTTCTGGTAAAATTGCCCAACGGCCACATGCGCCTTGTAGAACTTCACTGGTTTGAAGCGCATGGCATTGGAAAGAAAGATCTGAAAATCAAGCATTACCTGGATTAGATATGAAAACCGATAAACGATTTGTACCGTGTGTAAGCAATAAGAATTACGAAGCCTCGCTCATCCCAAGAAAAATCTACCAGGTCATCCCCGATGAACAGGCAGAAAGAGATGACTTCATCCGCATCATTGACGAAAGCGGCGAAGATTATCTCTACCACACCAGCCATTTTGCCTTCCTCGAGTTGCCTGCTGAAATCGAACAAGTCCTGGTAGCGGCGTAACGATAAACCCTGAGAGATGACCACCCTCTCCCGCCGCGATTTTCTCAAACTGGGCGCTTTCTCGCTGCTGGGGGCTTCCTTTGCGCGCTTTGCCCCTCCCGCCAGCGCCTCGCGCGAACAGCCTGTCTTGTACCAGGGCAGCCTGCGCTATGCCCGCGTGGCGCTGACCTACGACGACTGCAACCTGGTCACACAGTTGCAGAAACTGGAGAAGATCTACGACCAGTACCCGGACATGCGCATCACCTTCTTCCCGGTAGGCGAGGCGCTGCTCAACAACGAGCAGAAAGACCCCGGCATCTGGCGGCGCTTCTACCAGCGCGGCTACGAATTCGGCTATCACACCTTCCCGTTCGAACACATCAACCCGCAGGTGCTTCCAGCCGCCAAGGTGATCGAGGATTACGACCTGTGGCTGGATGCGCTGCGCGAAGTGCTGAAAACCGAGCCGGTCATCCGCTTTGCCCGGCCTCCCTTTGGGAACGCCAGCCCATCCTTCCTGGCGATGTGCGCGGTCTACGGCCTGACGCCCACCATGTGGTCCACCGGCTGGGGCGGGCCGACCGATGACGTGGTGAAATACACCGTCCCCAAACTGCGCAACGGCGACATCGTGCTGATGCACACCCGCATCGAAGACGTGGAAACCACCGCGCTGGCGCTGCCCGAGGTACAGGCGCGCGGCATCGAACCGGTAGGCATGTCCCGGCTATACCTGGACCTGCTCAAGGAACAGAACCAGTCACCGGGCTGCGACCCGCCGGCCGCCATTGCGCCGAAAATGACCTGCATCGAATAAGCACTGGAACCCATCCGCCCGGAAAAATGGATCACCCACCGCTTCCCGCTGGAACAGGCCGCGGAGGCGTATCAATTGCTGGATGAAAGCCCGAACAAGGCGATTCAGTGGTGTTCGACCACAGACAAAGAGGTATGGAAAGGATTGTGGAGGAGATCGGCGATAACCTTGCAGCAACGCCCCGGCGCCCTCCTCTCCGGGGCCTGCCAACGGACTGGCCGCCCCCGCCGGCCAGTCCGTTTTGCGAATCGATTACGTTCGATCCCCGAATCTAAAGGTTAGATTCGCGAATCTAACCTTTAGATTCACCCAATGTAACCTTTAGATTCGCGAATCGAAAGGTTACATTTTCGAATCGAACCAGTTCGATTCTTGGAATACAAGGTGACGGTCAACTTCGAGTTGCCTGTCCTGCTGCTGCAAAGACGGGTGGAAAAAGTTAAAAGGCTTGCATTGGGAGGCGTTTTCTTGTATGCTTGTCATAAGGTCAACAATCTACGCCCACAACGAGAGTGACTGGAAAAAGCATCGCCTCTGTTGACCTGGGCTGGTTACGATAAAAACGAACGGAATGTCTGACTTCACCGCATCTGCTATTGAACAAACTGCCATTGACTGGCTCAAAATCCCAGGCAAAGAGATCCTAAAGGTTTTCATCGCCAATCTTCGTCATGTCGGGCAGGAGGATCTTGTCCGTTGTGGCGCGAGTCAGTCAAGGAAACCTTTAGGGTCTAAAATTCGAAGACACCTTATGACCAGCCCATCGCCTTTACTCTATGATACCTATTATTACAGCGCAAGGTTGGAGGTATAGGCCCGAAAAAGTGACCAGCGGATAGAAAACGGATAAGCGGATAAGGCGCTGTCTATCCGTTTATCCGCTTCAATATCCGTTGACCATGACTCGCGCAGGAAAGTCGCGCGACTTTGCGCTGTAATACTATTATCATATCTACAATCGCGGCAACAACCGCGAGGATATTTTCATCCAAGAACGCAACTACACCCATTTCATGAATTTGTACGCGAAGTACATCGAACCAATTGCAGAGACTTTCGCCTTTTGCCTGTTGCGGAATCATTTTCATGTATCGGTAAAAACCAAATCGAAAGAGGAAATATTTCCCAGTCCCGAAACCCTGACCGAAACCCTAAAGGTCTCGGAGACTTTTAGGGTTTCGTGATGCGAGACCGGGCGAGGCGATCCAGGCGGTGTTCGAGTACGGGTGAGGAGAATGGAAAGGATCTGTGGAGGAGATTGGTGATAAACTTGTCCTACGGTTGACTTCTACAACCACATCGCCCGATTGACATGAGTGCATTTTCTAAAGAACCGGAGAGGAATAAATGTCAAAGCGAACGGTAAAAAGCCTCTTCTACATCACACACCTCAATAACCTGCCATCCATCTTCCAGCATGGAATTCTTTCCCATCGGCAGGTAAAAGAGCAGAGCATTCCTTTTACGCCTGTGTATAACGCTGAAATCGTCGCTAACCGGGAACAGCGCTTGACGCCCGACCACAAAAGCCTGTGGGACTATGCCAACCTCTATTTCCAGCCCCGCAATCCCATGCTCTACAAAGTGTTGAGCGAAACCGATAAAAAGGATGTGGTGATTTTGGGAATCAAGCCGCAAACCCTGGACCTGAAGGGCGCGTTTATTTCATTAGGCAATGCAGCGCATTCGTTATCGCCGCTGGTGGATGCAAAAACCGGATTGCAACATATCAACGGCGAATACTGGCAAATCATCAACAGCGATTGGTGGAAGACCGAAGACGGCACAAAGCGGAAAATCATGGCGGAATGCCTTATCCCCAACGGCATCCCGCCTGCTGAGATTCATTCTGTGTACGTTGCCAGCGCACTGGTTGCGGAGAGAATTCGTCCCATGTTAGCCGGACTCCCGTATCCGGTTGCAGTGGTCATCGAGCCACACATGTTCTTCCAACCCCGCAGGCATGGCGCGATCACAGACAAGTTGTCCTGGGTGGATGGCGATATGTTCTTCTCCCAAATGCAAACGCTCACCGTGAGCGTAAATACAGTTGGCGTCATGGGCAAGGGACTGGCTTCGCGCGCAAAATATCAATTTCCCGATATGTACGTGATATACCAGGACATTTGCAGGGACAAAACGCTTGTGATGGGCAAACCTTATTTATACAAACGCGAAGCCTCATTGGATAGTGACTTATCAGACGAGCCGCTTTCCCTGCCAAACTTGAACGCGAATAAATGGTTTTTATTGTTCCCGACCAAAAACCATTGGAAGGAAGGCTCAGACCTCAAAGGAATTGAAACTGGGCTGCAATGGCTATTGGACCACTACAAGGCCGAAGGGATCCAATCCATTGCCATGCCCGCCCTCGGCTGCGGCTTGGGCGGACTGGACTGGAAAGACATGGGACCGCTGATGTGCAAATACCTCTCCCAAATGGATGTGCAGGCCTCGATCTACTTGCCGCAAGAACAAAACATCGCGCCTGGATTATTAACCAGGGCGTTTTTGATGAGGTACTCTCCCCATGCCTGAACCCTGGACCGACCTCAAACAAGCCCTGCAAGAACTCCCGCCAGAACGGTTGATCGAACTGTTCAAAGGCCTGCATGGCCTGTCCTCGCAAAACAAAGCCTGGCTGCGCAGCAAGGTATTGCCGGTCGGGCAGGATTCGACCTACCTGGAAGAATGCTGCCAGAAGGTCATCAAAGCCGTCTACAACCCGGCGCGCAAGTTCCCGGACATGCCTCGCTTCCGGGAGGCGAAGAAGGTCATCAGCGAATACAGGAAATCCACCAAAGACCTGGCCGGGACGCTCGACCTGATGCTCACCTACGTGGAGCGCGGCCACGACTTTACAAATGATTTCGGCGACATAGACATGCCATTCTATGACGCGCTGATCAACATGCTGGAACGTTTTGCCATCCAACTCAAGAACAGTCCTGCCCGCCGCGAGTTGTACGACCGCTTCCGCGCCCGCCTGCTCAAGATGAACCGCACCGCCGATATCGGCTGGGGATATGGGGACTTCATCCACGAGACGGTAGATGAACTCGAAGCAATGTTGGGAAATTGAAGAGTTCCAACAAAGTCTGAGAGAACACTGACGCCTTGAATGTCAGAATATGACTGAAATCGTGAACGGGTACACACAGCAAATGCTCAACGATAACCCCGCCTCCGCTGAGTTGAACCCACCAGCGAGTATTTTGCCAGAATGCCCCTTATCCGATTCGTATATCGTCGTATGGAACCACCGCAGCATGGTTGATTCGCTTCCTGTCCAATACGCGCTCGAAGAGAACGACAACTGCCACGATCACCGCGATCAGGCCAACATTCTTGATCCAGCCAAACCGGCGAAAACCGCCGCGTCCCTTCTCGAAGCCGCCCTCCCGCAATCCTTCCGGGCGCTGGCCGGAGGCAAATTCCTCGCTGTCAAAACCGTCCCCTGGGCGGAACTGCGCTTCCGCAGGGATAGCATGCCCGCTGCCTGTATTCCGGGTCAGGGCCCAAGCGGCTCCCACAACTACTGCCGCAGCCAGTAAAATGATCGAGATCCTAGCAATCGTTTTCATGTCAGGCCTCCTGCTCTTCGACCAGGTTGCCTCGCGAGGCGCGCTTCGAGCCGAACAATCGCCCAAGCGGGCCAAAGACATAACGCCGGAAGGCATTGACGATCCAGCCCCAATGCAGGGCGGTGTGCAGCCCAAGTAACAGGACGAAGATGTTGGCCGTCATATCATGCAGCCTGCGCATACTGAAATCCATCGGCAGGCTGAGGCCGAAGAACGGTACGAACGATTCGGAAATCATGACGCCAGTATACATGATCAGCACCACGTCAATGAAAAGCAACAGGTTCAGCACGTAATTGATGCGCGGCCGCAACGCCGGCATCGTAAAGAAACGTTTTGTCAGCCGGACGATCCAGTCCCAATTCAGCAACAAGTGTGTGATGATTGCCGCCATCGAGGCCACTGTCAGCCACTCGTGCAATGCAACACCGGTCGAATGCGGGTCCATGGCAACCAAGAAGCCAAAGAAGATCAGGATGTCAATGACCAGTTTGGTTTTTGTGTTATTGTTTGTTTTCGTACATGCAGACATTTTTCATCTCCTATAGAAAACAGTATAGTCAGGACATGTAAAGAATCTGTGAAGATTTTATGGAAAAAATAGGCGGTTTCGGACATCAATGTTATCCTTCCCCCACTACCTGCTGTCGAAACAAAGCGTAGACGACCGCGCGCTGAACAAAGATGCGCTATCCGCGCTGGAGGCCTGCTGGAACGCCTCCCGCCGTCATCGAGGTCGGCGGCGGGGACAGCCAGTCGGGGCGGCATCTGTTCGGATACCTGGAGCAGGCCGGGGCGCGGATCGAGGCGGCCAGCGCATCGGATTGGGTGGTGTATCCGCGCTGTGGTCAATATCCCGCCGATGCGGACAGGTGGCGTGCGGCAAGTTGGTGTACATTGCCCACCAGATGGATTTTTTCGTTAAAATCTAACCACAACTCGAACCCGCTTTTCCCGTATAATTTACAGAGCAAACATGGTCTACACTTTCCAAATCGAAGGCCTGAGCCTGCAAACAGGCGACATCATCTGCACCATGAACGGCAAGCCCGACATCCTGCCCGGCGAATTCTGGCGGCTGGTGGGGCGGCTCGTCCCCGGCGATGTGGACCACGTGGCGGTCTACGTTGGCCCGGACGGGCGCTGCGTGGAATCCGGCTCGCGCGGCGTGATCACCTTCGAAGCCTGCAACGGGACCTGGGATACCGAGTACATGGCGCGCGAGCGCGGCCTGCTGTTCGATACGTTTTACGGCGCGGCCCATCCTCTGGACGGCCTGGAACTTTCCCAAGACGAAGAAAACCACATGCGGGTGACCGTTGCGCAATATTGCCTGTCGCAGGTGGGAAAGGGGTATAACCTCAACTTCCTGAACGCCGAGACCGAAGAGGCTTTTTATTGCAGCCAACTGGTTTACAAGGCATACCAACAAGTGGGCGTCAACCTGAATACCGGCCTGGCGATGGAGCAGTTGCCTGGCACGAATGCGATCATCTACCCGCAGGAAATCTGGGAAGGGTGTTCGCACAGGAAGGCAGCGATCAGTCATCAGTAATCAGTAATCAGTGTTCAGTGTTCAGTGTTCAGTGAGCAGCAGAGTTTTCATCTTCGAAAGGTGACATTCCCCGCCAGTCCGCAGGCGGGGATTTCGTTTATAATCCCCGCTGCCACATCAAAGATTTGA
>JBMOMP010000127.1:0-30880 GCA_049323115.1 Chloroflexota bacterium
GGAAAGCCAGGTGAGCGAGATTGGCTGGGAAGCGCTGCGTCATTTGATGGTGGAGCAATGGCGACTGAGCGATGGCCTGCTGGTGGAAGAATTTCGCCGGGAGCAGGCTGGTGCGGTGGTCGGGGATGGATACGGCCTGTTGAAAGTCGCCAGTCGGATGGGCGTGGTGCAAATGCCGCGTCAGGTGTGTTACCTGCCGGGCAATGCGGGTCTGCCGGAGCATGAAGGGCAAGTCACCACGCGGGGCTTGCAGGAATGGGTTTGCCTGCTGCCAGGGGATCTGCCCTTTGGCATGGTGGAGCGTCTGTTGGGCTGGATGGCGCATGAGCCGGAAGTGATGTCGGAAACGCAGGTGCGCCGCTGGGTCTGTCGGCGCGCTGGATCATGCGCTTTTTTCAGGAACGCCTGGCGGCTTGGCCGCTGGCCAGTCTGCTGCTGGATTGGTATCACTGCCGCAAGAAATGTTATGACCTGACCAGCCTGATCTGCCGCGGGCGAAAAGCAAAAAACGAGTTGCTGGGTTTGTTGCTCGAACATCTTTGGCGCGGCCTGGTGCAGGAGGCTTTGGTCATCCTGGAAGAATATCGCCCTCAGGCGAAGAGTATCGAAAAACTCGATGAGTTGATCAAGTATCTCGAAAACCGACAGGCCTATATTCCCAACTATCAGGAACGTCGGGCGCATCGTCACTATATCGGCAGCGCGCATGTCGAAAAAGGCAATGACCTGATTGTGGCGCGACGGCAGAAGCATCAAGGTATGCACTGGAGCGGGCAGACCAGTGACGCTCTGGCTGCCCTGCGAACTTTGTTGCTCAATGGCGGTTGGGATTTGTACTGGCAGAAACATCCAGTCTTGCCTCTGGCTGTTCCGGTGGCTGCATGACTATCCCAGCGCTTTGGCGCGCTAACAATTTTTTGTTTTCCCCAAATACGTGGTATACTAACGCCCCGCTCTGGAAAGAGCGGAATCTTAACCGGTTTTGATAATACCCGTTTGGGTATAAGTCTCAGTTTGCGGCCCGGCGTTCTCGGTCGGGCGCTTTTGTTGCGGACAGAATGGCTCGCGTGTGTGGGATGGGTCAACTGTTGGAATGCAACAGGGGCAGGGACTGGAAAGTCCCTGTGGATGAAAGACCCATCGAAACATCAACAGGAGTTCTGTCGTGACAACCGAATTTGATTCATTTTGCCTGCGTCCGCAATTGGTGCAGGCCCTCACTGGGCACGGCTATACTACGCCCACGCCCATCCAAGCGGGCGTCATTCCCCTCATGCTGGCTGGCGCCGACGTCATCGGCCAGGCGCAGACCGGCACCGGCAAGACGGCTGCCTTCGCCCTCCCCATTTTGCACAAATTGGAACCCGGCCAACGGACTCCGCAAGCCCTGGTACTGGCGCCTACGCGTGAACTTGCCATGCAGGTGGCCGACGCGGTCTGGAACTACGGCCAGCATTTGCACGTCCGCGTGCTGGCGGTGTACGGCGGCTCGTCCTACAGCCGCCAGATCACCCGTCTCAAAAAAGGCGTGGACGTGGTGGTCGCCACCCCCGGCAGGTTGCTGGACCTGCTCGAGCGGGGGGTGATCGATTTGAGCGGGATCAGGACCGTCGTCCTGGACGAAGCGGACGAGATGCTCAAGATGGGCTTCATCGAAGACGTGGAGCAAATCCTGTCCCAGACGCCGGACGCGCGTCAGACCGCCCTTTTTTCTGCTACCCTGCCCGGGCCGATCCGCCGTTTGGCCGACAAGTACATGCGCGCGCCGCAGTCCGTGACCATCCAGCGCGAGCAGGTGACGGCCGAGATGATCGAGCAGCGCTGCTACCTGGTCAACGAGCGCGACAAACTGGCCGCGCTGACGCGCCTGTTCGAAGTGGAAGACATCACCAGCGCGCTGATCTTCGTCCGCACCCGCGCCGGGACGGGCGAACTGGCTAACGAACTGACCGTGCGCGGTTTCCCTGCTGAGGCGCTGAACGGCGACCTGAGCCAGGAGGCGCGTGAGCGGACGATGAGCCGTTTCCGCAATAACCAGATCAAGGTGTTGGTGGCGACCGATGTAGCGGCGCGCGGCTTGGACATCGATGACATTTCGCACGTCTTCAACTATGACCTGCCCGAAGAAGCCGAGGTGTACGTGCATCGCGTGGGACGCACCGGGCGCGCGGGCAAGGCCGGCCTGGCGATCTCGCTGGTGACGCCGCGCGAGAAACGTAAACTGTTCAACGTGGAGCGTTTTACGCGCCAGAAATTCACCTTCCTGCCGCTGCCCACCGAAGCCGACATCCAGCAGAAGCGCGAGGATGAGTTGCTGGAAAAGATGACCATCTGGCTCAACCGCGGGCGCTACAAGCGCGAACTGGAACTGGTGACGGCGCTGACCGAGGCCGGTCACGATCCGCTGGAAATTGCCGCCGCCGCCCTGAAGATGGCGCGCGCCGACGAGAAACAGCGCCCGATCTACCCCGTCAGTGAAGTGAAGAAAGAAGAGCGGGCGCCGCGCAAGTTCGAGCGCGAAACCGTGGAAAGCAGGCTGGGCCGCAGGGGGATGCGGCGCGCGGAGCGCCCGGACCGTCATTCGAAGGTTTCCCACGAACAGGGCATGGTGCGCATCAGCATGAACCTGGGACGCGCGCACGGCATCCGCCCGTCGGATGTGGTCGGTACGCTGGCCTTCCACGCCGATATCCCTGGTCACACCATCGGCAAGATTTTTATCGAAGATCATCACACCTTCGTGGATGTCCCTGAGACCCTGGCCGGGAAGGTATTGTCGAAGAAAGTGAATTACAAGTTCAAGCGGCAGCCTGTGATTGTGGAAAAGGCATAGCACGGTTTTTGATCGCAACCAAAATGGGACGCAGATTCACGCAGATGGACGCAGAGTTATAAAGAAGATCAGCGCAAATCAGCGTTTTTCTGCGTCCGAAGAATTTTCGCGTTTGGTGCAGGCTAACCGAGCAATACGGAAAAAGGGCGCACGGCCTTAAGACCGCACGCCCTTTTTCCGTATCTGATCACGGAACTTACCCGTGCCTGTTCATGAAACGTTCCATGCGGCGCAGGGCTTCCTCGATCTTTTCATACGCTGTTGCGTAGCAGGCCCTTACGAATCCCTCCCCGCCGGGGCCGAAGGCGTTGCCCGGCACCACCGCCACCGCCTCCTCTTTGAGAAGGGATTCGGCAAAGGCCTCATCGTCCATGCCGGAAGCGGAGATGTTGGGGAAGGCGTAGAACGCGCCGCGCGGCTCGAAGGTGCGCAGGCCGAGGCGGTTGAGTCCGTCTACCAGCAGGCGGCGGCGGCGGTCATATTCCGCCACCATCTCTTGCACGTGTGGCTCGCCGCTGTGCATGGCCTCCAGGGCGGCGTCCTGCGCGGTGGTCGGCGCGGACATGATGGTGTACTGGTGGACGCGCAGCAGCCCCTTGAGCAGTTCCGCAGGCCCAGCGGCGTAGCCGATGCGCCAGCCGGTCATGGCGTAGGCTTTCGAGAGTCCGCCCAGCAGGATGGTGCGGCGCTTGATGCTCTCGCCCAGCGCCGGCACGCAGACATGCTCGAAGCCGTATACCAGGCGGTCGTAGATCTCGTCCGAGATGATCAACAGGTCGTTCTGCTCGGCGATCTTGGCAATTTCGAGCAGGGTTTCGCGTTCGGCCACCGCGCCGGTCGGGTTGCTGGGATAGCCCACGAAAATAGCCTTGGTGCGCGGCGTAATGGCGGCGCGGATCTCATCCGGGTCGGTCTGGAAGTTGTTCTCGAACTTGCTGGGGATTTCCACCGCCACGCCGCCCGCCAGCAGCACCTCGGCCTGGTAGGCCACGAAGCAGGGCGTTGGGATGATGACCTCGTCGCCCGGGTCGAGCAGCGCGGTCATCGTCAGGTACAGCGCTTCCGAAACGCCTACCGTGATGACGATCTCGCTGACCGGATCATACGCAACGCCGTACAGCCTTTGCAGGTTGTCGGCAATGGCCTGGCGCAGTTCCATCTTCCCTGAATTCGACGTGTAGTGGGTCTCGCCGTCCTGTAGGGAGCGGATGCCGGCCTGCAAAATCGGCGCGGGCGTGGTGAAGTCCGGCTCGCCGATGCCCAGCGAGATCACATCCTTCATGGTGGCGGCAATGTCGAAGAAGCGGCGGATGCCCGAAGGCTTCAACCCCGCCACGCGCTTCGAAAGGTAGCGTCCATCATTGAACTCCTGCATGAGACCTCCAGAAATTAGATTGGTTGTATCTCCCATTCATCGGGGATTTCCCGATAAGTCAACTCGAAAACCTGCCCCTCGGCAGTCTGCACCCGGAAGCCTTTCTCGCCCGGAGCGCGCCAACGCGCCAGGATTTCAGCGATCTCCAGCCGCTGGCCCTCCCACATCAGGGATAAGGGACGGTCGGCGTACTCTACGCCCGAACGACAGGCGACCGCATCACGCTTCGAAGCGGACATTGGAATTGTCGCCGATATTCAAGGAGGCGGGCTTGCCCCCCGGCTTTGTCCCCGCCCCCCTTACCGAGCAGTTGCGCCCGATCAGCGAATGCGCCAGGACCGCGCCGACGACCTCTGTCCCCGCTTCGATGATGCTGTCCTGGATGACAGCCTGGCTGATCTTACAATTTGGCCCAATCGAGACGTTCGGCCCGATCACGGCTTCACTGACCTCCGCCGTCGGGTGGATGAAGACCGGCGGCGTCACCTTCACAGTCGGGCGAGGCTCCGGCGCGGCCTTCATGCGCTCCAGCAGGTAGGCGTTGGTCTCCAGGGTCGCGTCGATTGTGCCGGTATCCAGCCAGGTGTCCACGACCTCGGTACGCACCAACGCGCCCTTTTCGATCATGATAGTGATGGCGTCCGTCAGGAAGAACTCGTTCTTCAATTGCACGTCCCGGCGGAACTGCTCCTCGATGGCGTCCATCAGCGCTTCGCCGCTTTGGAAGTAATAGCAGCCAACCACCACCTGGTTGTTGTCCATCACCTGCGGCTTTTCGACGAAGCGTGTCACCCAGCCTTCGGCGTTGACCTCCGCCACGCCGAAGCGGCGCGGGTCCGGCACTGGCTTGACCCAGGCCACCACGTTGCTCTTCTCGCGGTCGAGGAAGGAGAAGTCCGTTTCGATGAGCGTATCCGAGAAGATCACCAGCAGCGGACCGTCCAGGTGCTGGCGCGCCAGGTAGAGCGCGTGCGACTGTCCCTTCATCTCAGCCTGCACCACGTAATGCGCCTTGAGGTGCGGATAATGTTCCGCAACGAAGGCCGGGATCTGAATCTCGCCCAGGTACGGGCCGACAATGAAGACGAATTCTGTACGTTTGGGATCCGGCAGGGTCTCGAAGACATCCATCAAATGCTCGAGGGAGGTCTTGCCCGCCACGCCCACCAGCGGCTTGGGCTTGTTCCAGGTGTGCGGACGCATACGCGTGCCCCAGCCTGCCATAGGGATGACAATTTTCAGTGTTTCGGTCATAGGCCTATTAAACCACAAAGGGATGGATTAGGAAATCAACTGCTTACCTGTACACGGCAAAGCCAAAAATGGCCGCCACGATGACCAGGAAGACCGGGTTGACATCGGTCATGACAAGCAGCCCAAAAGCGACCAACGCGATCAGCACCTTGTCCCAGTGCTGGAACAGGCCGCCGCCCCAGCCTAGGGTTTTTATGCTGAAAACGGAATAAGCCATGATGTACACCGTCCACAACAGCAGGCCAACCACCACCGGGCGCACGGCTTTGAGCATGGCGGCTACGTTGGGGCTGTCTTTGACGCCGAAGAAGAATACGATCATGACCAGCATCAAGAGTGTGGTCGGCAGCACGGTTCCGGTTACGCCGGAAATTGCTCCCGGTAAACCGGCCAATTTGTAGCCCACGAAGGCCGAGACCTGCGGCGCGATGGGGCCGGGCAGGGCGTTGCCGACCGCCAGCGCATCCGCAAACTCTTCCGGCGTGACCCAGCCCGCCGCAACGGTTTCGCGCTGCATCAGTCCCATCGAGGCTGGGCCGCCGCCCCACGAAAACAACGCCACGCGCGAAAAGATGACGAAGATATCCCAGAGAAGTTTCCAATCCATGTATTGCTCCAAGAAAGGTAAGTGCAAGGCCAGGCCTATCTTACCACTCCCCAAAACGCGGGGAGACCAGCCCGGCGCGGTATTCTTCCAGGCGGCGGCGATGGCCGGGGCGGGTATCCTGCGGCAGGGCGTCCAGCGGGAAGAAACGCGCTTCGGCGATCTCGTGGTCCGGTTTGCCGCTGATGGTAAAGTCAGTGCACAGGAAGAGGACGTTGTGGTCGCTCTTCTGCTCCCCAAAGTGGGTGTAAGCGCCGAGCAGTTCCAGCGCGCCCAGTTCGGCGCCGGTCTCCTCGCGCGCTTCGCGGCGGGCGGCCTCTTCCAGCGTTTCGCCACGCCCCAGGCCGCCGCCGGGCATGAACCAGCCGGGTATGTATGTCTGGCGGACGAGCAGCACCTGTCCCTCGCGCACCAGCATGACGCGCACGCCAAAGGTGACGGGACGGACAAAGAAGCAATATAAACGAAAGCCCCGGTAAAGGAGTTGCATCCAAAGGGTCATTTCGACGGGCCGCCCGGTCGCTTTTGGATGAGAAAAAGTAACCCGCCCGTTCCCAACGCCATGGGCAGCACCAGCCAGGTGAAGACAACCAGCAGTTGCTCGCAGAAAATCTCCCATTGCACAGCGGAGAAGGAGCGCCCGTCCAGGCAGGCGCCTGTCCCGGCGGGGCGGCAGCGGTCCACGAAATCGAAGCGCGGCAAAGTAACCAGCGCCCAGGCTGCGGCGAGAAAGAGCAAGGCTGAAAGCGCCAGCAGGCCGCCCCATAGCGCTGCTTTGCCCGGCTGCGCCCGCCGCAGGCGTTGCATTGAGCTTGTCGAAATGGACAGTCCCGCCGCCAGGGACGGGATCAGGACGAGCAGGCACAGGGCAAAGAGGGTTTGATTGATCAGCGCAGTAATGCCTTCCACAGTTACAGGATGGTCAGGTTGGCAAGCGATGCCGCCAGGCGTTTGAGACCGACGCTTTCGAAGGCCACGTCTACGATCTCGTCGCCGTCCTGGAGGCGGCTGTCGAGGACGATGCCCTCGTCCCATAGGGGGTGGCGGACGCGAGTCCCGGCGGGGAAACACGCCTGGATGACGGGAGCAGAATGTGATGGCAGTCTCGATGCGCTCCAGGTCGTTTCGGGGGCGCGGTACCTCGATCCGCGTCCGCCGCGCGATTTGCCCACCAGCAGGTCGCCTGGGATGTCGTCCAGGAAGCGGGAGGGGTAGGTCTCTTCGGCGTAGCCGCGCCCGCCGCGCTGCACGGAGCGGACCAGGTACAGGCGGTCTTTGGCGCGCGTGATGCCCACGTAGAACAAGCGGCGCTCTTCCTCCATTTCTTCGGGTTCGTCGAAGGAGCGGCTGTGCGGCAGGAGGCCGTCGTCCAGGCCGACGATGAAGACCGCGCCGAATTCGAGGCCTTTGGCGGCGTGCAGGGTGAGCAGGGTGGGGACGTTGCGGTCGGTGAGGGTGTCCTGGTCGGAGATGAGCGCCACATCTTGCAGGAACTCTTCCATCGTGCGGCCCTCGTATTCCTGGGTGAGGCGGCGCAGTTCCAGGACGTTTTCCCAGCGGTCTTTGCCCTCTTCGGTGCCGTCTTCGAGGTATTGTTGGTAGCCGAGGTCGGCGGCGATGCGGTCGAACAGTTCGGTGACGGCAGCAAGCGGGTAGACGGCGCGCCAGTTGGCAAGCGCAACGGCGAAATCGGCCAGCGGGGCGGCGGCGCGGGCGGAGAAATGCTCCCAGTAGGGCGAGTTGGGGCCGCGCGCCAGGTCGAGCAGCACGGCCCCGGCGCTCAGTCCGCGCTGGCTGGCGACCAGGTGCAGGGTGGTGAGCGTCTTGGCGCCGATGCCGCGCGCCGGGACGTTGATGACCCGGTCGAGGCTGGCCTCGTCGTTGGCGTTGTAGACCAGGCGCAGGAAGGCGATCATGTCTTTCACTTCGCGGCGTCCGTAGAAGCGCTGCGCGCCGACCAGGCGGTAGGGCAGGCGGGCTTGCAGGAAGGCTTCTTCCAGCAGGCGGGATTGGGCGTTGGTGCGGTACATCACGGCGCACTCGCCGGGTTCGAACTGCTTGCCCGTCACCAGTTGGGCGATGCTGTCTACCACAAAGGAGGCCTCGGCGTAGTCGTCGGGCGCTTCGTAGTAGAACACCTTCTCGCCCTGTCCGCGCTCGGTGAACAGGTTCTTCTTGCGGCGGTTCTGGGCGCGGTCGATGACCGCCATGGCCGCATCCAGGATGGTCTGTTTGGAGCGGTAATTCTGCTCCAGCAGGATGACCTGCGCGTCAGGGAAGTCCTGCTCGAAGCGCTGCACGTTGCGCCAGTCTGCGCCGCGCCAACGGTAGATGGAATTGTGGACGACAATCCCGCCTGCAAGATAGTTGTGCAGATTGTCCGCTTCCAGGTCGTAGACATCACCGCTATATTGCTCGCGACTTACTTCTACTATTTCATCTTCAATAATCTGTTCATCCTTTTCAATCGCCAAAATCATGCTCGGATGCAGATGACTGATTGGCAAGAGGTTGAAACGCGGTGAAAGAGGCTGTTTGCCTTTATCTACCAGGAAAGCCCCAACGACAATTTCGGCGCCGTCTGCAGCCTGGCTCATTCTCCTGGCTTCATCATGAATATCATCATAGTTCAGGCGGTTGACGCCAATCCGCCAATTGCCTCGCGAACGGATGCGTGGATTGTAACCGAGTTCTTTGAGATGCTTGGCCAGGCCTGGGTCGCTGCTCCACAGATCCACTCGATGGGCATGCCAGGGCGATTCTTGTGTTTTACGGCCATCCCCGAAATAACGCAAATTGACAATATTCCTATATGTACCTTGCGGGAGGAAATGAGGATGTCGCCAATCCATTTCCAGATCTAGGAGAAGTCTTTGGGCATTTTCCTCTGTGTTGATCGAACTATAGAGTTGATCAATGTATTCTTGCGTCATGCGCATTCGACGGCCACGTACATGAAAAACAGTAGTAGGGACACCGTACTTGAATGCATACAGGGACTCCCAATAATGGGCTTCGTCTCGACTTTGACAGACCTTTAAAACCCACATTCGATCTGCATTTTCCTGGTTGTTGCGCACTCGCAAACCAACTTGTAACTCTGGAGCAATACCGTCACTGCGAGCATGAGAGGCAATCCCAATCCGATAGCCTTTGTCTTTGCGATACATCAGGTATACGTAATGCAATCCTGGTATAACTCCCAAGCGAGCAAAAACGATATGGTTGGGCGTTGCACGCAGAACATGACCGCATCGGGTGACGATTTTTACTAGTTGCCCCTCGAAAAAACTTTTTCCAACATGATTGACACGGGCAGGCAAAGTAGAACCGCGGCCACTTGCGGCAGTGACATATGTTCCACTTATAAGCGACTCGATAGGTGTATTGCCAGTTGGGGTGGAAACCAAAGTACCCGCTGGGAAACACTGATCTGGATCGCCAACACAGAAAAGATTGTTGTGTACAGAGGCGAGATGTTTCAACAGCGTATACTGCGCCAGATTGGTATCTTGGAACTCGTCTACCAGCACATGCCTGAAGCGCTGGGCATACTTCTGGCGCACTTCCGGGTTGTCTTCCAGCAGGCGCGCGGTGTACACCAGCAGGTCGTCGAAATCCACCGCGTTGCTGGCTACCAGTCGCTTCTGGTATTCAAGGTAAACGCGCTTGACCACCTCGTCGCGGTAGGTGACTGTTGGGTAATCCTCCGCCCCGATCAACTCGTTCTTGGCGTTGGAGATGGCGGCGTGGACGCTGGGCGGGCGGTACAACTTGTCGTTCAGGTTGCTCTCGCGGATGATGCTCTTCACCAGGCGCTGCTGGTCGTCGGCGTCGAAAATGACAAAGTTCGATTCGACCGGCAGGAGTTCGGCCTCGCGGCGCAAGATGCGCGCGCAGGTCGCGTGGAACGTGCCGAGCATCATGCCCTGGGTAGCCTGTTCCCCAAGCAAGTTCTCCACGCGCGCTTCCATTTCCCGCGCCGCTTTGTTGGTGAACGTGACGGCCAGGATCTGGTACGGACGCACCCCCTCGTAGGCGATCAGGTACGCGATGCGCTGGGTCAGCACCCGCGTCTTACCGGACCCGGGGCCTGCCAGCACCAAAACGGGCCCGTTCCCGGCCGAGACGGCTTGTCTCTGCTGGGGGTTGAGTTGGTCTAAGAAGTCCATGCAGGATAATCGAGAATAGATGATTAGAGAGTAGTGATGGGGACTGTTCTCTTCTCTCTAGAGTTGAGACGTGCAATTCGGGCAGCGCGTTGCTTTAATCGAGATCGTGGTAAAGCAGTGCGGGCATTCCTTGCTGGTCGGTTCAACCGCTGGGGCGGGCGCTTCTTTCTTCTTGGTTGCATTGGCCGCCTTGACAATGAGGAAAATGACAAAGGCAATGATGATGAAGTCAATGATTGCCTGCACAAATGCGCCCCATTTGACGACCGCAGCGCCTACCGTGAAGGCCAGTTCGGAGAAATTGACCCCTCCCATGACCAACCCGATGAGCGGCATCAACACATCGTTCACGAGCGAAGCAACGATCTTGCCGAACGCGCCGCCGATAATGACGCCCACAGCCAGGTCCAGCACATTGCCGCGCATGGCAAAATCTTTGAATTCTTTTAACATTTTTGGCTCCTTATGATGAAGTTGGACTATCTTGTATTCTATGTGAGGAGTGCAAGGCTGTCAACAAAACCATGCCGCGGATCCGGGATTTATATGCCCGCCTCGATCTTGCAGGCATCAAAAAGAACACCTCTGGAATATACTTTTATCCCATACTACAGTATTGGTCAAAGCAATACTGTAGAACTGTTTTTTTTCCTACTATATGCTTACGCTTCCCCTACGGACATGCTACTGTTGACGACCTTGTAGAATTAGGTATAATCTATTTACTCCGCATTAAGTACTTCTAGTTCCGCACAAACTAGTTTTTTGCTCGACATATCCCACAATAGAAAAGGACTTCCGCGGATGCCTGATTTGCTCCTTGACGTTCAAGGCCTCGAAACGCATTTTAAAACCTCAGATGGGCTGGTACATGCAGTAAATGGGGTTTCCTTCGATCTACTAGAAGGTGAAACTTTAGGGGTCGTGGGGGAAAGTGGATGCGGCAAAAGCGTCACCATGTTGTCATTGCTCCGCCTGATCCCTTCCCCACCCGGAAAAGTCGTAGCAGGCAAAGCCATGTTCTACGGGCAGGACTTGCTCAAACTATCGAATGAAGAAATCCGTTATATCCGCGGTGCTCAGATCAGCATGATCTTCCAAGACCCGATGACATCCCTCAACCCGGTCCTGACCATCGGATTGCAGTTGGAAGAACCGCTCATGCTCCATCTCGGCATGAGCAGAAAACAAGCCCAGGGGCGCGCTGCGGAGTTGCTCGAGATGGTCGGCATCCCCAGGGCAGCCGAACGCTTGGGCGATTATCCGCATCAATTCTCAGGCGGGATGCGCCAGCGCGTGATGATTGCGATGGCGCTCTCCTGCAATCCCCAGATCCTGATCGCGGATGAACCTACTACGGCTTTGGATGTGACCATCCAAGCGCAGATCATGGATCTGGTCAAGCGCCTGCGCGACGAACTTGGTATGGCGATCATCTGGATCACGCATGACCTGGGCGTGGTAGCCGGCCTGGCGCAACGGGTCGTTGTCATGTACGGGGGGTACATTATCGAAGAGGCTGCGGTCCATGACTTGTACGCTTCTCCCCAACATCCGTATACAGTTGGACTGTTGGGTTCCCTGCCGCGCGTGGACGAGAAAGAGCACCAGCGATTGTTTTCAATTGATGGTCTCCCCCCGGTTCTGTATGAGAAACCGCAGGCTTGCCCGTTCGCCCCGCGCTGTAAATGGGCGGTGGAGCATTGCTGGCAGGAAAACCCTGCCCTGGTTGAAGCAAGCCCCAAGCATCGCGTAGCATGTTGGGTTGATGTCAAATCGGGGAGGGAGCGCTAATGGAAGCCAACAATGTCCTGTTGCACGTTGATAACCTGGTCAAATATTTCCCGATCAAGAAAGGGATCATATTCCAAAAAGAGGTGGCTGCTGTCCGGGCTGTTGACGGCATCTCTTTTGATGTACAACAGGGAGAAACCCTTGGCCTGGTTGGCGAATCAGGCTGCGGTAAATCTACTACTGGGCGATCCATTCTCCAGTTATATCGTCCTACTTCTGGATCAGTTGTGTTCGATGGCGTCGACCTGGTCGCGCTGAAAGGGGAAGACCTGCGCAAGATGCGGCGCAAGATGCAAATGATCTTCCAGGACCCGTATGCCAGCCTGAACCCGCGCATGACCGTAGGCGAGATCATCGGCGAACCGTTGATCGTCCATAACCTGGCTTCTTCGAAGGAAGTGGAAGAGCGCGTTTCCCACTTATTGGAATTGGTTGGCCTCAATCCTGCTTTTGCGAATCGTTATCCGCACGAATTTTCCGGAGGCCAACGCCAGCGCATCGGCGTCGCCCGCGCCCTTTCCTTGCAACCGTCTTTCATCGTCTGTGATGAACCGATCTCTGCGCTGGATGTCTCGATCCAGGCCCAGGTAGTGAACTTGTTGGAGGACTTGCAAGCCCAGTTCAACCTGACCTACCTGTTCGTAGCGCATGACCTTTCCATGGTGCGCCACATCAGCAACCGTGTAGCCGTTATGTATCTGGGGATCATCGTTGAACTTGCAAGTCGCAATGAAGTGTATACGAACCCATTGCATCCTTACACACAGGCCTTACTCTCTGCCGTTCCCATCCCGGACCCCGTTGCCGATGCAAAACGTAAGCGTGTCATCTTGGAAGGGGATGTGCCTTCCCCGGTCAACCCGCCTTCGGGCTGTCGCTTCCGCACGCGTTGCCCGATTGCAGAGGCGGTTTGCGCAGAACAGCGACCGGAATTTCGTGAAGCCAGGCCAGGCCATTTCGTGGCCTGTCATAAGGTCTCGTAATCCTTGAAAGGAGGTGATTCTCGTCTCAAAACGCAAATCCTGTTGCAAATTACTCAGTTGTATCCAATACCCTACTTTCAAATCGTGAGGAGAAGAAAGATGCGTAAACTTTTTGTTTTACTGAGCCTGTTGGTCGTCTTTAGCATGGCTCTGGCAGCCTGCGGCACACCTGCTGCGCCTGAAGAACCGGCCGCCCCCGCTGAACCGGCTGCTCCCGCTGAACCGGCTGAGACCGAAGCGCCGGCCGAGCCTGAGGCGACGGGACCCAAGATCCTGCGCACGTCCTTCCTTGCTGGCGACGTCCCCAGCCTGGATCCGGCCGTTTCAGAGGACACCAGCTCGATCCAGATCGTTCAGGAAAGCTTTGGCGGTATGACGCACCTCAATGAGGTCACCAACGAGCTTGAACCCGGGATGGCGACCGAATGGGAAGCAGTCGACAATGCGGACGGAACGCAAACAATCACATTCCACCTGCGCAATGATGTTCCGTGGGTGCGCTGGAATGGTTCCGAGGTGGAAACTGTCAAGACCTGCGATGGTTCTGCCGACCGCATCGTGAACGCCAACGACTTCGCTTATGGGATTAAACGCAACCTTGATCCTGCCAACGCTTCGCCCTACGCCTACCTGCTCGCGTTTGTGTTGAAAGGCGCAGCCGATTTCAACAACGGTGTAACAGATGATTTCTCCACCGTTGGTGTCAATGTCGTAGATGATACGACCTTGGAACTGACCTTCCTTTCCCCGGCAGCCTATAACGCGCAGATCGCCGGCCTTTGGGTCGCCTATGCCAGTCCTCAATGGATTATCGAAGGCGATGATTGCACCGAAGGCCGCGGCGAGCGCTGGACCGAGCCCGGTTTCTTCCAGGGCTATGGCCCCTTCGTAATGAGTGAGTGGATTCACGATTCCGAATTGACGATCGTCAAGAACCCCTTCTGGCCTGGGACCGATTCAATCCCGCAGCCCAAGTTGGATGCAGTCCACTTCTCCATGCTGGACGGGACCGCTCAGATGGCGGAATACGAGGCCGGCAATCTGGATAACGTGACGGATCCGCCTCTGGCTGATCTGGACCGCATCAAATCAGATCCAACGCTTTCTCAGGAACTCAACATCTCTCCATCGCTCTGCACCTATTTCTACGGTTTCAACACCACTGCCCCGGTTGTGGACGATGTGCGTGTCCGCCGCGCGCTGTCGATGGCTGTTGACCGACAGTCTCTGATCGACAATGTAACAAAAGGCGAACAAATCCCAGCGCAGTGGATCGCTCGCCCGGGTTTGGCCGCCGCGCCGACATTAGAGGAATATCCTGACCTGGGTATCAAGTACGATCCCGAAGCTGCCAAGGCTGAACTGCAGTCCTACCTGGATGAAAAGGGCGTGACTGCTGATTCGCTCGACTTGACCTTGATGTTCAACACTTCCTCTGGTCACCAGGCCATCGCCGAAGCCATCCAGCAAATGTGGAAGGACAACCTGGGCGTGAACGTTAAAGTCGTCAACCAGGAATGGGCGGTTTATCTCGAAACCGTCAAGAGCCTCGATACACCTCAGATCTGGCGCCTCGGCTGGTGCATGGACTACCCGGATGCCAACAACTTCCTCCGCGAAGTTTGGGCCGCAAATGGTTCGAACAACCCGACCGATGCCCAGGGCAAACCCTCTGGCGGCGCGATGTGGAAGAACGATGAGTTCGAACAGCTAATGGCTGATGCGGCGGTTGAGACCGATCCGGCCAAGCGCGTCGAGATGTATGCGCAGGCTGAGGACATCCTGGTCAAGCAGGATGCGGTGGTGATTCCGATCTACTGGTACACCAACCTGGATATGACCAAACCGTATATCACTCGTACCTTCAGTTCGACCGGGCACGAAGCATATGAGAAGTGGGATATGACGCCCCAGTAAACTGGGGAACGAAAAGAGAGGGGAGCCTGGCTCCCCTCTCGATTTCTTGCAATTATTTCCTCGATTGTCGATTGGAGGTCTATATATGGGCCGTTACATCATCCGCCGCTTGCTCTATATGATTGTAGTCATACTGGTAGTCTCATTGATTACCTTCGGGCTGATGCATGCCGTACCCGGGGGGCCTTTTACCCGCGAGAAAGCCTTACCAGAAGAAACGCTAAAGATCCTGAACGAGCGCTATCATCTGGATGATCCTTTGTGGAAACAGTACACCAGTTATCTTTATGCTATCCTGGTGCCACATATCACGACTACTCCTCCCAGCAACTCACTGGAGGATGATTTCCTGTTGAATGCCAAGATCGGTCCCGTATGGATTCGCTGGATGAACTTTGGCCCATCTTACAAGTCCCGCAGCCGTACAGTCAATGATATCTTCCGCGACAATCTGCCAATCTCCGGCCAATTGGGTGTGATGGCGTTGGCTGTGGCTGTGTTGGTTGGCATGCCGTTAGGTGTTTTAGCGGCTTTGAAGCAGAATACCGTTTTCGACTACTTTGGCATGGGAGTTGCGATATTCGGGGTCTCTGTCCCGGTCATTGTCCTGGGGCCGCTGCTCGTCTGGATCTTTGGGATCGCGCTCAAATGGCTGCCACCCACCGGCTGGGGTGCGAAACCACCCTATTTCCTGGGATTTCTGCCCAGCAAGTTTAGTTGGGAGTTCTTCAAGTATGCGCTCATGCCCTCGGTCGCGCTGGGGCTGGGTTCCTCGGCGATCATAGCCCGCTTGACGCGCGCCACCCTGTTACAGACCATTCGAGAAGATTACATCCGCACCGCTCGTTCCAAAGGCTTGCATGAACGCACCGTCATCACCCGGCATGCTTTGAAAAATTCATTGATCCCGGTAGTCACTATTCTGGGTCCCTTATTCGCCGCGTTGGTGACGGGTACTTTCGTGACCGAGTTGATCTTTGGCATCCCGGGGATGGGTAAGTATTTTGTGACCAGCATCACCAACCGGGATTACCCGGTCATCATGGGGACCATCCTGCTGTATGCGGTCTTTCTGGTCCTGGCAAACCTGGTTGTTGATATTGTGTACGCTTTTCTTGACCCGCGAATTCGTTACGATTAAGTAGAGGAGATTCCCATGACAGAAGCCAGATTAGAATCAGAGGCTTTTGGCGCAGGTGGAGCGCCGCTGACCCAGAAGCGAGAGAGTCTTTGGCAGGATGCTTTCCGCCGCCTAATTCGAAATCGCGCAGCAATCATGGGCGCATCGATCATCATTGTGCTCATTCTGATGGCAATTTTTGCGCCATTGATTGCTGTCAAGCCATACGATCTCCAAGTGCTGGTAGACCAGAACAAGGTGCCGGAATGGCTTACCTCGGCTTTTCCCAGCATGGAAGGCTATGCCAAGATAGCGAACGAATACCCGCTGGGTGCTGACTATGTTGGACGTGACCTCTTCAGCCGCCTTGTCTATGGTGGCCGTATCTCGTTGTCGGTCGCTTTCATCGGCCCGTTGATCAGTTTGATCATCGGCGTCATTTATGGGAGCATATCCGGTTATTTTGGCGGCCGCGTCGACAACATTATGATGCGCGTTGTCGACATTTTATACGCATTTCCCAGTTTGCTCTTCATCATCTTACTGATGGCCTTCTTCCGCTCCACCCTGTCGGATATTCAGCCGGGCACTATTGCCTACACATTGAGCAAGTTGGATGAATCCATGGGCGGCATGCTTTTCATTTTCATCGGCATTGGCCTGACTGCCTGGGAGACGATGGCGCGCCTCACTCGTGGGCAGGTGCTCTCTATCCGCGAGAAGGAATTCATCGAAGCGGCACATACCATCGGTTCATCGAATCTGCGCATTATGTTCCGCCACATCCTCCCCAACATCGTTGGACCTCTGGTGGTGGCGGAAACGTTGGCCATTCCCGGATATATCTCGCTGGAAGCGTTCCTTTCCTTTATTGGTTTGGGTGTAACGCCGCCGACCCCTTCCTGGGGTTCGATGATTTCGGATGGTTCCCGGGCGATACGTACGTACCCCAATCAAGCGCTTTTTCCTGCCCTGGCGTTGGCGATCACCATGTTCGCCTTCAACTTCCTAGGCGATGGCCTGCGGGATGCATTGGATCCCAGGCTGCGAGGAACGCAATAATTGATTGCACTGCTCTTACCCTGATTCTCAGGCAGGATTCGGAGAGACGATTTCCGAATCCTGTTTTGTTATTCGGCGCGTATTTCCTCTTTGGCGGAATCCCGATTTTGTGGCATACTCAAGCCCATCTTACCTCTTCCATAACGAAGGCATGACCATGACCAACCATACGCGCCGCCTGTCGGCTTTGACCCTGTTCCTCTTCCTCCTTTCCGCCTGCCAGTTTCCTCTTGGACAGGATGCGGCCACGCCCACGCCGCAAGCCGCTCCCACACTCCCCCTCACACCCACGCCCGCCCCGCCTCGCTCCCTGACCATCTGCCTGGGCGCTGAACCTGACACCCTCTACCCCCTGGGCGGACCGAACGCCGCCGCCCGCAGCGTCCTCGAAGCCATCTACGACGGCCCGATGGACGTGATCGGCTATGACTACGATCCCGTCATACTCGAAAAGATGCCCAGCCTGGCTGGCGGCGACGCCGTGCTGGACAGCATCAGCGTCAACCCTGGCGATGAAATCCTGGACGCCGATGGCAACCTGGCTATCCTGGAGGCCGGACTGCGCGTCCGCCCGGCTGGCTGCCGCAGCGACGACTGCGTCGTCACCTATGACGGCGCCAGCCCGCTCGAAATGGACCAGATGACGGTCAACTTTTCCATGCTGGAAGACCTGGTCTGGTCGGACGGCGAACCCCTCACCTCCGCCGACTCGGTCTATGCCTTCACCCTGGCAGCCGATAACGCTACGCCCGGCTCCAAATACCTGATCGACCGCACCCAGGCCTACGAAGCCACTGACGAGACCAGCCTGCAATGGTGGGGCAAACCCGGTTTCGTTGACCCCACCTACTACACCAACTTCTGGTCGCCGCTCCCCAAACATGCCTGGGAAACCTTCAGTGCCGCCGAACTGCCCCAGATCGACGTCGCTGCGCGCGCGCCGGTCGGCTGGGGCCCTTACGTCATCCAGGAATGGATACCCGGTAGCCACCTGACCCTGGCCAAGAATATCCGCTACTTCCGCGCGGCTGAGGGCTTGCCCATTTTCGACACACTGACCTTCCGCATCATTACCGACCCGAATGTTGCCGTCAGTGACCTGGTGGCCGGCAAATGCGACTTGCTTGATCCCACCGTCAACCTCGACGGGCAATTGTCCCTGCTCACCCAGATGCAAAAAGACGGACAGGCGCAGGCGCTCACAACCACCACAAACACCATCGAATGGCTGGGCTTTGGCATGGTTCCCGCCTCTTACGATGACGGCTACACCACCTCCCCGCCCCTCGACCGCCCCGACCTGTTCTACGACCCGCGCACCCGCCAGGCCATAGCCATGTGCCTCGACCGCCAGCAGGTAGTGGACACGGTCCTTTTTGGCCTATCGGTCGTTCCAAACGCGTACATCTCACCCAACCACCCGTTCTACAACTCCACGGTCGTCTCCTATCCGTACAACCCGGCCCAGGGAAGCCAGATCCTGGAAGAGATCGGCTGGAAAGATCTGGACAATGACCCCGCCACGCCTCGCCAGGCGCAGGGTGCGTTGAACGTCCCGCCGCTGACGCCCCTGACCGTCACCTATGTCACCAGTTCGGCCACCCAGCGCCGCCAGGCCAGCGAGATCCTGGCGCAATCCCTGGCCCAGTGCGGCATCGGCGTGAACGTGACTTACCTTTCTTACGTTGACCTGTACGCCGAAGGGAGCGCCGGCGGCCCCCTGTTTGGCCGTTCCTTCGACCTGGCGCAATACGCCATGAGTTCGCCCAGCCTGGCGCCTCCCTGCGCCTGGTATACCAGCGCGCAGGTCCCAACCGCCGCCAACAATTGGGTCGGCGCCAACGTCAGCGGCTATAAGAGCGCCGAATTCGACGCCGCCTGCCGCCGCGCCTCGGAACAACTCCCCGACGACCCGACCTGGCTCGAAGCCTGGCAGGCCACCCAGGCCATCATTGCCGCCGACCTGCCCGCCATCCCGCTCTACCTGCGTCTCCAGGTGGCCGCCGCCCGCCCCGATTTTTGCGGCTTCAGTCTCGACCCCACCGCCAATCCGCTGCGCAACCTCGAAGCCTTCGATTACGGCCCCGCCTGCGCGCCCTGACCGACCAATCATGCGCCTGTCTTTCCCAAGCGCCGCGCTCTGCCTGACCGCTTTCACCCTGGCCGCCTGCCTGTCGCCGGTGATGGCCTCCTCCCCGCAGCAAGCGCCGACCGCCTCGCCTGTCCCGCCCACGCCGACGCCCCTGCCGCAGCGCGCGCCCTTGTTGCGCATAGCCGTACTTGGCGACGTGACCACCACCAACGTGTGGGCCTTGTTCGACGAACCCGGCGCGGATTACTGGAATCATGCGGCCCAGGCCGCCTACTGGCCGCGCCTGTACACCCTCGCGCCTCTCTCCCTGGACCCTTCGACACGCTCAGGGCAGCGCCCTGAGCCTGCCGCCGCCAAATCGGCCCCTCCCGCCCCTGCATGTGACCCTGCCGCCTGCGCCGCGACCATCACCCTGCGCCCCGGCCTGGCCTGGACGGACGGCTTTCCCCTCACCGCCAGCGACGTGGCTTTCACCGTCAACACCGCCTTGCAATTCCGGCTGGGCGGGCATTGGCGCAGCGCCTACGACCCAGATGTGCTCGACCACGCCGAGGCGTTGAGCGAGGATGCGGTCAGGTTCTATTTCAAGCGCCAGCCCACTGTGGCCGAATGGCAGTACGGCGCGCTGCAAGGCCCCATCCTCAACCAGGCCTACTGGCAGCCGCGCATTGCCCAGGCCGCCAGCCTGCTGCCAGAAGACACCCTGCTCCCTGCCATCCTGGAATTGGAAGCGCAGTCTGCTGAAATGCAGGCCCAGGTGGAGGCGTTGAACCTCTCACTGAACGGGATGGCGCCTGCCAGCCAACAATATCAGCAGACCGTAAAACAGGCGGAGGACATCCAGGAAGAACTGAACAGCATCGACCACCAGCGCGACAAGGCCCGTGAGAAATACGAAGCGCAACTGGCCTCCGCGCGTGCAGCCCTGTACGCCTTGCCCAACGCCATGGAACCCACCCTGGGAGCATGGAAGTTCGAGAGCCGCATCGACGGCGCCTTCGAGAACATGGCCAACTTTGGGACAGTCTATGGCGACCCCTGGTTCGACAAGGCCAGGTATATCGTGTACCCTGACGAGGCGCAGGCTGTGGAGGCTCTGCTGGACGATGAAGCCGACCTGATCCTGACGCCGGACGGCTTGTCGCCCGAGGCGGTCCCGCAACTGGCGGGCGACCCGGCCATCACGGTAAGCCGCAACAGCAGCCGCAGCGCGCGCTTCCTGGCCTTCAACCAGGCCAATCCGTACCTGGCCGAGACGACCTTGCGCCAGGCGCTGGCCTGTATGCTGGATTCTCCATCCCTGGCGCAAGCGCTGGGCGGGCAGGCGCTTCCCTTGACCAGCTTCGTGTTGGATGCGTATTGGCAGGCTGGCGATTTGTCCATGCCGTGCGCCGGCCTCCCTGCGGAGGTGCGCCTGGCAAAAGCAGTGCGCCTGTTGAAATCGGCGGGGTATGCGTGGGAAAAGGAACCAGCGCCGGGCGTGAGCGGCAAGGCGCTAACAGCCCCGGACGGCAATGCGCTGCCGCGCCTGACCCTGCTGGCCCCTGCATCCGGGGAAGATGCGTTGCGCGCGCAAGCCGCTGATTACATCGCCGGGCAGGCTGGCTTGCTGGGGTTCGATCTGGAAATTAAGCCAGCGGATTTGGATACCATCTTGTACGCTGTGTACGCCTCGGGTTCGTATGACCTGGCCGTGCTGGGATGGCGCTTGAGCGCCTACCCGGCTTACCTGTGCGACTGGTTCACGCCTGCGGGGCAGAATCCGTTCGCTTATAGCGGGAGCAGGCTCAAGTCGGCGTGTGAGGCGTGGGCCGGGACGAGCGATTTGGATGAGGCGCAAATCCGGGCTGCGGAGGTACAATCCATTTTGATGGAAGAACTTCCCCTGGTCCCCTTGTATGTGGAAGCGCGTTACGACGCCTATCGCAACCTGCGCTATCCGTTCACCGGTGTGTTGGATGGCCTGGGCGGTTTGTATGGCGCGCCCGAGGAAGCCATCCCAAATCCATAGCGCGGAATCCGAAATCTTTGCTATAATTCGAACAATCCAGGACGAGGAGTGTACCGTGACCCCAAAGAAACCCTTACTGGAAGTCAAGAACTTGAAGACCTATTTTTACACCGAGGACGGTACTGTGCGCGCCGTGGACGGTGTGAATTTCGAGGTCTATCCGGGCGAGGTGGTGGGCCTGGTGGGAGAATCAGGCTGCGGCAAGAGCGTGACCTCGCTTTCGGTCATGCGCCTGATCTCTGCGCCAGGCAAGGTGGAGGCCGGCGAGATCCTGTTCGACGGCGCCGACCTGCTCAAGTTGCCGGAGAGTGAGATGATCCATGTGCGCGGCAACCGCATTTCGATGATCTTCCAGCAGCCGCAAACAGCGTTGAACCCGGTCTTCAAAGTGGGCGACCAGATCGGCGAAGTGTTGAACATCCACCAGGATTTTGGTAAGGAAGCCGGATACAAGCGCGCCATCGAATTGCTCAAGATGGTCGGCATCCCAGACGCCGAGCGGCGTGTGGAGGCTTACCCGCACGAGTTGTCGGGCGGCATGGCGCAGCGCGTGATGATTGCCATGGCGCTGGCCTGCCTGCCTGAATTGTTGATCGCCGACGAGCCAACCACGGCGCTGGATGTCACCATTCAGGCGCAGATTTTGGACCTGATGCGCAACCTGCGCGAGAACACCGGCACGGCCATCATCCTCATCACGCACGACCTGGGCGTGGTGGCCGAGATGTGCGAACGTGTAGCAGTGATGTATGCCGGTGAGATCGTGGAGCAGACCGACGTTGGTACGCTGTTCGACCAGCCTCTGCACCCGTATACGCAGGGATTGATCGGCTCCATCCCGATCCTGGGCAAACTCAAGGACCGGTTGGAGGTCATCCCTGGCTCGGTGCCAAACCTGGTGAACTTGCCGCCGGGCTGCCGTTTTGCGCCGCGCTGCCGGGCGATGGTGGAGCATGGCCTGAAAATCTGCACCGATTCCGACCCGGAGCTGATCGATGTGAAGCCAGGCCATAAAGTGCGCTGCTGGCTTTACCAGAACGCAGACGGGCATCGCGCCCCGCTTGCTGCCGGTTCATCCTGATGTTCGCGCCGTGACATCCCCCTTGGAGCAATGCCAATGAGTGAAACTGCCAGAGAATATCTTGTCGAAGTCAAAAACCTGGTGAAGTATTTCCCGGTGCGCGCTGGTCTGTTGCAGCGTGTGGTGGCGCATGTGCAGGCCGTGGATAATGTCAGTTTTTCGGTCAGGAAAGGGGAGACGCTCGGCCTGGTAGGGGAATCAGGCTGCGGCAAGACGACCGTGGGCCGCAGTATGCTGCGCTTGATCGAGCCTACTTCGGGGGAAGTGACGTTCGATGGCCGGGATATGCTGGCGCTGCGCGGCAACGAGTTGAAAGCCATCCGCCGCGACATGCAGATCATCTTCCAGGACCCGTACGCTTCGCTCGACCCGCGCGTGCCGATTGGCGAGTCAGTGATGGAGGGACTGCACATCCATAAGATCGGCACGCCCAAGGAGCGCTTCGACATCATGATCGAAACGCTCAAGAAGGTGGGGCTCGAAGATTATCACGCCCGCCGCTATCCGCATGAATTTTCTGGCGGCCAACGCCAGCGCATTGGGATTGCGCGCGCGCTGGCGCTGCGTCCCAAGTTCATCATCTGCGACGAACCGGTCTCGGCGTTGGATGTGTCCATCCAGTCGCAGGTGCTCAACATCCTGAAAGACTTGCAGCAGGAATTCGGCCTGACGTACCTGTTCATTGCACACAACCTGAGCGTGGTAGAGCATATTTCGGACCGTGTAGCGGTCATGTACCTGGGCAAGATGGTCGAACTGACCGGGCGCGACGAATTGTTCAAAAATCCCCTGCATCCTTACACGCAGGCCCTTATGTCGGCCATCCCCATCCCTGACCCGCACCTCAAGCGCCAGCGCGTCATCCTGAAAGGCGATGTGCCCAGCCCGCTCAACCCGCCCCAGGGCTGCCGCTTCCATCCGCGCTGCCCGATTGCGCAGGAAATCTGTTCCCAGCAGGAACCGGAATTCCGCGAGGTCAGCCCTGACCACTGGGCAGCGTGCTGGATGGTGAAATAGGTTTGCGAGGCTTGTCCGTATGTCTGTTCCCTGCGTTCTGTTGGTAGATGACCAGCGTGAAGTGATACGGCTGCTGCATTCCACATTGGACACGCTGGCGCACGAATTGGAGATCCTGGAAGCGCCGTCTGGGGAGGAGGCGCTGTTGGAAGCCTCGCGCAGGAAAATAGACCTGCTCGTGGCAGATTACCGCCTGCCGGGCATCACCGGTGTGGAACTGATGCGCAAGGTGCGCGTCAAGTACCCGGACGTGCGCGTGATCCTGATTACCGGCATGACCGACCGCAACTCGCGGGAGGACATCCTGAACGCCGGGGCTGCGGCGGTTTTCAACAAGCCCATCTCGATGACGGATTTCCTGGATGTGGTGGAACGTTCGCTGGGCCTGGAACGCACCATCCTGCCGGACGAAAGTCCGGATGATGACGGGCGGCACCAGACGCTCTCCAATCTGCTGGCCAACTTCCGGCAGGATATCAGCGCGCAGGCTGTTTTCCTCCTGAGCGACCGCGGACGGGTGCTGGCGCGCGCCGGGGACCTGAAAGACAACAGCATGGAGGCGTCGTTGCTTTCTGCGTTGATGGCAATCTACAGCGCCGGGTTGAAGGTATCGCGCTTCATCCACCAGGACGATCTGGACAGTTACCACGTCTTTGCAGGCGGCGACCAAGACCTGCTGCTTATCCCTGTCAATGCGGCCTATGCGCTCCTGGTGGCCGGCAATGACCTGGCAACCACTGAGAAAATCCTTGAAACAGTGTCGGCGATGCTCGCGGTGCGAGACGAAGTCGAGAAGGCGCTCAAGTCTATGGGCGTGGCCCCCGTGATTATGGATGAGGAAGAAGATGAAGGAAAAGTGAAATATCGTGAGCCGGTCACCCAGGGCACTTCCGACGAAATAGCGACGCTCCTGAAATCGAAGAAAAAGATCTCTACTGATGAGTTGGAGGCCTATTGGGATGCGGCTGCCCAGAAGCAGGGAAGCGTCCCGACCAACCCAGACGTGATCACGTACGACCAGGCGCGTCAATTGGGTTTGGCCCCCGGTGAAGAAAAAGAAAAGTAACAATATTGCCCATCTGCCAGCCCTGTGATACAATCTTGCCCGCCCAAGTGCTCGAAGGGCGCAAGGGCAACCCTGGGGCGTGGTGTAACGGCAACACACCGGCCTTTGGAGCCGTGGTTCTTGGTTCGAATCCAGGCGCCCCAGCCATCTTCTATGCACTTGCTTTTTCATTGACCTGACAGGCCTTGCGCCTCCCCGCGGAGCGCAGGCTTGTTTTTATTGAGGAGACCTGATGAGAGTAACCGCTGTTTTACTTGCCGCCGGGCAGGGAACTCGCATGAAATCGGACACCCCCAAAGTCCTCCATCCCATTGCTGGGAGACCCATGCTTTGGTACACGCTGCGCGCTATGGAACTGGCTTCCACGGAAAGGCCAGTGGTCATCGCTGGGCATGGCGCCGAGCAGGTATCGAATTTTATTGGCGACTCTGCGCACTGTGTTTTACAGGAACCGCAACTCGGCACGGGACATGCGGTCATGCAAGCCGAGTCCTTGCTCAGGGGCAAAACCGACTACGTGATCGTCACCTACGCGGATATGCCCCTGCTGCGCGCGGAAACCTTCCAGCGCCTGGTCGAAACGCAAAAACAAAACAGCGGCCCACTGACCCTGTTGACCGTCATTGCCGAAGACCCGCGCGGGTTTGGGCGCATCCTCCGCAAGCAGGATGGCACGGTAGCCGCCATCGTCGAGGAACATGTCGCCACGCCGGAGCAGAAGGCCATCAAGGAATTGAACGTCGGCGCGTACTGCTTCTCTGCCGAGTGGCTGTGGCAGGCTTTGCGCCGTATCCAACTTTCCCCCAAAGGTGAGTACTACCTGACCGACACCGTCGAATTGGCAGTGAGGGATAACCTGCCCGTCCGGGCGCTGCTTCACGATGATCTGCCGGAGACGATCGGCATCAACACGCGCGTCCACCTGGCCGAAGCGGAGGCCGCCATGCGCGGGCGCATCAACCGCGACCTGATGCTGGCCGGCGTGACTATGACCGATCCCGCCTCGACCTATATCGAATCCGGCGTGACAGTCGGCCGGGATACCGTCATCCTGCCGAACACCTACATCCAGGGGACGAGCGAGATCGGCGAGGGTTGTTCCATTGGACCGAATGCGTATATCCGTAATTCCAGGATCGGGGATCGCTGCAAAGTTTTCATGTCTGTCATGGAAGGCGCGCTGCTCGAAGACGACGTGGACATCGGTCCGTTCGCCCGCCTGCGCAAAGGCGCGCACCTGATGAACCATGTCCACATGGGCAACTTTGGGGAGGTGAAAGATTCCACGCTTGGGCCGGGCGTCAAGATGGGACATTTCTCGTATATCGGCAACGCCCAGATCGGCGCCAATACGAACATCGGCGCTGGCGCCATCACCTGCAACTATGACGGCGAGAAGAAGCACCCTACCGAGATCGGCGAGGAGGTCTTCATCGGCTCGGATACCATGCTGGTCGCGCCGTTGAAAATTGGCAAGCGTTCGCGCACCGGGGCGGGCGCTGTGGTCACCAAGGATGTGCCGGATGACACGCTGGTGGTAGGGATGCCTGCGCGCGCGATCCGGAAATTGACGAAACATGATCCCGCTTGAATGGGGCCTGTCACTCCTCTGCCTCCTGCTCGGACTTGACCTGCTGGTTGCCGCCGCGCGCGTCAGCCTGCTCAACTTGCGCCCGCTGCGCCTGCTGTCCTTGCGCGACCGAACTTCCCTGCATGTCGAACGGACGCTGGCGCTGGTCGAAGATGCGCGCTTGCGCCCCACCCTGCGCCTGAGCCAGACGCTGGTGCGCGTCGCTTTCGCAGGGATCCTCTTGTTGTTTGCCTCGCAGGCCGCGGGGGAGTCCCGAGGCGCGTTGGCCGTCCTGCTGGGGATTTCTGTGTTCGTGGCGCTCTTCCTGATGGTGTTCGAGTTCACCGTCGAGG
Organism: Chloroflexota bacterium; assembly: GCA_049323115.1. GTDB lineage: Bacteria > Chloroflexota > Anaerolineae > Anaerolineales > Villigracilaceae > JAABUE01. The sequence goes on from JBMOMP010000127.1 coordinate 26,305, forward strand.
GCCGCATCCTGCGCGAACCGGAACGCTGGGGCCTGCGCCTGGAGCCGTTTGCCAGGGGACTGGTGCTGCTCATGACGCCGCTGGTCTTCCTGCCGGTGCTTCTGCTGCGTTCCCGGTGGCCGGCCCCGGCGGCGGCGCAGATGACCGAAGATGAGTTGAAGAGTTGGGTCGAAACCGAGCAGGAAGAGGGCGGGCTGGAGCGCGAAGAACGCCAGATGATCTACTCCATCTTCCAGTTTGGCGATACGATGGCGCGTGAGATCATGGTGCCGCGCATGGATGTGTTGGCGCTGGAGGCCGCTACGCCGCTGGCGCAGGCGGTGGAGGCCTTCCTGCAATCCGGGCACTCGCGCCTGCCGGTGTATGAAAATGAGATTGACAACGTGATTGGCCTGTTGTACGCCAAAGATTTGCTGCGGGCGATGAGCGGCGGCTCGAAGAAGACCGACCTGCGCACATTGCTGCGCCCGGCGTACTTCGTCCCTGACACGAAGAAGGCCGATGCCCTGCTGACCGAAATGCAGTCCCAGCGCATCCACATGGCGGTCGTGGTGGACGAGTATGGCGGCATGGCGGGCATCGTGACGCTGGAAGACATCATCGAGGAGATCATCGGCGAAATCCAGGACGAGTACGATTCCAGCGAAGAAGAACTGGCAGAGCAAGTAGGACCGGACGAATATATCTTCCAGGCGCGCATCGACCTGGACGACGTCAACGAGATCATGGACAGCCGCCTGCAGAAGATCGAATCGGACACCCTGGGCGGATATTTGTACGACCACTTTGGACGCATCCCCCACAACGGCGAATCGATCCAGACCGAGGGCCTGCTCCTGACCATCGAGCAGGTCTCTGGCCGCCGCATCCGCCGCGTGCGCGCCCGCCAACTCTCGGCCTCCGAGGAAAAACAGAATGACCACTCCAAACCTGACTGACGAAGAAAAGAAATCCCTGATCGCCCTGGCAAAGGAAGCCCGCCGGAATGCTTACGCGCCGTATTCCAATTATCCGGTTGGGGCGGCGCTCAAGACGAAGAGCGGGCGGATCTTCACCGGCGTCAACGTGGAAAATGCGGCCTACCCGCATACCATGTGCGCCGAGCGGACGGCGGTCTTCAAGGCTGTTTCGGAGGGGGAATGCGGATACGAGGCCATCGCCATCGTGACGGACAATGGCGGCTCGCCCTGCGGCGGCTGCCGCCAGGTGCTGGCCGAGTTTGGCCTGGATATTGTTGTGTTGATCGCGGACGGGGAAGGCAACCTGCTGCAGGAGACGACGGTGGACGAACTGCTGCCGGGCGCGTTTACGCCGGAGAAACTGGTAAACGGATCAGCAGGCCACACTGGCTGACAGGCTCCCCTCCTTAAGAAACTACTCTCTATTTTCTACTCTCTCCTCTCTGCAATGTCCCAATTCCGTTCCATCCGCGCTGAAGGGATCGTCCTGCGCCATGCCGACTGGGGCGAGGCCGACCGCTTGGTGACGCTGTACACGCGCGAGCAGGGCAAGGTGCGCGCGATTGCCAAGGGGGCGCGCAAGATCACCTCCCGCAAGGCCGGGCACCTGGAACCCTTCACCCACGTCAAACTGCAATTGGCCCGCGGGCGCGACCTGCTGGTGGTCACGCAGGCCGATACCCTGGAGGCCTACCTGCCCCTGCGTGAAGACCTGGTGTTGACCGGCACCGCCTCATACGTGGTGGAATTGCTCGACCGTTCGGTCTACGAGGAGGAGGGCGCCAACCCAAGCCTGTTCCGCCTGCTGGCCGATACACTCAAGCGCCTGGCAAATGGAAGCGATCCGTGGCTGGCGGTGCGCTACTACGAAATGCGCCTGCTGGACTTCCTCGGCTTCCGTCCGCAATTGTTTTCGTGCGCCAATTGCGAGCGCGAGGTCCAGCCGGAAGCGCAGTTCTTCTCCTTCACGGCCGGCGGGGTCATCTGTCCGCGCTGTGGACAGGGTTTGCCCAACCTGCCGTCCATTTCGATGGAAGCCTTGAAATACCTGCGCCACTTCCAGCGTTCGACATACAGCGAGGCCTCGCGCGCGCGGCCCAGTCCCGATGTGCGGGCAGAAGCGGAAAGTCTCATGCAGGGATATTTTTCGTTCCTGCTGGAACGGGAGTTGCATTCGCCCGGTTTTCTCAAACAAGTTCGAAAAAAATGATCCGCAGATGGCGCAGATTGCGCAGACTAAAATAAGGAGAAACTTGCATGAACATCTTGATCGCTGCCGATATGGAGGGGATTACCGGCGTCACCCACTGGGATCACGTTGACCCGGACAACCCCGAATATGCCCGCTTCCGCGGCCTGATGACCGCGGACGTGAACGCCGCCATCCGTGGATCGTTTGCGGGAGGCGCCAGCAGCGTGTCGGTCACGGACGGCCATCATTTTGGCCGGAACATCCTCATCGAGGAACTGGACCCGCGCGCCGCGCTCCATTGCGGCGCGCCCTCGCCGCTTTCGATGGTGCAGGGCATCGACCAGGGTGTGGACGGCGTGCTGTTCGTTGGCTATCACGCCCGCGCCGGTGCGCAGAACGCCATCCTCGATCATACCTGGTCGAGCGAGCGCCTGGCGAACCTGTGGATCAACGAGCGACTGTTCGGCGAGTCCGGGTTGAATGGGGCCGTGTGCGGGCATTTCGGCGCGCCGGTGATCATGGTCTCCGGCGACCAGACGGTATGCGCCGAAGCGCGGGAATTCTTTGGGAACGTGGAAACGGCTGTGGTCAAGACGGCTGCCGGGCGTATGGCGGCGCGCTGCCTGCCGCCGCAAGAGACCCAGCCCCTCATCGAAGAAGCCGCCAGGCGCGCCGTGAGCCGCCTGGCCCAGAAGCAGGCGCCAGCGCCGTTCCAGGTGACGGCCCCCATCCGCATGGTGATCGAGTTCACCCGCTCCGAGATGGCCGACAAGGCCTCCATCCTGCCGGGCGCGCAGCGCGCGGAAGACCGCAAAGTGGCTTACACCGCCGATGACATACCGACGATCTACTTTGCCTTCCGGTCATTGATGCTGCTGGCAAGTTAGTGCGGTCGCCGCAGGGATTCCTGGGACGCTGGTTTCATCGATCTTATTTTTCTGTCTGCGTCCCTGTCCGGTAGGTGATCTTGCCTAGAGCATGGAAGAGCGGCTGACCGGCTGCCTGGCCAGCGACAACGGCAACTGCGGTTGGAGGTTCGATGACACCCAACCGGCGCGTTTGAGGGCGTAATTCCACAGCCAGTGCAAGATGGGTCTGACCGTGATGAAACCCGGCGCGCCGTGCGCCAGCGTAGTGCGTTGGAGCAGCGCATGGCGCAAATCGGCTGCGGTGCGGCCAGGGAACTCCGTGTACCCCATCCCCACTCCCCAGGGCACGTGTGCGTCGCTGTTGCCGGCCTGCGCCAGCGGCAACTCGTCCACGATGGTACGCGCCGACGCATTGCTGAAGCGGTAAGGCAGCCCGGCGTTGTAGACCTCCACGCCAGCCAATACCTGGCGCGCATCCGCGTGTTCCAGTGCGGCGCGCAGCGTCTTGCGGTCCAGGCTGCCGGTCAATGGCGCTTCGGGGTGGGCGGCCACCGCAATCCCGCCCTGTTCGCCGATGCGCAGCAGGGTCTCGATCAGCGGCAAGCCAGCCGGGACAATCTTCTCGACGAACAACGCCAATAAATGCCCATCGGCAGTGGTAATCTCGATGCCGGGGATGACCTCGATTCCATAGCGCCCGGCCAGGCTGCGCGCTTCGAACGTGGCGCGCATGTCATCGTGGTCGGTGATGGCGATCACGTCCAGGCCGGACAGCGAGGCCGCCTTGAGGGCTGCGGCGGGGGTCATGGTGCCGTCCCAGGAACAAATCGTGTGAATATGCAAATCTGCTTTGCCCATATTTCTCCTTGTAACGCCCCCAGTATAAAAAAAGGCTGTTAAGACCGCGTTATGCCGGTGTTAACAGCCCGAAAAGGTTTTGTGAACGTTTCAGCGCAGCCGCCGCCCCCAATTCAGCACCAGGAACCAAGCCACAGGCAGGATGAGCGGCTTCCCAAAGCGCCAGAAGAGGGACTGGAACCATTCCCAATGCAGGGCGTACAGGACGTGGGCAATGACCCACCGCGCGATCAAGGTGCGACCGAGCGCGCTTCGTACTACCCGCTGCTTGTATCCGTTGAAAGAAAAGTCCCCTACGCTGAAAGCGCGCGCCAGTTCCCCCGCCGCCAGGGAACCGTAGCCCAGGGCCAGGCTGATGCCCTCGCCGAAAAAAGGATCCACGCCTGCCGCATCGCCGACCAGCAGGACGCGCGGCGCAGAAAGAGGGTTGTATGGGTCGAACCAGCGGATGGGGTGACCTTGCAATTCATATCGATCCAGCTCGAAACCATGCCGCGCCATTTCCTGCGCCAACGGCTGGGCCAGCGGCGGGCGCTGCCTGTGCGCCAGCAGGTTGGAATCGTACACACCCCAGCAGCGCATGGCCTGGCCCTTGACCTGGGTGGGGAAATTCCAAGTGTAGCCTTCAATGCCGGATGGCACGGGGAAGAAGTCGAAGATCGCTTCTTTCCCATCCCCTGTTTTCGCAGAAAATGGGG
>JBMOMP010000128.1:0-3625 GCA_049323115.1 Chloroflexota bacterium
GGGAGGGTTTCTTATACCCGTCGCTGCTGGGTGGTTTGCTGCTGTTATGGCTGTCCTTGTTCCGCTGATCTTCCAATGCCTGAATCGCAGCCACTATCTGATCAAATATTTTCAGAACCGCTTCTTCCCCTTCTTGATACGCGGCTCGCATGGCTTCACGGCTTGGCAGTTGAACGGTCGGCATGAACGTAAGTATCCCAGATGTTTGTATATTTTACCGTAGACTTCTGTTAGAATTCTCGTTGAACTAAGCGCTTCGCGCAGGGGGCTGTCTGATAGCGGGGCGAAATTCTGAAGCAGTGTCTCTTATCATCAAAACAGGCTATATTTCCTGTGTAGAAATCCACTTCACACAGGAGATATAGCCATGTCTATTTTACGACAAAAGATGATCGAAGACCTGCAACTGCGGGGATTGTCAGCACGGACACAAGAGTCCTACGTACAGGCAGTGCGCCAGTTGGCGGCGCACTATCACAAATCGCCCGAGCAGATCAGCGAGGAGGAATTGCGTCAATACTTCCTCTTCCTGAAAAACGACAAACGGGTCTCGCGCAGTACGCATACCATTGCATTGTGCGGGATCAAGTTTTTCTATGAGCATACGCTGAAACGGGAATGGCACACGCTGGAATTTGCCCGCCCGGCCAAAGAGAAGAAACTGCCAGTGGTGTTGAGTATGCAGGAAGTCGGGCAGATCTTGAATTGTGTTCATTACATGCGCTATCGCGTTTGCCTGACCACGATCTATGCCTGCGGGCTGCGCTTACTAGAGGGCGTATCCCTGCAAGTCAAGGATATTGACGGGCAACGCAAGATGGTTCATATTCGCCAGGGTAAAGGCAGCAAGGATCGCTACGTACCTTTGGCGGAGGCCGCCTTGACCATGCTGCGGCGGTATTGGACGACCCATCACAACCCTACCTGGCTGTTCCCTTCTGTCCACTCCCCTTATGCACCCGCGCAGGCCAGCCGGTTCATGCACGAGACCGGCGTCCAGAAGGCGTTTCGCGCAGCATTGCAGGAAAGCGGGGTAAAAAAAGACGCGACCGTACACACCCTGCGGCATTCGTATGCCACCCATCTTCTGGAAGCGGGCGTCAACCTACGCGTCATCCAGGGCTATCTGGGGCATGCCTCGCCTGAAACCACTGCCATTTACACCCACTTGACTTCCACGGTCAACGCCCAAGCCAGCGAAACCATCAACGATATAGTCGCAAAACTGTGGCGTTAGAACTGGCGGATATCTTTCGGCAATACGGCACGGCCTATCGCCAAAAGTACACCGATAGACTCTTGCCCAGCCATCGCCAGGCGATGCTGGCCATAGAACGCTGCCGCACCGATGCCCTGGGCGGGCAGGTGTTCGTGTGTCCTGCTTGCGGCGAGAGTGTCTATGCCTATCATTCCTGCCGTAACCGCCACTGTCCCAAATGCCAGCATGAACGCACCCAAGCGTGGTTGGAGTTGCAGCGCGCGCTCCTATTGCCTGTTCCTTATTTCATGCTGACCTTTACCCTGCCGGAAGAATTCCGCCGCCTGGCGCGCCAGAACCAAAAATGCTTCTATCACGCTTTGTTCCAAGCCTCGGCTGAAGCCACTCAACACCTGGCGCAAGACCCGCGTGATGTGGGCGGACAGATCGGGATGGTGGGAGTCCTGCACACCTGGACGCGCAACCTGGCCTATCATCCCCATGTTCACTATCTCGTCCCAGGCGGAGGCTTGAAGGATGGTTGTTGGATACCTGCGCGCCCGGATTTCCTATTCCCGGTCAAGGCGCTTTCCAAGTTATTTCGCGCCCATTTTCAGGCCTTGTTGCGCAAATCACCGCTCTACGCCCAGGTTCCCCACAAAGCCTGGTCTCGCGATTGGGTGGTCCATTGCCTGCCAGTAGGGGATGGACAGGCCGCTCTCAAGTATCTGGCTGCTTACATCTACCGAGTTGCATTTAGCAATCGCCGTTTGATCGCCTTCATCAATAAGGACAGCCTGGAAACCTCGCAAGTGACCTTCGAATATCGCGCTTCCGATAGCGGCCAGATCAAACGCTGCACCCTGCCAGTGGAACAGTTCATTCAACGCTTCCTCCAGCATGTCCTCCCCAAGGGCTTCGTCAAGGTGCGTTATTTCGGTTTCCTGGCGCACAATCAACGCGCCGCTCTCAGCCTGGCAAAAAAACTGCTTGGACAGCCGACGCTCACTCCATCACCGGAAACGTCTCCTTCTCCTGCACCTTCCCCAAAGTTCCTTTGTCCGGCTTGCGGCCAGCCGCTCGACTTCCTGCGCATCCTCGCCCCCTGCGCTGTTCCACGTCCCCTCGCCCGTTCTCCATGAACCCATCCCCAACCTTGCCCTTCCCCTTGTTCCCGGCAACGAAGGTCTTTCGCTGTCATGGTTTACCATCCCTGTTCGTTACCCAAAGCATCCTTTTTCGCTCGATCCAGCCCTCATTTTTCTTGTCAGGCGGCTTTCATCAGCGTATAATCCCTCTCAAGTTTTCAAACCGCACCCCAATAACGCAGGATTCCAAGATGCAAGCCCGCTTCAATTCCCATAGCAGCGTCAATCCAAAGTCACCCTGGCGTGCGGCTTAGTCCCCTTCGACAGGCTCAGGGCAGGCAACTCAGACAGATGCGGCGGCTGTTGCTTCCCCGCCCTTGCTTCTTGCTCCCCACGCGCCGCATCAATCCTTAATCGTTAGGCTGAATAGTTACAAGCAAAGAAATTATTTTTCTCATTATCTCAACCCTTTAATATAGCCTCTACCGGACAATCGAGTTATAGTTCTTTTGTAGAATGATCCTTTCATGTTGTTATATATCTGACTTGAATTTCTCCCATCACCCCATCGAGGCTTACATCGTCAGCGAGGGTTGCGCATCGCCCTGGCGGCCGGTGTTCCAGGTCACGATCAACTCGCGTTTCGCGCGCGTGATGCCCACATAAAATAGGCGCAGGCGTTCCTTCACGTAATCCAAGCGCGAGCGTAACGTCGCTGCGCCTTCCTCGTACCAGTCATACTCGCTCGATGGTGGTCGAGTAGCGCCGCCGTTCGTTGGCGGCGCGTATCGAGACCCCAGCGCGCTCAACTGCGCCAGCGCCTCCGCTTCGAGGTTCAACCCGCCGCGCACGAACCACTTCTCCGAAATAAACCGGTCGCCCGGCATATCCGACGGGAAGTCATAATTATTGACCGACATCAAATACACGCGCTCCCACTCCAGCCCCTTGGCCTTGTGCATGGTCGTCACCACCACCTTGCCGCGATGGCGCTCCGGGTCGAAGCCCGAATCGTCCGACGAGAAGCCGATGAAGCGCCGTTCGTTCTTGGCGATGACCGCCAGTTCCGCCGTCAACTCCGGCAGGCGCCAATCCGCGTGATCGTCCGCCGTCCCTCGCAGCGCCAGCGCCAGGTCCGAGGCTTCGCTGAACACATCCTGCGCCAGCGTCAGCACCAATTGATCGATGGGAAGCGTGACCGCGTTCAACCACCTTTGGATGACGACCCGGAACGCGCCCAACTCCTGGACGACCTGCCCCGCCTCGGACTCACCCAAGCCTGCCAGCCAGTCATTGGCGTTTTGCGGCGCGATGAAATTTTCCACATCGACCATCTTTT
>JBMOMP010000129.1:0-30196 GCA_049323115.1 Chloroflexota bacterium
ATCATGTCCCGTCGCCCGCGCCTCCTCAAACCGGATACCAGTCTCCAGGAGGCGGCGCGCCTGATGCAGCGCACCGGCTTCGAGGGCTTCCCGGTGGTGCAGGAAGGCCGCGTGGCGGGGCTGCTCACCCGGCGGGCGGTGGACCGCGCCATCGCCCACAAACTCAACCTGGCGGCCGCCAGCCTGATGGACGCGGGCGAAGTGAGCGTGCGCCCGGACGATTCGCTGCAAACCCTGCAGGCGCGCATGATGGACAGCGGCTGGGGCCAGGTTCCGGTGGTGGACGCCGAGGGGCGCGTGGTGGGCATCGTCACCCGCACCGACCTGCTCAAGACCCTGGCGCCGCCGGCTGCCCGCGCCGGGTCGCGCAGCCTGGCCTCTCAATTGGAAAAAGCATTGCCGCCCGCGCGTCTCGACCTGATCCGCAGCCTGGCCGGCGAGGCCGCCGCCCAGCATACGGCGGTTTACATCGTGGGCGGCTTCGTGCGCGACTTGCTGCTGGGGCGTCCCAGCCTTGATTTCGACATCGTGGTCGAGGGCGACGCCATTGCGTTGGGGAAGGCGCTCGGCAAAAAATTCGGCGGGCGGGTTACCAGCCACACCCGCTTTGGGACGGCCAAATGGCAGGTTGCCGGCTCCAGGTTGCAGGCCGCCGGTTCTGGCGCGGGGGATTTACCGACCTTTCTCGACCTGATCTCCGCCCGCTCGGAGTTCTACGAGCATCCCACCGCCCTGCCTACGGTGGAACGCGGCAGCATCAAACTGGACCTGCACCGCCGCGATTTCACCATCAACACCCTGGCGCTGCGGCTGGACGGCCGTCACTACGGCGAATTGCACGATTACTGGGGCGGCCTGGCCGACCTGGAACGCGGCCTGGTGCGCGTGCTGCACTCGCTCTCCTTTGTGGACGATCCCACCCGCATGTTGCGCGCCGTGCGTTACGAGCAGCGTTACGGCTTTTCCATCGAATCCCGCACCCGCCATCTCATGGTGGAAGCACGTTCCCTGCTCGAAAAATTATCCCCTGAGCGCGTGCGCCACGAACTCGACCTGATCCTGGACGAAGAAAACGCGCCCGCTATGCTGGCGCGCCTGGCCGAACTGGACTTGTTGACCGCCATCCACCCGGGGCTGCCGACTTCCGGCTTCGAGCGGCTGGCGTCAGGCGGCCTGTCCGCTTCTTTCCCGACCCCGGGTCTGCTCCCGCCAAAACGGGCGTTATCCTGGCTGCTGTGGCTGGCGCCCGTTCCCCCCGCCCAGGTCAAGGCGCTTTCCCGCCGCTTGCGCCTGCCCGCCGCGTTGACCAGGTTGCTGCTGGCCGCCGCCGGCCTGCGCGCCGACCTGCCCTCCCTGGCGGGTTCCAAACCCAGTGGCTGGGTCGACCGCCTGGAAGACGAGCCTGAATTCGCTGTATTCGCCGTTTCCGTTTCAGCAGACGAGGCATCGAAACGCGCTTTGGAAGACTACCTGGCGACGTGGCAACATATCAAACCGAAGACCACCGGGCATGATCTCAAGCAACTTGGGCTTCCACCAGGACCACAATACCAGCACATCCTGCGCCGCCTGCGGGACGCCTGGCTGGATGGGGAAGTGTCCACTATCGAAGGCGAACTTGCTTTGTTGGAAAAGTTATTGAATTGATCTTGCTGATCGAAGCATCGTCCCGAAGGTTGCTCGAAAACCTTCGGGACGTTTTTGTCACTCGTACGCCAGCGTATCGCGCACGGTCAGTCTCGATGCGCGCCGGGCGGGCAATGCGCTGGCGATGGCCGCCAGGATGAGTGTGAAGGCCAGCCAGGCAAAGACGCCGCTCGCCCCGTACACGGCCGGCATGGGTGCCGTCAGGATGGCCATGCCCACCCCAAACGTCAGCGCGTTTGTGATGGGGAAGGACAATAGGATGCTGATGAGCCAACTAATGAGACCGATGACCATGCCTTCGACGATGACGATGGCCTGGATGTCGCCGTTGCTGGCCCCAATGGCGCGCATGACGCCGATCTCGCGCGTGCGCTCCAGCACGTTGATGCTCATCGTCCCCATCAATCCCAATCCGCCGACAATGGCGATCAAACCGGCCATGACCAGCATGAAGTATACAAAGATATCCGTCTGGTCTTGCTGCTGCGCGATCCATTCTGCGCTCAACTGCGTAGAACTGACCTGCACGCCGCGTTTTTTGTACAATGCCTGCAATTGGTCATTGACGCGCTTTTGGGTGATGGAATCATGCGCGCTGGTGATCACGCGCAGCGAGTAGACCTGTTCCGGCTGGCCGATCAGGCGGCTGATGTACTCGTAATTCACGTACAACAGCGGCGGGCTGACGTTGCCGGTAATGCTGTACGCGCCGACAATATGCCATTGGGTTTCCTTGCCATCTATTTCGATGGTCAGCCAGTCCCCGGCTTTCAGGTCGGGATACACTTGCAGGAGGTGGTTGCCGATGACAATGGCGTTTTCGTCTTCCGTCGTCAGCCAGCGGCCAGAGGTGATGATGGGATTGATTAAGGTAGAGGTAGAGGGCGGCGCAACGAATAAGATCTGCTTGCCGGCTTCCTCGTCATCCATCTTCAACGTGCCGGGGTATTCCAGCCAGCCTTCCACACTTTCCACGCCAGGGATTCCCAGCGCCATGTTGGCTACTTTGTCGAAGCGGTAGGCGTGGTTGAAACTGACGTTGATGTCGGCCAGGAAATACCCTTCGATGTCGTGCAATGTTTTATCGAACGAAGCCCACAGGTTATAAACAGCGATGAAGATGGCGCCGCCCAGTACCAGCGTAAAGAGCGTCAGTGACAGCCGCGCCTTGCGGCGAAAGGCATTGCGTAGTGAAATGCGCATCGGGCGTGGGATCAGCGTCGCGTTCTGGCCGACCGAATCCGCTTTGGGTCTGGCGTTGCCGCCCAGCCCGTAGTCGCTCAAGGCTTCGCGGACAGTGATGCGCACGCTGTTGTAGATTGGGATCAGCGCCGCCAGGAGGGGCGCTCCCAGCGCGACAAATACCTGCTGGACGAGTGTAATGGTATATCCCTTGTACGGCGCGGGCCAGAAATTCAGCCAATCCGCCATGCCTGCCCCAATATCCTGTGCCGCGAAGTTTGCCAACGGGATAGCGAGAGTTAAGGCGCATACGCCGAAACCCAGGATCAATATGATGTACATCCCGGTGATCTGCAGCGCATTCCCGCCGGTGGCTTTCATGATCCCGATCTGGCGCGTCTGTTGCGTCATCAAGGCAGTGATAGTGTTGACGATCAGGAAACCGCTCAACAGCACGGTCATGTAACCCAGTACGCCCAGCACAAAGAACATGCCCTGCGCCACGTTCCACGCAAAGTGATGGCCGGGCTGGTACACATTGACAAAGTACACCGTGGCCCCAGCGCGTTCCATGCGGTCGGCTACCGCCTGCGCCACTTCTGTGACGTGCTCCTGGTCGGTCTGTTTCTCGGCCACGCTCACGGCAAGTTTGTTGTAATCCAAATCCCCGCCGAGCCATTCCAGCGTTTTCGGGGTGACAAACGCATTGACAGTATTGGCGAGATTGTAGGGAAATCCGCTTACGTCATGCACATAACCAGCCAAGCGCACTTCCCGGCGCTTGCCGTCCTCCAGTTCGACCAGGATCGTATCGCCGGGTTCGTATCCCAGCGATTGGGCAGCGTAATCCAGGATCGTTTCTTTGTCATCATATTTCGGAAGTTCTGTTTGATCCGGCGTGGCGGGTTTGAGCAGGTTTACCGTCAGGTCGGCCGGGTTTTCGAGCGCGGCAAATTGGATGTCGACGTAAGTTCCATCGGGGCGCACGATGCGCGCGCTGACGGTGCTGAAACCTTCCACCCCATCCACGCCAGCGACAGCCCGCGCGGCCTTTACCATGTCGTCGTCCATCGGGTAGGCGTAGACCTCGGCCTCATACGGGTTGGCCGAGAGATAATCGCCGTCCATGCTCTCGTTCATGTACAGCCCCAGGTTGCTATTGAAGCCGACCGCAAATGCGCCCACTGCGATGGTGATGATCGTCAGGAGCGTGCGCGATTTATTGCCCCAAAAGTCGGACCAAACTTTCTTCCAGCGACTGCCGATCATCCTGCGCCTCGCTTCTGGACATTTTCCGCTTCGTGCCGGTCGGCCATCTCTTGCAGCGCCTCGCGCGTGACCTCGGACTGCTCCAGCAATCCTTTGAGTTGTTCGTACCCGATAGCCAACACTTCGACGAAACCAGCCTCCGAGGCGCGGATAGAGGCGCGATGTTTCTTTTCGTGGAAGAACTCCATTTCGCCGAAGCATTTCCCGGGTCCGAGTTGAAGCGCGACCACGTCCGATTGATTCTGACGCGGCAGGATCACTTCCACCCTGCCCTTCGAGACGATGTAGAACGTATCTGCATTCGTCCCTTCGGCCAGGATCATGGCGCCGGGTTCGAAGGTGAGCGTCTTTGCGCTGTGTGTGGCTTGCAGCATTTGCGCGGTTGTGAGCGTTGGCATGGCCCTGGCGACATATTCGTTCACGATTTCGCCGTCGGCAATGAGGGCAGTGCGATGGGTGCGCTTGGCAATGCCGCTGTCGTGCGTGACGATGATGACGGTCTTGCCCTGGGCGGTCAGGTCGTTGAACAGCCCAAACACGGATTCAGCGGTCTTGGAGTCCAGGTTGCCGGTCGGCTCGTCGGCAATGATGATGGGCGGGTCGTTGGCCAGCGCGCGCGCAATGGCAACGCGCTGCTGCTGCCCGCCCGAAAGCGCGGTGGGGAGTTTGTGCGCGTGGTCGGCCAGTTCCACGAGTTCGAGCAACTCCATGGCGCGCGCATGGCGCTCACGCATGGGGTAGGTGCGGCAGAAATCCATCGGCAACATGATGTTTTCGATGACCGAGATCATGGGCAGCAGTTGGAAGAACTGGAACACGATGCCCAGATTCTTGCCGCGCCAGCGCGCCATGCGGTTTTCGTTCAGTTCATGGACTGCCTGGCCGTTGACGTACACCTCGCCTGCGGAGGGACGGTCTATGCCGGTGATCATGTTGAGCAGGGTGCTTTTGCCGCTGCCCGATTTGCCGATGATGCTGACGAACTCGCCGGCTTCGATTTGCAAGCCTACATCCTTGAGGGCCTGGTAATCGCCGACCGCGGTCTTGTAATATTTGTTGATTTCACGCAAGTCAATCATAGACACGTTGGTATCTTTTTGGGGCTTGCCGTTCAAAAAAGGTAACAGGGTCATCGAAATATCTCCTTGGGTTGCCTCTAAGCATACGCAAGACTGTCTCTTACGCTGATGTGTGTTGCGGATCTGGCAGGAAGGATCGAAGCCAGTGTAGAGATCACTGAGATGATACCCAGCCAGAGGCCTACCGCAGGCAAATTGTAGTGATAATCCAGGTTGGCGCCAAACATGACCTGCCCAAGCGTATTGGCTGTTACCGGGCTGGCGGCGAGGGAGATAGGAATGGCAATCAACCAACTTAGCCATCCTTGCAGCAGGCCTTCCATGATAAAGATACCCAAGATCGTGCGCGAGCGCGCGCCGACCGCGCGCAGCACGCCTATTTCTTTGGTGCGTTCGATGACGCCAATCGAAAGGGTGCCCATCAGCGCCAGCGCGCCGACAATGGCAACGATGATAGAGAGGGCAAGCAACATCCAGGTTACGATGCTGAATTGCCATTCGTTCGTTTGGCGTGCAGCGGCCTGGGTCTGGCTGTCTAATACTTTCATATTGTGGTCTTCGAACAAATATTTGATTTGTGTAGTGATCTCGGCTGTAAATTCTGGATCGTGCGATGAAGTGCGGACGAGCAAAATGCTCCCCTGGTTGTATTTTTTTGTGGCCGTGTAAAGCGACTCGAGGGGGGCATAGATCGTATCGGCAAGATAGGTGCTTACGAATACGGGCTCATAGAGTCCGATCACCCGCCATTTGTCTTTGCCGAGTTCACCCAGGTCCAGCGTCACCGTGTCGCCAACCTGGACGTGATTTTTTTCTGCCGACTCGCGATTGAGGACCACAACGCGCCCCTCGCCGGGTAAGAACCAACGCCCCGCAACTATCAACGGTTCAAAAAAATCGCTGTTGGATGGAATGCCTTCAATGTCCATGCCAATGCCAGCCTCTTTTGCCAATTGACCCGTAACGAACATGCTTGCCGATTGGATAAAGTGGATCTCGCTCTTTTCTACGCCATCAACAGAATTGACAAGCGCCATCATCCGGCTTGCCCTTTCTTTCTGTTGGAATTCAATCCTTGTATCGTAATGCCTGCGCGCAAAATAGTTGTCCAAAGTTCTTTCGAGCGAGGTGTTCAGACTCATCACGATCAGGAAGGCGCTGCCCGCAGAGATCATGACCAGTTGTGTAAGCAGTAACCGTCCTTTGTGGCGAAACATGTTGCCGAGCGCAGTTGCGTAGTGTGATGGCAAGAAGCGTTGGCCAATGGTTTCGACTATGCGGTCCAGCCAGTTCGAGCCAAATCCGCTGCCCAGGCCGTAACTGGCAATCGCCTGGCGGACGGTAATCCTTGCGCCTTGCAAGGTTGGCAGCAATCCTGCCAGCAGTGGCGCCAAAATTCCGGAAAGCGCCTGGAGGAGGATGGCTTGTGATGAAATCTCGAATTGAGGATAATCAATGTTAAATAAAGCCAGGAAGGTGCGGGTAATGGATGATGCGACTACGGCGCCGGCCGGCAAGGCGATGAAAAGCGCCAGCAGGCCGTAGACCAAAGCGCTTACGAGATATATCCAAACGATAATTTGTGTCCTGGCGCCAATTGCCTTGAGAATCCCGATCTGGTTTGTCTGGTGGGTTATCAGGTTGGAGAGGGTATTGTATACCAGCACAACGCTAATGGCGACACAGATCAATGCCAGCAATTCTTGAACCAGCGTGACGCCATCGAAAAAATCCCGCCCCCAGTGCCGATTGGGATCTTCATAGACGAACGCTGCGACGCGAATATCCTGCTTTGCGAGTTTGTCCTTGATCGCTGAGGCAACCTGGCGAGCGTATTCATGACTGTAAGGCGTGACGCGCAAGTAAAAGGAACCATATTTTCCTTCGGGGATGTCCAGACGCTCGATCCCTTCGCTATCCATGAAGAAAAATGCCAGGTCCATGAATTGCGGCGGCGGCACGAATGGGTGGCGGATCAAGCCGGTGATGGGATACGAACGCTCATCATCGTTGATCTTGAATATGACAGTATCCCCAAGGCCGACCGAAAGAAATTGCGCTGCCATGCGCTCAACGGCGACCTCGTTTTTACCTTCAGGCCAGCGCCCTGCTCGCAATTGAAGCAATTCGTATTTTTGTTCCGTGAAGTCGCCGCGCATTTGAATCACGCCCTGTCGCCAGTCGTCCTCAGGTCGAAGTTTGTAAAGAATGCTAATCGAATTGTAAGGTTCGATATCCTCAACGCCAGGCACATCTTTGAGGTTGAGCAAGACATCTTCATCGACCAGGCCGCCCAAGTACACATTTACATGCGTGGGAAGCACTGCGCGGTGGGAATTGTCCAGGTTTGTAATGAGCAAATCGCTCATCCCAAAGATTGCGCCAACAGCAAACACTCCTGCGGCGATGCTCAATACCGCCAGGAAAGTGCGCATCTTGTTGTGCCAGATATCCGACCAAATCTTGTACCAGATGACGCCCATTTCAGTGGTTCTCTCCGCGATTATGAAGGTTTTCCTTACGGTGACGATCGGCTGCCTGGCGCAGCGCCTCGCGTGTGATCTCAGACTGGCTCAACAATTCGTTGAGTTGTTCATAACGGATAGCAAGCACTTCCACAGGGCCGCTTTCGCTGGCGCGAATGGAAGCCCGGTTCCTGTGTTCGCGGAAGAATTCCATTTCACCAAAGTATTTGCCCGGGCCAAGTTCCAAGACGACTACATCCGACTGGTTTGGGCGCGGCAATACCACCTCCACTGTGCCTTTGGAGACGATGTAAAAAGAATCGCTGTCCTTGCCCTCGACCAGGATCATCGCGCCTGGTTCATAGTGGTGCGCTTTGAATTGGTGTGTTGCGTACAGGAGCTGCTCGTGTGATAGGGAAGGCAGCGCTTTCGCGACATACTCGTTGACGATCTCCCCGTCTGCGATCAAGGCTGTGCGATGGGCGCGCCTGGACAGGCTGCTGTCGTGGGTGACAATGATGACAGTTTTGCCTTGCGCGACCAGGTCGTTGAACAATTCGAAGACCGTCTCGGCCGTCTTGGAATCCAGGTTGCCGGTTGGTTCGTCGGCAATCACAATCGGAGGGTCGTTGGCAAGGGCGCGCGCCATGGCTGCTCGTTGTTGCTGACCACCGGATACCATGCTGGGCAATTTGTGTTTTTGTTCTATCAACCCGACAATTTCCAGCAAATGCTCTGCGCGCTCTCGCCGCTCACGGGGTTTGTATTTGCCAGCCAGGTCCATGGGCAGGATTACATTCTGCAGCAGGTTGAGCGCGGGCAGCAACTGGAAAAACTGAAAGATGATGCCCATGTTGCTGCCGCGCCAGATCGCCAGTTGGTTCTCGTCCAGTTCATGCACGGCCGTACCATTTACCAGCACCTTGCCCGTCGTTGGACGGTCGATGCCGGTGATCATGTTCAACAAGGTGGATTTACCGCTGCCCGATTTGCCGATGATGCTGACAAATTCCCCGGCATTGATATGCAGGTCGATCCCTTTGAGCGCGGGAAAGTCGCCGGCCGCAGATTTGTAAAGTTTCTCCACATTCCGTAGTTCGATCATTGCGTGGTGGCCGTTATTTTCGCCCTTGGGTTTGAAGAAAGAAAGGGACATGGGCGCCTCTTCCTGGAAGGTTGGCTGGCTGCCTGCTATTGGGCAAATTCGACGTCGGCGGTCATGCCCCAGCGCATGGCGGGGTGTTTGTCCGTTAGCAAGATAGTAACTTCGTAAACGATGTCGCCTTGGTTTTCGGAGTAATTCTGTTTGACGGCGAACACGTTGCCCTTCAGTTCGGTTTCGGGGATGGCGTCCAACTTGACCGTCACCGGTTGGCCGTCCGAAACGCTCACTACGTCAATTTCGGTCAGGTCGGTGGTCTTTACCACCCAATTCGACATATCCGCAATGGTGACGACCGGGTTGCCCGAGGCAGCATACTCGCCGACTTTCAGGTCCAGGTTCGTGACAACGCCGCTGAACGGCGCGCGCACCTCCGCGTTAGCCAGCGCAGCCCGCGTCCCAGCCGTGTCTTCGGCAAAAGAGGGGTCTTGCAGGTTGTCGTAATCGTTTTGCGCCTGCGTCACTTGCGCTTGCGCGCTTTCCAGGTTGGATTCCAGGTCCAACCACTGGATGGCCTTGCGATATTTGGCCCAGGCGTCGTCCAGCCGTTTTTTGTACAGTTTGGCTGTGTTTTTGTAGATTTCTTTGTCGTTGTCATCGTTCGGGTCATATTGCAAGCGTTTATCGCTCAAGTCCTTGTATGGCTCGAAGTTCTGGCGGGCTTCGTCCAGTTTTAGGAGCGTCATCTCTACCGCTTCAGGGGGCGTCATGCCGGAGAAATCGGTAGGGACGTCGAAGTTGTCCAGGTCGTATTGCGCGTCGCGTACTTCCTGGTAGGCTTCGGTCAACTTCTGGGCGGCCTGGGCCTGTGCGTCTTCCAGGGTGCGGGCTTCGTCGCTGACCAGGCGCGCAATGACCTGCCCGGCCTTCACTTTGTCGCCCTCCGCGACCAGTACTTCACTGACCAGGCCGCTGGCGTTCAGGGCGACCTCGACGTAACGGATGGGTTCGAGGCGCCCCTCGGCGAGGATGGTATCGTCTGCAATGACGGCCGGCATGGGGGTATCGGCAGGCGTTGGGGTGCCGCCCGCTCCACATGCGGTGAGCAGCAATCCGGCCAGCACAGCGATAGAAAGGATCCTGAACAGTTTCATGGTTGATTCTCCTGACATTTGTTATTTCCCAAGCGGGAAGGAAAGGACAAGCCTGAATGGATTTACGCAAAAATGGGCATAAGGTTGTACCGGATCGTTAATGTTTGGTTAAGGCCGTATGTTGTTTTACCTGCCTTTCGAGTAAACTTGACGAGATTTGGAGGTACTATGCAAATTCGACCTCTCGACCTGGCAAATGAGCGTGACAAGGGTCGTTTTTTCAGTTTCCCCTTCGCCTTGTACCGGGATACGCCGCAGTGGGTACCGCCGATGGCGTCTGAGCGCAAGGGTATCTTTGGCGGGCATCCGTTTTTCGAACATTCCGTTGCGGGGTTTTTCATCGCAGAAAGCGGAGGAGATGTTTTAGGGCGCATTGCCGCCCTCCACAACCGCAATCACAATGCCTACCGCCAGTGCAAGACCGCCTTCTTTGGCTTTTTCGAGTGCGTGCAGGATGCCTCCGTTGCGCAAGAATTGTTTGCCGCCGCCTTCGATTGGGCGCGGGCGTGCGGCCTGGACGAGATCATCGGCCCGCGCGGCCTGATGGGCTCGGACGGCGGCGGGGTGCTGGTCGAGGGTTTCGAGCGCCGCGCCGCCCTCAATGAGAATTACAATTTCCCTTACTACGATGCGCTTGTCCAGCAGGCTGGCTTCGTAAAGGACCGCGATCACTTGAGCGGCTACCTGCCGGGAGATTACATCCTGCCTGGGCGCTTTTATCACATCGCAGAGCGGGTCAAGGAAACGCGCGGGTTCAGCGTGCAGGCATTTCGGTCCGCGAAAGAAGCGCGCGCCTGGGCGCCGAAAGTCGCGGCGGTGCATCGGCAGGCTTTCGTCAACAACCATGAATATTTCCCGCCCAGCCCGGCCGAGATCGACCTCTTGATCGACTCTATCCTCATGGTTGCCGATCCGCGCCTGCTCAAACTGGTCTTGCATCATGGGGAAGTGGTCGGCTTTATCATTGCTTACCATGACATTGCCCCTGCTTTGCAAAAGTCGAAAGGGAAAATCTGGCCGCTTGGCTGGTGGTATATCTTGCAGGAACGGCGGCGCGCCGAGTGGGTTAATGTCAATGGGATCGGTCTCCTGCCGGCGTTTCGCGGATTGGGCGCCAACGCCCTGCTGTATACCGAGTTACAGAAAACCGTCCACGAGTTTGGATTCAAGCACATCGAGGTCATCCAGGTAGATGAATTCAACTCCAAGAGCAAATCGGACATGGAAGCCATCGGCGTGCAGTGGTACAAGCGGCATCGCAGTTACCGGCGCAAGTTGTAGCACATCCCCCTACTTTGGAGGCAGCGCATGACCACCCGTTCCAAAGACAAACTTTCCTCCTGGACGAAACTGGCCTACGGCGTGGCCGATTTCGGCTTTGCCTTTACCGACAGCGCCATTGCGGTGTTGTTTGCCATCTTCCTGACCGACATCGTTGGCCTGACGGCTGCGCAGGCTGCGCTGGCGGTTTTTGTCGGCCGCTCGTGGGACTACATCAATGATCCGATCATCGGTCACTTTACCGACCGGACGCGTTCACGCTGGGGACGCCGCCGCCCATACCTTTTATTTGGCTTTATT
Source organism: Chloroflexota bacterium (assembly GCA_049323115.1). Lineage (GTDB taxonomy): Bacteria > Chloroflexota > Anaerolineae > Anaerolineales > Villigracilaceae > JAABUE01. Next base: position 11,480 of record JBMOMP010000129.1, read on the forward strand.
CCGTTTGCGCTGGCCTTCGTCATGATGTGGTGGATTCCGCCCATCTCGGCAACTTGGGGCCTGGTAGTCTATTATGCCTTTGCCTATTTCTTCTTCGATACAGTCGTGACCTTCGTCACCATGCCTTACTTTGCGCTCACGCCCGAACTGACCCAGGATTACGATGAGCGCACCTCGCTCACCAGTTACCGCATGTTCTTCTCGCTGGCGGGCGGCCTGGTGGCCTTCGTTGCCCCGTTGGCGATGATCGGCGAGACCATCCCCGCCAACGCCGGCCGCGCTTTGCAGATGGGACTGATTTTCGGCGCGGTTTCGGCCTTCCCCTTGCTGCTGACCTTCCTCGGTACGCGGGAACGGCGCGAGTATATCGCCCAGCGGCAGCCCAGCCTGCGCGAGTCCCTGCGGGCGGCGCGCCGCAACCGGCCTTTCGTGTTTGCCATGGGCATCTTCCTCTTCACCTGGACGGCCATGTCCATCATCGAGAACCAACTCTTCTATTTCCTCGAATACCGCATGGGCATGGAAGAAGAAGCGCCGCTGGTAGCGGCGGCGGTCTTTGTCACGGCCATCCTGGTGCTGCCCTTCTGGGTGTGGGCCTCGCAGCGCACCGACAAGCGCAAGTCCTACATCTTTGGGATGCTTTTCCTCTCCAGCGTGATGGTGGCGCTGGTCTTCGTCAACCCGTCGCTGGGTTTTCCTGTGGTGATTGGGCTGGCCTGCCTGGCGGGCGTAGGCGTCTCGGCGGTACACGTCCTGCCGTGGGCCATGATCCCCGACGCGGTCGAAGTGGACGAACTGGACACCGGCGCGCGGCATGAGGGCATGTTCTACGCGCTGGTGACGTTGTTCCGCAAAATCGCTTCCTCGATTGCCATCCCGCTGGCGCTGTTGTTGTTGGACAGGAGCGGCTTCGCTTCCAACGCGGACGTCCAGCCTGTTTCCGCAATCTGGACCATTCGCCTGCTGATGGGCCCCATCCCGTCCATCTTCCTGCTGGGCGGGATCGTCTTTGCCGTCTTCTATCCCTTGAGCCGCGAGGTGCATGCCGAGACGCGCGAACAGATCGCCGCCCGGCAGGCAGCCGCGGACTGAAAATTCCTTATTTGCGCGCGGCAGTGACGGCCTTCTTGAGCGCCGCCGCGATCCCGACCATCATCAAAACCAGGCTCGCGCCTGCGAACATCCACTTGACCATCGTAAACACGGCTGTGGCCCAGGCCAGGAGCGCGGGCGTAGCCGGGTAGACCGAGAGCATCGTCACGATCCCCAGGTTTTCCAGCAGGTCGAAGGCCCATGCGCCAAAGGGCGTCACGTTCCACCCTTGCATTTTCGACCCGGCCTCGAAGCCGCGCTGGAACAGCCAGGAGATGAACAGACTCAAGAATAGCGTGTAGACAATGGGATACAAGATGTCGATGGTCAGTTCGAAGTTTCGGTAGAAAGCGCGCCTATATTCCCCGTGCGCGGCGATGACGGCATAGGCCTTTTGGGGCGTGTAGAAAAATTGCAGGTCGAGCGGACCGGCGCCGCCCGAGCCACCCTTCAGCAATGCTTCGCCCCCTGGCAAAACCAGGCCCATGAACAACCCATCCAGCAGGAACAGGGTGAAGACCAGCCAGCCTTTCGCGGCCTTGTGCAGCCTATTCGACAAGCGATTCATCATCTTTACTCTACTGGGTTGGCATCATCGGATGAACGCCTCGGCCTGCCCGGTCAGCGCGTCCGCAACCCGCTCGGCGTGACGGTCGTGCATTGGCATGGACTGCATCTCGGCCAGCGTGAAATACCCAAACTCGCTGGTCTCGCCGCTCAGGCCTGGTTCTCCTCCCACGACCTCGACCTCGAAATTCATGACGACGAAGTGCGCCTGGTTGCCGTCCGGGTAGACCACCAGTTGGTTTGGGTTGCTGTATATCCCGGTCAGGCGCTTCACCTTGACTTGCAGGCCGGTCTCCTCGAACACTTCGCGGATGCAGCATTCCTCCACCGACTCGCCCGCTTCCATGCCGCCGCCCGGCAGGCACCACAGGCCGTTGTCCACGCGGCGGGTAAGCAGCGCTTCCTGGCGGGCTTCGTCGAACAGGATCGCCGAGCAGCCGATGGTCAGTTTTCCGTTCTTCCCCAGCCGTTCACCGTACAGGATTTTGCTCATGTGCCTCTACCAAAAGGTTTGTAACTTATTGCGCATCCAGGTACGCCTGCGCATCTAGCGGGATGACCGCATTGGGATACAGCGCAGGCTCGCGCCTCCGCCCGGCCCGCTGCCGATTTGTAAGATCACGTGCGCGCAGGTCAGGGCGGCTGTCTCGCTGACCAGGAAACCTGTGCCGACAGCCTTGCCATCTTTGTCCAGGATACTGACGATGCCGTTTTTGATGTCCATGCGGGAACCCTGAGAATGTATTGGATTAAGCATACAGGAAAACCCCCGTCTGCGCAAGCCCCGCGCGCACCCGATTTCAGGGCTTTCTTAAAGTTGCAACCTCCTCAACGCGAAAGCCGCGAAAAGCGCGAAAGGCGCGAGTTTTTTGGCGTCTGTATCGAGACCAAAAGGCCGGATTTGGCGGAGATTGCCTGGTTTCGATACGGCAAAGAGCGCCTGCTCGACCTGCGCTCACTCAAGAAAACGGGAAGTAAGGATTGCGCGACTCCTTAGCGGTCAGTAATATGAGTCCATTGCAAAAAGGCCAAAATCAAACCACAGAGACACGGAGACACCGAGATGAAGATGAAGAAGAACTCCGTGACTCTGTGTCTCAGTGGTGAGAATTCAAGGTTTTTGCAGTAGAGTCTAATATGTTTCCAGGAAGCGGGCTGGGGAAAGAACGGGCAGGTTGCGGCCCACCAGGGGAGCAAAATGTTTCAGGTTGCCTGTTACCAGCGCATCTGCCTCGGATGTAATGAATACTTCGGCAAACATCAGGTCGTCCGGGTCAGGAAATCCTTCTGTTGGGAATGGCGCGGAAGTCACATACTTGCCGGAGAGTTCGATGTGGTCTATCACTGCTTTTATGCGCCATGGATGGAAGCGCAATTCAGGGCGCGATAGCACCTCTTCATATTCCCCCAGGATACGGTCGTCATAAGCGACCTGGATTTGATTGTCCATGACCAGGTCCAGGATTTTCCCCGGCGGCCCTTTGGGATTGAGCAGTCCGCTGACGAGTACGTTGGTATCCAACACAACCAACATCAGCGCTTCCGTTCTGCGCGCGTCTTTTGGATGAGCGCGTCGATCTCCTGGTCCGTCATGCGATCCAGGCCGTCCCTGCGCGCCTGGCTGCGGATGGCGCGCACAGCCATTTGCGCGCGCAACCTGGAGACCATGAGCAGGATTTCCTGTATGTCTTCCCCCTCTGCCAGGTTGATCATCATGGCAAATGGCTTGCCGCCTACGGTCACGACCAGGTCGCCTTCATCTTCCAACTTTTTCCGTAAGGCGGATGGTTCGTTGCGTAAAGCGCGATAGGGGACAAATTGCATGTGGACCTGCTCCTTCTTGTAGCATCTTTGGCTACAAACGTATTTTACAGTACTATTGCGGCCTGTCAATAGAGTTAGGGCTTGTTCGATCATCCTTCGCTCATCACTATACTGCGGGTGGGCGTCGGTTTGGCCGTTTGTGATTCCCATAGGACGCAGGCAAATAGTCATATCCGGCGGCTTTGGCCTGGATCGGTCGATCCAGGCCGGGCGGTTGTTGCGGAATACATTCCGCGTTACGAAGGCGTTATGTTACGAACACGCCGCGCCGCAGGTCGGCGATGGCCTGGTAGATCTCTTCTTCTGTGTTCATCACGAACGGGCCGTAGGGGACGATCGGCTCCCTGAAGGGCGCGCCCGCCATAAGCGTGAAGCGGACGGGAGCATTCCCGGTGTGGACCTGGAGGTGGTCGCCGTCCGTGAATTTGAGCATCCTGGCAGCCTCGACCGTTTCGCCGCCAAAGACACCCTGGCCTTCGAAGACATACACGACCGCCGTATGCCCGGCCGGGATGGGCTGGGTCCAGTCCATAGCGGGAGCAAGCCGGACGTCCAGGTAGAGAGGCGCGGCGGCGATCTCGGTCACGGGGCCGGCGACGCCATCCACACTCCCGGCGACGATGCGGATGGTCAGCCCATCCCTTTGGATCACGGGGATGGACCGGTCGCTCACTTCCTGGTAGCGCGGCGCAGACATTTTCAGGCGCGCAGGCAGGTTGACCCACAGTTGGAAGCCGTAGATATTTCCCTGCGGCCCCCGCTGCGGCATTTCTTCGTGCAGGATGCCGCGCCCGCTGGTCATCCATTGCACGTCGCCGGCGCCGATGACGCCCATGTTGTCCAGGCTGTCGCGGTGGCGCACCGAGCCTTCGAGCATGTAAGTGACGGTTTCGATGCCGCGGTGCGGGTGGGTGGGAAAGCCCTTGATGGGGCCCTCGTTGGGGTCGTTGAAGGCAAAATGGTCGAAGAGCAGGAAAGGGTCGAATTCGTTGCTGCGGCGCGGCGCAATCGAACGGCGCAGCAACACGCCCGCGCCTTCGATGACGAGTTCGGGTTCGATCACTTTCTCGACCGTCCGGGGGTTGTTCATGTTTTCTACCTCTAAAGTTATCGGCTGGTTGTGTTACAGGTTTATAGATGGCGTCTGCAACCGGAATTTTACCCGGACCAGGGGTAAATGCAGACGGATTGAAAGGAGAAACGTAACTGCCTACCGTGTCGAACAGGATAGACAGGATGTTCAGGATAAGCCTTCAGCCGGTGAAAAAAACATCCTGTTTATTTGAGTTTATCTGTGGTTAGCAGCGGATCTTTTCACCTTTGGGGTCGTACATGGGTTGGAGCGAGGCCCTGGCGGGATAGCGCTGGCCGTTGACCTCGATCTCGAACCTGCCCGATTTGACATATTCGTTCGTGATCGGCTCTTCGTCCTCGACCATTGCCAGGGCAACGGACGCGCCCAGGCTGTGGCCGTACGCGCCTGCACGAACGTAGCCGACGTACTTGCCGTCGCGATAGACGGGTTCGGCGTGGTAAAGCAGCGGTTCGGGATCTTCGAGCAGGAACTGGGCCAGGCGGCTGGTGGGAGGGCCGGCTGCCTTCTGTTCGAGCAGGGCTTCCCTGCCGATGAAGCCGCCGGGTTTGTCCCAACTGACGGCAAAGCCCAGCCCGGCGTTGAGCGGCGAGTCCATGTTGTCGACATCGTGGCCGTAGTCGCGGTAGGCTTTTTCCAGCCGCAGGCTGTTGAGCGCGGTCAGGCCGGCGTGCCGCAAGCCGTATTCCTTCCCGGCTTCCAGGAGCGCGTCGTAGACCGTGAGCGAGAATTCGGCCGGGACGTGCAGCTCCCAGCCCAGTTCGCCCACGTAGGTCACGCGGATGGCCAGCGCGCGGGCGTAATCCAGGTCGATTTCCTGGGCGGTCATGTACGGGAAGGCCTGGTTGGACAGGTCGGCGGAGGTCAGTTTGCGCAGCAGGTCGCGGGATTTTGGCCCCATGACGTTGAGCAAGGTGATGCCGGAGGTGATGTCGGTCACAAAGCAGTGCGCGCCTTGAGGAATGTGGCGCTTGAGCCAGGTTTCCACGTGGCGATGCGCCACACTCACGACCTGGAATTTGTCTTCCGCCAGGCGCGTGACGGTCAGGTCGGCCTCGATCAATCCGCGTTCGTTCAGCCACTGGGTATAGACGATGCGTCCCACCGGCACAGCGACGTCGTTGGCGCAGATGCGGTTGAGGACGCTTTCCGCATCTTTCCCCTGCACCAGGAATTTCGACATCAAGGTCATATCGAAGAGCGCCGCATCTTGGCGGGCAGCGTGATGCTCCTCGGCGGTGAACTGGAACCATTCCCCGCGCCCGAAGTCGCGCGTGAGGCGGGCGGGAGCGCGCCCGGCCGGGGTGAACCACTCGGCGTATTCCCAGCCCGAGGAGACGCCGAAGTGAGCGCCTGCGGCTTCGAAGCGTTCATGCAGGGCGCTGCGGCGCACATTGCGGGCCGATTTTTGCTGGAAGGTGGGGTACGCGCCGTCGCCGAACAGCACGCCCAGTTGCTCTACGGCGCGATCGCGCCGGAATTTGGGCGTCGCCTCGAAGGGCAGGGCGCGGTCCACGTGGAAGGCGGTGACATCCACAGGCGGCAGTCCTTCCACGATCCAGTGCGCCAGGGTGTAGCCGACTCCCCCGCCCAGCAGGATGCCGAGCGAGTTCAGCCCGGCGGCGACGAAGAAGTTCTTCAGTTCGGGCGCTTCGCCGAGCATGGGGTTGATGTCGGCGGTGAAACTCTCGGGGCCGCAGAAAAACTTGCGGATGCGGGCGTTTTCCAGCGCCGGGACGCGCTCGAAGGCTTTTTCGACGAACGGCATCATGCGCTCCCAATCCGGCGCGATCTCGCCGAAACTGAACGCCTCCGGGATGCCGTCCATGCCCCAGGGCGCGGCCACCGGCTCGAACAGTCCCACCAGCAGGCCACCCACTTCTTCGCGGTAGTAGGTGTACCTTTCCGGATCCTCGACGATGGGCAGGTCGGGATGCACGCCCTCCAGCGGCTCGGTGATCAGGTAGTAATGCTCGGTGGCCTGGAGCGGCGCGTTCACGCCCGCCATCTTACCCACCTCGCGCCCCCATATCCCCGCGCAATTGACGACATACTCGGCCGCGATCTCGCCCTGCCCGGTGACCACGCCGGTCACGCGCCCGTCCTTTTGCCGGATGCCCGTCACTTTCACGCCCTCGATGATCCTGGCGCCGCCCATGCGCGCGCCCTTGGCGACCGACATGGTCACGTCCACGGGGTTGGCGCGGCCTTCGTCGGCGGTGTAGAAACCGGCCAGCAGGTCGTCGGTCTTCAGCAGCGGGAACAGACTCTTGATCTCGGAGGGCGTGACCAGGCGCTTGTCCACGCCCAGGTTGCGCACGAAGTCCATTTCGCGGCGGTAGGCTTCCAGCCGTCCGGGGGTGGAGGCGATCTGCAGGTAGCCCACCGGCCTGAATCCGGTGGTCAGCCCGGTCTCTTTTTCGAGTTTGGTGTAGAGGTCGCGGGAATAGCGGGTCATCCACAGCAGCGTCTCGTCGGTTGCGCCGCCAGAGACCACCAGCCCGGCCGCGTGCCAGGTGGTGCCGCAGGTCAGTTGCTTGCGTTCCAGTAAAACCACGTCCTTCCAGCCGAGTTTGGTCAGGTGATAGGCCACGTTACAGCCGATCACGCCGCCGCCGATGATCACGACCTGCGCGTGCGAGGGCAACTTGATGTCCATGTTCTGCTCCCTTTCCAAAAGATGTCGAACAGGCTCCCCTGCATTAAGTATATTTGTTTTCGATTTTTTGTCAAACAGGGAAAATATTGGGGGATTTTATGCTGATATTGCAAAAACGACGCCAAAATGATGACTTTTCTAAAACGACCGAATCCGTTCCCGGAGGCGGGCCAGCAGGCCGGGGACGACCTGCCGGTAGGAAGGGTCGTGCGCCGAGACGTCCACTTCGAGGATGCGGCCAGGGTCGAGGGTGGACAGCCACTCGTCCAGGAAAGATTCGAAGGCCGCGAAATCTCCCGCCGAGGCGATGTTGATGCGTTCACGCGCCGACAAGCGGCCTGCTACCGTTTCCCGGTCTGCCCTCAGGCGGACGATGTGTTCCGGCAAGGGGAGAAGGCTGCGCAGGGTTTCGTATAGCCGTCGGCAGAGATCGAATTCGGGGTCGGGGAGCAGGCCGCGGCTGTGGAAGAGGCGGGTGAAGCCGTGATAGTCCAGGTCGAGGCCGCCGTCTACCAGCGCGGTACGCGGCGCGGCGCGCAGGGCGATCTCCTGTTCGGCGCGCAGCAGGAGGTAGTCCACCTGGTTGGCGAGACCATAGCGGGCGTCCTGCCGGTAGAGCGCCTGGAAGGGACGCTGGCTGTGCTGCTCGAGGGCGACCTCGAAATCCCCGGCCCCTGCCAGCGCCTGGACGAGCGCCGTCTTCCCAACGCCGCTGGGCCCGACGATGGCGATGAGTGGGTTCATGCGCTTGCCTGGCTTCAGCCGGGCGCGGACTCGTAGAAGCGGATGCGGTTCTTGTTGACCAGCAGCAACGGCGCTTCGTGGAAGACCTGCGCCTGGATGGCGGTGAGCGGGAAGACTTGCGCGTTGTGCAGTGCTACCCAGGCGCCTTTCATGATTTCGAAGATGTCTCCCAGGCGGGTGTCTTCCCCGTGCGTGAGCGTGCCCTGGACGACGAAGCGAGGGATGAAGAGGCGCACCCTTTCGCTTGCCCGCAGGGTGGGAACAGCGCCTTGCAGGTCGGCCTCGTTCACGCGGATGGCGGTCACCTCGTTCCTCATGACGAAAAGTTCCTGGAACTTGATCGCATGGACCGTGCTGTCTGCGTCCAACCCGGTCAACGTGGCATCCCGGATCTGGAAATTGGCGCGGTCGGGCGAATCCAGGTAGGTCATCAACAAGCCGACCGGCTCTACGTGACACTGGATCAGGTAATGTTCGGTGAGCAGTTCCAGCGCATAGTTTTGGGGTTGCATGGCGGGCAGGGACATAGGCAGCCTCCTGGCGAAGCCAAGATTTTCACTGCCGAGATGCGGAGGCGCCAAGCCAAAGACATACCACGTTGTGGCACTTGGGAAAGGCTTTGTGCATCCGCGCTTCGGCAATCTCTATTACGGGCATTTTTGCGCCTGGCGCAACGTAAGCAGTGTAACATATTTCGCAAATCAATGTTGACTCTACTGCAAAAACCTTGAATTCTCACCACTGAGACACGGAGTCACGGAGTTCTTCTTCATCTTTACCTCGGTGTCTCCGTGTCTCTGTGGTTTGATTTTGACCTTTTTGCAGTGGACTCAATGTTATTCTTCCTCCGCCTCCGTAGGCGTGAGCGTTGGGGTGGGAGTACGGGGCGGCGTTGGCGTTACAGTGGCGGTTGGGGAGGCTGCGCTGGTCGGCTGGCGTGAGGGTGTGCCGAGGGCGGCGGGCGTCTGACCCTTTCCAAGCGTTGCTGCAATTTTACCTTGAGCGCCATGCAATGATTGAGGCGTCATTCTCGCCCCGGCGCTCGCCCAGCGCTCCAGTTGGAAGTAAGACCAGTCTATGGTCAGGTCATCGCTGCCGGTGATAAAGCCGCGTCCAAGCAGGCCTACATACTGCGGCGTGCCTGCATATTCCCGCGCCGCCAGTATCGTCCAGGCTTCATCCGGGTCGTGCCTGCACTTGAAAATGTAACTCTCGCCTTCTTTTTCCAGCCGCAGGATGATCGGCATACTCTCCGGCTTTTCGATGAAACTCCCGCCTTCGCCAACACGGATTGCGCCCAGGGAGCCGTTGTCCAGCATTCCGAACCAGAGCTGATCGTATTGGTCGAAACCTGCTTCCAGGGCAACCCAGTAGGCTGCATCCGGGGCGGCGTTGATAGCCTCCAATTGTGTTTCTATGGCCCAGTTGCCCTCACCCAGGTCGGTGCGTCGCAATTGCGGCGCGTTGTCTACATCTACCCAATGCTCGAAGCCGGAAAATGCCGGCAGGTACATGCTGAACAAACCGTTGTTCGATGAATAAGTTGGGCCTTCCAGCGGCGCATACCACTCCCACCCTGAGGCGAGCGAGGCATCGTCGAACTCATCTACGTCTATTTCCTTCTCCGGTTCAGGGGCAAGGGAGCCGAGGCGTTCCAGCCGGAAGTAATCTACATCGAACACCGCATCGCCGGAACTGGTGTAGAAAGTGCGGAATTGCAAACCGACATTTTTCACCGGGGTTTCGATGGACTGACTTCCGAGAACCTGCCACTGTTCTCCATCAGGTTCTTTGTATTTGAACGTGTACTCATTGCCTGTCTTTTCGATCCGCAGGTAGAGAGGCAGGCTGATTTCGGCGACGAAGGCAGTATCGTCCCCGCCAACGCGGGTAACGCGCAAGGTGTCGTCGCTGGCTATGCTCAACCACTGCTGGTCGTAACGATCGAAACCAGCCAGCAGGTTCACCTGCCAGGCGTCGCCGGCGTTCGTATCATCCAACGCCAGCCAGGTTTCGATGGCCCAATCGCCATCGCCCATATCGTCCCGGCGTACTTGCGGCGCGTAGTCCTGGTCGCTCCAATGATCGAAGCCGGAGGGAATGACCAGTTGCAAATAGCCTGGATCGGCATCCAATGAGTATTCCGGGCCGGCTGCCGGGAGATACCACTCCCAATCCGGGTCGAGCAGGCTTTCTTCGAACTCATCTACAATGATCGTTGCGCTTGGGGTCTCGACAGGCGTTGGGGTATCTGTTGCGGTCGCGCTGGGGGTGACAGTCATCGCCGGGATAGCGGTGTTGAAGGTCATCGCATCGCTCCACGGGCCATACCCGGCGGGGTTCCAGGTCTGCACCCACCAGGTGTGTGCACCGCTGGCCAGGGCTGTAGCAGGCGTGGCCGCGCACAAGCCGGCGTCGCATATATCCACAGCTTTGTACCATTGTTTGATGACATTACCGGCCGGTCCGTTGACCCACAGGTAGTACCAGGTGGACATGGATTCTGCCCCGCTCTCGGTGACCTCGTTCCAGGTATATGTGGGTGTATTGCTCACGGCATTGCCGGATGGGGAAACCAGGACAGCCTTGCCGGGGACGGTTGGAACGGCGGTATCGAAGGTCATCGCGTCGCTCCATGGGCCATAGCCGGCAGAGTTCCAGGTCTGCACCCACCAGGTGTGCGCGCCGCCGCCCAGGGCTGTGGAGGGCGTGACCGAGCAAACGCCGCTGCTGCATACCTCCGCAGCCGGATACCACTGTTTGATGATATTGCCGCTCGGCCCATTGACCCACAGGTAATACCAAGTGGATATGGATTCTGCCCCACCCTCAGTGACTTCCTGCCAGGTGTAGGCGGGATAGTAGTTGTCGCCGATGTCGCCGGAGGGGGATACCAGGCTGGCTTTGCCCGGCGCGGTGACCAGGATGGTGTATTCTTCGCCGCTTTGATAGGGCAGGCCGGCAAGCGGGGTTCCTATCAGGTCGGCGATGGTTGCAGTGGTGGGGATGTCCAGGCGCAACGCGCCGCCCCCGACGCCGGCGTCCACCGTCACGGTGTAGACGGCCTGGCTGCCGGCAGCCGCTGCGGCTGAGACCGAAGCGCCACTGATGTCGCCGGTGACCGCCAGGCTGAAGTCGGATACATCCACGCCGGCGACCGGTTCGGAGAAAGTTACAGTGAAGTCCACGCTGGCGGCGCTGGTGGGGTTGGCGGAGGCGAGGGTGATGGATTGGACGGTGGGCGGCGTGACGTCTTGCGCTTCATACGCCCCGATATCGCAATGCGGACCTTGCGGGCGGGCGACGCCGCGCTGGTCCAGGCCGTCCACAGGCGCATCGGCGCAAGTGGCGTCGTCGCCGGCATCGATAGCGGGAGAACCGGGCAGCAAGGCCATCGTTTGGGTGGGGCCGCCGTTATCGGCCAGCGCGTCCAGCAGGGGATCGCCGCTCGATCCGGCAGCGCAGGAACCGTCTTCCACCAGGTTGTTGGTGTTTACGCCGATTGCGCCGGAGTTGTAGCAATCCCCGCCAGACGCGGAATTGGCAATGATGGTATTGGCGTAGTTCAAAGTCCCCGCATTGTAGATACCGCTGCCATGACTGCTTGCCATGTTGACTGAGAACGTGCTGTTCATTATCGTGGTGGTGGAGCCAACCTCGTTGTAGATGCCGCCTCCATAAGTCGAAGCATTATCCGAGAAGGCGCTGTTCGCTATCGTTACCGTACCCCTGTTAGAGATGCCGCCTCCATACGTCGAAGTGTTGCCCGAGAAGGCGCTGTTCACGATCGTTGCTGTACCCGAGTTGAAAATGCCGCCCGCATGATAAGTCGCAGCGTTGTTCGAGAAGACGCTGTTCGACACCACCAGCGTTCCGCCAACGTTGCTAATGCCCCTGTCATTGTTCAAGAAAATACAGTTTTCTACTGTCAGTGCGCCTGTATTGTGAATACCCCCAGACAGGCTCATCGAAATCACCAAATTGTTCAGGACGGCAGAAATACCTGTGCTAATATGAAACACTCGCACATGCTTCATACCATCGTTGTACCTATCGCCGCTGATCGTGACCGGCGCAGATAGCGCGGATGCGTCAATCGTAATGTCCCTGGAAAGGGTCAATGTGGAGGCGAGGCGGATGACGCCGCCGGAAAGCGCGGAATCGAAGGCGACGGTGTCGCCAGGGGCCGCCGCCCCAATAGCCTCGCGCAGGGAACAATCGGCATCGCAAAAACCATCGTTCGTATCATCGAGTTTGGTCACGACGCTGGCAGGCGCGGTTCTATCGATTGTGTAGGTTTCGCCGGTCGAGAAATCTCCATTACCAATCCCTGCGCGGCCTAATGGAATACCATCCCCATCCACGATCGTATCGTCGTCCACCACATCCAGGCGCAGGGTACCGACGCCGTCCCCGGCAGCGACGGTCACGGTGTACTCGCTGTCCGAGCCGCTGACCACGCTCACCTCTGCGCCCGACAGGCCGCTGGTCGTCAGGACGAAGTCGCTGGCATCCACGCCTGTCACTGGCTCGGAGAAGGTCACAGTGTAGTCCACACTATGATAGTTCGTCGGGTTCACGGAGGCGCGGAGGCTGCTGACCACGTTGGGAGGAGCGAGCACGACTACAGGAAGAGCCTCCTCCCTCGTAAAGGGTTGTCCATCCCGGTTGTTGTTGCCGGAAATCTGGATCTTGAAATTATAGACGCCTGCGAGCGATGTATTGCTGAACGTGTTTGCATAAATCCCGTCATTCTCTTCGCCATCGTCATGTTGCCCATCATCATACAACTCAAATGTAGCTTGCTGGCGCGCAGGGTCTTCGGCTGTGACTTGTATGGTCGCGCCGAGGATATAGTTGGGCGGCGCTAACAGGGAGCCGGATGTGCTGTCGTTGACGCTGGCTGTAAACACAATGGGGTCGCCGGCAACATATTCGTCCTTATCCGTAGCGACGGAAACGGTCATGGCGTCCATGGTCGAGACGGACAGCGCGTATTCCCCAGCGATAGAGCTGGATACGCTGGTTGTCCACGTCCCTGTTTGGGGGGCGAGGATAGTGTAGGTCTCATAGCCTTCGCCGACAGTGTGCGTTACACTTGGGCTGTCGAGGTCTACCGGGCTGCCGTCGGGCTGGGTGAGCGTCAAGTTGATTCCGCTGTCTGACGTAAAGAAGGAGATGGTCATCGAGCCCATGGCCGAATCCACTGGCAGGTTTTGCGTGACCGTTCCGCCTGCGGCAATCGTCGCGGACGGCGTCGTTTGGACGGGGGTGTTGACCCCGTAGATTTTTTCGTAGATAGCGTTAACCATAAATCGCATTCTGTTTGGAACGCGAATCCATTGAAATTCCCCGCCATTTTCCCTGGCGATTTGCTGCAGCAAGGCCTCATTTGCCCCATCGCCTATACCCAATGTATGCACGGCGATCCCGGCTGCTTTGATGTCGTCTTTAACATCGTCATACTCAGCGCCCACGGTGTTATATCCATCGCTAAAAAGGATGATCACGGGAATATGGGGCATATCTGGATAGTTTATGTTCACCGATGAAACCCCCTGCGACAACCCTGCCCCGATCGAAGTTCCCCCGCTCGCGGTAATACCTCCAATAGCTTGTCTGGCGGCGTTCTGGACAACCCCTTCTGTGTCTATCTCCGTCAGGGGATAAACTTGGGGGATTTGGGCAGTATCATTGAAGGCAACGACGCTGATTTTATCTCCCGGCTTCATCTGGCTGACAAAATATTGGGCCGCTAATTTTGTTTGTCGTAACTTTTCACCGCTCATACTACCGGACTTGTCAATAACGAGCGCGACGTCAACGGGTGCAAGGCTATAATACGTGCGGGGAGTGAAAATTTTTCCAACTAAAAGCACGTTGTCTTCATTGCGGCGAAGAGTCACTGTGTTTGTAAGATAGTCGTTTCGTCCATTGTAGTATCCATTCGCGGGGTCAATGGTAGCGACTGTATAATAAGTATTTGTAACTTTTCCTGCAACATCCGAAGCTTCGTAGACGCTAAATATAGTTCCCACACCTGGGTCACTTTGCGATGGGTGATATTCTACAAACTCGTCAAACATCATTACATGTTTTTCAGTGTCTATTAAAATATCTCCCATTTTAAGGTTTTTGAATTCAATAGGCATGGAAGCCAATGCCACATGATCTGCGTCGGTTCTGGCGCCCATTCGCCAAACATTATTTATTAAGCCGACGCAATCCACTCCAGCCGCGTAATTGTTGACGCGATTAGGATCAGGATCGTCCGTCCATACATTCCCTGCAAAATGTCCATACCCGATTTTTTGGTCGAAAATTTGATTTCCATCACCGCGAGGTATGTCTACATCCACTATTTGTGGATTTACAGCCATATCGTATGAGGTGGCGGAAACATTATGCGCCAAACCCCATGCGTATGGAACGCCCTCGTTGAGAAAGCCGTCGTAGACGTAAATCGTTCCGAAGATATTACGGACATGATAGCGATGCAAATTACTGTCAATGATAATCCACTTGCTGCCGACATAATCTGGTTCAATGGGCAACCCAACCGTTATAGTCTTTTGGTGATCTGCAAACCTTTGGGCAATCGCATCCGTTACCGAACCTGAATTTAAACCGGCAAGGAATTCTGTATAAAATTCAGGCTCGACAGGGAATAAGAGCGTATCAGGAACAATCCAGGCTGGGGTATTAACTGGTGCGTCATCCATGAAGCCCCGCGTTAAAAACAAGCCATTTGTATTGTCAAAATACTTGTCGTTATTACTATTTGGTTCAAGTAAGTGATTTGATCTGAATAACGGATTATTGGGGTCGCCTGTGTATGGATAAGTAGTTTCAAATCTATTAAGGTAAGTATCAGGGTAGGCATAATTACTATAATATGTTATTAAGTTTCTTTCGCTTGCAGCCCAATGATGGTGGGCGTAAAGGTACGCGATATTGTGCATATCCTGGCGGATCACGTCGTCGTATGAGATGGTATCTGGCAAATCAGAATCAGAAGCTGAAATGCTTGTAACGTTGGTTGAAGAGACAATCCACAAAGCCAAAAACAACGCGGCAAATATTTTCCAGATGCGATTGGCTTTTCGAGTTGGTTTTGTATTCATGGCAGACTCCTTTAATTGATATATTGACATAGAATGTAGCAAAACAAGATAACTACTTTGGTTTGATAGATACCGTAGAGTCGTAATCTTTACTGAACCCAAGATCGTAAATTTTGATGGATCCTGTAACAATCTCCGCCATACGAATTCTCGAAGCATTATTTTCAATGTTCAGACAGATAAAATGATTAGCGTCAATCCACTGCACCAGCCCGCAAATTATCATGGCGGAGAGCGGATCATCAACGGTTGCCATATTTAGAAGAGAAACCCCATAGGCAAAATATTTACTAGCGGGTCCCCATGAAAAATAAGCCATCTGTGCCGCGCCAAAGATCTGAGATTGTCCAGTCGTAAGGTCTCCGAGATAGAGCGGCCATTCTGCGTCGCTGACGCCACCATAGACAATCCACCTTCCATCAGGGGAAATGTCAAATTGCTGCGTGATATGCGAGGGGTCTATTGGCGTTTGGGTCAGAAGGTCGTTGGCAAGCGAATAACGCCA
The DNA here is from genome assembly GCA_049323115.1 of Chloroflexota bacterium. Lineage (GTDB taxonomy): Bacteria > Chloroflexota > Anaerolineae > Anaerolineales > Villigracilaceae > JAABUE01. The sequence continues at coordinate 27,088 of JBMOMP010000129.1, forward strand.
AATGCTGTAGGCGGGACGCTTATAGGCGATGCTGTCATACTCACTATCTGGGATCGCTATCGTTATCCCGCTCGAATCGGGAAGCCAAAAGATGGATGGAAGAAGGGTATCCTCTAAGATAGGCTTGTAAGGTAGGATGTTTTCGCGAATGAGTTCGCCGTCCACGCTAAATATATCCGTGCCTTCCGTTGTCCCTACCGCGATCATTGTCCCGTCCGGCGAAGGCGCTATATTTTTGTCGATATGATTTTTTTGGTATGCCAGGCCTGCGTCCGTGAGTTTTCGGATCTCGCCCGTATCGGCGTCAGCGATAAACAGACTCACAGAGCAGGGAGCACCCCATTTCTCAGATTCACAAAAAAGGGCTTCTTCGAGTAATAGGTGCGTGCGAGGTATGAAACCTAGATATATTGCGGTCTTATGAGAAGATCGCCAATCCTTTGAAATGACGACTTGCTCATGCGTACCATCTGCGTTGATGGAGTAGCTGTTCCCATCATTTCGAGAAAAGAATATCTTTTTATTATCATCCGAAATATTGCCATAATAAGATTTTTCGCCGACATGGGTTAATTTGACTGGCTGATTATTTCCATCTTGAAAATACAAATCACCGTCTTTGATGAATGTTAAGACATATCCATCCCAGGAGAACTTTGGAAGTGGGTCGGGTAACGGCGTCCAAGTCGGCCAAGGAGTTGGGTCGTATGGCGTACCAGGCGATGGTAATAAAATTGATGGCGTGATGGTGGGAGTTGCCGTTGCAGGCGGCTCAGTCTTGGTTGGCAACGTAGTCGGGGCGGCACTTGGCGCGCTCGCAGGCGTGGGGAGCGGTTGAACGCTTCCGCAGCCGGTCAGCCCGGCGCACAACGCCGCCAGGGTGATGAGTTTGCTTGCGAATTCGAATATGTTCTTACGGGACATGATGCCCTCCAAAAAATGTTTTCTTTTCCAGGGTGGGGCTTGAGGTTGCACTTGCCCCCTGGCTGAGGATCAGCGGCCAATCGCGGTCAAGAATAGTATGCGCCGGTTTGGGTTTCGAATCAAGTGACAAATGTCATTTTCATCCACAATCGTATCGTCATCCACCACATCCAGGCGCAGGGTACCGCCGCCGTCACCGGCAGCGACGGTCACGGTATACCTGCTACTCGAGTCGCTGACCATGCTCACTTCCGCGCCCGACAGGCCGTCCGTCGTCAGGGCGAAGTCGCTGGCGTCCACGCCTGTCACCGGCTCGGAGAAGGTCACTGTGTAGTCCACGCTGTAATAGTTGGTCGGGCTCACGGAAGCGCGCACGCTGCTGACCACGTTGGGAGGAGCGAGCACGACTACAGGAAGAGCCTCCTCCCTCGTAAAGGGTTGTCCATCCCGGTTATTGTTGCCGGAAATTTGAACCTTGAAATTATAGACGCCTTCGAGCGAGGCGTCATCGAAGGCATTCCCGTAAATCCCATCGTTGGCCTGTCCATCGCCATGCTGGCCATCGTCATATAACTCGAAAGTAGTTTGATCGAGCGCCGGGTCTTCGGCTGTGACTTGTATGGTCGCGCCGAGGATATAGTTGGGCGGCGCTAACAGGGAGCCGGATGTGCTGTCGTTGACGCTGGCTGTAAACACAATGGGTTCGCCGGCAACATATTCGTCCTTATCCGCAGCGACGGAAACGGTCATGGCGTCCATGGTCGAGACGGACAGCGAGTATTCCCCATCGATAGAACTGGATACGCTGGTTGTCCACGTCCCTGTTTGGGGGGCGAGAATTTTATACATCTCATAACCCGAACCGGATGTGTATGTGACGCTCGGACTGTCGAGGTCTATCGGATTCCCATCCGGTTGGGTCAGGGTCAAACTGACGCCATCCGCGGATGTGAAGAAGGAGACGGTCATCGAGCCCATGGCCGAATCCACCAATATGCCATCGTTTATCGTATCGCCCGCAGCGATGGGCTGGGATGGCGTCGAAGCGACCATTGTGTTGTTCCCGTAGATGCTTTCACGAATAGCGTTGAGAGCATAGGACATTTTATGCCTGTTTGCAGTGGGCACCCACTGGAATTCTCCAAAGTGGTCGGATGCAATTCTTTTCAGCAACGTCAAATCGCCGTAACCGATGCCCAATGTATGGACAAAGATATTGTTATTGGTAAGGGCGCTTGAAATTGCATCGTAATTGTCCAATGTATCCTGGCCATCGCTGATGAGTACAATCACACGGATTGGATCGGGGCCGTCCGGTATCTCAGGAGTGGCCACAATATCATCCAATCCTCGTTGTAACCCTGCCTCGATCGACGTACCCCCAGACGCGGAGATAGTAGTGTTGATGAGGTCTTTTGCTCTTCCCTTCAGTCCATCATCCAAGGTCCTTAAAACATTCCAATCTTGCTCGAATACCTGTTGAGCGGTATCGTTAAATGCAACAACAGCAAGCCTGTCTCCATCCCGCATCATATCTACGAACATCATGGCGGCATTCTTGGCTTTCTCTATTTTATCGCCTGCCATGCTGCCGGATTTGTCTATCACCAGAACAACGTCAATGGGGGTAAGGTCAATATATGTGCGGGGGGTAAAGACAAAACCTGTCCATTTTTGACCTTGAAGGGTCACATGACTGGTATCTGAATATGGGCGTTCCTTGAACCATCCATCCTCGTAGTAGATGGGATCAGTTAGGGGAATCGGGGTTACTTCATCAATAGTTAATATGCTCCGTTGCACTTTTCCGGCAGACCCAGAAGCTTCATAAACCGCAAATGTTGTTCCATGCCCTATATTTCCATTTGTGTCAGTTTCGATATTGAGAAACTTTTCAAAGATCATCACGTGACCAATTCCATCTGGTCCACCTAGATCTACGAGAATATCACCCATTTTGATACTTTCGAACGGGATGGCTGGGGCAAAATTATCACGAAGTTGTTTTCCACTCTGATATACTGAAAACGGTGACAAATTGCGGATTGTAAAGCAGGTCGAATCTGTTAAGATAAGCGTATGACCATTCAACTTGAAATCACACCTGAGATACTCAAAGAAGTGCATTATCAGCGCTACAATCATCCGGCTCCCCTTGTGCAAAGGCGCATGGAAGCATTGTGGC
>JBMOMP010000130.1:0-29768 GCA_049323115.1 Chloroflexota bacterium
TTCTTCAGCCGCAGCCCCGAGCAAACGCGGCGCGTCGGGATGCGTCTGGGCGCATTGCTCCAGCCCGGCGACGTGGTTTGCCTGCATGGAGAACTGGGCGCTGGCAAAACCACCCTGGTACAGGGCGCGGCGCAAGGTTGGGGATCACTGGACCCGGTTTCCAGCCCAACGTTCATCCTCGTCAATCAATATAGACGGGCTGACGATGGACATCTCCATCACATGGACGCCTATCGCATCGATTCTGCACCCGAGGCTGCGGAACTGGACCTCGACGAATTGCTGGCTGACGGGCCCCTGCTGGTTGAGTGGCCGGAGCGCATTGAAAGCATCCTGCCGGTAGAACATTTGTGGCTTTCCCTGGAATATGTGGCCGAAGAACAGCGGCGTCTGCTGTTCATAGCCCGTGGTGATCATTATGACAGTTTCCTGGCAGATTTGCGCCAGCATTTGTTTGGTGGTGATTGATGCTACTCGCAGTTGATACCTCCACGGCCCATATCGGACTGGCGCTGTTCGATGGCGACCGGATCATCGGCGAAATGCACTGGCTGGGCCGTCACCACCACACCGTCGAACTCGCGCCAGCGGTCTCGGAATTATTGCAGCGGACAGGCGCGGGCATGGACGATGTGCGGGCGCTGGGCGTGGCGATTGGTCCCGGCTCCTTTACCAGCCTGCGCGTGGGGCTGGCTTTTGTCAAAGGGTTGGCGCTGGCGCGACATGTGCCGTTGTTCGGCCTGCCCACGCTGGACGTGGTGGCCGCAGCGCAGGAAGTGCGCGACCTGCCGCTGGCGGCGGTCCTGCAAGCCGGGCGTGGACGGCTGGCGCTAGCCTGGTACCAGGCTGTGGACGGTGCCTGGCAGTCGCATGGCGAGCCACAGGTGACGACCGTCGATGAACTGGCTGAGGGCATCCATAGCCCAACTATCGTGTGCGGCGAACTGACCGGCGAGGAACGCCAGCGCTTGGCGCGCAAGCGTGTGAATGTGCAATTGGCATCCCCGGCGCAGTGTGTACGGCGTCCGGCTATCTTGGCGGAACTGGCCTGGAAACGGTGGTCCCCTTCACCCTTCGGGGACTTCGCGGGGATGATACAGGCCGGGGCTGGGGATGATGCGGCGACGTTGGCGCCCATCTACCTGCATGTGGCGAATCCCATCCCATCATGAAACCGGTCATCCGTAAGATGGCGCTGGCAGATGTGCCCGGCGCGCATGAAATTGACGTGCTTTCGTTCTCGTTGCCCTGGCCGGAACGGTCGCTGTATTTCGAGGTGACTGATAACCCGGCGGCGCGCTGCTGGGTGGCCGAAATGGATGGGCGGCTGGCGGCCATGCTCGTCTTGTGGGTAATCGTGGACGAGGCGCACATTGCCACGCTTGCCACGCATCCCGATTTTCGGCGACGGGGAATTGGGGAGCGCTTGCTGGTCGAAGCGCTGGATTCGGCTTACAATGAGGGGGCGCGTTCGGCGCTGTTGGAAGTGCGCGCGGGGAACGAGCCTGCCTTGAAGTTGTATCACAAACTTGGTTTCGAGGTGACTGGCCGCAGGCCGCATTATTACAAAGATAATCATGAAGATGCGATTTTGATGACGCTGCCTGGCATGCCTGTAAGGCAACATACTGGATAGACTTTTGGAGGAACAATGACCCCGGAAGAAACCCTGGCCCAAATTGCCCACGAAGTGTCGGTTTGTATAAATTGCATTTTGCACCGTACGCGCAAGAAGTCCGTGCCGGGCGAGGGGCCTGCCAGTTCGGAGATTATGCTGATCGGGGAGGGCCCCGGGTTCTACGAAAACGAGCAGGGACGGCCGTTCGTTGGAGCGGCCGGGCAGTTCCTGGAGCAGTTGTTGGAACAGGCCGGTTTGAAGCGTTCGGATGTGTGGATCGGCAATGTGGTAAAATGTCGCCCGCCCGGTAACCGGGATCCGTTGCCCGAGGAACTTGCCGCTTGCGACGTGTACCTTGAGCGCCAGATCGCGGTCATCGATCCCAAAATTATCATTACGCTGGGACGTTTCTCGATGAACAAGTTCCTGCCCGACGCCAAGATCAGCGCCGTGCATGGACAGATGCGCCGGGTTGGGAATCGCTTCGTCATCCCGATGTATCATCCGGCGGCGGCTTTGCACCAGCCCAAGTGGCGTCCGCAGATCATGGCAGACTTTGGGATATTGCCCAAGCAATTGGAGCAGGCGCGTTCCTTGTTGGGAAGCGTTGTCCCTGCTGATGCGAAAAGGGAAGCGCCGGTGGAAGAGCCAAAACAATTAAATTTGTTCTGAGCGAGGAAAAATGACAATCAAAGAAACGCTGATCGAAAACCTGAAAGACAAAAAAGCCAGGGTCGCTGTTCTGGGCCTGGGCTACGTGGGCTTGCCGCTGGCTGTTGTATTCGGCGAGGCCGGCTTCCACGTGACCGGCATCGACCCGGATGCCCGTAAGGTGGACCTGCTCAAGAAGGGCATTTCCTACATCCCGGATGTCAAGACAGAAGTCGTTGAAAGACTGGTCAAATCCGGCCACCTGGCCGCCACGACCGATTTTTCGGCGTTGAAGGAGATGGACGCGGTCAGCATCTGCGTGCCGACGCCGCTGCGCCAAACCGGCGACCCCGACATGTCTTTCATCAACTCTGCCACAGATGAAATGGCAAAGTACATGCACAAGGGTGTGGTCGTTGTGCTTCAGTCAACGACCTATCCCGGCACCACGCGCGAAGTCCTTTTGCCGCGACTGGGCGCAGAGTGCGGCTTGACCGTAGGCGAAGATTGGTTCCTGGCGTTTTCTCCCGAGCGTGTGGACCCAGGCCGCAAGGATTGGACGACGCATAATACGCCGAAAGTGATCGGCGGTATCACAGAGGCTTGCAGCGAAGTGGCTACCGTTTGGTATCAAGGCGCTCTCGAGACGGTCTGTCCAGTCAGTTCAGCCGAAGCGGCCGAGATGGCGAAACTGCTCGAAAACACCTTCCGCATGATCAATATTGGCCTGGTGAACGAACTCGCCATCATGTGTGAGCGCCTGGGCGTGGATGTGTGGGAAGTGATCGACGCTGCCGCGACCAAACCCTTCGGTTTCATGAAGTTCACGCCAGGGCCGGGCTTGGGCGGTCACTGCATCCCGATTGATCCGTTGTATCTCTCCTGGAAGATGAAAGCGCTGAATTACAATGCGCGCTTCATCGAGTTGGCCTCCGAGATCAATACCAACATGCCGCGTTATGTCGTCGGGCGCATTTTGGAAGCCATGAACGATCGCGGTAAGACGCTCAAAGGTTCGAAGGTGCTGGTGTTGGGCGTTGCGTATAAACCCGACATTGACGATGTGCGCGAATCGCCAGCGTTGGATGTGATCGGCCTGCTCCAGAAGAAGGGCGCGCAGGTCGAATACCACGATCCGTACATCCCGCATATCCATCACGAATATGATGGTTGGCACATGGATTCGATCAAGGACGTGATGCAGGGCGTCAAGGGCGCCGATGCGGTGGTGGTGGTCACCAATCACAAAGTCTATGATTACAAAGCCATCCTGGAGGCTGCAAAATTCGTCTTTGATTCACGCAACGCGCTAGGGAAACTGGCGAAAAACAACCCGAAAGTAGAACGGCTATAACTTTGCGGATACGCAGTACGTAATGCTCGCCTGTGTTTCGTACTGCGTATTGCGTATAGATCGAGGAATGTAAATGGGTCACTATCTTGTAACAGGCGCGGCTGGTTTCATCGCCTGGCGCGTGGCAGAGTTCTTGATTAAGGAGGGGCATACCGTTGTTGGTGTAGACAACATGAACGACGCCTACGATGTGCGCATCAAGGAATATCGCCTGCGCCGGTTGAACGCCCTGCCCGGCTTCACCTTTCACAAACTGGATGTCTCCGATAAATCCGTTATCGAGCGATTCAAAAACGACAAGTTCGATGCGGTCATCAACCTGGCGGCGCGGGCAGGGGTGCGTTTCAGCGTCGCCAATCCCTGGATCTTTGTCGAGAGCAACATGTTGGGGACGTTGAACATGCTTGAGTTGTGCCGCCAAAGCGGGACAGGGAAATTCATTGTGGCTTCCACATCCAGTATCTATGGAGCGAATCCGCCTTACCCCACGCCGGAATCCGCTTCGAGCAGCGAGCCGCTCCAACCGTATGCGGCCAGCAAAAAGGGGGCCGAGGCGATGTGTCACGCATATCATCACCTCTATGGGATTGACGTCAGTATCCTGCGCTATTTTACGGTGTATGGGCCTGCTGGCCGGCCAGACCTGGCGCACCTGCGCTTCATCAAGTGGATCAACGAGGGGCATCCGGTGCGCGTCAACGGCGACGGCGAGCAATCGCGCGGCTTTACTTATATTGACGACATTGCGCGCGGCACGCTGCTGGCGTTGAAACCTGTCGGCTTCGAGGCCGTTAACCTTGGTGGGCATGAGGTGATTACAATCAACAACCTGATCAAATTGATGGAAGACGTGACCGGCAAAAAAGCGGATGTGCAGTATGGGCCGCCCAATCCCGCCGACATGTACACCAATTGGGCGGATGTGACCAAAGCGGTCGATCTTCTTGGCTGGCAACCCCAGGTCAATCTTCGTGAGGGTGTGGAACGGCTCCATGCGTGGTACGTCGCCGAACGCGATTGGGCAAAGGATGTTCTCACTCCTTGAGAGATCTATTGCTTAAGTTCATTTCCAATCCGATTGCGATCTTGCGCAATGACCCCTTGCTGGGCAAGGTCGTCCGCAACAGCGCGCACCTGTTCAGCAGCAACAGCCTGAGCCTGGTCCTGAGCATGGCGCAGGGCGTCCTGGCGGCGCGACTGCTCGGCCCAGCGGGATATGGCCTGGTGGGCATCGTGATGGGCTACGCCGCGACGGTCAACGGCCTGCTCTCGTTTCGGATGAGCGAACTGGTTGTCCGCTACGGAGGCGAATACCTGGAGCGCGGCGAACGGGACCGGGCGGCTGCCCTCGTTAAAGCGGCCGGTCTTGCCGAGGGGCTTGTTTCTGTGATCGCTTTCCTCGCGGTGGCGTTCAGCGCAGGCCTGGCGGCGCGCACCTTTGCCAAAACCCCCGGGACAGAAAGCCTGTTCATCGTCTACGCATTGGGGCTGCTGGCAAACTTCAACCTGGAGACCTCCACCGGCATCCTGCAAGTGACCGACAGGATCCGCTTGCAGGGCGTCATCCACCTGTTCCAGACGGTCGTCACGGCCATCGTCATTGTGGCCGCATTCTTCTTACAAGGCAGTTTGCAGGTTGTCTTGGGCGCGTACCTGCTCGGCAAGGTCATCCTGGGGCTGGGCATGTTTATCACTGCCCAGGTTCATTTGCGCCGCCTCCTGCAGCGCAGTTGGTGGACTGCTTCTCTCCGATCCTTGCCTGCGTTCAGGGAAATGGCGAAATTTGCCCTCAGTTCCAACCTGAGCGCAACCGCCATCCTGGTCTTCCGTGAGAGCGAAATCTTGTGGGTTGGCTTGTTCCTGTCAACCGAAGCGGCCGGCTATTACAAGGCCGCCTATGCCATTGTCAGTCTGCTGTCCGTACCGGCCAATCCGCTTATCTTGACGGTCTATCCAGAACTGAACCGTCTCATCGTACAGCAGACCTGGCCGCGCCTGCGCGATTTCCTGCGCAAAGTGACCACGCTCTCATTTGCCTACAACATGCTCCTGGCGTTGGGACTGGTCTTCTTGGGCCGCTGGGTGCTGTGGATTTACGGCGAACAGTATGTGGTGGCCTATCCCGCTATGATGGCCTTGCTGGTGGGCTTTGTTTTCAACTACACACTTTTCTGGAACCGTCCGCTGCTCCTGTCGCTGGGACTGCCTGCCTTCCCGCTCAAGGCTACGTTGGTGGCGGGGCTCGCCAAACTGGCGCTGGCCTTCCCGCTCGTGCCGCGCCTGGGATACGTGGCCGAGGCGGCACTGCTGTCTTTCTATTACATTGCCTCTGTCGGCGCAATCGTCTGGCGCGGACTGAAAGAAATTAAGGCCAAATCTGCGTCATCAGCGCAATCTGCGGATTGAACATGCGTATCGCCCTCATCACCAACTCCCGTATCCCCTCGCTGACGGCCAACTCCATCCAGGCCATGAAAGTCTGTCAGGCGCTGGCGCAACTGGGACACGACATCCGCCTGTTTGCCCCGCGCGAGACAGAGCCTGCCAGTTGGGACGCCCTCCTTACGCATTACGGATTACGCGATATGTTTGACATCGAATGGCTGCCGTCGCTGCGCGCCTTGAAACGCTATGATTTCACCATCCATTCGATTCTTGCGGCGCGTAAATTCCGAGCCGACCTGGTCTACACTTGGCTGCTAAATCCGGCCGTCCTGGCGCTGTGGTTGGGCTGGCCGGTCGTGTTGGAAATCCACGCCGAGGTGACCGGCAAACTCGGCCCGTGGATGCTGCGCCGCTTCTGGCGCTCGTCCACGCCCAAGCGGATGCTGGTCACCACCCGCCCGCTGAGGCAGGTCGTCGAAAGGGCATCGTCCCCGAAGGGGGTGGCAGGCCTGGGGTTGCCGGAGGATGCGGTGCAGGTCGCGCCCAATGGCGTGGATCCGGCCCAGTACGAGTCCCTCCCCGGCGCGGCAGAAGCCCGTCGACATCTCCAATTGGAGGAGAAAGCGACGGTCGGCTTTACCGGGCATATCTACCCCGGGCGCGGCGCGGACCTGCTGTTTGCGTTGGCCGGGCGCATGACGGATGTCAACTTCTTGTGGGTGGGCGGCGCGCCGGACGAGGTGGCCTACTGGCGCGGGCAGTTGGCGCAGGCGGGCGCATCGAACGTGACCATGCCCGGCTTCGTGGACAACAGCCGCCTGCCGCTCTACCAGGCGGCTGCGGACGTGCTGTTGATGCCCTACGGGCGTTCGGTTTCCGCCTCCAGCGGGCAGGACATCGCCGAGGTGATCAACCCGATGAAGATGTTCGATTATATGGCTGCCGGGCGCGCCATCCTTTCGGCGGATTTGCCTGTGTTACATGAAGTGCTGAACGAGGGCAACGCTGTCTTTTGTGAGCCGGGGGACGTGGAGGCCTGGGAGCGCGCGCTGCGGGCGTTGTTGGCGGACGAGCCGCGCCGGCTGGCGCTGGGCGCGCAGGCGCGGAAAGACGTGGCTGGGTATACCTGGCTGGCGCGCGCCGAACGCGCGCTGGAAGGATTCGAGCGCACATGAAAGAGTCCACTAATCTTCGCTAATCTCCACGAAGTTTCACGTTCAGATTAGTGTAGATTAGCGGATTCTTATGTGAGACTTTGCAACTTCGTGGTAAAAAACACACATGACTCGTCATTTTTCCTGGATCGTTCCTGCCAGCCTTAGCCTCGGGGCGCTGTTATCGTTCTTGCAGCCCGGTCGTTTTTGGACCGGCTGGCTGTCATTTTCTGCCCTCTTTCTTCTTTCATTTTTCCTTTTCGCGTTTCTCCACCGCTGGGCCGGCGGCGGGCGGATGCTGGCCTGGATGCTCGGCCTGTCCTTTGCGCTGCGTCTGGCCACTGGTGTTGGTATTCACCTGGTCCTGCCGGTAGACGGTTACGATGAACCCGATGACCGCGCTGGTTTCTTTTTTACCGACGCCCACCGCCGTGACGACCAGGCCTGGGAACTGGCGCAGTCTGGCGACCCCATCCTCTCGGCCTTCGACAAGACCTATCACACCGACCAATACGGCGGCCTGCTGGCATTTGCGTCGTTGGCCTATCGCACGCTCTCGCCCGACGCCCAGCGTCCGATCCTGCTTATCCTGTTTTCTGCCATCGTTTCTGCGCTGGGGATGCCGTTCTTCTGGCGCGCGGCGCGGCTGGCGTTTGGCGAGCGGGTAGCGCTGGCAGCAGGTTGGATTCTTACCCTCTATCCCGAAAGCCTGCTGCTGGGCGGCGCGGCCATGCGCGAGCCTTACCTGATCACCTTTGGGGCGCTGGCCTTATGGGGCTTCGTGGATTGGCAATTCGATCATTCCCGTCGCGCGTTCGTATGGCTTGGACTCGGCCTGGCCGGGATGCTGCTGGTCTCGCCTGCGGCGGCGCTGGTCACGCTGGTGCTCCTGGCGGGGTGGTGGTGGATGGCGCGCGAGCATGGCCGCCTGTCGTGGGCTTCGTTCTTTGCCGCGTTGCTGGTCTTTGGCGTGGGGCTGTTCTTGCTGGCAAACGCCCTCAACCGGCAGGGAACCTTCGGCGGCGGGCCGTTGGGCGCACTGGCGGGCTGGTTGCGCGAGGCCGTCAAATGGGATGTGTACCAACTCAAGCGCGGCTCCGGCTGGGTACAAAAACTCTTCGGCGAGATGCCCGGCTGGATGCGCCTGCCGTTCGTCGCCGTCTACGGCATTTTCCAGCCGGTGTTGCCGGCCGTCTTCATCGAACCGACCACGCTCACCTGGCGCGTCACCGGCATTGCGCGCGCCGTCGGCTGGTACCTGCTGTGGCCGCTGCTGCTCTACGCCCCCATCTCTGCCCTGAAAGACGACCGTCCGCGCGAGCGCCGCTTGTGGCTGTGGATGGCTGTCATTGCCTGGCTGTGGATCGTCCTGACCGCGTTGCGCGGCGGCGGCGACCAGTGGGACAATCCGCGCTACCGGGCCATCCTGCTGCCCTGGCTGGCGCTCGCCTCGGGCTACGCCTGGGCCTGCTTCCGTACCCGGGCCGATTCCTGGCTGGCGCGCATCTGGTTGATCGAGGGTATTTTCCTGGGCTTTTTCACACAATGGTACTTGAGCCGCTATCACCACCTGGGCGGGCAGATCCCGTTCGGGTGGATGGTCGGCCTGATAATCGGGAGCAGCCTCATCGTCCTGGCGGGAGGCGCATGGTGGGATCGCCGTCAGCGCAGGAAGTTTGTTGCTTGACGTCATTTAAGGAAGGCTTATAATTCAAATCTTGAATTTTGTTTAAGGAGATAATATGGCTATTGCTCTTATTACTGGGATTACAGGCCAGGATGGCTCATATCTGGCCGAGTTATTGCTGTCCAAGGGATATAAAGTAATTGGCGTAGTGCGCCGTTCTAGTACGTCTACTTTTGATCGCATCGAACATATCATGGACAACATCACGGTCGTGCAGGGAGATCTACACGATCAAGGCTCATTGTTGGCCCTGATGGAAGAATATGGGCCCACAGAAGTTTATAACCTGGCGGCGCAATCGTTTGTGCCCACTTCATGGAGCCAACCCGCGCTGACCGGCGAAGTGACAGCCTTAGGCGTAACACGAATGCTAGAAGCCATCCGTTTTGTGAACCCAAAAATCCGCTTCTATCAGGCATCCACCAGCGAAATGTTTGGTAGAGTTGTCGAAGTGCCGCAAAAAGAGACCACGCCGTTCTATCCGCGCAGTCCATACGGGGTGGCGAAGGTATACGGGCATTGGATCACGGTCAATTACCGTGAGTCGTTCAACCTGTTTACCACATCTGGCATCTTGTTCAATCATGAAAGCCCGCGCCGCGGCCTGGAATTCGTAACTCGCAAGATCACCAACGGAGTGGCGCGTATCAAACTGGGCATGCAAAAAGAGTTGCGCCTGGGTAACCTGGAATCCCGCCGCGACTGGGGCTTTGCGGGCGATTACGTGGATGCCATGTGGCGCATGTTGCAGCAGGAAACCCCCGATAACTTTGTCATCGGTACCGGCGAAACACATGCTGTGCGCGAGTTCTGCGAGATCGCCTTTGGGCGCGTCGATCTGGATTACAAGGAATTCGTGGTCCAGGACGAGCGCTATTACCGTCCCGCCGAAGTGGACCTGTTGGTCTCTGACCCGTCTAAGGCGCGTTCGATGTTGGGATGGGAGCCTTCGGTCAGTTTCAGGGAACTGGTCACCATGATGGTGGATGCGGATTTGAAGCGCTTGAGCAAGTAAGGGACTTGAATGCAGGCCTTGTGGTCTCGTCTGGCGCACAACCGTTATGCGGCTGAACTGCTCGCCTTGCTGGGCGGGTTGGCTTACCTGTTCCAATCCTTCCTGCACGCGCACCGCGAGGTGACCAACTTCGACGAAGGTCTTTACCTGCTCAAAGGTTTATTGTTTGCTACCGGGGTCTATGAACCCTTCCAGCCGTATGGCGTGTTGACCAACAAGCCGCCCCTGGCGTTCTTGATCCCAGGCTATGCCCAGGTTTTGTTTGGGCCCGGCCTGCGCACTGGCCGCTACCTGTCGGTTTTCTTTGGGATCCTGGCGCTGGTGGGGTTGTGGATCCTGGCGCGCCGCCTGGGCAACCGCTGGCTGGCGGCGGGGGCAGTGTGGGCGTTTGCGGTCAGTCCGGTCATCATTGGCATCTACAGCATGGCCATCACGCAGGTGCTGGTCAACTGCATGTTGACCTGGGTGCTGGTGCTGGCCCTGGGCGAGAAACGTCCGCTCTGGCAGTTGATCGTGAGCGGCGTGCTGGCCGGGTTGCTCATCTTTACCCGGTACAACGTCATTGCGGTCATTCCCTTGCTGGGATTGTATCTCTGGCAGCAGCATGGTTGGAAGGCGGCCTTCCTGGCGATGATGGCGTCTGCAGTGGTGATGCTGGTGGGCGCAGCGATATACTGGCCGGACATCTTGAGTCTGTTTACCACAGCCTTGCCCGGTCGCCTGGCGCCCTTTCTCGATCCCTATCGTTACCCCGACCTGGGCGAGCCGTTCTGGAATCCATCTGTCTCCTGGGATGGCAGAGTGCTGGCTTTCTTCCAGGGTCTGCGGCTGGAATTCCTGCCGCTGGCTGGCAGCCTGACCGCTATGCTGTTGTGGCCGAAGAGATCGCGCTGGAAGGATGTGGCTGCGTTTCGCATCGCCCTGTTCCTGGGATTGCTTTACCTGACCTTGTTGTCCATGCACTTGTGGGCCTCGGTGCTGAACGATTATTGCGTCTTCTGTTTCCTGGCCTACCTGGCTTTCTTTAATTCTGTTGGCATTTTACTGTTGGTGGTCTTCGTCCAGGCATGGGAGCAAAATCCCGGCCCGGCCAGGCAAGTTGTGATTGCGCTGTTCGCGCTTTTCCTGTTTGTCGGGATCGGCTTCTCGTTGTTCGAGGAGATCGGGAACAAGTTGATCGCGCTGGATATTCCACATTTCATCGTCGGGGATGGCTCGTTGACGCTTTGGGATCTCCTTTTGGGCAAGTTCACCTGGGAACGCAAACTGGCAAAGCAGGCGGCCTCTGCGGTGAGCGGCTTATTGGCCGGTCTGGTTTTTCTCCTCCTGGTCTATGTGGTCTACCGGTGGAATAGGAAAATTGTCCGCAATTTTGGCTTTGCGCTGGCGAATGCTATCCTGCTGTTTGGCTTCCTGTTTTCGTGGGCGCTTTCAGGCAGCAGCCGCGCCAACTCGTGCAACCTGGATGTGATTGCTGCCTACGAGGAAAACGGAGCGCACCTTGCCGAAGTCATCCCACCGGGCAGCCTCGTATATTGGGATGGCGGCCTGTCGGTGGTGCCGTTGCTTTACATCCCTGGCGTCAGGATATTCCCTTCGCAGTTGAACCAGGATTACGCCTTCCGCATCGGCGGCGACCCAGAGCAGTTGCGTAAGGCCGGCCTGTGGAATGAAGCCCTGGTCCAGCAATGGAGAAATGAAGCGGACTACTTGCTGATCGAAGAAGTAGGTTACAATGACTGGAATGATTTCCTGGAAACAGGGAACCGTTTCGATGAATTTCCCCGCGTACCGCAGCCCGTTTCCTGCCAGGATGGCTCGCGCATCCGCATTTTTCGAAGGAAACCATGAACCTCTCGCTTGTTGTGCCAGTTTTCAATGAAGAACAAAACCTGCCCTTATTGTTCGATGCGGTCAAGAATACGATGGACGCCCTGCCCCACACCTGGGAACTGGTCTTCGTGGATGATGGCAGTACGGATGGAAGCCTGCAAGTTTTGAAATGCTTGGCGCATGACCACCCGGATCATGTGCGAGTAGTGGTCTTGCGCCGCAATTACGGGCAAACAGCCGCCATCGTGGCCGGCTTCGATCATTCCCAGGGTGACATCATCATCTTGCTGGACGCGGACCTGCAAAACGACCCGGCCGATATTCCCCTGTTGCTGGAAAAACTCGACCAAGGTTATGACCTGATCAGTGGCTGGCGCAAGGAGCGAAAGGACACGTTCTTTACCCGGACGTTCCCCTCCCGGATCGCCAACGCGATCATCTCGTATGTCACCGGCGTCCACCTCCATGATTATGGCTGCACCCTAAAAGCCTATCGCCGTGAAGTGTTGTCTGGCTTTCGCCTGTATGGGGAGATGCACCGCTTCATCCCTGTTTTTGCCAGTTCGGTAGGGGCGCGCATCACCGAAATCTCGGTCAACCATCACCCGCGCAAGTACGGCAAGACCAAGTACGGTCTCGAGCGGACGGTCAAGGTCATCCTGGATCTGTTCACGGTCAAGTTCCTGGTCAGTTATTCGAACAAGCCAATTTACGTTTTTGGCGGTATGGGGATGCTGTTGGGGGTTGGCAGCGTTGTGATGATGGCCTACCTGCTCGTTCGCCGGTGGTTGCAGGGGATTTCGGTGCTGGGATCGCCCTTGTTCCAACTGGCGGTCATGTTCCTGATCATGGGATTCCAGTCCTTCCTGATGGGGCTGATCGCCGAATTGCAGGTCAGGACGTACCACGAATCCCAGCGCAAGCCCACTTATACCCTGCGAGAAGTGATCGTCCCTGGCAAGAGACTGGAATGAAGGGCTGGTTCTCGAAAAATCGTGCCTTCCTCCTCAGGTTGGGGGGGACGTCCCTGGCAATAGGCTTGATCTTCTTGTTGATCGAGCAAGAGGGGGTGGGTGAGATCGTTTCTGCGGTGAAGCAGATTTCAGTGGGGAATTTCCTGTTTGCCCTTGCTTTCCTGTTCCTTTCGCGCATCTTCGTCAGCGCGCGCTGGCATGTACTGGTGCGCTCGGGGGGCGTGGACATCCCTTTCCTCAAGACATCGGCGTTGACCTTTGCGGGTTTGTTCGCCTCCAACTTCCTGCCTACGACGATCGGGGGAGACGTGGTGCGCCTGGTCAGCGCCATCCAGATGGGCATGGACCAGTCCCTGGCGCTGGCCTCGCTGGCTGCCGACCGCCTGATCGGGATGTTCGGCATGGCTTGCCTGTTGCCGTTCGGCATTCCGCCTGTCTGGGGCAGCCTGGGATCCCCGGCCTCGCAATCCCTGGCGCTGGGCGGCCTTTTCCAGAAAACCTGGGATTTTGCGAAACGCACGCTCCAAACGTTTTCGATTTGGTTCAAACACCCGACGGCATTGCTGCTTTCACTGGTTTTTACCTGGCTGCATACCTTGTGCATCATCGCCGCTTTTTCGATTGTCATTGCCGGGTTGGGCGATTCCGTTCCCCTGCCCCTGATCGCCGGGCTGTGGAGCCTGGCCTACTTTGTGACGCTGGTCCCGATCTCGATCAACGGCTATGGCGTGCAGGAACTTTCGTTGACGTTCCTCTTCTCGCAGGTGGGAGGATTGGGCGCGGCCGCCAGCCTCACGGTCGCAGTCTTGATCCGCTTATTGTATATGGCGGCCAGCCTGCCCGGTGCTGCCTACATGCCGTCCATCATCGCCGCGCTGGATTGGCAAAAACAGGCAACAGGGAAAGAATAACCGTATGCATATCCTGGTCTTGATCCACGAATTTCCCCCGGTGGGCGGCGGAGGCGGGCGGGCGGCCTACGACATTTGCAAACAACTTGTCCAGCGCGGCCACCAGATTTTGGTGCTGACCGCTCACTTGAAGGGATTGCCGCTGCGCGAGGTGGTGGACGGAATCGAAGTGGTGCGCATCCCCTCGCTGCGGACGGCTGCGCATTCTGCCAGCGTGCCAGCCATGGCTGCTTACATCCTGCTGGGACTCTGGCATGGCCTGGCGCACATCCGCCGCTTCCGGCCGGACCTGCTGCACGTCCATTTTGCCCTGCCGGCCGGGGCGCTGGCCTGGGCCTTGTCCACGCTGACCGGCCTCCCTTATGTATTGACCGCGCATCTCGGCGATGTGCCAGGCGGCGTGCCGGAAAAGACGGATCGCTGGTTCCGCTGGCTGCTGCCGTTCACACCGCCCATCTGGCGCAGGGCCAGCCGGGTGGCGGCCGTGAGCCATTACACCCGGCAGTTGGCCCTGCAGCATTATCCGGTCGAGATCGAAGTCATCTACAATGGGGTGGATGTCCAGGATATCGAGCCGGCCGCGCGGGAGCCTGACGGCCAGCCTCGCATCGTGTTTGCCGGGCGCTTTGTAGGGCAAAAAGATCCGCAGCAGATCGTCCGCGCGCTGGCCGGTCTGAGAGACCTGGATTGGCAGTGCGTCCTGTTGGGGGATGGGGAGTTGTTCGAGACGGTAAAACAATCCATCCACGCCGAAGGCCTGGATGGGCGTTTCACCCTGACCGGCTGGGTGACGCCCGAAAAAGTGCTGGAGCAGTTCAGCCAGGGCAACATCCTCTTTATGCCCTCGCTTTCGGAGGGCCTGCCGGTGGTGGGCGTGCAGGCGCTTGCCAGCGGACTGGCGGTGGTCGCCAGCCACATCGGCGGCTTCCTCGACATCGTAGACGAGGGGCAGAACGGCTTCCTGGTTCGGCCCGGCGACCAGGCCGGTTTTGCCGAAGCGCTCAGGAAATTGCTGACCGATGCCTCCCTCTTGCGGCAATTCCAGAGGGCCAGCCTCGAAAAGGCAGCGCAGTTCGATATTACGCGCATCGCTGCACAATACGAAACCCTCTTCAAGGAAGCCCTCCATGGCCATTAAGACCATCGCATCCATTGTCGGCGCACGCCCACAGTTCGTCAAGGCCGCCCCGGTCTCGCGTGCTTTGGCGCCCGTCTTCGAGGAGAAACTCATCCATACCGGCCAGCATTACGACTACGGCATGTCCGAGGTCTTCTTCGAAGAACTGGGCATCGCGCCGCACTATAACCTGGGCGTGGGCAGCGGCTCGCACGCCGAACAGACCGGCGGGATGATGATCGCCCTGGAGCGCGTCTTTTCCGAGATCAAGCCGGACCTGGCGCTGGTCTACGGCGACACCAACTCCACCCTGGCGGGGGCGCTGGTGGCGGCCAAGGCGCAGATTCCGCTCGCTCACGTGGAAGCAGGCCTGAGGTCCTATAACCGAGCGATGCCGGAGGAGATCAATCGCGTGGCGGCCGATCACCTATCGGACATCCTGTTCTGCCCCACCGAAGCCGCCATCCAAAACCTGGCAAAAGAGGGCATCCTGGAAAACGTCTACCTGGTGGGCGACGTGATGTACGACGCCCTGCTGTGCAACCTGGCGCAGGCGCGCGGGCGCTCCACGGTCCTGTCGCAACTGGGCTTGCAGGCCGGGAAGTACGCGCTCGCCACCGTCCACCGTGCGGCCAACACGGATGACCCGGCCAACATGACCGCCATCCTGACGGCGTTGGGCGAACTGCCGGCGCGCATCGTCCTCCCGCTTCACCCCCGTACCCGTAAATTGCTTGCGCAATACGGGCTTTCTGCGCCCCCGAACGTTTCCCTGCTCGAACCGGTCGGCTACTTCGACATGCTCATCCTGGAAGAGAACGCCGACTGCATCCTGACCGACTCGGGTGGGATGCAGAAGGAGGCCTACCTGCTGGGCGTGCGCTGTATCACCCTGCGCGACGAGACCGAGTGGGTCGAGACGGTGGAGGCTGGCTGGAACTACCTGGCAGGCGCGCAAGTCGAGGCCATCCGCGCCGCTTACGGGACCTGGTTCCCGCGCGGCGAACGCCCGGCGCTGTACGGCGATGGTCATTCCGGGGAGAAGATTTGCGCCATTCTCCAGGAATGGCTTGCTTGAGCGCGCATGTTGCTTCGAAAGAATAGCCCGATAGCGTGATTGTTTTTTGATTGCCGGTGGGGTATATTGAGTAAGGATACCGCAATGTTTAATATAGTGATTCGGTGTATAAAAGACTCGGCATACCTGTTAATGCAGTTAACAAGAATGTGAAGTGAACGCGGCAAAAAATAGATTATTATATAAGCATCAGGTACCAGTGTTATTACCTTATAGGAATTGAGGAGCAAAGGGATACGATCCAACGGCTGCCCGTCCGTTGCGCGAGACAACTCGCGAGACGGCTGCCCATCATTGGGATGCGGCAGCCTTTTACGGCAAATCCCCACGAACCATCCAATCGTATGTTTCTATTTGCAGGCAGCATGGCGCTGCTTCCGGTTCGGATGCTCCAGATGTTTTTACCCAACCATTGTTCTTTTCATCCAGCGATTGTTTTCAGGAGACCGTTGCCATGAAACCCTTAGCCCGTACCAACCTTGTCTATAGAATCCTGGCCTTCAGCGTCGTGTTTGCGTTGCTGTGGTCGGCCAGCGGTTTTAGCGCCTCGGCAGAGGACGCCCAGTACACCGCTCCTGCCCAAAGGCAGAACGATATTTACGCGCAATGCCTGAACAGCGGGCAGGCGCGCACCACGCTGGAGGCCGAGACCGGCACCCTGCGCTTTGTCGGTACTCCCCACGGCAGGCCGATCCCCCAACCGACGGCGCTTTCTGCCAAAGCTTCTCCCGAGGCTGCCGCGCGCGGTTACCTGTCTGTGTGTGGTTCCCTATTCGGGTTGCAGGATCAGGCTAGTGAATTGGCTGTCATCAAGCAAAAAGCGGACGGCGAACGCACGACGGTGCGCTTCCAGCAGGAATACCAGGGCATCCCGGTAGTGGGCGGGGAAATGATCCTCCAGATGGATGGGGGCAATAATATCGTTTCGGTCAGCAAAGAGATATTACCTGAAGTCAATGTGAGTACAATAGCGGCGGTCAGCGCCGCGCAAGCCGAGGAAAATGCCTTGCATGCGGTGGCAAAGAAATACCAGTTAAGCGTTTTCGATTTGACTGCAACCGAACCGGAGTTGTGGGTTTACAACCCGCAGTTGATTGGCCCTGAAGAGGGCGATACGCGCCTGGTATGGCGCATGGAGGTCGAGCCGGTTGCGTTGATGCCCATCCGCGAGTTCGTCCTGGTGGATGCGCAGCGCGGCGACCTCGTTTTGAGCTTTAACCAGGTAGATATGGCCGAGGACCGGCAGACCTATACCGCCAATAATACGACCACCCTGCCTGGTACGCTGGTGTGCAACGAAGCGAATCCAACTTGCTCGGGCGGCGATACCGATGCGCAAAATGCGCATATCTATGCGGGCGATACGTACGATTTTTATTACAACTACCATGGCCGCGACAGTATCGATAATGCAGGCATGACGATGGTGTCTACTGTACATTACGATGTTGGTTATGCCGGTTCTTTTTGGGATGATATTAGGAAGCAAGTAGTATTTGGAGATGGTTATGCTGTAGACGACATTGTGGCGCACGAGTGGACACATGGCGTGACTGAAAATGAATCAGGCCTTTTCAATTATTACCAGTCTGGCGCCATCAACGAATCCTTCTCGGACCTGTGGGGCGAATTCGTGGACCAGACCAATGGGAAGGGCACGGATACAGAAGCGGTAAAGTGGTTGCTGGGCGAGGACTCCTCGGAAGGCGCGATGCGCGATATGGAGGATCCAACTACATACGGAGACCCCGACAAAATGACCAGCACCTATTACGACTTGAGCGCGGATGACAACGGCGGCGTTCACACCAACAGCGGCGTGAACAACAAGGCCGTTTTCCTGATGACGGATGGAGGCACGTTCAACAGCAAGACGGTCACCGCTTTGGGGATGACGAAAGTTGCCACCATCTATTACGAGGCCCAGACCAACCTGCTCACTTCGGGCGCAGATTACAAGGACCTGTATGACGCTTTGTACCAAGCCTGCTACAATAAGACCGGTGTAAATGGGATCACCACGGACGACTGCCAGGAAGTGCGCGATGCAACGGATGCCGTGCAGATGAACCAGCAGCCTCTGGGCGGGGGCTATAACCCAGAAGCGGATCTGTGTATAAATCCAAGTCAGGCGCCGTTCAACCTGTTCTATGATGATATGGAATATGGAACGGCGAACTGGTCCTTTGGCGCGTTGGCTGGCTCGAACCGGTGGGCGCGCGGTTCTTCCTTTGCCCATTCCGGGACGTATTCCTTGTATGCAAACGACAGCCCCGCCGGGGTCAACACGGACACCTACGCGGCCATGAACACCAGCATCACCCTGCCGGCCAATTCGTTCCTGCATTTCCATCATGCCTACGGCTTCGAGGATAATGGCGTCTATACTTATGACGGCGGCATCCTGGAATACAGCCTCAACAACGGCGCGACCTGGTTGGATGCAAGCAGTCTGTTCTATGACAATGGTTACAATGGGGAGATCGAAACGGGCCATGGGAATCCGCTGGCGGGCCGTGACGCGTTCGTGGCAGACAGCCACGGCTATATTTCCAGCCGCTTGTACCTGAATTCACTGACCGGGCAAAGCATCCGTTTCCGCTGGCGCATGGGGCTGGATGATACCACCTATGATTGGGGCTGGTGGCTGGACGATGTGCGCATCTATACCTGCGGCAATCCGTCCGCAGCGCCGGGAACGATAACAGACCTGGTTGCTGAGACTGGAACCACAGACGGTACGGTCAATCTGACCTGGACCGCCCCGGACGATGACGTTGCGGTCACGAATTACCTGGTGCGCTACAGCACCAGCCCGATCACGGGCGAAGGTTCCTGGTGGAACAACGCCTCGCCCTTCCCCAACACCATGGTCCCGCAGGCGGCCGGGGAGACAGAAAACTTGACGGTGACGGGCCTGATGCCCGGGGTGACCTACTACTTTGCGGTGCGCGCGCGGGATGCAGATTACTTCCTTGGCGATTTGTCGAACGAGGCAAGTGCCATAGTGCCGGGTGCTCCTGTTGCGCCACCGGCTGCAAGTCTTGTATCACCCTCCGGTAATATTGGCTCAACAGATAATCCCCCTTATACATGGAATAAAGTTAGTACCGCTACCTGGTACTACCTGTGGGTGAACAATTCGTCTGGCACAGCCGTCATCAAAAAATGGTATGATGCTTCTTCTGTTTGCAGCGATACCACCTGCTCGGTAACTCCTGATCCCATTCTGAGCATCGGGAACTATACCTGGTGGGTGCAGACCTGGAATTCAGCTGGCTATGGGCCTTGGAGTAGCGGTCTAACATTTAACGTTACGTCTCTCATCGCTCCAGGTACGGCTATGTTGTTATCGCCTTCGGGTAATATTGGAATGAACTATACGCCTACCTATACTTGGAGTAAAGTCACAGAGGCAGAAGGGCAGCCCGAGTCTGCCGCTACTTGGTATTACCTGTGGGTAAATGGGCCTTCAGGAAATGTGTTCAAACAATGGTATTCGGTTTCGTCCATTTGCGTTGGCTCTACCTGCTCGGTAACTCCCAGCACTACCCTTAGCGGAGGAGATCATATTTGGTGGGTGCAAACTTGGAATTCGGCTGGCTATGGGCCTTGGAGCAGCGGTATGTCCTTTAATGTCGAGACTCTTACCCCTCCGGGCGCGACCACGCTGGAATCGCCTTCTGGCTCAATTACGGATACAACTCCCGATTACACATGGGGCAAAGTCAGCACTGCAACCTGGTATTACCTGTGGGTGAACAATTCATCTGGCACAGCGGTCATCAAGCAATGGTACAATGCTTCTTCCGTTTGCGGCGACCTTACCTGCTCGGTAACTCCTACTACCGCTCTGAGCGGCGGGAACTATAAATGGTGGGTGCAGACGTGGAATTCAGCTGGCTATGGACCGTGGAGCAGTGACATGTCCTTCAGTCTCAGCCCTCCAACCGCGACCACACTGGAATCGCCTTCTGGCTCAATTACGGATACAACTCCCGATTACACATGGGGCAAAGTCAGCACTGCAACCTGGTATTACCTGTGGGTGAACAATTCATCTGGTACAGCGGTCATCAAAAAATGGTACGACGCTTCTGTTGTCTGCGGCGATTCCACCTGCTTGGTAACACCTGACACCTCTTTGAGCAACGGGAACTATACCTGGTGGGTACAAACCTGGAATTCTGTGGGCTATGGGCCTTGGAGTAGTGGTCTATCGTTCGATGTTACGAGTCCATAAGAACGGCTCTAAAACCTGCATCGAAGAGACAGTTTTCCTCTGAGAAAACTGTCTCTTCGTATGGATTGGATGAGCCACAGGTATTTTCCCCCAAGTAGGTAACAGCAATTTACCCTTTCCACAAGTTTTTCACGATTAGATTATATCGTGGGTAAAAACTGGTTCTATTGCGGTGGAGGGCTGACATCAACGGGAGGTGAGATTTCCGTTGGTGTCCACAATGGTGTAGGAGGAGGGGTTACGTCGTTCGGAGGCATTACTTCAGTCGGCGTCTGGTTAAGCGTGGGAGGCGGGCTGCTATCCAAAGGTGGTATATTGGGTTGGGGTGTGGGTGTAAGTTTCTTAGTCGTTTGAGGCTCGCTAGACGTCACTGAGTTCGTTCCAGTGGCTGTACTATATGAGTTGGTTATAGGTGGATTTTCATTCGGGGTCATAGTAGCGGGAGTTCCAGATATCATGATAGTTGCTGGCGTCGTGACCTGAATTTGAGTATTATCTTCTGCACTGGCACCTGTTAGATAAGGAGTAAAGGTGCGAGTCATAAAAGATTCCCAAGATTGGGACGCAATCGTTCCTGTGGCTGTTGTTTGTATACCCGCATCAATTAATTCAGGCACAACCAAAATGCTTCCTACTAGAACGAATAGCACAATTGAGGCCACTAAAATGATCAGGTTGATTTTGCGTTGACTGGTCTTCAATTTTCTATTTCCTTTTTTATTTCGGATAACAGTTACCGTCTCTAGTCGTTTTGGAACATATTTCGATCGTACGTAATGCACATTTCATGTAAACAAGCCGCGCTGAAAGCTCAAGCAGCGCACTTTAAGGATTAACATCAAAATCCATCTCGCTGCTCCAGGGGCTATAACCAGCCTGATTCCATGCACGCACCCACCAAGTATGTGCACCAGACGAAAGCATCGTTGATGGCGTTACAGAGCATGTTCCTTCGCTACACACATCTACTGCTTTATACCATTGTTTGATGACATTTCCAGTCGGCCCATTCACCCACAAGTAATACCAAGTTGCTGCCGACTCGGTGTTTGACTCTGTCACCTCGTTCCAGATATAGGTTGGGGTCGTATCAGACACGTTTCCCGTTGGCGCGATCAATACTGGTGTTTCTGGTACCGTGGGAATTTCAGTGGAGAAATTCATTGGGGAGCTCCAGGCTCCGTAACCCCCTGGATTCCAGGCCTGTACCCACCAAGTATGCGCCCCGCCCCCCAAAGGCGTGCCTGGCTTGGCAGCGCAAGTCGTACCATTACAAATATCAATTGCCCTGTACCACTGTTTGAACACGTTTCCTGAAGGCCCATTCACCCATAGGTAATACCAGGTCGCTATTGATTCTGCCCCTGCTTCGGTTACTTTATTCCAGGTATAGGTTGGGTAATATTCATCGCCTATATCTCCCGTTGGGGTGAGCAGTGTTGGAATGCCGGGAGGCGCAAACGAAACAGAAAAGTTCATTGCATTGCTCCATGGGCCATAGCCTGTACTGTTCCAGGTACGCACCCACCAAGTATACGTTCCATTCTTCAATTCTACATCCGGTGTGACAAAGCAATTTCCCGCATCACATATACTCGAAGAGGTATACCATTGCTTCACTTGCGCATTCCCATCCGAATCATTGACCCATAGGTAATACCACGTTGCCTGACCGGCCTCATTCCATGAGTATGTCGGAGTAGCTGCTGCGCCAATGCTCCCTTCTGGCGCGCTGAGGATCGCCGGGTCTGGCAGGGCAAGCGGCGTTTGGATCAAAGGCCAGATCTTATCGATGCGGACGCCCTGGTTCAAACAGCCCCCAAAATGATGTAAAGCAATCACTTGATGTGATGAGCGCGCCAACACAGGTGAGCCAGAACTGCCTCCTATCGTATCACAGTAATATCCGGTATCCGAGTCGGCGATCCAACCATATGCAACAGCGTCGTCAATCCGGCAAACGTTCCCCGTATCCATATCGCTCTCGATCCCAAATTCTTTGGGGTTACCAGCCCCATGCTGAGGGATGTAAATCTCTTCTCCCAACACAGGAACACGGGCGTCCAATTCGAGGTAGCCAAAACTCGCCAGCTTATCGAAATCGTTCACGCTGAAGAGGCTAAAATCATAGTCGGCGTCATCTTTCAAAAAAGTATGTCCAGTGACTTTTGTTACCGTACCCTGGCCCGTAACGCCGCAGGCCAGATTCTGGTAATTAAACCAGGCCTCTGCAGCATTAACGCCTGCCTGGTCGGTTATACAATGCTCATTTGTCAGCATGTGGTTATATTCCCCTAAACGCCAGCCGGTGCATAGGGCAGCGCCGTTATTCAATAACAGGCGCGCCACGGCGTTGGCCTTATCATACTCGGTTGGGTGCGTGCCCTGGTAACAGACGACATCGGTTCGTTGGTTCGTTCCACAGGTTGACTCTGTCAGTTCCAAGCGATTCCGGATTTCATCCAAAGGATAGCCGCGCGTAAATTTATCTATGAAAACAACGCTGGTTTGCATTGTATTATCTTGCGATTCGTCTTGCGTCACCTGCGAACTGAGTTGTATTACAGCCGTATCACCTGTAACAGAAAGTGCCCAAAAACCATCTTCCCCATCCGACGTAAACGCAGAACCGGGATAGGTATAAACTTCCGTCCCCGCTGGATTCGAAACAGTGACAAAATCACCTGGCAATAAATTCAAGGTGGCAAAATGGACTTTAATATACGCCGCATTAGGATAACGGATCGTTTGTACCGAATTCTCTTTAAGGTGATCAATCCTAAGGGCTGTGTTCTCTACTTCGCCAACAGTCACTGGGGTTTGCTGGGATTCTGGCTGACCAAAGACCTCAAGATGCTTTGTTGGTATCGTCGCCCGTTGTGGCGCCCCAAGAGTTGCGGCTCTATCTACAAGGAAGGATGGAGCAACAACGCTAAAAAGCAACGAAAGCATTATCGCCAATCTTTTCAACATCATCCGATCTCCTTTTTTTATTGCCAACCTACTGATGCCCAACAATACCCTCATCGGTAGGAGCTATTCTAAAATAATCTTTAAGATTGTACTCGGTGCGGAATGTCATGTTTTCCAAAAGGATATCCTACAGATTTCTATCAGATCCGATTTTCTTGGGGGAACCCGCAGGATATCCTCAAAATCAGGCATGCACTGATGATCCAGCTCAATGCACGCTGCTATGATGCAGGGTTATTGGAAGACGGAAAGCGTTGCCCAGTCTACCCACAATCGTTCATTGGGAATATTTTCACTGTACATCCCAATCCCTACCCGGCCCTGCGTCAGGGTCGTATCGGTGCCGCTCCATACCAGGGTTTCATTTATATAAAAATAAAGTTTGTCATCGTCAGTGATCACACGCAAGGTATTCCATGCAGAACCCTTCTTGACAGTCGAGGTTGTCGTCCACGACTTGAGAGGGATCATTGCGGTTTTGACCCATTTCCAAACCGAGTAGCGGCCATCCGTGCTGTAATTGAAAACATAGGCATTTGCCCACTCATTATCGGCGCCGGCCGGTGTTGGGCTGCCGCGGATGATCAAACTGTTCGCACAGTAAGCGCAACCGGTGCGCGCCAACCTTGCCTGGTAATCTACATTCCCGGTGTATTCGGTCATGTAACTGGCTGTTGCCCAGGCGTTGAAAATACCGGTCGTGGAGAAGGTATTGTCCTTGATTGCCCATGCGCCGCTGTGCGCCTCCCAATTGGCATACGAGCCATTGAACTCGGAGTCAAAACTGTCCACGGTCTGGACCGTGAAACTGCCCTTTGCACTCCAACGACCACCAGCCTGGTTCCACGCTTGCACCCACCAGTTGTGGTCCCCTACACCCAAGAACTTGTTTGGGGTTATTTCGCAATTTACAGAGTCGCACACATCCACTGCCTTATACCAAGCCCTGACCATGGCAACATTGTTCGGTCCGTCCACCCACAAGTAGTACCACGTAGCCGCAGACTCCGTTCGGCCGCTCTCGTCCACTTCCGTCCATTGGTAGGTTGGCGTCCGGTCGGTCGTATTCCCCAGCGGGGTGTTAAGGACCGGCAGGCTTACCGGTATCACGGGGATTGTGGTCGTAAATTCTTTCTTCAGGCTCCACGTGGCGCCGGCCGTGTTCCAGGATTGCACCCACCAGGAATACGCGCCTCCCAGGAGAGCAGTATCCGGCTGTACAGAACAGGTACCGGCATTACATACATCTTTTGCCTGGTACCATTTCCTGGTGACTTCCCCGGAAGGACCGTCCACCCATAAATAATACCAGGTTGCGAGGGGAACTTCGTTCCATACATATTCTGGATAATAGTCGTCCCCGATAGCCCCGCTCGGCCCGACCGTGACAGGCGCAGCCGGGGCAGTCACTTCCACTGTAAAACTCTTCGGATTGCTCCAGGGACCATACCCCGAAGCGTTCCAGGTTTGCACCCACCAGGTATAGGTATCGTTTCCCAACACCATATTCGGCGTTACCTGGCAGACGCCGCCAGCGCAGATGCTTGTGCTTTGGTACCATCGTTTGAATATCGCCTTCCCTTTCGAATCGTTGATCCACAAGTAATACCAGGTAGCCGCTCCCTCGGTAACTTCGTTCCACCGGTACGTGGGAGTGACAGTGATGCCGATATTCCCGATTGGGATATCCGGCATGGAAATCCCCGGCAGGCCTATCTTGCTGTTGATCCAGTCAACGAAGAGCGAGACGCGTGTGTATACCCCGGGACGGTCAGGTTCAGCGCAACCTTCTCCCCAGGAGGCGACGCCCGCCAGTTTCCAGACACCGCCATCCTGGACGACCAGCGGTCCGCCCGAATCGCCTTCACAGAAATCCTTGCCGCCCGCATCAAGCCCGGCGCACAACATGTTGTTGGTGATCTGGCCATCATAATGGTCAGCATCATCACACACAGCGTTGGCAATCACAGGCACTTGCACTTCGTAAAGATCTGTCGGGAATAATGGCGTCGACTCGGTGTTACCCCAGCCAGTGGCCCACGCGTTTGTCCCGGAAAGGTCCCCGATCGACGCCGGTACCAGCGGCGCCACTGCAGTGGCTGTTTCTCCTGCGCCGCCAAGTGTTACAGGCTGTTCCAACCTCAGCATGGCAATATCAAAATCCGATGACTCGGTATCAAAGTTTGGATGGCGAATGATCTGGACCACATTTCGCTGCTGGTAACCCGCTACCGGGTTGAGCAGGTCATAAATACCGGCTACCACATCCACGTCAGCAGGACTCATGGTACCGCCGCTTGCGGTTGTCACGCAACTTGCCGAGGTCACTACCCAGTAGCGGTCGACCAAAGAGCCGCCGCAGAATTGCGAATACCAATAGTTTGGGCCAGTGGTTGCCCCATCTACGAGGGCCACCTGCCAGGGCCATTCGCCGGGAGTGGCTACCCCACCACCCACGATCTCTACCGGAGGGGGAAGTTCACCTTGCGCCAGCGCAACTGTCGCCAGCCTCCCATACGCTATCAAACTGAATACGGCCAGGACCACAATGACAAATGGCTTTATTACTTTGAGAATGGTTTTTTTCATTTACTCTCCTATTGCAAATTTGCAGTTGAGATATTTGTCTCAGTATGGATGCGTGCTAATTTTTTTCGGGAATAGTTTCGGACAGTGCTATTCTAAAATCTTGCCGTATTCTACCACCACACGCTTGCTCAAGTTCGTGATTATCCAAATCTTGTCAACTTGCTTCGAAACCGCCAGATTTGGGGAACAATATATCCCTTCACGTCCACCAGATGTAAGTGTAGTGGTTTGCTGAGAGGTTTCCAATTGGAACAGCCATCCGGTTGGGTAGCCACATCCATCACAAGATCGCTCTCTGTGATAGTTGCGAAGCCCCGCAAAATTGTCTCACCAAACAGTTCCCCGACTTTATTCTATAACATATTGTGTGACCCTATATAACCTTTGGTGCTAGTCCCAAATATGGTAATTTAGCAACCGTGAAAACACCATATATGGTGGTTAACTACCACAAGGATGCGCGTAACAGTCGAGAATCGGCCCAAACTAGCACCATTGGTTATATAATGCGAGGAGGGGCCGCCCAGCTTTTTAGGCGGCCCCTCCTCGCATGTTTTAGCGCAATTGATCTGGTTCCGCTTTATGGAAATTTACTCCAGAGGGCGATACGCCTTGTCATATTTATCTTCTTGCACGTTGGCCGCCTCATTCAGGGCTTGCTGCTCAGGGCTGATGGTGTCTGTAATCTCCACCGTTCCTTCGATGGTGGACAACGTAGCCCAGTCAATCCAGAGCTTTTCACCACTCGACCATGAATCATACATCTCTACACCCACGCGACCGGAGGACAGCGAAGCATCACTGCCCGACCAGACTAGCGTGCCGTTGATGTAGAGATACAGGCTGCTGCCATTCGCGACAACGCGCAAGGTGTTCCAACCTCCGCCCGTATTGATTGTTGAACTATATGTCCAACTCTGTAGGGAAGACCAGGAACTGCCACTCGTGCTTTTCCAAACACTATAGTAGCCATCATTTCCATAACAGAACGAATAGCCGCTATACCAATCGTAATCGCTACCGAGGGGAGTAGGCGTTCCACGCACATCCGCGCAGTTAGAGCCAGAACTACCAATTCTCCCCAACCTGACCTGGTAATCGAAATTGGAAAAGGTCGAATTGTAACTGGTGGAAGACCAATATTGATAGAGGCCCGTGGTGACATACCATTGACTGCTATCTATCCACCAGGAACCGGAATGGGTTTGCCAGCCAGTGGATGAGCCGTTGAATTGGGAATTAAAGCCAGTAACAGGCAAATTGAACGACAGGCCACTGCTCCATGGCCCATAGCCAACCGGATTCCAGGTTTGCACCCACCAAGTGTAGTCTCCGCCGCTCAGGGCGGTGCCGGGGGTCACCGAGCAAGTGGAAACGCCGCAAATGGACGAGGCTGTATACCATTGCTTGATCACGTTTCCGGAGGGACCGTTCACCCACAGGTAATAGTAGGTGGCCGCATTGACTTTGCTCCAGGTGTAAGTTGGGGTAGTATCGGTGATGCTCCCCGAGGGAGAACTCAACGTGGTTTGCCCGGGAGCGCTGGGGGTAGCGGTGCTGAAGGTCAGGCCACTGCTCCATGGCCCATAGCCGGCCGAGTTCCAAGTTTGTACCCACCAGGTATAGTTTCCGCCACCCAGTGCAGTACTGGGAGTCACTGAGCAGGTGGAAGCGCCGCAGACGGAGGAAGCGTACCATTGCTTGATTACAGGTCCGGAGGCTCCTTGCACCCATAGATAATAATAAGTGGCAGCCGACTCGGTCTGACCTCCTGTCTCTATGACTTTGCTCCAGGTATAGGTGGGAGTATAGCTCTCGCCGATGTAACCGGATGGCGAAGACAATGTGGCTGCGCCGGGTGGAGTAGGAACGGTGGTGCTGAAGGTCATACTGCTGCTCCACGGCCCATACCCGGCTGAGTTGTAGGTTTGCACCCACCAGGTATGGCTGCCGCCGCCCAGGGGAGTGCTGGGGGTCACCGAGCAGGTGGAAGCGCCGCAGACGGAAGAATCGTACCATTGCTTGATCACGTTCCCGGAGGGGCCATTCACCCACAAGTAATACCAAGTAACGTTATTCACTTTGTTCCAGGTGTACGTAGGATTGTAATTGGCACCAATGCTGCCAGAAGGCGAAACCAGGCTGGTGGCCAGAGGCGCTAAACGAACAATCGTGACACCAAAATGATTCATACCAGAGTAGGATCCTCCCCACGTCATAGTATGAGTGCTATAGTCCCATGTGTCATTGAGGTAGACCGTATTGCTCGAGTCATCGTACCCTACACCAACCATAGTGTGGCCAGTGACGTGGATCATAACCGGGCGACCAGCATCTATTTCGGTCTTGTAATCGGCAAATGTGAATCCCTGGTTTGGATCAGTTCCCACCCCTTTGATCCGCTGGTTGAACATAGAATTAACGGTATAACCGCGAGATTCATAAAACAACTTCAGCCCGTAGCCACCGTCATAATTGGCCCACCCATTGCTAACCAAGTCAGAACTGGTCATCGGAGCACCGCTTGGCCACGAGTAGAACGTTGTAGATCCGTCCGAGTTTCCGTAGGCAGACTGGTTGGTTTTCATGTAGTCGCCTGTGCAATCCCCATAGGTATGTCGGCCCCAGCCATTGGTGATGTAGGGATCATTCGATGTATTACCATAGCTGATCCAGAAGTCATCTACATGCCCGCGAGTGGTTCTGCCGTCTAAACCATTGTGCGTAGCGCTTAACGGACATTGGTGTCGCCAAGCAGTACCATCATACCAATCCGGCCACGAACTGTTGTCCATGGGCATCACGCCGCCGTTGGTCGGGCCTGCGTACATATTTGAATATCCGTTGTTGTCATAATACCCAGCGATCATGGCCGCAGAGGTAGCGGAACATCCAAATGACCAATTAAAGGCCGGAACAGATAGAGTTTTGATGGTTTCGCCATTTGATTCTGGAAGCGCCTCCAACGTGCCGCGCTCGAAGCCGGGTGGAGGCTCAGGGGGGCCGTTGATAGTGATTGCTTCGGCCTGGGAGCCATTATCTAGTGTAATGGTTTCTACACTGAAATATTCGCTCCCATTCCCATCATCAGCCATTACTTGCGCCACTGTAGCGACTGAGACAAAAAGAATCGCAATCAATATGGGGAATATCAATTTTTTCATCGTTTTTCCTTTCTTTTGAATGAAAATGGGGGATAAGCAGGTTTTTGCCTAGAAACCAGATCCAACTACACGCCATGATGACGAGCGGGCCAAGATTTACTCCGACCCCGGTTCGGGAGACAGGGGTGCAGTGGGGCGCTCATAGCCTGGCGGAGGTTCGGGAGGGCCACTGATGATGATTTCCTCGGCAGCGGTACCGTCTTCGACTTCAATTGTAGTTATGTTGAAATATGGGGTTTCGTGACTGTCGTCATCTTTTCTCATTACGAACAGCACAATAAAAATGAGCACCGCTACCAATAAAACCAATAGCAGTGAAAAAAGGATTTTTTTTATCTTATGCTCCTTGCATATAGGTCAAACATTGAACTAGTAAATTGCCCCCGTACAAAACTTGATTGCTATATCATCTCCCAGGGGATTTTGTACGAACGTTTTCTGCAACGCAATCTCCTTCCCGGCAAGCCATATCGCTAAATGCACTGGGTATGCTATATGCTTGCTTTGAGCAAAAGAACACTTACTAATTAATTATAGCAAGAAGTGTCACAAAAAGCATGTGACATTTGTCACGTTCTAATTTTGGGTAGTCTCCCTGGTGAGTGTTCCCTGTTATAACTATACTATACACAGTTGAAAGGCAAAAAGTTCGGTGGATGGCGAAAATTCCGCATATTGCAAGGCAATCTCTTCCAAACAAGGTAATGGTACGGCAAACGTTTTTGGGTAGTCACCCCGTTGAGTGTGGTTAGCACTTAAGGGGGATGGTAGTGAGAAGTTCTTTAACAGTCCACGCATGATTCGTCAATCCAGCTGCCATCATAGGTGTGCGCTGTTTCCACTTCCGAGCCGGGATGTTGTCAAGCGGGACGCGCAAACGCTTGTGGTGTTTTACAAGATTGTAGTAAGCGTCTTCCCAAAGCGCGGCAGCACGATGGTTGCCAAGTTCTTTTGAGAAAGCCAGTGTCTTTCGAGTTTGACGGTAACTGCCTACCTGCCCTCACCCCCGGCCCCTCTCCCAG
>JBMOMP010000131.1:0-3307 GCA_049323115.1 Chloroflexota bacterium
GACCGGGCACATTGACGCGCCGCACATGGTCAGGGTTGCGTGGTTTCTTTTGTTGGGTCATACCCCTAGCATACTCGCTGGAGGGCTGGAATGTCCAGGCCTCTCGGCCTTAAGTTATGACCAATGCCCTGGCTTTAGATATAAGCGGGAGAAAAATATTCCCACTTGGTATGGTTGCCTGAAACCTTTCCAAGACTCAAATGGTTATTTGATAAAAATTGCATATCGATTTGATAACCAATATTCAAAAAGACCTAGTGTGTGGGTGATGGCACCAAAACTTGCGATTGATGCACCACATATTTATCCTAAAGATAAGAGTTTGTGTTTATACTTTCCAAAAGATCAAACATGGAATCCACATAAATTTATTTCAAAGGTCATTGTGCCTCTTACAGCAGCTTGGCTGGGTTTTTACGAATTGTGGTTATCTACCAGCATCTGGCATGGGCCGGAAGCTCCTCACAGTGGAATAAAAGAATAGTATTCCTGCAAGGGTGGCGTTATGCGCGGCCCGAGTCTATTTCGAAGAACGCCTGAGGGAATTGGGAGAGAACAGCATGATTTACTTTGCCCAGCATAAGGAGGGGCTGTTAGCATGAGATCAAAAATTAGCATCATTTGAATCCAACGCCCAAACGTTGTAAAATAAAACCAGAGATGACCCTCTGGTTTCATTTTTCGAAGGAGGTGTTGCCCGATGAACGATCAAGAGCTTTGCCAACTTCTCGAAAAAGTGCGGGACGAGATCGAAGCGGTCCGGTCCGTGGACGAAAAGGAGCGCGCGCTGCTGCGCGACCTGGATGCAGATATCCGCGCACTGCTGGAGCGCTGCGAGACCGGGCAGGTGCAAACCCACCCGCACATCCTCGAGCGCCTGGAAGAGGCGGTCGACTCGCTGGCCGTCAACCACCCCACGCTGACCGCCACGCTGTCCAATATGTTGACCACGTTGAGCAATGCCGGGGTGTAGGATACGAATAGGCCCCCTTCCCGGCCTTCCCCCATTTTCAAAAACCGAAAATGGGGGAAGGCGTTTTTCAAAGAATGCTATCCGCGCCGCGCCCGCGCTTACCGCGCGACGCCTTGCGCCAGGCCAGTTGGAGGTTTTCCCAGGTGCAAACCTGTTCTTGCAGGCTCATTGTTTTCGAAACCGAGTCAGAGATTCAGAGCGCAGAGATTCAGAGTTCAGAGTTATGATGAAGATGGGGAGCAAACACACCCCGAAAACCCAGGATGTAGTCCCTGACGTACGGGTCGGCCCCGGAGCGGACCGACACGCGCGCGTCGCCCCTAACGTAGTACCACGAACCGCCGCGCACAGAAGGATAATCCTGATCTTTGTCATAGAAATTTGCCATCCATTCCCAGACGTTGCCGCTCATGTCCATGACCTGCAGGGGGCTCTCGCCCTGAGGGTAGGCCCACACCGGCGTGGTGCGATTGACGCCGCTTTCATCGGTGTTGGCGTAACGGCTGATCTCCTTTTCGTCCTCCAGGAGGCCCCAGGCAAAGCGGTTATCCCGATCTCCCCCTGCCGCCGTCACCCACTCCGCTTCGGTGGGCAGGCGGAAGGTGAAGCCCTGCCTCCCCGGGACGAGCGCGCGCAGGCTCCCCGCTTCCGGCTCCCCCTGCCAGTGCGCGGCCAGCCAGCGGCAATAGGCGTTGGCTTCGTACCACGAAATCCCCACCACCGGCGCGCTCTTGCGCGCGATCCCAAAGCGCGGGTCGCGCCAATAACGTGGCAGCAGGACGCCATCTTCTATGAGGTAATCCTCCTCCTTCAAAGCGCCTTGCAGCCATTTCCAACCCGTATCGCCCCAGGTCTGTCCAGGCATGAAGTTGCCTTTCTCATCGTATTTGGGGAAGTCGCGCCACAGGCTTTCCTCTTCAAAGTTCTCGCGGCGCAGGAAGCGCTCGTATTGCAGGTTGGTGACCGGGTAACGCGCCAGGTAGAATTCTCCCGTAGTGACGGCTTCAGCCGTCCCAGGGCGACTGACCCTTCCAGGGTGCTTCGCGAAGTCGCCACCACGAATGGGGACGAAGGCGTACAGATCGCCGGGGTCATAGCCGAGTTCGTCCGCCAGATCAGCACACTCGGCGCGCCGGGTGGCCGGTGCAGAAAACATCGTTGCCACAGTCGCCAATTCGCTGCGCGTCTCGCGAACGACTTTTTTCATAAAATGCTCCGCGCCGACGTCCGCAATGGCCGAACCGGCCATCAGCGCGGGTAAGCCCAGTAATTCTTCATCTTCCTGGTCATCGCGCATACGCAAATCGAGCACAAAGGTATCCAGTTCCTGGCTGCCATTGAGCATCAACTGTCCGGCAGCCAACAGGATGGCCTCGCGCCAGCGCGGGTTCTTCCAGTGTTTTGCAAGCATAGCGCGGCGGTCCGCTTCCTTGCGCGAGGCGATCTCGACCCCGGCCAGGTATTCTTCGAGCGTCAGGTGAAAGAGACCGATCTGTCCTGGGCTGCGCTCGATCAACAGCCCCACTTCCTCACGGGCATGGCGCATGAACATTTCGGCCACCTCAGCCGCCGCCTCATCGCCCATTTCATCGTCTTTCTCCTGTAGCAGGCGCTGGATACGCTGCTTCCATTCTGTTTCCGGCATTGCCCCGCCAGGATGATTTTCATGCACCCAATACGCCAGGGAAGCCATCATCGGCGTAATGCGCGAGGCCTTCAACACCTCATAGATGGAGATATTGCCCCTGGTCTGCGCCTGTCTCCAACTCTCCACCATGGTCTGCGTGACGATTTGATACAACTTGACGCGCTCATTTGGCAAGCGCGTGCCCAATTTATGGATCATCGCCAGGATGGTCAGCAATAACGGGTTGATCGCCAGACGCTGCACGCTGGCGGAACGCATAATATCCGTCATCAGGGAATCAACATCCAACTGCGCCCGGCGATAGATTTCATCAAGCGCATCATTGGGATGATTCTTTTGCTCGTGGGCGGCAAACCAACGCAAGAGGAATTCCCTTACTTCATCAGGAATGGAAAGCGCGCTCAACTCCATTTCGTCGAAACCATCCAGGTCGCCGCGATGGTAGCCCTCCAAGCGGCTGGTCACGACGACCCGGTTGGAGCAGGAATCCCCGCAGCGTTGGCGGGTAAAGCGCTGGACTTCTGCCAGGACAATCGAGCGCAGTGTCTTGCCCTTGACCAGGGTATCGCCAACATCGCCCACTTCATCCAGCCCGTCCAGGAGCAACGCGCATAAGCCTTTATCCAGCGCAATCCCCAGGAATTCATTGAAATCCAATTCACCAGGATAGTGATAACTGCCAATGC
>JBMOMP010000132.1:0-27764 GCA_049323115.1 Chloroflexota bacterium
CGCCCTACCCGCCCACCTTTGGCCTGTGGGGCAAACCCACCCTGGTCAACAACGTGGAAACGCTGGCAAACGTCCCGCACATCATCCGCAACGGCGGGGAATGGTACCAGCAATTCGGCACGGTCACCAGCCGGGGAACGAAGGTATACACCATCATGGGCAACGTCAACTTCACCGGCGTGATCGAAGTGCCGCTGGGCATCACCCTGCGCGAAGTGATCGAGATCTACGGCAAAGGGATGAAGAAGAGCGCGCCGCTCAAACTGGTGCAGACCGGCGGCTCCAGCGGCTCCATCGTCCCTGCCCGTTTGCAGGACACGCCCATGGACTTCGAATCCTGGCGCAAGGCCGGGGTATCGCTCGGATCGGGCGCCCTGCTGATCTGCGACGAGCGCACTTGCGTGGTAGACCTGGCCAAGACGCTGTTGAACTTCTTCCGCTTCGAGTGCTGCGCAAAATGTACACCCTGCCGCACGGGGACGCAGCGCCTGTACCAGATCGTCTCGGACATTTCGAGCGGCCGGGGCAGCCTGGAAAGCCTGAGCGAAATGCAATCGCTCGGCCAGGGCATGGAACTGCTGTCCAACTGCGGATTGGGGCAGACCGCTGCGGTCGCCGTCCGCGATATCCTGAAACACTTCCGCTACGAAGTGGAAGAACACATCATCTCGCGCACCTGCCCGGCCGGGGTCTGCCAGATGCCAGGCATTGCCCCCACAGAAGAAGTGGTGGACGTCGTATTCGATGGCGCGGGCCAGGAATAAGGAGAGAAGCCGATGATCAGCCTGACGATCAATGGTCAAACAGTCGAGGTGGAGGAGGGAACCACCGTCTTACAGGCCGCTGCAAAACTCGGCATTGTCATCCCCACCCTGTGTTACCACAAAGACCTGAGCCCGTATGGCGGCTGCCGGTTGTGCGTGGTGGAAGTGCGCGGGGCGCGCCTGCCCATGACCTCCTGCATCCTGCCGGTCATCCCGGACATGCGCGTGACCACCGAATCCCCGGCGCTCACCGACTACCGGCAAACCATCCTGCGGATGATGCTCTCCAATTACTACGACGCCGGTTATAAGCGTTACAACGGCAAGTCCGGCCTGGAGCAGGACAGCCAACTGGTGCACTGGGCGAACGTGTACGGCGTGGATATCCGCAGCGCCATGGCGAAGAAGCCTCACGTCCCGGTAGACAGCGACCCCAACCCCTTCGTGTGGGTGGACATGAACAAGTGCATCCAGTGCACCCGCTGTGTGCGCGCCTGCGCCGAGGTGCAGGGACGCTTCGTCTGGTCGCAGTCCTATCGCGGCTACCAGGCGCGCATCGTGGCCGGGACGGATGCCACCATGCTGGCCTCGCGCTGCGAATCGTGCGGGGCGTGCGTGGCCTACTGTCCCACCGGCGCGTTGGACAACAAGATGTCGGTCAACGCCGGGCGCGCCGACCGGCTGGTGCAGACCACCTGCACTTATTGCGGCGTGGGCTGCCAGTTGGACTTGAACGTCAAGGACGACGTTCCCGGCGGACGGGTGATCCGCGTCACGTCTCATACTACGCCGGAGGCTGCTTCCGTCAACGGGCTTCATCTCTGCCTCAAGGGACGCTACGGCTACGAGTTCATCCACCACCCCCAGCGGCGCATGCGCCCGCTGGTGCGCCAGTACCTGCTGGACGGGCGTCCCCGCCCCGCCGGGCGCGGCAAACTGGTGGAAGCGGATTGGGACACCGCGCTCGACCTCGCCGCCAAAACGTTGCGGCAAGTCCGCGACGGGCACGGCGGCGAGAGCGTGGCCGTGCTGGCTTCGGGGAGATGCACCAACGAAGAGAACTACCTGTTGAACAAACTGGCGCGCCAGGCGCTGGGCACCAACCACATCGACTGCTGCGCCAATATTTACACCGCCAGCGTGGTGGACGGCTTGATGGAAGCCACCGGTCTCCCGGCCATGTCCAATTCCTTCGAAGACATCGCTGCCAAAGCCGGGGCGCTCTTCGTGATCGGCTCCAACCTGACCGAGCAGCACCCGGTCTTCGGCGCGCACATCCGCCAGGCCGTCATGCGGCGCAAGATCAAGATGGTGGTCGCCAGCCCGGACTTCATCAACATTGCCGAATATGCGGCGCTGGCCCTCTATCACCACCCCAACACCGAAGCGGCGCTGGTGAACGGCTTGATGCACATCATCCTCGAAAAGGGCTGGCAGGACCAGGCCTCGATCAAGAAATACCCGCAGGGGTTTGCCGAAGTCAAGGCGGCAGTGGCGGGCTATTCCCCGCAAAAGGTATCCGGGATGACCGGCGTGAGTGTCGAGGCGCTCTACCAGGCCGCCGAAATCCTGTCGCAGGCGCGCCCGATGGCCGTCCTGTGGAGCAGCGGCCTGGCCGATCACGCGCTTGCCCGGCAGAACGTCCACGCGCTGGTGAACCTGCAACTGCTGCTGGGCAACCTCGACCGGCCCGGCGGGGGCGTCAACCCGCTGCGGACGCAGAACAACATCCAGGGCGCCTGCGACCTGGGCTGCGTCCCCGACATGCTGCCCGGCTACCAGCCGGTGGAGGACGCGGCTGCCCGCCAGGCGTTCGAGCAGGCCTGGGGCGCCAGCCTGCCGGCCTGGGCTGGGTTGGATGCGAAAGGCATCCTGGCCGCCGCCCGCGAAGGCAGCGTCAAAGCGCTATACATCGTCGGCGAGGAGATCCTGAACACGTCCGAAGAGGGAGCGCGCGCGCGCCAGGGACTCGAAGCCTGCGCGTTCGTCGTCCTGCAGGAGATCATGCCGTCCGAGACCAGCCGTTACGCGGACGTGATCCTGCCGGGCGTCAGTTTCGCCGAAAAGGGCGGCACCTTCACCAGCGCCGAGCGGCGCATCCAACTGGTGGAGCAGGCCATCCAGCCCCTCGGCGAGGCGCGCGCCGACTGGCAGGTCATCGCCGACCTGGCGCGCCAGATCGTCCAGGGACGCGGGCGCAAACCGGCCAAAGCCCCCTTCTCATCTTGGAAATATGCCGGCCCCGAAAAAATCATGCAGGAAATCGCCGCCCTCACGCCCATTTACAGCGGCGTGGCCTACCACAGGTTACGGCAGGGCGAACCCGTTCGCTGGCCTGCGCAGGAGTACCAGCCGGAAAAAGTGCGTTGGATGGCGGCAGAACCAATGGCTTTGAAAAACTGAATTCAAGCAAGTCTTTACAGCCCGCTGAAGAACTAGCGGGCTTTTGTTTCTCAAAGGGTATAATCGCCCCATGCACCCATCCTCTATCAAAGCCCTCATCCTCGATATGGACGGCGTCCTGTGGCGCGACGCGACTCCCATCGGCGACCTGGAGGCCGTCTTTGCATCCATCCATAAGCAAGGCCTGAAGGTCTCGCTGGCCACCAACAACGCCACCAAGACCGTGGACGAATGCCTGGAAAAATTAGCCGGGTTCGGCGTGAGGCTGGACGGGAACCAGGTCATCACCTCCGCGCTGGCGACCGCCAACGTGCTGGAAAAGGAATTCCCGCGCGGCGGGCCGGTCTTTGTGGTTGGCGAGAACGGCCTGCAGCGCGCGCTGGAAGCGGCCGGTTTCTTCCCGGTCTGGGACCCGCAGGACGAAGTGCAACCGGTCGCGGTGGTGGCCGGGTTCGACCGTTCGCTGACGTACGCCAAACTGCGCCGCGCCGCGCTGTTCATCCGCGCCGGCGTTCCGTTCTACGGCACCAACCCCGACCGCACCTTCCCCACCCCGCAGGGATTGATCCCGGGCGCGGGAGCAACCCTGGCGGCGTTGGAGGCGGCCACCGACGCGCGCGCCATCGTGGTCGGCAAACCGTCCCCGTCCATGCTCTACCTGGCGCTGGACCGGATGGGCGTCCTGCCGGAAGAGACGCTGGTGGTCGGCGACCGTCTCGAGACCGACATTGCCGCCGGGCAGGCCGCGGGCTGCCGGACCGCGCTGGTGCTGAGCGGGGTGACGAACAGCGAACAGGCCGAGGCCTGGAGTCCCACCCCGGATCTGATCGCCGAAAACCTGGCTGCGTTAGTAATGGAAAAGTAGAATCTGTAGCCTTCAAGTCTCATGATACAATCACTGAAATGCCCATCCGTTTCACTCGACGTGATTGTTCCAATTTTGGTAAACGTTTTGCAAAACCACTAAATATGGTGGTTTGAAGCAAGGCATAACCGCCATACGCGCAAGAGAAATTCGATATACTTGCCCGCCACAATTTCAAGGTGACAAAGTCGCAGATTTTAGATGCCCTGACTTCACCTGATAAGGTCGAAATGGATCAAGAACCCTATGTAGCGCAAAAAGCGGTTGACGAGGAACACGTTCTCCGAGTCGTGTTCCGCCAAGAAGGGGATGATAGGGTTGTCATCACTTTCTACCCTGGCAGGAGGCAGCGTTATGAAGATTAACTACAACCGGGAAGAAGATATCTTAACCATCGAACTTGACGAGTCGGCTGCAATTGACCACGCCGAACACACCGGGTCGTTTATCATCCACCTCAGCCCGGAAGATCAACCTGTCCTGCTCGAAATCCTGAACGCAAGCGAGTTCCTTGCAGGGATGGTGAAAGCCTCGATACGCGCCGAGCCGGTTACTGTGTGACGTTTTCAAATTGTGTTGTTTTGCCAAAACATGCGCAGGCTCAATACCTTCGCATGTTTTTTATCGCAAATGATTTGTGGCAGTCTCTCACCTAAAAGGTCAAAGTCAACCGTGTTAGAATCAAGGTCTTGAAGATATGGAGATTATTTCCCTCATCTACGATCTCTCCCTGCCCGAACTGACCGCCCTGCTGGCCTCCTGGGGCGAGCCAACCTACCGCGCCAGCCAGGTCTGGCAGGGGCTGTACCAGCAGTCCTGGAACGCGCCGGACGAGTTCACCAACCTGCCCAAATCCCTGCGCGCCAGGCTCGGCGAGGAACTGCGCTTCGCGGCCCTGACCCCCGTCACCTACCTGGACTCGTCCGACGACCAGACGCGCAAGACGCTCTTTCAACTCCATGATGGTCACCTGATCGAAGCCGTCCTCATGCGCTACGGCGACCCGGCCTCACCCCCCTCTGACTCTCCCCCCAAATTCCCTGAATTTGGGGGGAGCCGGAGGGGGGCGCGCCGCACCATCTGCATCTCCACCCAATCCGGCTGCGCCATGGGCTGCGCCTTCTGCGCTACCGGGCAGATGGGCTTCAAGCGCCACCTCACCAGCGGCGAGATCGCGGCGCAGGTCATGTACTATGCGCGCATGTTGAAAGAGCGCGGCGAGCGCGTCACCAATATCGTCGTCATGGGCATGGGCGAACCGTTCCATAACTACGACAATACGATGGCCGCCATCGACAGGCTCAACGACCCGGACGGGTACAACTTCGGCGCGCGCCGCATCACCCTCTCGACCGTGGGCCTGGTCCCGATGATGCGGCGTTTTGCCGACGAGAAGCGACAGGTGAACCTGGCCGTCTCGCTGCACGCCATCCATGACGAGGCGCGCGCCAGCCTCATGCCGGTGGGCAAAAAATACAACCTGGCCGAACTGCTGGACGCCTGCCGTTACTACGTCGAAAAGACCGGCCGCCGCATTACCTTCGAGTGGGCGCTCATCCAGGGGGTGAATGACTCGCCCGAAATCGCCCGCCAACTGGCGGCCCGTCTGAGGGGACTGCTGTGCCACGTCAACGTCATTCCCCTCAACCCCACCGCCGGTTATAGCGGCCAGGCGACCGACCGCCAGAGGGCAGAGGCCTTCAAGGAAGCGCTGGAGCAGGCCGGGGTCGCGTGTACGATCCGCCTGCGTCGCGGGCTGGACATCCAGGCGGGTTGCGGTCAACTGGCAGGAAATGAAGGTTTCCAGGGGGGCGTGCGTTAATCCTTGTAGATGGTTCCATGAATGACGAACAGGCCGGACTCCTTGCAGGCTGCATTGCAGGCGACGAAACCGCCATCGCGCGGCTGGTCGAGGAATACCAACTTGGCGTGTTCCGGCTGGCGCTTTCCGTGCTGGGCGATCCCGGCGAAGCCAACGAGGTCGCGCAAGATACGTTCATCGCGGCGCTAAAAGCGCTCAAGTCGTACCGGGAGGGTTCGTCGTTCAAAGCCTGGCTCTATACCATTGCGCTCAACCTCAGCCGCAGCCGGTTACGGAAAAGGAAAGTACTGGAACGCCTGCAAAACACGCTGACCGCCATCTTCCGCGTGCAAGTGCAGCGCCCGCCCGGCCTTGAAGAAACGCTTGTCCGCAATGAAGAGGATGCCGCCGTGTGGCAGGCGCTGGGGACGCTGGGCGAGAAACACCGCCTGCCGATCCTGCTGCGCTACTACCACGACTTTTCGATTGCAGAGATTGCCAAAGTCTTGAACATCAAAGAAGGTACAGTTCACTCGCGATTGTCCATCGCGCGTGAACGGCTCAGGTCAATCCTCGACCGTTCGTTCGGAACACAAGAGTAAACATGTCCGAGATCACCCACCAGGAAGCCCGCGCGCGCTTGCAACGCGCCGCCGACCAGTTGCTCGACCCCGCTGGACGATCCACGCTCGACGTCCACCTTGCGGAATGCCGGGCGTGCTATGACTACGCCCGCCGCCTGGCAGACCTGGAGACTGGTTTGCGCGGCGTCCTCCACGCGCAGTGGGACAGCCAACGGCCGTCTTTCGACGCGCAAACCATCCTGCACTCCTCGCGCGCGAAGCCCGTTTGGGACAACTTCCCTGGCCTGGCGCTGGGTATGGGAAAAGCGGCGCTGGCGGCGGCTTTCCTGCTGGGGTTTATCCTGGTCGCCAACCTGGTCGGGAGTCGCCTGCCGATGGCAGGGCGTGAAACACCGGCTTCCCTGCCGACCCCCAGCGGGTTCGTTTCGGTTTCTGCCGCCTCCCCCACCCCTTCCATCCCATTGACGTTGACAGAGTTCAGCGCGCAGGCCTGTGACCCCGTTGTCTACGTCGTACAGACAGGCGATAGCCTCGAGAGCATTGCAAACTTGTACGAGATGCCAGAAGCGATCATCATGGAATTCAACCACCTGGCAACGGCCAAAATTTCTCCCGGCGTGGAACTGTCGATCCCGGTATGCAGACCTACCCCTTCTTTTACAGCCATTACGCCCGACAAAACGACGACCATCACCCCCCTGGGTGGGACGGTCATCTCCCTGCAACGCGACTAAGGAAACTTGTCTCTAGCGTTCAAAAATTTGCAAGAATCTGCGTAGTCTGCGGATTATATCCCTTGCCGCTGAAGTCTTTTACTGGCGCATAGTCCCAAAGCGCAACTTGCCAGAAAAGTGACTATACAGTAGACTTTACCGGCGCATGATACAAACGTCCACGAAGAGAGTGCTATGAATTCCGAAAAACAACCCTGGCTCGACCGCCCCATCCACCCCGCCCTGCCGGGCGTCAGCAACGAAATCCTGCTCTTCGCGGGAATCATTCTGTTGGCGTTCCTGACGCGCTTCTACGACCTCGAAGCGCGCGTCATGAGCCACGACGAGAGCCTGCACACCTATTTCTCCTGGCTGCTCTACCGCGGACAGGGTTATGAGCATACGCCCATGATGCACGGGCCGCTGCAATTCCATTTGCTGGCGCTCACCTACTTCATCTTCGGCGTCAACGATTTCACCTCGCGCATCCCGGCTGTGTTGTTCAGCATCGCCACCGTTTGGATGGTCTGGTACTGGCGGCGCTACATCGGGAAGACCGGCGCACTGGTAGCCGGTTTCCTGATGGTCATCTCGCCCTATATGCTGTACTACGGGCGCTATGTCCGCAATGAGGCCTATGCAGGCTTTTCGGGCGTCCTGATGCTGTACGCCATCCTGCGCTTCCTCGAGACGGGCGGCAAACGCTACCTGTACCTGGTCACGACCGCGCTGCTCATCCATTTCACCGCCAAAGAGACCGCCTTCATCTATGCGGCGCAGGCGCTGGTCTTCCTGGCCATCTACTTTGTCGCCCAGGCGACCAAAAGTCCCTGGGAAGGCAATGAAAGGTATTTCCGCTCCTTCCTGGTCGCGTTGATGCTCGGCATCCTGCTGGTGGGCGGCGCGCTCGGCTATGCCTTGTATCAACGCTCCGGCGGCACACTCACCGCCACCGAGACCGCCATGCCGGCCAACCCCAATGCGCCCCTTTCCCCGCTCGATGGCCTGCAAACCGCCAGCGCGCCCATCACCGGCATCCTGGCGGGGCTGGGACTGGTCGTTCTCATTTTTGCGATCATCTTCCTCATCAAAGGCTATACCTGGAACAGGCTCCGGGAAGAACGCTCGTTCTCCCTGCTCATGCTAGTCGGGGCGCTGGCGCTGCCCATGCTCACTCCCTTCCCCATCCAGTTCCTCGAACCCTGGCTGCACGTCACCATCCCCACCACCGCCGCCGAAGTGACCACCCTGATGACCAGCGCGCCGGTTTTCCTCGGCCTGCCGCGCGACATCGTTATCGTCGGCGTCATTGTCATCGTCATGTTCGCCATTTCCATCCTGCTCGGCCAACTGTGGAAC
The DNA here is from genome assembly GCA_049323115.1 of Chloroflexota bacterium. Lineage (GTDB taxonomy): Bacteria > Chloroflexota > Anaerolineae > Anaerolineales > Villigracilaceae > JAABUE01. The sequence continues at coordinate 8,490 of JBMOMP010000132.1, forward strand.
CGCGAGTGGTGGAAATTTGGCCTGTTCTATTGGAGCATCTTCCTCATCCTGTTCACCGCCGTGTTCACCAACAGCGACGGCTTCTTCACCGGCCTGATCGGTTCGCTGGGCTACTGGCTCGTCCAGCAGGACGTCCAGCGCGGCAGCCAACCCTGGTACTTCTACGTCCTGGTGCAGATCCCGGTCTACGAATTCCTGCCGGCCCTGGGCGTACTGTTGGCCGCCTGGCTGGGATTAAAAAAATTACTTGTCCCCGTTAGGGGGCTTGTCCCCGTTAGGGGGCTTGTCCCCGTTAGGGGGCTTGTCCCCGTTAGGGGGAACGCGAGACCGGCCGACGACCAGGAGGAAAAAGATGCGACGCTGGATAGCATCCCCTTTGGGGAAACGCCCGCCTCGGGGCCGGACCCGCTGCCTGAATCCGCGCCCCCAGCCCTCCCTGCGCTGGATAGCATCCCCTTTGGGGACAGCGTCCCCCTTGGGGAAGCAGATCCGCTCGAACTCAACTTTGCCAACACCTTCAGCCTGCTGCTGTGGTGGGTGGTCACCAGCGTCATCGCCCTCAGTTACGCCGGGGAACGTATGCCCTGGCTCACCTACCACATGGCCTGGCCGATGATCCTGCTCACCGGCTGGGGCCTCGGCCACCTGGTCGAAAGCATCCACTGGGAAGAGCACCAGCCGCTCGAACATGCCCTCAGGCTGGCGCTGGCCGCCCTGTTCCTGGTTGGGTTGTTCAGTGCAATGGCTGCCCTGATCGGCCCCACCCCGCCTTTCCAGGGCAAGGACATGGCCAGCCTGCAAGCCACCAACGCCTTCCTGCTGCCCGCCTTTGTCGCCATTGCCAGCGCGGTCGGCCTGGGATACTTGTTAAGGAATGAGGTATTTGACCTGGCTAAGATTGGGGTATTCCTGCTCTTCATCGCCACAATCATGGTAGTTGTCTTTACCGCCTTCGAAATGGCGGCAGGAATGCAAGTCGGCAGCCTGGACAGGCAATTACTCATCCGCCTGACTTCGCGCTTCCTGTTCATCCTCGCCGCCCTGGCCGCATATTTCTTTATGCGCAAGCGGACCGCATCAGGTTCTTTCCCCGGAATGCTCACGCTGACCTTCTTCGCTTTCCTGGCCGTGCTGACCGCCCGCGCCGCCTTCCGGGCTTCTTATGTCAACTATGACAGCGCCATGGAGTACCTTGTCTACGCGCATGGCGCGGGCCCGGTCAAGCAGGTCATGAAACAAGCCGAAGAGATTTCCAGGCGCACCACCGGCGGCATGGACATGCTGCTGGCCTACGACGCCAGCGCGCCCGACACCGGCGTCTCCTGGCCGTTCGTGTGGTACCTGCGCGACTTCACCAACCAGCGCGCCTTCGACCAGCCCACCAAGTCGCTGCGCGATTCTCCTTTCGTGGTGGTGGACGCCAAGAACTTCGACAAGATCGAGCCAGCCCTCGGTCCCGGTTACTTCCGCTTCGATTACGTCCGCATGTGGTGGCCCAACCAGGACTACTTCGGCCTGGACTGGTCGCGCGTTGCCAACGCCCTGCGCGACCCGCAGATCCGCGCTGGCATCTGGGACATCTGGTTCAATCGCGATTACACCCGCTACGCGCAGGCCACCGGCCACACCGACATGACCGAGATCACCTGGGAGCCGTCCGACCGGATGCGCCTGTACGTCCGCAAGGATGTTGCCGCGCAGATCTGGAACTACGGTGCCGCGCCGGTCGAAACGGTCAGCATCGAAGACCCGACCGAAGGCAAAGCCATCGTCCTGCCAGCCGACCTGGTGCTGGACGAGGGCGGGGTAATCCCCGTTTCCTTGAATGCGCCGCGCGCGCTGGCCTTTTCGCCGGACGGCACACTCTACATCGCCGACTCGCGCAACCACCGCATCCTGCACCTGGACGCGGACGGGAACGAACTGGGCCAGTGGGGCTCTTATGCAGACGGCGTGTCCAGCCCGGCCGTACCGGGTACCTTCAACGAACCCTGGGGCGTGGCCGTCGGCCCGGACGGTTCCGTGTACGTGACCGACACCTGGAACCACCGCGTACAGAAATTCACCGCCAGCGGCGCGCCGGTCAAGATCTGGGGGCAGTACGGCACCGTCGAGCAAGCGGATGGCTTCTGGGGACCGCGCGGGATCGCGGTAGACGCCCAGGGCTATGTCTACGTTGCCGATACCGGGAACAAGCGCATCGTCGTGTTCGATGCGGACGGGAACTACGTCTCGGAGTTCGGCTCGGCCGGTCTCGATCCCGGCCAGTTCGATGAGCCGGTCGGCGTGGCCGTGGACGATACAGGCAAACTCTTCGTGGCCGATACCTGGAACCAGCGCGTCCAGTCGTTCATCATCTCGGAAGACCGGTTGACTTTCCTGCCCGACCGCCAATGGGAAGTGTTTGGCTGGTACGGTCAGTCGCTGGACAACAAGCCCTTCATTGCGGTCGATGCAGCCGGGCATGTCTTCATCACCGATCCCGAACAGTACCGGGTGATCGAGTTTACCGGGAGCGGCGAGGTGGTGCGCACCTGGGGCGACTTTGGCGATACAGACACAGCCTTCGGTATGACGGCCGGCGTGGCCGTGGATGCGCAGGGGCATGTGTGGGTGACCGACCCGGTATACAACCGCGTGCTGCGCTTCACGCTCCCGGATTGAGTTCGGCTTTTTCCGCTCGATGCAATTGCCCGGCAAGTGGTTGCCGGGCAATTTTTTGACGGTGGTATAATCGCTCTGCTTTTACATGCTCATTAAATTCCACGGGAGACTGCATGAAACTCCACGAATACCAATCCAAACAACTTTTCTCCAAGTATGGCGTCCCGATCCCCAAGGGGCGCGTCGCGGCTACCGCCAGCGAAGCCAGACAGATCGCTGAAGAATTAGGTGGCCGCGTAGTGATTAAATCGCAAGTACTGGTAGGCGGGCGCGGTAAGGCAGGCGGTATCAAGGTAGCAAAAGACTCGGGCGAAGCCGAACAATTTGCCACCCAGATCTTGGGAATGGAAATCAAAGGCTTGCCGGTGCGCAAAGTATTGGTAGATGAAGCCGCCGCCATCGAGCAGGAAATTTACCTCGGTATCACCAATGACCGCGCCGCCAGGAAACCGGTCATGATGGCGTCTGCCGCCGGGGGCGTGGACATCGAAGAAGTGGCCGCCACCATGCCCGAGAAGATCATCAAGGCGCATATCGACCCGCTGCTCGGGCTGCGCGACTACCAGGCGCGCGACATTGCCGCTTCCATGGACCTGCCGCGCGATTACTGGCGCGACTTCGGCAGGATCGCCGGTGGACTGTGGGAAGCCTATTCTAGCAACGACGCCACGCTGGCCGAGATCAACCCGCTGGTCATTACCAGGGACAAGCGCCTGCTGGCCCTGGACGGCAAGATGCTGATCGACGACAACGCCCTCTTCCGCCACCCCAACCTGGCCGAGATGCGCGACATCGACGAGGAAGCCCCCTCCGAGACCGAGGCCCGCAAGTACGGCTTGTCTTTCATTAAGTTGGATGGGAACATCGGCTGCATGGTCAACGGCGCTGGCCTGGCCATGACCAGCATGGACGTGATCAAACTGTTCGGCGGCGAACCCGCCAACTTCCTCGACATCGGCGGCGGCGCGGGCGCAGACAAAGTGGCCGCAGCCATGCGCATCATTCTCGAGGACAAGAACGTCAAGGCCGTGCTCTACAATATCTTTGGCGGCATCACCCGCTGCGACGAGGTCGCCAGGGGCATCCTGGCGGCGATGGAGGAAGTCAAGCCCAAGGTGCCGATGGTGGTGCGCCTGGTGGGCACCAACGCCGAGGAAGGCCGCGCCCTGCTGGCCAATGCCAACATGACCACCGCCGAAACCCTGGCCGACGCCGCACAAAAGGCTGTGGCCGCCGCGCAGAGTCCAGCAGGAAAGGGAGCCTGAACCATGAGCGTACTCGTCAACAAGAACACCCGCCTGGTCGTGCAAGGCATCACCGGCAATGAAGGCCTCTTCCACACCACCCAGATGGCCGCTTACGGCACCAATGTCGTGGCTGGCGTGACGCCCGGCAAGGGCGGCGAGTGGGTGCTGAACGGCAAGGTGCCGGTCTTCGATTCGGTCAAGTTGGCCGCCGAAGCAACGGGAGCAAACGCCTCGGTCATTTTCGTCCCGGCGCGTTTCGCCGCCGACGCCATGTTCGAGGCCGCCGACGCGGGCATCCCCCTCATCGTCTGCATCACCGAAGGCATCCCGGTGCAGGACATGATGCGCGTACGCAACTACCTGGACCAGAAGAACGTGCGCCTGGTAGGCCCCAACTGCCCCGGCCTGCTGACCCCCGGCGAAGCCAAGGTCGGCATCATCCCCGGCGACATCGCCATCCCCGGCAATGTCGGCGTTGTGTCACGCTCTGGCACGCTGACCTACGAAGTGCTGTACGCCATGAAAAACCTGGGCATGGGCGCCACCACCTGCGTGGGCATTGGCGGCGATCCGGTCAACGGCACCAACTTCATTGATGTGCTGGAGATGTTCGAGCACGACCCGCAGACCGAGAAGGTCATCATGATCGGCGAGATCGGCGGCACGGACGAGGAAAAGGCCGCCGAGTACATCGCCTCCAAGATGACCAAACCAGTCGCCAGTTTCATCGCCGGGCAGACCGCGCCCCCCGGCAAGCGCATGGGACACGCAGGCGCAATCATCGAAGGCGGCGCAGGTACAGCCGCCGACAAGGTCAAAGCCCTGGAAGCAGCCGGCGTGCGGGTTGCCAAACACCCCGAAGAAATACCGACGCTGTTGAAGTGAACCTGGGGACACGTGACGCGGAGGCAACGGAAGAAGCCATGTATTTCCGTGAAATCCGTGTCCACCTGAATTAAACGCACGAGCCGCTCTCTGCAATAGAGAGCGGCTCTACGGTTATAATCACACTATGTCACTGCGAGCGCCGCAAGCGCGCGGCAGTCTCCGTAGTAGATTGAGATTGTTTCGTAGGGTTCCGCCCTCCTCGCAATGACACCACAAAATTACCGGCGCGCGTCGATATACTTGACCGCCTCGCCCACCGTAGTGATGGACTGGGCGTCTTCGTCCGAGATCTCCGCGCCAAACTTGTCCTCGAAGGCCATGATCAACTCGACCAGGTCGAGCGAATCGGCCTCCAGGTCCTCGCGGAAACGGGCATCCATCGTCACCTTGCCTTCATCCACACCCAGCAAGTCTACGATAATTGCCTTCAACTCAGCAAACGTATCGGACATAAGGATCCTCCTGATTTGGTTTCGACAATTTCGGCTGGCTTATTGTAATCCTTACGACAGGCATGTCAAGCCAGCGCCATCCCCCAAAGGGGATTCACTAGACAGGAACACTACCCCATGAAAAAAGTTGCGCCCATCGACCAGAGGAAAGCGGACCACATCAAGATCAACCTCGAGCAGGACGTCCGCTCCGCGTTGACCACCGGCCTCGAGAAATACCACTTCACCCACGAGGCCTTGCCCGAACTGGACCTGGACCGCATCGACCCCAGCCTCAGCCTGTTCGGCCGACGATTGGCCGCTCCCATCCTGGTCAGTTCCATGACCGGCGGCACCGAGGCCGCCGGCGAGATCAACCAGCGCTTGGCGCGCGCCGCCCAGGAAGTCGGCGTCGCCATGGGAGTCGGCAGCCAGCGCGCCGCGCTCGAACGCCCTGAGTTGATCCCATCCTTCTCCATCACCCGCAAGGTCGCGCCCGACATCCTGCTCTTCGCCAACCTGGGCGCGGTGCAGTTGAACTACGGCTACAGCATCGAACACTGCCGACGCGCCGTAGACATGATCGCCGCCGATGCGCTCATCCTGCACCTCAATCCCTTGCAAGAAGCCGTCCAGGACGCCGGCGATACGAACTTCAAAGGCCTTGCCAAACGGATCGAAAAAGTGTGCAAGAAGGTCAAGGTGCCTGTCATCGCAAAAGAAGTCGGTTGGGGTATCTCAGAAAGGACAGCCAAACTACTGGCCGACTGCGGCGTATCTGCCATCGACGTTGCCGGCGCAGGCGGGACATCCTGGTCGCAGGTGGAAATGCACCGCGCCCCCGACGAATTCACCCGTCAACTCGCCGCCACTTTCATCGGCTGGGGCATCCCCACCGCAGAGTCGATCCTGAACGTCAAACGCGCCGTTCCCAAGATGGCGGTCTTTGCCAGCGGTGGCCTGGAAGACGGGCTCGACATCGCCAAGAGCCTCGCCCTTGGCGCCACCCTGGGCGGCATGGCCGGTCAATTCCTGAAAGCCGCAGCAGTTTCGACCGAGGAGGTGGTCGAGGTGATGAAGTTGATGAAGCGGCAGATCGAGGTCACGATGTTCGCGTGCGGGGCGGAGAGGATTAGTGAATTAGAAAATGGAAAGTTGGCTGAAATTCCATCATGAGTTATACTTTCAACATGGACGAACAGATAGAAGACCCAAAAGAGAATTACCGCCTGTACATGGACAACGCCCAGGAAATGCTGGATATTGCTGATGAAAATTTTGGCAACCAGCGTTATCGTACTGCCTGCAACCGCGCATATTATGGAGTCTTCTACGCCGCAAGCGCCCTGCTGTATTCGAAAGGAAAATCTTACGGCAAGCACAGCGCCGTCCTTGCCGCTTTTCGTCAATACTTTATCAAAACAGGTGAACTTGACAAGAGGTGGAGTGACGATTACAGGCTTATCATGGAAAGTCGTCATACCGCCGATTATGCGTTGCACGATTACCTGGAAAAAGAAGACGCCGTTGAAGTGATCACAAAAGCAAAAGCGTTTGTCGAGGAAGTAAGGAAATGGCTGCGAAAACACGACCTGCTTTAAAATTATCACCAAAAGAGAAAAAAGCCGTCCGGGAATTTATTGCCGCAGTTCGTTCGGCTTACGGGGACAAAATTCAACGCGCCGCATTATTTGGCTCCAAAGTAAGAGGGGATTGGACAAGGTATTCCGATATTGATATTCTATTAATCGCTGAAGATGACAGTTGGGCTTTTCGTAAAGCCATTCTCAGCATCAATTCTGACGTTGAATTGAAATATGATGTGTTGCTGGATGTCCGCGTCATCAGCGCGGCGCGCTGGCAATACATGGCAAACATCCAGGCTGGGTTATATCAAAACATCTCCAGGGATGCTGTTCCGATACGGTTCGAAAAGAAGGCAACGATGATCGGCGCTTGAAACAGTCTGACGGGTTTCGTCGGCAGCAGCCTGTCGGAGAACCTCGAAAATTCGTCTTTAGGCTCTACCAGATTGCCAAATCTGGCAATTTCCAGCGAGTTTTTGCTTTGTTTTAGCCCGGATTTGGCAAGCCAGGAAATGACCCGCGAAATTACGTAATTCCTGCAAATCAAAGGCAATAGCCTGGAAAGCGCCCAAAAATTAGCGCAGATTGGCGAAGGTTAGTGGATAAAATCGTTACCACGTTTAAGTGCAATCATACCCCTGACTTTGCGCTGTAATACTACTCGATGACAAGAATCAACAAGTCTTTCAAGGAAGCCTTTTCGAGCACTGTATGGGATATTTGGCCTTCGAGCAACAATGAGGTGAACCCATGCACCGTACTCCATATACTCACCGCCACCACGTCTGACGCGCCGCTCTTGAGAACCCCTGCCTGCTGGCAAGTCTCGACGATATTCACTAATTGCAAGAAGTTCTCCTGGGAAATTTCAACGAATTCAGGATAGTCTTTTTCCTTTTCGAGGACACTGGAAAACATGAGTTTGAAGCGATCTGGTTCGCTCAATGCAAATTGAACGTATGCCCAGGCAGTTTCAATGAGTAATGTTTCCGGATTTTGCCAATACTTCTCGATAACGGATTTGATTTGTTCGTAGAGTTGCTTGAAACCCTCAGTTGATATTGCTGCAATGAGCGCCTGTTTATCGGCAAAATGGGAATACGGCGCAGCGTGACTGACCCCGGCCTGCCTCGCCACCTTCCGAAGACTTAATGCCCCCACACCTTCGTCTGCCAAAATCTCCACCCCTGCTTTGATCAATGCATTCTTCAAATCACCATGATGGTATGTAGTTGCTGCCATGCCCAAATCTTAAGGCAAAATCTTGACAGTGTCAAGATGATGTCCTATAATCTTTACAACGTCTAGTTTGCAAAAGGAGTTTTTGTGAGCCAGGATAAACTTGCCAAGCAACTCATTGTGCAAGCAGCACAAGGGCTCGTTCGTAAGGGATTATTGATGGCAACGGGGGGGAATATTTCTATGCGTGTTCCCGGGCAGGATGCCTTTGCCATCACCCCTTCCAACTTCGATTACATGAAAATGAACCCGGATGATGTCTGCACCCTGGATTTCGAATTGAATCTGCTCGAAGGCGAATTGAAACCCTCGGTCGAGGCGGCGATGCACGGGGCCATCTACCAGGTACGTGGAGATGTAAACGCAGTTGTGCACACGCACCAGGTCTACGCGAGCGCCCTCACCCTGATCAGGACGCCGATCCCCGCCTTGTTCGACGAGCAGGCCCGCTTCCTGGGAAGAAGCGTGGATATCATCCCCTACGCCCCATCGGGGACAGGAATGATGAAGAATACGGTCGCCAGGCACGTGAAGAATCACAACAACGCCTTTATGATGCAGAATCACGGCGTGCTGGTTTTCGGTCACGACATGGAACGCGCCATCCACAATGTGGAAATTTTGGAGAAGTGCGCGTTGGCATACCTGTTGGCGATTTGCAGCGAACGCAAGATCAGCAAAATCCCGTTGGCCGTGCGTGAGATTGCCTTCTCGAAACTGCGCAGGGACCAAAAGAAGATCGAAAAGGGCGAGGAAGTGAAAAGCGGAGAATAGGATGAACGAGCAGGAATACGCGATCAGCGAATATCACGATACGAATGAAGTTTACGCAAAACTGAACGGCCTCATCAGCCAGCCGATGCGTCCTGTGCGGCGCGAGAAGATGCAGGAGTTCCTCGGCTACTTCGACGACAAATGCAAACGCTCGAAGGAATTGACCGACCAAGCGAAGAAATTCATCCCCGGCGGCGTACAGCACAACCTGGCGTTCAACTATCCCTTCCCCATCGCCATCGAAAAAACGGACGGCGCATATCTGTGGGACGCGGATGGCAACCAGTACATCGATTTCCTGCAAGCAGGCGGCCCCACCGTACTCGGCAGCAACTACGCGCCCGTGCGCGAAAAAGTATCCGAGATGCTGCAATCGTGCGGACCCGTCACCGGCTTGTTCCACGAGTATGAATTGAAACTGGCGCAACTGGTCAACCGCTTCATGCCGGCTGTGGAAATGTTCCGCATGTTGGGCTCGGGTACCGAGGGCGTGATGGCGGCCATCCGCGCGGCGCGCGCGTTCACGAAGAAGAAATATGTCGTCAAGGTCGGCGGCGCGTATCACGGCTGGAGCGATTCGATGGTTTACGGGTTGCACATTCCAGGCACGGGCCGGCTCGAAGCGAAGGGCATCCCGCGCGGGGCAAGCGCGTCCACGGAGGAATTTTTCCCGAACAGCCTCGGGGCGCTGAAACGCCATTTGATGGTCAACAGGCTGAGGGGCGGCACCGCAGCGGTCATCGTCGAGCCATTGGGACCGGAGTCGGGCACACGTCCCGTTCCGTTCGACTTCAACCAAAAAGTCCGTGAACTGTGTGACGAATTCGGCGCGCTCCTGATCTTCGACGAGGTGGTGACCGGCTTCCGAGTGGGCCTGGGAGGCGCCCAGGGCTTTTTCGGCGTCAAACCCGACCTGACAGTGTTCGGCAAGTGCATCACGGGCGGATACCCGATGGCAGGCGGCGTGGGCGGGCGCGCGGATGTGATCATGCGCTTTGCGGCAGGCATCGGCGGGGTCGGCGAACGCGCGTACATCGGCGGGACGCTTTCGGCCAACCCGCTTTCGTGTGTGGCGGGATATTATTCCCTGCTCGAAATGGAACGGACGAACGCGCCTGTGATTGCAGGACGCGCCGGCGACCGGCTCACCAAAGGCTTGCAGGCCATCATCGATAAATACAATTTACCGTTTGTAGCGTACAATCAAGGCTCCATCGTTCATCTCGAAACATCGGGGGTGATGCTGCTCGACCTGCGCAACCCAATTCGCCTCGCCCGCGAATTGAAGCCGCGCAAGCACATGATGGAAGAGATGGGCGCAGCATACATGTCACAGGGCTTGATCACGCTGGCAGGCTCGCGCATGTATACTTCGATGGCTGATACGGATGAAGTGATCGACGAAGCATTGAACAAATTCGAGACCGTTTTGGCGGCTTGTGCATAGAGGAGCATCATGACGAAGGACTACAAACTCTACGGGTATCGCTGGGTGGTGTTGGCTGTTTTCATGTTCATCAACCTCACCATCCAGATGCTGTGGATCACGTACGCGCCCATCACGGGACCAGCCGCGACATTCTACGGCGTGACCGACCTGCAGATCGGCTTGCTGGCGATGTCGTTCATGATCGCGTTCATCCCGCTTTCGATTCCCGTTTCGTGGGTGATCGATACTTACGGCTTCAGGATCGCGGTCGGCATCGGCGCCGTGCTGATGGGCGTCTTCGGTCTCCTGCGCGGATTTGCGGGTACGAATTATTCCCTCGTCTTGTGGAGCACGATCGGCATCGCGGCCGCGCAGCCCTTCCTGCTCAACGCATGGACGACCGTCCCAGCCAAATGGTTCGGCATCGAAGAGCGCGCCACGGCAGTAGGCATTGTTACACTTGGCAATCTCATCGGCACAGCGCTTGGGCTGGTGCTCACTCCCATTCTTATCGAAACGGTTTCCATTCCCACTGTTCAATTGATCTATGGCGGCATTGCGGCGTTCTCATCGGTCTTGTTCATTTTGCTTGCCAAAGAGACTCCCCCCACCCCGCCCGGACCTGCCGGGAGCGAAGTCCGCGCATTGATGTTGGACGGATTGAAACATGCGATCAAGATACGTCCATTCTGGTTCAGCCTGGTCGTTTCGTTCATCGGTTTGGGAATTTTCAACGGCGTCACGACCTGGATCGAGGCCATGATCCGTCCACGCGGATTTACTCCCACCGATGCAGGGACACTGGGCGCACTGATGATCGTCGGCGGAGTGATCGGGGCGGTGGTCATTCCTGCCTTGTCCGATAAACAACGTACACGACAGCGCTACCTGTATGTGGCTTTTATCGGCGCGATCCCAGGTATGCTCGGGTTGACCTTTGCAACCACCAGTTGGTTATTGTTCACATCCGCTTTTGGGATGGGATTTTTCCTCGTCAGCGCCATGCCAATCGCCATGCAGTATGCGGCTGAGATCACGCATCCCACGCCGGAAGGTACCTCCAACGGCTTGATGCAATTAACGGGGCAGGGCGCGGTTGTGTTCGTCTACATCATGGAAGCGTTGAAGACATCCGACGGCTCGTTCACGCCTGCGTTGTTGCTGGCGATCGGGTTGCTGGTCGTCAGCACTGTCTTTGTCACTCAAATGAGAGACCCCCAAAAATAAGAAAGTTTATACTTTCTGGTAATCTGACCAATAAAATAAATGAAAAATCTTCGCGGAACGTGGGCAAAAATCGCTGTCTTGTTGAGCATCTCTCTCGGGCTGTTTTGGTTTTCGGAGCAGTTCTCTCCCACAACCATCTTCGAGCCGCAAAGCACAGGCTGGATGTTGTGGATGAGCTATACCAAGGACCTAATACAGCCTTTTGCGTTCTATTTCTTTATCTGCCTTTTCGAAAGATGGCTGGGAACATGGCAAAAAAGAGTTCTCGTATCCTTCGCTATTCCCACGCTTATGGAGTTTGGTCAGGATCTATACTACCGCGTTGCAGCCAGTCATTACGTTGGCGCATTCGATCCAATGGACATCGTCATGTACGTTGTCAGTGTTGGGTTGGCTGTACTGACGGAACAAAAAGTCTTTGCAAGATATTTCAAATTCTGGTAACCATGATATAAAAGGGCTACATGACAGACGAAAAACTGATCCTCGCGGTTGACCTGGGAACCTCTGGAATGAAGGTCGCGCTGATCACTATCAGCGGGAAAGTGATCGGCTGGGAAAACGAGCCCGTGCGCCTCATCATCACACCCGATGGCGGCGCGGAGCAAGCGCCCGAGGAGTGGTGGGGGGCGTTCCTGTCGGCGGCGGGGAGGCTGATGAAGCGGAATCAGGACGAGGGTCCGAATGTGACCGCTGTTTGTTGCTCCACCCAGGGTGAGGGGACAGTGGCAGTCGATAAAGAAGGGAATGCCCTCGGCAACGCCATCCTATGGATGGACATGCGCGGCGCGCCGCATCTTCACAGACGTTTGCGCGGACTCGTCAACATCGACGGCGCGGACGTTTGGAAGGTTTTGCGCTTCGTGCGGCTGACGGGCGGAATGCCTTCGATGACGGGCAAGGACCCGGCCGCGCACATGCTGTTCATCCGCGAGACGATGCCCGATGTGTATGCGCGCACGTATAAATTCCTGAACGTGCTCGACTATATGAACCTGCGTTTGACGGGGGAGTTCGTTGCGAGTTTCGATTCGATCTTGACATCGTGGGTAACCGATAACCGCAACCCAGACGATATTCGTTACGACGATTCGCTGATCCGCACGCTCGGTATCGACCGCGAGAAACTCCCCGAAGTTGTGGCCTGCACGAAGGTGATCGGCAACCTACGGAGCGATGTAGCAAACGCGCTTGGGTTGCCTGCGGATGTGAAGGTGGTTGCTGGCGCCATCGACAATACCGCCTCGGCCATCGGCGCGGGCGCGGTGGAAGATTATGCTCTTCACTTGTACATCGGCACATCGTCATGGATGGCAGCGCATGTGCCGTTCAAGAAAACCGACATCGCTTCGAGCATGGCGTCCATTCCATGCGCGGTGCCGGGGCGTTACCTGCTCACAGCATTGCAGGCCACAGCCGGCGGCAATCTCACCTATCTGCGCGACAACATCATCTATCACAAGGACGAGTTGCTGCAGGAGGCGGACGTGCCTGACATTTTCAAGGTTCTCGACCAGATCGCGGAGCGCGTGCCTGCGGGCGCGAACGGTGTGATGTACACGCCGTGGATCTGGGGTGAGCGCGCGCCGGTGGATGAACGCACGCTTCGCGCCGGACTGTATAACCTGTCCCTGCACAATACGCGGGAGGACATCATCCGGGCCTTTTTGGAGGGCATCGCGTTCAACACCCGTTGGCTGCTGGCGCCTGTGGAGAAGTTCCTGGGGCAAAAAGCAAACAGCATCAACCTCGTCGGCGGCGGGGCGCAATCAGATGTTTGGTGCCAGATCTTCGCCGACGTGATGAACGTGGAGATCAAGCAGGTCACAGACCCGATCTACGCCAACGCGCGCGGCGCGGCCTGGATCGCGGCGGTTGGCTTGGGCGAAATTCGATACAGCGATATCCCGCAATTGGTGCAGTACAAACAGACATACAAACCGCAAGCGCAAAACCGCGCGCTTTATGATGAGAAGTTCGAGGTCTTCCAATCGATCTACAGGCAGATGAAGGGGATCTATCGCCGCTTGAACGAATAATTGCCTCCCAAGAGCCAACGCGGATTATTTTTGGGGACAGGCAATCCCCTGCTAAACGGGCGAAACTGGCCTTTGGAAGACTGCTTCGTCGGAAAGCCTGCCTTGAGCCGCCGCGCTGAACTTACCGAAACGGAAGCCAAAGGGGACGCCCTCCTTGCAGGGACATCGTTTTTACCGATAGGGTAAAATATTTACATATCGAATAAGACGGATGTGTTTCGAATAAGTTGAAAGGAGGAACGTCCCGAAGGTTTTCCGAAAGCGTTTGCTGCTTGTGCGGCAACCTTCGGAACGGTTTCAAAGGAAAGGATATGGCGCATAAAGTACAGGCCTACGCAACCTACGGCCCCAGGATCAAATCCGCTTCCGTGATGAGCGCGGAGGAATTCGTCGAGCAACTGGTGGTCTCCACCAACCAGAGCCGCGGCAGCCTGCTGGCCATGCTCGCCGAACTGGAAGCCATCAGCGAAAACGCGCTCAAGTCCGGGCGGATCGTCAAACTGCCCAACGGCATGACCCTGCGCCCCACCATGAAACGCGACGGGCGGATCGAGATCGCCGTCCGCGTCAACCCGGCCATGACCCGCCGCGTCAACACGGACTTTCGCGGCAAGGTCGTCAACCCCGGCAATATCGGTAAAAGCGAGGCGGAGATCTTCGCGCTGTGGAATAAGGATCACCCGGACGACCCGATCGAATCCTGAATCCCGCCGCTCGCCCCGCGCGAACAACCGCTTCATCCGATAGAATCGCCGCTCCACGCCCAATTTTCTTGAAGACTTTTACAAACTCCTTCAAGAAAATTATAAATTTCTTCAAGATTTTTCAAAAAGTCTTGAAGAAGTTTTTAAATTTGTTCAAGAAATTCATAGAGAGAGCGGCGGATTTCCGAGGTCGAGCGGCTCGATGAAACGATGAAGCGGAGGAAAAAACGAAGCAAGCCAATAATTTCGCGGCGCGAGTTGGGAGGTTGGAAAAGCAGAAGGAAACGAGGAAACAGGTAGACAGGTCGTATAATTGGGATCGAGGCATCCAATGAAAAACAAGGAAAAACTCCGCGAACGTTTTTTGCGCGACCCGCTCCCCCGCCGCCTGGGCGGACTGGCCGCCACACTGGGACGCATTTCCTCCTCCGCCAGGAACTCGACCGACCCGGATGAGATCGTCAACTTGCTGGAGGAAGCCGGTCACTTCATCGAATGGATCGTCCCGGAGACCGCGCCAGCCATCGCCGCCGAACTAAAACAAATGAATATTATCATTGGCATGTGGAAGAAATCCTGGGTTCGGGCGAGAAACATCCCCCAACAACGGACATTACTCGCCGTGCAGACAAAGAATTGGGAGACGATGGTGCGGAAGTTTGCAGGGATGATTTCCGAATGAATGCGCTTATACTCGCTGAAGACGCCAACTGCGTTGACTTGATCTTCCTGCGCCGCGTCGGTGGCGGATATATCTTCGTCCACCGCCTGTTGATGGAACACTTCGCTGAAATGTCCGTGGAAACCCTAACGTCAAAGAGAAACCAAAAATGATTCATCCAAACTCTTGTCAAAAACGCAACAGTCCTTCCCCACTTGAGGGGAAGAAGGAAGGGGGTTCCTTTGGCGCGTGACCAAGCCTATTACCAAGCAGAAAAGAAAATCGAAGAAGCCTTGAAGTCAGGGGCAACGGAACTTGACCTCAGCAACTGGGAAAACAAAGAAAAACTTACCGAATTACCAGAGTCAATTGGTCAACTCACGCAATTACAGTCGCTTTATCTCTTCGAAAACCAACTGTTAACACTGCCAGATTCGCTCGGACAACTCACGCAATTGCAATCGCTGATTCTTACTGGCAATCGACTAACGACACTTCCAGAGTTATTGGGTAGACTCACACAGTTGCAATCACTCATTCTCATCCGCAACCAACTGACGACGCTACCAGAATCACTGGGACAACTCACACAGTTACCATCACTTGATCTCAGCATGAACCAGCTAACATCGCTACCGAAATCGATTGGTCACCTTACACAGTTGAAGTCTCTAATACTCATTCGCAACCAACTGACAGTAATACCAGAGTCGTTGGGACAGCTAAACCAGTTGGAATTACTGGATCTCTCCGACAATCAACTGACTACATTGCCAGAATCGCTGGAATTACTCACAAAATTGAAGTCGCTAAGTCTAGCCAGAAATAGACTGACAAAACTTCCAGAGTGGATAGGAAGACTCACGCAGCTGCAATTGCTGGATCTCTCTAGCAACCACCTGACGACATTACCAGAGTCGCTGGGACAACTCGCACAGTTGCAGTCGCTTGATATTTCCAAAAACCAACTAAAAACATTACCGAAATCGATCGAGAATTTAATAAATCTGAGGATACTTTTTCTTATTGAAAGTGGCTGGAACACACTTCCAAAAAGAATCTGTAGTTTACAAAAATTAGAAATATTGGTTTTGGGAAGTGGCAGCTTTAGTAGTGAACACGGTACTACTTTTATAAACAATAATAATGGCGTACTCAAAGAGCTTCCTAAAGAAATTAGTGATTTAAAATTACTAAAAGCATTATTGCTTGGAGGTAATCAACTTAAAGATATACCATCTATTCTCACTCAACTTGAGCATTTGAAAGAGATCAACCTCGATAACAATCCTCTCAATCCCGAGCTTACCGCAGCTTACAAAGAAGGTCTTGACTCTGTCAAACTCTATTTGCGCCTCAAAATCGGACCACAAATCATCCTCAACGAAGCCAAACTCATCTTGATTGGCGAAGGCGAAGTAGGCAAATCCTGTTTACTAGACTCCTTACTCGATAAACCCTTCCAACACCACGACTCCACTCATGGCATAGATATCCAATCCTTCAACGTCACCACCGACACCCAAACTCCCATCACCCTCAACGCTTGGGACTTCGGCGGACAGCGCGTGTACCGTCCCACACACCAGTTATTCTTCAGCGCGCCCGCCGTCTATCTCGTCGTGTGGAAACCGCGCGAAGGTTCGCAGGCGGGGCAGGTCAAGGAATGGATTCAACTCGTCAAGCGCCGCGAGCCGAGCGCGAAGATTCTCGTCGTCGCCACGCACGGCGGACCGCAGCAGCGTCAGCCCGATATTGACCGTCAGGAACTGTGGGACTTGTTCGGCAAAGAAACCGTCGTGGACTTTTTCTTCGTCGAAAGCAAACCCGACGCGCACGGCAACCGCAAAGGCATTGACGAACTCAAACGCGCCATTGCCCAGGTCGCCGCCAGCCTGCCCGAAGTCGGTCGCTCCGTGCCGAAGAGTTTTGCCGATGTCCGTCAAGCCCTGCAAGACACAGGCGCGCCGTATCTGCCCCTGCGTGAAGTCCTCGACATCTGCCGCGCCCACAATATGGACGATGAAATCGCGCGACTCTTCATCACTATCTCGCACCGCCTCGGTCATCTCACGCATTACGAAAACGACCCGACCCTGCGCGACATCGTCATCCTCCGCCCCGATTGGCTTGCCACCGCCATGAGTTTCGTCCTCGACGATGAAGAGACGCGCGCCAAACATGGCTTGGTCAACTTCTCACGCCTCAGTCATTTGTGGGATGATCCGAACCGCGCGGCGGATTCACGCTACGAGAAGAATCTTCACCCGATCTTTCTCCGCCTGATGAAGCGCTTCGATCTTTCCTACCGTGTGGCTGATCCTGCCGCCGATCGTACGGGCGGGTCTGAGACCCGCCCCGACAGTACATCCCTCATCGGTCAACTCGTCCCCGATATCCGCCCGCAGAATCTTTCCGACGCGTGGAAAACATCTCCCGCGTCTGGCGATCTCCAGCAGACGCAAATCTGTCACATCGTGGACGCGGGCAACGGTCAATCCGCCAGCGCGGAAGGCTTGTTCTACCAGTTGATCGTCCGCCTGCATAAATATTCGCTCGGTCGCGCCGATTACAAAGACAGCATCCACTGGCAGCGCGGGCTGGTGCTGGAGGATGAATACAAAAGCCGCGCCTTTCTTGAACACGTGGGCAACGACGTCCGGATTACCGTCCGCTCGCCCTATCCCGAAGGACTGCTCGGCATGTTGACCCGCGAAGTGAAATTCCTCGTAGAAAGTTTTTGGGAAGGCTTGCGCTGTGACGTGATGGTTCCGTGTATCAACCCTTGCGGAAAGAACACACCTGGCACGGGCATGTTTGAAGTTGAAAAACTGATGGATAGCAAACGCAAGAACAGACACGAGTTTCCCTGTCCCGTTTGCACCGAATGGCAAAACATTGATTCGCTTCTCCGCAACGCGCCAGCCGCTACTCAGGCAATCTCACTTGCTGACTTGCAATCAGAATTTGCTTCACTCAAAAGCGAATTGCGCGATGACATGAATATCAACACGCGCCGCATTCTCTCCCAAGTGGACAAAACCTACACCGACCTCCTGCAAGTCCTCACCGACGAAGCCAAAGAAGGTCCGCGCCTGTTCAGTTTCTTCCCCGTTGACCGCAGCGCCTTCAATCCAAAAACCTGGATTCGAGAAAAATTCCGCCTCGTCCTGTGGTGTGAACACTCGCGCCTGCCGCTGCCCGTCCTCAACCATGGCGATATGAAAAAAGGCGTCTACGACCTCGAACTCGACCGCGAATGGTTCAAGAAGTCCGCACCCTATTTGAAATTCCTGACAGGCACGCTCGGCATGGTGCTGCCCGTCGCCTCCTCCGCTGTCAAATTCGCACTGGATGAAACCGCCTACAAACTCATCGAAGAGCAACTTGACTTCGGTACTAGCATCATTGACGCCGCCATTGGTGAAACCACCAAGATCGGAGACTTCCTCGGCGCCGCAGATTCAACCTCCCTCGAACACGGCATCGCCACCCGCGCCGATGGCTCGGCACTGCGCGAACTCCACGCCCTGCTCAAAGCCAAAGACCCTGGCTTCGGCGGTCTCGTCCGCGTGATGAACAAACGCCAGGAATTTCTCTGGGTCCACGAGAAGTTTGCGGGTGAGTATTAAACTTCCATATCATTGCGAGGAGCGCTCTTGTTCTTCGCGCCGAAGCAATCCCCGCATGACAGGAGATTGCTTCGGCTCACCTGCACTTGTGTTCGGTACAAGTGTCGCCTCGCAATGACGTGAGGCTGTATAATTGTCTCAGAGGTGACCCATGACCACTTTTGAACAAACCCTTCTCCGTGAAGTTTCCACCCTGCCAGAATCCCGTCAGGCGGATGTGTTGGCGTTTGTCCGTTTTCTGAAAATCAGCATTAGAGATGACAATTCGTTGGAGCGCGAATATGATGAGGCGATTAAAGACGCGCGCGCGACCGCGCTGAAATACAACATTACAGAAGACGACATCAACGCCGAAATTCGCGCTGTCAGGGAAGGCAAAGAAAAATGAGGCGTGTTGTCCTTGACACGAATATTTTTGTATCCATGGCAATGGGCGGACAGGTTGGCAAAATCAATGACGAGTGGCGGGCGGGGAAATTTATTCTGGTCGTCAGCGAAGAGATTGTCTCTGAATATTTGGACGTCTTGCAAAGACCAAAACTACATTTGAAATCCCGCACAGTTGCAGCGATTGTCAATCGCGTATATCGCAAAGCGGAGTTCGTGACGCCCGCAGAAAAAATATTCGGCTCTTTGGGATTTTGCATGGCAACCCCCAAATATGGGGGGATATAATTGGTGAAAAAAGCGGAGATGGAAGCGTGAGAAATCATCAGGGTCTCAAATCACGAAATCTGATCACATTTCCTTTGGA
>JBMOMP010000133.1:0-27356 GCA_049323115.1 Chloroflexota bacterium
ATGGCCGGTTTTGGAAAGTCCCCGTAAATGAAAACGAGAACAGCCGCTGCATGAGCGCCGTTCCCGTTTTAGCGTGGGGGTGCGCTCATTATACCAGGGCTGCGCCAGCGGGGACTACATCGGTATAACGTTCCAGTGAGGGGATAAACGGCTTCGGGTCGAATTCGCTCATCTGGGGGCTATTCTTCCTTCTTGGCTTCCAGTTCCTTCTTGTGCGCTTCGATGATCTCCGCCGCCAGGTGCTGCGGGACGATCTCGTAATGGTCGAATTCCATCGTGAAGTAGCCGCGCCCGCCGGTGATGGAACGCAGGTTGGTGGTGTAGCGCAGCATCTCGGCCAGCGGGACGTGCGCCATGACCACTGTATTGCCGCGCTCGGACTCCGTGCCTTGTACGCGCCCGCGACGGGTGTTCAGGTCGCTCATCACGTCGCCCATATTTGCTTCCGGGACGACGACGCGGGCGTTCATGATCGGCTCGAACAGCACGGGACTGGCGTCATGCACGGCCAGTTTGAAGGCCTCGCGCCCGGCGATTTCGAAAGCCACCGGTTTCGAATCGACCGGGTGTTCCTTGCCGTCGTAGACGATGACCTTGACATTGCTCATCGGATACCCGGCCACCACGCCCTGCGCCATCGTATTGGCAATGCCTTTTTCGATGGGAGGCAGGTAAGAGCGCGACAGGTTCATCCCGACCAGTTCGTCGGTGAACTCGAAATCGGCCTCCGGCAGCGGCTCGATGCGCAGGTGCACTTCGCCAAACTGGCCCGCGCCGCCGGTCTGTTTCTTGTGGCGGTACTGGGCGCTGGCCTTCTTGGTGATGCCTTCGCGATACGGGACCTTCGGCTCGAACGTGACCAGCCCCACCTGTAACTTGGTCTCGGCGCGGCGGATAGCCACATCGATGTGCTGGTCGCCCATGCCCTGCAAGATGGTCTGCCCGGTGGCTTTCTCGTTGTACCAGGAAAGGGTCATGTCCTCTTCGCACAGGCGCGTCAGGGACGGGCTGATCTTGGCGGCGTCGGCCTGGGTCCTGGGACCGATGGCTACACGATAAAGAGCGGACGGATATTCGGGCACGGGGACGGTCAGCGGGTGTCCCTTGTCGCAGAAGGTATCGCCGGTAGCAGTGACGGTCAATTTTGCGACCGAGGCGATGTCCCCGGCGTGGACGATCTTGACGGCGATCTGTTCCTTGCCGCGCTGGATGTGCAGCCCGGCCATACGTTCTTCCGCGCCCTTGGCTTGGTTCCACACGCGCGCATCCAACTGGATCGAACCCGAGAAAATGCGGAAGTAGGTCATCTTGCCGACGAAGGGATCGGCGGTGGTCTTCCAAATGTAGGCAGCCAACGGCCCGGCATCGGAGGCGGTCAATGCTTCTTCGCCGTCTTTGCCCTGCGCCTTGCGGGCCGGGGCGTCGGCGGGCGAGGGCATCAAGTCCAGGATGGCATTGAGCAAGGGACCGACACCGACCTCACGCCCGCCAGCGGCGCAGAAGACCGGGATAAAACTGCCAGAGCGCACCACCTGCTTGAGACCGCGCAGCAGTTCCTCGTCGGAGAGGGAACCGTTTTCGAGGTATTTCTCCAGCAGGGAATCCTCCCCTTCCGCAGCCGCCTCCACCAGCGCAAAATGCGCCTCCTCGGCAGCGTCCTTCATGTCGGCGGGGATGTCGGAGGCGGTCTTGCCATCTCCCAGGTAAGCCTTCATCGAAATCAAATCCACCACGCCCTTGAAATCGTGCTTCTCGCCGATGGGCAACTGCACCTTGATCAGGCGAACATCCGAAAACGCTTCTACGCTGGCCAAGGCCTTGCTGAAATTCGCGTTATCGCGGTCGAGGCGGTTGATGACGACAAAACGCGGCAGTTTGAATTCATCGGCATAGCGCCAGGCGATCTCGGTGCCGACCTCCAATCCCGCTACGGAGTCGACCAGCACCAACGCGCCGTCGGCCACGGACAGGGTGGAAATCACCTCGCCGACGAAATCGGTGTAGCCGGGCGCATCCAATACGTTGACCTTGTGGTCACGGTGTTCGACCGGGATGACGCTCGTATAAATCGAAATCTTGCGGCGAATCTCTTCCTCGTCATGGTCAGACACGCTCGTCCCGTCCTCGACCTTGCCGAGACGCGTGGTGGCCCCCGAAAAATGCAGGAACGCTTCTGCCAGCATCGTTTTACCCGCCCCGCCGTGCGAAACCAGCGCAACGTTGCGGAGGAACTCAGTGGTATACTCTTTCATGACAACCTTTCCTATGAATGGGATAATGCCAACCGCTTGATTCTAAAAGAAGAAGGGTGAATTGTCAAAGTGTGAACTATCACATTAAAAGTAGGAACAATGAGCCAAATAGTCAACCAATACTCCGCGCTGTGGATCGCCGCCGCCCTGCTTGCGCTGGTCGTGGCGATCACGGTCTTCAGCCATAAACCCGGCGTGCGCGACTTCCTGGCGCTGGGCGTCATCGTGGCCGGGCTGGCAACTGCCTGGATGATCCTGCATCCGGTGCAAACGCCGCTGATGGAGAACGCCCAAAAAGTGCAGGCCATGATCGGGCAAGGGCAGCCCGTGCTGCTCGAATTCCAGTCACCCTACTGAATTGCCTGCACGCAGATGAAACCCATCGTGGATGGGTTGGAACGCGAATTGGAAGGGCGGGTTCTGTTCATCCGCCTGAACGTTCGAGAGGAAGTTGGTAGGGAACTGGCAGCGGCTTATGATTTCCAATACACACCCACTTTCATCTACTTCGACGCACAGGGGAATGAAGTATGGCGCGAGGTAGGGCGGCTGGAGGCCCAGCGCGTGCGCGAGAGCGTCGAATGAGATCGGTCCTGCGCCGTCTGCATTTCGCCCTCTCCTATCTTTCCGCCCCGCCCTGGGATACCGGCGTCAGCCCGCCTGAACTGCTGGACTTCATCGCGCAACACCCTCCGGGGCGCGCCCTCGACCTGGGCTGCGGCACCGGCACCAACGCGCTCACGCTGGCGCGCGCGGGCTGGAGCGCCACCGGCGTGGATTTCGTCCCGCGCGCCATCCGCGCTGCAAGGCGCAAGGCAAAGAGCGCAAACCTGCACGCCGAATTCCTGGTCGCCGATGTGACGCGCCTGCCTCCCTTCCCTGCCCCCTTCGACCTGGTGCTCGACATCGGCTGTTTCCACAGCCTGGGGGAACGCAAAGCGGACTACCTGGCGCAACTGGAGGGCCTGCTGGCGCCCGGCGGGACCTGGCTGGCCTACGGATTCCTGGCCCCCGCCCCGCCTCTCACCGGGCGTTTCGACGGCGCTCAACACAAGCCCGGGGTTGCCGAGGCCGACCTGGAGAGGATACCCGCCTCGCTGTCCCTGCTCTGGCGGCAAGACGGAACCGAGCGCGGCATGCGCCCTTCGGCCTGGTTCTTATACCAAAAAACGTAACCGGCCTACAAACACGCCGCGCCCCGCTGGATCAATTCCGCAGGCTATGGATAGGGGCAGGGATCTTACCGCCAAACCGGACGAAACGCTCCGACTTGCCCACATTCCGCACTTCCATGATCGCGCTTTCACCGAACAGGCCGCCAAACGAGACAAACTCGCCCGCCTCCTTCCCTGGCGCTGGGATCAGCCGGACGGCAGTGGTTTTCCCATTGATCATACCAATTGCCATCTCATCCGCAATGATGGCTGCAATGGTGTTGGCGTCCACACAGCCTGGGATAGCGATCATATCCAGGCCCACGGAGCATACGCTGGTCATTGCCTCCAACTTCTCCAGAGTCAAATTCCCATCCCGCACTGCCTCGGCCAGGGCGTGATCTTCACACACAGGGATGAAAGCGCCGCTCAACCCGCCTACGCTCTGACTGGCGAACGTACCGCCTTTTTTGACGGCATCGTTGAGCAGCGCTACGATGGCGGTCGAACCGGGCGCTCCAATTGCATCCACACCCAATATCTTCAGGATTTCGCCCACGCTATCGCCCACATTCGGCGTAGGCGCCAGCGACAGATCGACCACCCCAAAGGGAACTTGCAAAGCATTGGCAACCCGCCGCCCGATCAATTCCCCGCTGCGAGTCACCCGGAAAGCGGTACGCTTGATCTCCTCGGCCAGGTCGTGCAGGCCCAAATTCTTTCCATTTGCCTGCTCGATTTTCCTCTCCAGCGCCCGCGCAATGACTCCCGGTCCGCTCACCCCCACATTGATAACGACCTCGTGCTGCTCCAGTCCATGGATGGCGCCGGCCATAAAGGGATTATCGCCCGGCTGGTTGGTGAACACCACGAACTTGGCGGCTGCAAAGCCGCCCTGCTCCGCGCTCCGTTCGGCCAATTCCTTGACCGTGCTGCCGATCAAGGCAACGGCATCCATGTTGATGCCAAAGCGCGTCGAACCGACGTTCACCGAAGCGCAGACCTTATTCGTGGAGGTCAACGCCTCCGGGATGGCTGCAACCAGGGCGCGGTCGCCGCTCGTCAACCCATTGGCAACATCCGCGGAAAAACCGCCCAGGAAATCGACGCCCACTTCGATAGCAGCCTCATCCAGGGCCCTGGCAATCTCTACGAATCCAGCCGCATCGAACCCCGCCCCGACGTGCGCGATAGGAGTGACAGCAATGCGTTTGTTCACCACCGGAACAGCATACTCGGCGCTGATCAGTTCACAGGTATCGACCAGGTTTTCCGCGTAACGCTTGATCTTTTCTTCGATGTTTCGGCATGTGCTGGCGACGTCGCCGCGACGGCAGTCGAGCAAACTGATGCCCATCGTCACAGCGCGGACATCCAGGTTTTCTTTCTGGATCATATCGACAGTGTTGAGAATTTCATCTGATCGGAACATGTTTTTTCCTATTCGGCAAGTTGGATTAACGGACAGGCAAGTTGATCTCATTGACCGCCCTGAAAATATCATAATGCTGCAAGACCAGTTTCAAGCCGGTCTCCCGGGCAAGTTCTTGCAGGTCACTGCGTACCTGGCTGATCGAGCCGCAATGGTCCAGGTCGAGCGCCAATATCATCACATAGGCCCCGTCAGAAACAGTGGTAGACAGGTACAGGATGTTGATATTGTGCGCTACACAAAAATACGAGACCTGCGCCACAATGCCTACCCGGTCGATCCCGCTGGCTGTCAGCACATAAGCGTTTTCCGGGGTGGTCGAAGGCAAAACCCGGTCACCCGCCTCGATCCGTTTGACGGCTGACTCAATGACCGTTTCACTGTTCGCGTCCACCTCAGCCAACTTGCGCTCCACAGCCCGCTTCGTAACTTTGGATGGAAAAGAAGCCAGCAGGATCATCGTGAAATACCCGCTCAAGACACTCTGACGCACATCCGCGATATTCCCGCCCAACTCACTGAGCGCTTTCGAAATCTCGTAGATAATGCCCACGCGATCTCGAGACATAATCGAAATAACGAATTGTTCCCTCGATTCACTCATAGAAACCTTCCCCGGTCACAGATGCTACAGCCATCCGACCGTTGACAAGTATGACACAAGCCACCTGTTCGATGGCTTGTGTCCGGTAAATTCCCTGTATTCTACCCGAATTTTAACGCACGGCCTGGTCGGTGATTCCCAGCGCTTTGTCCAGCACCTCCATCCCCTCCCGCAACTGCGCTTCGGTGATGATGAGCGGCGGGATGATCAATACCGTATGCCAGTGTGTGTACAGGAACAGACCGTTATCGATGCAAAACTTCTTTAGCGCGGACATCTCCGGCGAGGAATTGTTCCAGGGCGCCATCGGCTCCTTCGTCTTCCGGTCCCTGACCAACTCCAGGATGCCGAACAGCCCGATGCTGCGGACTTCGCCGACCGACGGGTGACTCTCGCCCAGGTCGGACAACATGCGCTTCAAGACCGGACCCATGCCTGCTGCCCTTTCGACGATCTTATCCTCCCTCATCACCTGGATGTTGGCCGCCGCCGCCGCCAGCGAGACCGGGTGCGAGGTGTAGGTCAGCCCGGATTCGAAGACGCGCTCATCGAAAGCAGAAGCAACCTCCGGCTTCATGGCGACCGCGCCCAGCGGCGCATAGGCGGAGGTCAGCCCCTTGGCCATGGTCATCAGGTCGGGAACCACGTCCCAATGATCCACCGCAAACCATTTGCCGGTGCGCCCAAAACCGGCCATCACCTCGTCGGCGATCATCAGGAGGCCGTATTTGTCGCACAGCGCGCGCACGCCCGGCAGGTAGCCCTCCGGCGGGATGATGATCCCGTTGGTGCCGGTCACTGATTCCACCAGGACGGCGGCGATGGTTTCGGGGCCTTCGTACTGGATGATCTCTTCCAGGTGGTTGAGGTAATCCTGCGCGAACTCGGCCTCGGGGATATCCGGGTTGGCGCGGTGGAAGGTGGAGCGGTAGCGGTAGGGATCGAGGAAATGCACCACGCCCGGCATGGTGAGCGGCTCCCATGCGTGGCGGCGCGGATCGCCGGTGGCGGCCATAGCGCCCATGCTGGCGCCGTGATAGGAACGGTAGCGCGTCAGGATCTTGTATTTTCCGGTGTAGCCGCGCGCCAGTTTGATGGCGTTCTCGTTGGCGTCCGCGCCGCCCAGCGTGAACAGGATCTTGGTCAGGGCCTGGTGCGGGGTGACGTCCGCCACGGCTTTGCTGGCAACCGCGCGGATCTTCGTCGTCATGCCGGGCGCGGCGTAGGGCAGTTCGGCAGCCTGCTGCTGCATGGCCTGGATCACGCGCCGGTCGCCGTGACCGATGTTGACGCACATGGTCATGGAGTTGAAGTCCAGGTAGCGCTTGCCGCGCGTATCCCAGAAGTAGACGCCCTGGGCGCGCTTGACCGGGATGGGGTTTACTTTTGCCTGCGCCGACCAGGTGTAGAAGACGTGTTCTTTCGAGAGGGGCAGGATTTCATCGTCAGGCAGATCGAACATGGGAACCTCGGGTGGGAAAATTTTGCATAAGCGGGTCAATCCTATCACAATGCTGCCATAACGTGAAAACAGTTTGTGACAAACATCTCAAAATGATTGACTTTTATATTCGAGAATCCTATACTAATAAGTGCAAGGAGAAAGTGTCCTGGTTTCTAAGGAATGGAAAGGAGGTGCAGGCAATCGAAAATCCGTTCGAGCGACTGTTTCAAATTGGCTTGGAGAAAGGAACAGGCGTATGAAGACAGTGTTCGTCCATCCTGAGCGCTGCATTGGCTGCAAACAATGCGAGGTGGCCTGTGCAGTTGCCCATTCAGAGACCAAGAATTTGTTTCTGTCAGTATTCGAAACCCCAACACCTAAACCCCGCATTCACGCCGAACCCGGCCTGGTTTTCAACACCGCCTTCCCCAATAAGTGCCGACATTGCAATCCCGCCCCGTGCATGGCTGTGTGCCCAACAAGCGCCGTTCACCGCGCTGATGACTTCCCGGAGATCGTCCTGGTCGATGAGCGGAAGTGTATCGCTTGCGGTATGTGCGCCATGGTTTGCCCCTTCGATGTGATTACATTCTATGCTTCCCCGGCCGCTCCAGAGAAAACAGCCATAGCGGTCAAATGCAACCACTGCATCGGGCGCCAGCGCCAGGGGCAAATCCCGGCTTGCGTCGAGGCCTGCAAGGTCAACGCACTCGAGTTTGGCGATATCAACGAACTTGTCAAAACGGCCCGCACACGCTATTCAGAGACGGTTTCGGTTGCCATTGGGGAGATCAAGAGTGAGATGCTGGCCATACCGGCCAACGTGGATGCCTGGCGCAGTCTCGGCGCTGCAATCACACATCTCAACACTGACGGCAAGAAAGGAGAGTGAGCCATGGCGGCCTTCAGTGGAAATGGATACAAAAACAAAAGCATCAACGGCGATACCTGGGCGATGTTAGAAGTCGCCAAACGGGAGGGGATCGAAACCGTCTGGGATCGCCTCGAAAAACAACAACCGCAATGCGGTTACTGCAACCTGGGCACCAGTTGTCGCATCTGCGCGATGGGACCCTGCCGGGTGGATCCGTTCGGGGACGGCCCGCAGAAAGGGGTGTGCGGAGCGGATGCGGATATCATCGTGGCCCGCAACCTGGCGCGCATGATCGCGGCCGGGGCTTCGGCCCACTCCGATCACGGGCGCGACATCCTGGAAACCCTGCACCTGGTCGGCGAGGGAAAGACCGATACGTACAAGGTCACTGACGCTGAAAAACTCAAGCGGATCGCCGCCGAATACGGCGTAAAAACCGACGGCAAAAGCGACCAGGAGATCGCCAAGGAACTGTCCTGGGAGATCATGGAAGACTACGGTATGCGCCGTGAAAAACTGCCCCTGGCAGGGCGCGCGCCCAAAGCCCGCCAGGAAACCTGGGAGAAGACCGGCACCTACCCGCGCGGCGTCGACCGCGAAAACGTCGAAACGCTGCACCGCACGCACATGGGCGTCGACAATGACTGGGTCAACATCCTGCTGCATGGAGTCCGGAACGCCCTGAGCGACGGCTGGGGCGGCTCCATGATCGCCACGGAAATTTCGGATGTGCTGTTCGGCCTGCCCACTCCCAAAACCAGTCGCATGAACCTGGGCGTTCTCAAGGCAGATCACGTCAATATCATCCTGCACGGCCACAACCCAATGCTCTCGGAAGTCATCGTGGCGGCTTCGCAAGATAAAGAGTTGCTCGGCCTTGCAAAGAAGAACGGCGCCCAGGGCATCAACCTGGCCGGTCTGTGCTGCACCGGCAACGAGGTGCTGATGCGCAAGGGCATCCCAATGGCTGGCAACCACCTGATGCAGGAACTGTCCATCATGACCGGCGCAGTCGAGGTCATGCTGGTCGACTACCAGTGCATCATGCCGGCCGTCACCGAGACGGCCAAGTGCTACCACACCAAAGTCATCAGCACCTTCGACAAAGCCAAATTCCCCGGCGCTGAACACATCTCGTTCGACCCGTCGCGCGGTATGGAGATCGGCAAACAGATCGTCCGTACAGCAGTGGAGAACTACACAAACCGCGTCGAAGAGCGCGTCAACATCCCGGTCGAAAGCGTCCCGGTGATGGCTGGCTTCTCGGTGGAAGCCATTCTCGGCGCCCTGGGCGGCACCCCCCAGCCCTTGATCGACGCCATCGTGAAAGGCGATATTCGCGGCGCGGTCGGTATCGTTGGCTGCAACAATCCCAAGATCAAACAAGACCTGGGCCACACGGAACTCACCAAGCGCCTGATCGAAAACGATATCCTGGTCGTCGTGACCGGTTGCGCGGCTGTCGCAGACGGCAAAGCCGGTTTGATGACCCCCGAAGCCGCCGACCTGGCCGGGCCGGGCCTGGGCGCGGTCTGCAAGGCGCTGGGAATCCCGCCTGTGTTACATCTGGGCTCCTGCGTAGACAACATCCGCATCCTGGTGCTGGCCGCCGCCCTGGCGAACACACTGGGCGTGGACATCAGCGCCCTGCCGCTGGCGGGCGCAGCGCCCGAATGGTATTCCGAAAAAGCCGTTTCCATCGGGACATACGTGGTCGCATCCGGCATTTTCACCGTGCTGGGCGTAGCGCCGCCCATCTTCGGCAGCCCGAACATCGTCAAATTGCTGACCGAGGGCCTGGAAGGCGTCTTCGGCGCGACGTTCGCGGTCGAACCGGACCCGGAGCGGGCCGCCGTTTTGATCCGCCGCCACATCGAGAAGAAGCGCGCCGGGCTGAAACTGCCTGCGCTGGATGCCGACAAGATCGCCATGCCGGACGCCGAACTGGCGCTGGCATAGTTACCCTCACCCCAAACCCCTCTCACACGGTGGTCGAGTAGGCCGAGTGTATTTCGAGGCCATATCGAGACCAGGAGAAGGGTGAGGAAAAGGAGGCGATATGAAAATCGTGATCATTGGCGCCGGGCCGGCCGGTGTGAGCGTTGCAGAGACCCTGCGCGCCCATGACAAAGAATCCGAGATCGTGATGTTCAGCGCAGAGCCGTACCCGCCCTACTCGCCGCCCGCTATGGTGGATCACTTCCTGACCGGCTCGAACGCCCACCTGTGGCGCGAGGCAGACTGGCCCGAGCAGACCGGCGTGGACTACCGCAATGGCGTCGAGGTGACAGCCGTCCAGCCAGACGCGCACACCCTCCAACTCGAAGACGGCTCCAAACTGGGCTATGACCGGCTGGTGCTGGCCACCGGCGGCAGCCTGTATGCGCCGCTCGCAGGCGCGCACCTGCCCGGCATCTACAACTTCAAATCCCTGAGCGCCGCCGAGGCCTTGATCGCCAAGGTCAAGAGCGGACAGGCCTCCAGCGCGCTGATCGTCGGCGCGGGCTTCATCGGCATGGAGATCGCCCTCTTGCTGCGGGAACTGGGCGTGAAGGTGGTCCAGGTCGAAATGCTCGACCAGGTCATGTCCAACATGCTGGACCGGGAAACGGCCGCCGTCGCGCTCGGCGTCCTGCGCGAACGCGGCGTGGACGTGCGCCTGAATACCAGGGCTACTGCCTTTATCGGAAACGGCCAGGCGGAAGGCGTCCAACTGGAATCCGGCGAGAGGCTGGGAGCCGACCTGCTGATCGCCGCCACCGGCGTCAAACCCAACCTGAAACTGCTGGAGGGCAGCGGGATCGCCCACCAGTGGGGCATCCGCGTGGACGAGCGCCTGCGCACCAACAAAGCCGACATCTACGCAGCCGGCGATGCGGTCGAAACGACCGACCGCCTGACAGGCGAGACCTACGTGCACGCCATCTTCCCCAACGCGGTCGAGCAGGGACGTGCCGTCGGCCTGAACCTGGCCGGCATCGAGACCGTCTACGAAGGCGCCGACCGCATGAACAGCCTGAAACACCTGGGGCTGCCCATCATGGCGGTTGGGCTGAAAAGCGGGGACGAGGTGTTGCAGGACCGCCAGCGCACCATCTACCTGGAGGATGACCGCGTGGTGGGCTTCCAACTGGTGGGCGATATCAACGCCGCCGGCATCCTGCACGCCCTGATGAACCGCCGGGAGAATATCCGCCCCTACAAGGACCTCCTGCTCAACCCCAATTTCGGCCAGGGCATGTTGGCCTGGGGAGCGATCGCTCCATACACATAACAAACGAAAGGCAAACTACGAAAGTTGTCCCGCGCCGACCATTCGAATGGATGACAAGGCGCGGGACTTTTTCCTGTCCGCCTGACTTTCGTCAGCCAGGACGCAGCCGGCTGGCCGTGGAACCCGGTATGCCTGCTGACACGCCCGGTAGGCCTACCGACAAGCCCGGTGTGCTTACCGACTAACCCGGTATGCCTACCAACAAGCCCGGTGTGCTTACCGACGAGTCCGGTGTGCCTACCGAGGAGCCCGGTGTGCTTACCAACTAACCCGGTATGCTTACCAACAAGCCCGGTATGCTTACCAACAAGCCCGGTGTGCCTACCGACGAGCCCGGTACGCTTACCGGCGAACCCGGTCCGGTTCCGGCTTGCGCAAGTTGACGGAGAGCATTTCTGGCAGAAGTGGTAGCACAAGATGGCATCTTGCGTTACGTGCGCTGGCGAGAAATGGGACGCCGCCACCCGAAACCCGTTGTTGTTGTTGAAGTTGTCGGGGTTGTTCCTATTGCGAACCGCACAGCGGGCGTTCCTACGATTGTTGATGAACGACCCGCCCCGAACGACGCGGCGGCGTTGACCGGTTGGCCCTGCGCCCGTAAACCGGGCGCAGGAGCATTATACACCCGCCTTCTTGCGCCAGCCGCCCAGGATTTTGCCGATCTCGACCGTCATATTACTGACATGCTCGTATTGGCGCAGCGTGAGGAATTTGAAATGCACGCTCATGCGGATATAGACCTGCAACTGGCGCAGGCGCACATCCGCTTCCTGCAAATGGCGCGCCTTTTCCACGCCCAATCCCGCCGCGATGATCTCGTCCTGGAATTCGAAGGCCTTTTCCTGGATGTGTTTGGCCAGTACAAAGCGCTCCTCCTTGGGGAATTTCTGCGTGGCGGGGACGAGCCACACCAGCAGGTCGTAGGTCTTGGCAAAGATGGGCGATTCTTCCATAAGTTTCCTTCCCAGACTTCCGAAGTCTTCGAGACTTCGGAAGTCTGAATGATTTTTTCAAAATTTTCCCGCCTTTGCGAAGCACCCTGTAAGGGTACGGCGGAGGGAAAACCAGGATCCAGGATTTCAGAAATCAGAATTCAAGAACTTCCAGGAGAGAAAGGGGACGCCGCCACCCGAAACCCGCTGTAGTTGTTGAAGTCGTCGGGGTAGTACGTATAGCGAACCGCACAGCGGGCGTCCCTACGATTGACGAAGAACGACCCGCCCCGAACGACGCGGCGGCGTTGTCCGCTTTGAGGGCCTTGCGGGTCTTTCACTGCCCTGTCCTTCCTGTTCTTATATTCCTCTGGATCGAACCAATCGTTACACCACTCCCAAACATTGCCGATCATGTCGGCGCAGCCATACGGCGAATCGCCCTGCGGAGAAAACTGCCCGACCGGCGTGGTATCGCCAATGCCTGCTTCGGCGGTATTGGCATTTTTCTCGCCAAACTCGTTCCCCCAACTCCAGATGCGCCCATCTTCGCCGCGCGCGGCCTTTTCCCACTCGGCCTCGCTGGGCAAGCGATAACTCTTCTTGGTTTTCTCGCCCAGCCACTTGCAATAGGCGGCCGCGTCCTCCCACGACACGTTGACCACCGGGTGCGCGTCCTTGCCCTGCGGGAACTGGTCGCCGTCCCAGCCCTGCGGCGACCGGCCTCCTTCGCGCACGAAGGCCTGGTACTGCTGGTTGGTGACAGGATATTTGCCGATGAAATATTCCGAGAGTTCGACGGTGTGCTGCGGCTGTTCCCTTTCCACCCAATCTTTATCCGCGCCGTCCTTAATAGCGCGCCCCGCCTGCTCGGGCGTGGAACCCATCAAGAATGTTCCGGCCGGGATTTTTACCATTTGCGGCTCGAAGGGCAAGAGCGACGCCGCCTGCGCTTGAACCGGCTGGGGGGCCTCGGCGCGTTTGGTCAGCGTGAAGTAGGCTTCCAATTCGTCGTAGGAAACAGCCTCGAAATTCGCTTCAGGCAGGGCGGGAAAGAGTTTGACGATCTGCGCCACAGAAGGCGTTCTACTCAACAGGGTGAGTAAATCCTGCGGCAATTGCACGGATGAGGCTTCCGGCCGCGCGGCCTTCTTCCCGCCGGGCAGCGCGCCTTCCTCGGCCAGACCTTCGCCGCGCGCCGTTCCCTCCGCGCGGTAATAGGCTTCCACGTCGCGCAGGAGGGCGTGATTCTTCTTGAGCAGTTCATAAAAACGCGGCGCGACGGTCTGGATGGCGACCACCTTCGCCAGGCGGATCGGCTGCACCATTTCCAGCAGGCTGCGTTTCCCCGCCAGTCCCCACAGCATGAGGAAGGTGTTGACCGTGCGCTTCACTTGGCGCGGGTTCTCGCCCAATCCCTTGGCGAATATTTCGGGGCATTCAGGGCGCGGCCATTCCGCCACCAAACCCGAAACGAAATCACCCATATCGGTGGATTCGATGGGCGGGATCTGGAACGGCAACTGGATGATCTTTTCGAGATACTTCGCGCCGTCGATCGGGTTGTTGACCCCGCCGTCTTCGGCTTTGTTGAACTCCTTGTAGCGGATCTCCACGCCGCGCGCGATCACATCCTGGTCGAGGCCGAGCAGGAAAACGCACTCGGCCACGTCCACGAAGAGTTTGATGGCCTCTAATACTTCGATGGCCTTTTCAGGCAGGCAGCGGTCGAGGTCGTCCACAAAGACGACCAACCGCCCCGGCACGACGTAGGAACGGATCAGCGTTTTGAACTTCTCCTGGAACTGTTCCAGCGAACGCACCTGCTCGATGTAGATCTTCGTCCGCTCGCGGCGGATGGCATCCACGGATTCCTCGCCGATATTTTGCAGCCCCGATTTTTGAAGTTCCTCGACCAGTTTGGTCAATTGCGCCAGCGGCGGGATGAACGACAAACCGATCTGCACCGCGCCCTGCGCCACCTTTGCGCCGAGTTTTGCCAGGTCAATGGTCACGCCGCCGGCTTTTTCCAGTTCCAGCCCGCGATACAGCATGGTTTTCAGGGTCTTGAGTTCCTCGGTCTCCCCGCTTTTTTCTTCCACGGCCAGCAGCACGGTCAACAGGAAGGCGCGCCAAAGGGTCTCCTCGTTGTCGTACTTCCAGGCGTCGAACCAGGCCACCGTGTAATCCTGCGGCAATCCCTTCTTCACCATCCGCATCAGCGAGGTCTTGCCTGAACCCCACGTGCCGAACACGCCGATGGTCAAGGGGGTACTGGCGGTTTTGCAAACATCGATCAGCGTCTCGACATAAGGCGTGAAATCGAGCGCATCTTGATCGGTGGGCAGGTCATCGAGAATGTATGTTTTGGAGGGCGACATACGAGATGCTCCTTTCAGGGACGATCACTTACCTCCGCCTCACTTCTTCACCAGCCGAACGATAATGTTAGACCGTTTATGCCATCCATTCATCCATCGTCGCGCACGCTTCCTGGACGGGCAGGACGGTCACGTCCTCCACGTACATTTTCCGATTCCCGCCATACAACAGGAACAATTCCGCTTCGGGATAATCCGCCTGGAAGCGCTTCAAACCGGCCAGCATATTCTCCTGGAAGCGGTCGCTCGCCTTGACTTCGATGGCCTTGACGCCCCTTTTGCCATACAGGACGAAATCCACCTCGACGCCCTCCGCCGTGCGGAAGTAATGCAGCGTATATTCCAGGCGCAGCAGGTCATTGACCGCGGTCAACTGCTGGCAGACCAGCGTCTCCAGGCTGAGGCCGCCGATCTCCTGCGGCGTGTCATACGGTCCCATCGGGCGGATGGCGCGATACAGGCCCGGGTCGAAAAAATAGAATTTCGGGTGGGCGACCAGGCGGCGCTTGGCGCGCTTGGTAAACGAGGGCAGGCTGTACGCGATCAGCAGGTCTCTCAAGATCTCGAAATAGCCCTCGACCACTTTGCGGTCTACGGCCGCCTCACGCGCCACGCTGGCGACATTGAGCGGCCCTGCCTGCGAGAAACTGGCCGCCTCCAGGAAACGACTGAAGGCCGCCAGGTTGCGGGTCAGGCCTTCCTGCAAAATCTCCTGCTCCAGGTAGGTCTGCACGTAACTTTGCAGGTATTCGGCGTACTCGTTGGATTGCGCCAGCGGCAGCATCCCGCGCACGGCTGCTTTCCGGGCGTCGAAATCTTCCCCCATTTCGAGCGCCGTCAACGGATACATCTGGTAGGTCAAGGCGCGCCCGGCCAGCAGGTTGTATCCGCCGCGCCGCAGTTTCCGGGCGCTGCTCCCGGTCAGGACGAATTTCATCCCGCGCGCTTCGATCAACCGATGCGCTTCATTCAACAATTCGGGAATGCGCTGCACCTCGTCGATGACCACGAAACCGGCATAGTCCCTGGGAATATATTGCTCCAGCCTGCCGGGGTCCGCCAGCAGGCGCGTAAACAACCCCGATTCGAGCAAATCGAGGTACACCGCATCCGGGAAATGCGCCTTCACCCAGGTCGTTTTTCCCGTGCCTCTCGGACCGAACAAGAAGAAACTCTTGTTC
Organism: Chloroflexota bacterium; assembly: GCA_049323115.1. Classification (GTDB taxonomy): domain Bacteria; phylum Chloroflexota; class Anaerolineae; order Anaerolineales; family Villigracilaceae; genus JAABUE01. The sequence continues at coordinate 15,529 of JBMOMP010000133.1, forward strand.
TCAAGGGGCTGTAACAATCTGGTGTACATAATTCCATTTTACAACGAAAAATGGAATTGTCAATCTTATTTTTTCAAGAACCGCACAATGAGATTCAACAGCACGGTCACCACCACCGAAACCAGGATCGAACTCGCCAGCGGGAAATAGAACGAGAAGCCCTCGCGCTGGATGCGGATGTCGCCGGGCAGGCGTCCCAGCGGCAGGCCGAACCGGGCGGCCAGGTAAATCCCCCCGCCCACCACGAACAGGACGATGCCGCCAAGCATCAGATAGCGGCCAATGGTTTCCATAGCGATCATTCTTCCCTTCGTGAAATGCTCTCCCCGATTCCCCGCAGAATCTGTCCCCTCTCAATCAACTTCCGCCTCGCGGTCCGCTGGATGCCATGTTGCAAGGATTTCAATTTGACCTTACTTCTTGAACAGGCGCAATAGCATACGCAAGATAGATGCCTTCGAACTATCCCCTTGAACACCGGGAGAAGTTGCAACCCCATCAAACGACATACCAGCGGTTTCCCGCAAACCGAGGTCTATGTTCAGGATGTGGTTGATGAGCCACTTTTCCATCTGCAACCGCAGTCCCTGCATCTCCATGATCGAATATCCATGCTGCGCCACGTAGCCATTGAAACCCGCCAGGATCTGACGCATATTTTCGTGGGCGGCTCGATTGGCCTCTGCCGTGCGACAATGACGCTCAGCCATCACCTTTTCTTCATAGTTGAAGTGCGTGTCGGCATATTCGATGAAGAAATTCAGGGTCCTCTTCACTTCTTCCATGCCTTTCCCCTGGGTGATGGCATCGCAAAAACTATTGTAGCGGCGGATCCATTCCTGATGCTGCGCATCGACACCCGGCACGCCAGTGGACATTTTTTCGGGATCCCAGATAATCGTTGTCATAGTTGTATCCGCAAAAGTGAGATCAAGGTCGGTCACCAATTAGCGGCAAGCCGAACCGCCTGGACTAGACAAATTATAATGCACAAGTAAAACCGGCTCAATTGCATTTCCGATTCTATATTCACGCCGCTACAGCAGCCTCGGCTGGCCCTCTTCCTTCCACTCCAACCCCAAATGCTCGTAGGCTGACTTGGTCGCCACCCGTCCCTGCGGGGTGCGGTCGAGGAAACCCAGTTGCAGCAGGTACGGCTCGACCACGTCCATGATGGTGTCCTGCTCCTCGCTGATGGAGGCGGCGATGGTGTTCAGGCCCACCGGCCCGCCGTTGTATTTTCCGATGATGGTCTTGAGGACGCGGCGGTCGACGTCGTCCAGGCCGAGGGGGTCCACCTGCAGCAGATCGAGCGCTTCTTTCGCGACCCGCTGGCTGATCCGGCCATCCGCGCGCACCTGGGCGAAATCGCGCACCCGCCGCAGCAGGCGCAACGCCACGCGCGGCGTGCCGCGCGCCCGGCGGGCGATCTCCTCCACCCCGTCCTCGGCCACTTCCACCTTCAGCATTCCCGCCGCGCGCGCAACGATGGCCTGCATCGCGGACTGGTCGTAGTAATCCAGGCGATACACCGCGCCGAAGCGCGCCCTGAGCGGCGCGGTGACCAGCGCCAGCCTGGTGGTCGCGCCGACCACGGTGAAATGCGGCAACTTCAAGCGGATGGAACGCGCCGAGGGTCCCTTGCCGATGACGATGTCGAGCGCAAAATCTTCCATTGCGGGGTAAAGCACTTCCTCGACCGCCCGTCCCAGGCGGTGCACTTCGTCGATGAAGAGCACGTCGCCGGCGCGCAGGTTGGTGAGGATAGCGGCCAGGTCCCCGGCGCGCTCGATGGCCGGCCCGGCCGTCACTTTGACGTTGACGCCCATCTCGTTGGCGACCACGTGCGCCAGGGTGGTCTTGCCCAAGCCAGGCGGCCCGTAGAACAAGACATGGTCGAGCGCCTCGCCGCGCTGGCGGGCGGCCTGGATCAGGATGGACAGGTTTTCCTTTACCTGGTCCTGGCCGATCAGGTCGGCCAGTTTCTGCGGGCGGAGGGCGTTATCTACGCGGTCGTCGGGCCTGGATTCGGGGTCGAGCGGGCGGGGTTTGGTCATAGGGCGATTATACCTGAGGACAAATTGGTACTTGCAAAAGAATCTGTTTTCCTGTATGCTTCGCATTATCAAGATATTCTTTATATTCTTTATCTTCTTTAGCATCTTAGTGGAGAACGGTATGTCAGACACAACCAAACTGCTCATCTGTCCCGCCTGCGGCGCGCCGCTCGATCCCCAACCCAACGAAACAACCGTCAAATGTCATTATTGCGGGAATTCGACCCTGCTGCCCCAGTCCCTGCGCTCCCCGCTCTCGCACGGGGATTTTGCCACCTCTTCGACCGGCTTCGACCTGAACCGCGCGGTCGGCCAGGCGGCGCGCATGAAAGAAGTGGTCGAACTGGTGCGCCAGGGGAACAAGATCGAGGCCATCAAAATGTTCCGCGAATTTTCCGGCATGGGTTTGGAAGAATCGAAGGATGCGGTGGAGGCCATTGCGGCCGGGCAGCCCTTTGCGCTCGACATGGGGACGGGCGCCGCCTTCGGGAGCCAGGTCATCTCCCAGCCAGCGATCAAGGTCAACGTGCGCGGGAGCAGGCTCGGGCTGTGGCTCGGATGCGGCATCACGGCCATCGTCTTGGCCGGCGTCGCAGCGGCGTTCATCCCCCTGCTGGCGACCATCCCCATCTTTGCCATCGGCGCGCAGGGACTGCCCCCAGCCATCGCTTCGGCCCTGCCGCCCGAGATGGCCGCCCCGCTGGGGTCATCGGTCGCGAAACAAACGCTGGCCTTTGGCGGGAAAGGTTCCGGCCCCGGCCTGTTCGACGACCCGCGCTGCGTCGCCAGCGACGGCGCAGGCAACATCTACGTGGGAGATTACCAGGACGGGCGCGTGCAGGTCTTCGACCGGCAGGGACAGTTCCAACGCCAGATCAGCATCGGCGAAACGATCCTGCGCGGCATGGCTGCCAGCCCGGACGGGACGCTATTCCTGGCTTACGACGGGAAAGTCAACCGCTACGACCCCAGCGGGCAGCCGCAAGGCGCGCTGGCCTATGACGGGCACATAGATGGTATTACCCTGGGAGCGGACGGAAACCTGTACGCCGTCAGCGGCGGGGAGACCCTGGTGCGCTTCGCCCCGGACGGCAGCCTGGCGCTCGAAATCCCCGACGCCATCAGCAGCGTTTCGGGCGATCCCGAACTGGACACGAAGATTGCCGTGGACGGCCTCGGCAATCTCTACGCCCTGGGCACGTTCAACAGCGCGATCTTCAAATATGACCCGGGCGGCAACTTCCTGGACCGCTTCGGCGGGGAAACGGAAACGCCTGCGCAGGGCGTGGATCCCGGGCATTTCCAGGCGGTGGACGCCATCGCGGTGGACGGCTATGGGCGCGTCTTCGTCAGCGACATCTGGGGTGTGCAGGTCTTCGATTCGAGCGGACAGTACCTCGACTTTTTCGAGGTCGAAGGGGTGGCCTTCGGCATGACGTTCGACCTGGAGAACAACCTGCTGATCGCCAGCAACACGCCGAAGGTCATCAAATATCAAATCCAGGCGCCGTAAAGCCGCCGCAGTAAACTTGAAGCGCCCAAAAAACAGGAATGATGTTTCCATCATTCCTGAAAATGCTCTTCGGTAGTCTGGCAGTCATGGTCAACTTTTACATCGACTTTAGACCCATAACTTTGCGTCGCCAGGTTTCCCTGGTTTTACCTTTCGGTCAGCCGGTCAATCCTGGTTCGAAAATATGAACCTTAGATGCCTGGCTTTGCGTCGCCGCCTTTCGACGGTTTAGCCTTTATCGGTAACCTGGCAACCTTGGTTATCTTTCATTCGAAACATAACTTTAGGCCCATAGTTTTGCGTCACTGGGTTTCCCCAGTTTTGCTTTTTATCGGAGCATTAATAGTATGGCACAAAACCCAGTTGATTTCAATCCAACAAACGTTCTAATTTGTCTATACAGATTCAAGCAAAACCTATTCCAACGGCTCGAAGGTCACCTCAACGGTCATGCCCCAGCGCAGGCGCGGGTCTACGTCATCCACTACGAGACGGACGGTATAGAGGATGTCACCGCCCTGCAACTTGTACGAGCGGCTGATCTGCTCCACCACGCCGGTCATCTCGACTTCCGGCAGCGCGTCAGCCACAATGCTGGCCGGCTGGCCTTCCGCTACCTTGACCACTTCCAGTTCGGTCAGGTCGCTGGTCTCGATATACCATTGGCTGGTATCAGCGACCGTGACCGCCCAGGTCTCCGGGCCGACTGTTTCATTGACCGAGACGTTGATGTCCATGACTTCGCCGTCGAAGGGGGCCTTTAGTTCGTAATTGGCGAGGTTGTTCTCGGCCGAAGCGACCTGCGCCCGGGCGTTGCCCAGGCGCGCTTCGAGCGCAGCCAACCGCTCGGCGTTGGGACCGTCCAGGCTGATCTCGTACTGGTGTTTGGCCTCGGCCTCGGCTGCCAGGGCTTGGTCGAGCGCCGCGCGGACGGTATCACGCCTGCGCACCTCGGTCTCCAGGTCGCGCAGGGCCTGGTTGTAATCTTCCTGGGCGTCTTCCAGGTCGTCTTCGGCGTTCTTGCGCTTAGTATTGTCCTCGTCCAGGTCTTTGTACAGGTCGAAATCATCCTGGGCGTCTTGCAGGTCTTCCAGGCAGTCCTCGACATCCGCCTTGGCGTCTTCGATGTCGTCCTCGATGTTGTCCAGGTTGAGATTTTCCCATTTCTTTTCTGCAGCGGCGCGGGCAACCTGCGCGTCCATGTAAGCCTGCCAGGCTTCGGCGCGGCCCTGGCCCTCGGTGCGGACGAACAGGTCATAGGCCTGCTGCGCGGAGGTCAGTTCGAGTTGCGCCGCGGCCAGCGCGGCTTCGGCCTGTTCCCGGTCCGCCAGGCGGATGAGCAGGTCGCCTTCGCGTACCGTTTCCCCCTCCTCGACCAGGATCTCGGCCACTTTCCCGCGCACGGTGAAGGCCAGGGTCAGGTCGTCGTTCGGGACCAGGTGTCCCTCCGCAATGACGGCCTCAGCAGGCACGGGCGTAGGTTGAGGCGCGGCGGTATCTGCCCCCTCGCCGCAGGCGGCCAGCGCCAGCGTCAATCCTGCCAGGAGCAGGAAAATGATCCATTTTTTCATCGTTTCATTCCTCTTTTTTCTGGGTCGAATTTATTCGTAAGCCAACACTTCGCGGATGGTCAGCCGCGCGGCGTTGCGGGCCGGCAGGATGCTGGCAACCGCCGATAAGACCAGCACCAGCGCCAGCCAGATGCCATAGCCCGTGAACGTAAAGACCACTTCGATAGGCGTCTCGAAGACCGCCAGGCTGACGATGGTGGATAGCAAATACGTAAACAGGACTGAAAACGGGATTGCCAGTGCAAACGAGATCACGCCGATCACCACACCCTCGGCAATGACCGTGCGCATGATGGCGCTATCCACCGCACCGATGGAGCGCATGATGCCGATCTCGCGCGTGCGTTCCAGCACGTTCATGCTCATCGTGCCGGTCAGCCCCATGCTGCCCACCGAAGCGGTCAGCAGCGCCATGATGAGCAGGAACGCGACCAGGATGTCCAGGCTCTCCGAAGCGGTGTCCATGGAGGCCTTGCCGGCCTGCGACTGGCGCACTTTGAAACCCAGGTCGCGGAAATGACGGTCGAACACTTCCGCCATCTGGTCCTGGTAGGCGCGGTCGTGCCGGTCCATCAGGATGCGGAAGGAATACGCCTGGTTGGGGAGGGTGTTCATGCGCGAGATATATTCATAAGGCGCATAGCCGATAATCCCCTCCTGTCCCACGAACTTGAAGATGCCCACCACCTGCCAGTCCTCCTCCTGGCCGTTGATCTTCAAGCGCAGCATGTCGCCGGCTTTCAAATCCGGGAAATCCTCCAGCGCCGACTCGCTCACGGTCAACTTGCGCACATCGTCGGGGCGCAGCCAGCGTCCTTCCACCAACATCGGGTCCACCAGGCCGCTCCCGGCCGGCGGCGCCAGCAGGCTGATATTGCCCGCTACCGAGCCATCCGCGAACAGGATTTCGGGGCTGAGGAACTGCCATCCCTCCACCTGCACCACGCCCGGAACCTGCATAGCGGCCTGGCGCACTTCCCGCAGGCGGTACGGCTGGTCGAAATCCACGTTCACATCGGCCAGGAAATAATTTTCCAGCGCGCCGATATAGTCGTGCAAGGTGACGCGCACATTGAAGACGGCAATGAAGATCGCGCCGCCCATCGTCAGCGTAAACAAGGTCAGGAGGAGGCGTCCGCGCCGCCGGAAGGTGTTGCGCAGCGAGATCAATAAGGGACGCGGGATGTGGATGCCGCGCCGCGCCAGCGCATTCGTCGCCCAGGTCTGGAAGCGTTCCCAGCGCGACTCCCCCGGCAGGGACGATACCCGCCTCTGACTCCCCCCGGCCTGCTTCTCGCCCCGCTCCAGGTCCCCGCTGATGGCGCGCAGCACCGTGACGCGCGAGCCGTTGACCACCGGCGCCAATCCCGCCACCAGCGGTACCAACAACCCAACCGTGATCTGGATCACAAAAGACAACGGCACGATGCGATATCCCAGCAGGCTGAAACTCAACTCACTGGCGATGAACTCGGCCAGCCAGTACGCGCCCCGTCCGCCCAGTGGGACGGCAATCAGCAGCGCCAGCAGGCCGAACGACATAATCAACACCAGGTACATGCTGAAGACCTGCCGGTTGCGTCCGCCCACCAGTTTGATCACGCCGATATGGCGCATGTGCTGGTTGAGCAGGGCGCTCAACGTGTTGGCGATCAACGAACTGGACAGGAACACGATCAACACGCCCAGCGCCAGCAGGATGCCCAGGATGGCGTTGACGGTCGCCGCCAGGGGATGTTCATGCGTCTTGGAAAAGCGCGTGCGGACGACCACCGTGCCATTCTTTTCGAGTTTATCCTTCAATGCGCCGCCCACCACGCGAATGTGCGGCAAATCATCCTGGTCGCTCGCGACAGTAGCATAGACGCGGTTATACAACTCCGGCTGGCGCAGCGTAGGCAGGGTGTTCATGGTCACATAGCCATAAGGCGGCGCAAGGAAATCGTCCGCGCCGGTAGTCGGGTCCAGCACGATCCCTACCACCGGCAGGGTCTTGAGACTCCCGTCGGGCAATTCGAACACCAATTCCTGCCCAACCGAAATATCGAGGTCATCCAGCGCGTCCACTTCGAGCAAGACTTCGTTTTTCTGCGGCCGGTTGACGCCTTCCAACGGGTTGAGGAGGTTGACCGCATTCTTGGGAAAATCGTCCACGCCGATGATGTCCAGCGTAGTCCACTGGTCGCTATTAGTAGTGCGGACGCGCATGTTGAACACGCGGCGGCCTTCAGCATCTTTGACATCGCGATTATTGCGAACAGTGGACAAGATGTCGTCGTCGAAATCCTCGGTCCGAAATTCCAGATTGGCGGGCTGGTTGGCGGCGTAACTGGCGCTCATGTCGTTGGAAATGATGACATACGCGCCCGCGATCACGCCAATGGAAAAGACTCCCACAGCAATGGAAAGGACGACCAGGGCCGTACGGCCCAGGTTCTCGAACAGGTCAAGGAAGACTTTGCGCCAACGCGGTTTCATAAATAATTCTGGCAGCCAGATTCGAAAGGCGATCACCCAAAGAGAGCGGATATTTCCTGCGCAGTGTAGGGCTTGGGACGCACATCGCGCAGGCCGGCGCGCAGGTAACGGGTGACGCGCTCCGGGTTCAACGCGGCGGTCAGTACGATCGTCTTCCCGGCAAGGCCGGCCTCTTTAACGGCGGCAAGCACATCGTCCATAGAGAACGAGGCGGCGTGTTCGTCCACCAACAGGAGGTCGACCGAGGGGAACGAATCCAACTTGGACTGGCGGGCGATCTTGGCCCCGGCCTTCTTCGCATCTTGGGTGAAATTCTGCGCCCATTCATCGTTGTCGTCTATGAGCAACACAGCGAGCGCACCGCCCGGAAGCACAACGGGGGAAGCGGAGGCGTAGGCAAGCGGCAGCCAGATCTCGACTTGCGCGCCCTTGCCCGGCTCGCTGGTAATGTCCATACGCCCTTGCGCTTGCGAGATGACGTGCAGGGCAGCCGGCAGTCCCAGGCCATGATGGCCGCTACCCTTCGTGGTATAGAACGGCGACCAGGCTTTGGAAAGCATATCCGCAGACATACCCGCGCCATCGTCCACCAGGGTGAGATGCAGCATCCCGCGCTCCCCAGCCGGGCCAACCTGCGCGTGGATGGACCTGGCACCTGCTTCGGCAGCGTTCTGCAGCAAGTTGCCAAAAGCGCGCACCAACTGGGTGCTGTCGGCGATGGTGTAAGCGGCTTCGGGCGCAATCGAGGCCTCCAGCATGGACGGGTCGAGCCCGCGCTGGAGCATGGCGGTGCGCAAAATGTCTGCCAGCAACACCGGGCGAGGCGCCTGGTCGCGCACGGCACCGATCAGTTGCTCTTTGACCTGGATGATCTGGTCGGCGCTTTCGGCGATCATCGCCAGGTCTTCGCGCAGGGAATCGATGTCTACCTTCCCATCGGCAGTTTCCTCCTGCAAACGGGCAACGGTCATAGAGATGGGCAGGGTCTTGTTGCCGATCCAATGAATGGCTTCGGTGGTAGCGGTGGTCAGCGCCTCGAAGACCCTGGCGCGCAGGATTTCGGCATGAGCCTGTTTGAGCGCATCAAGCGTGCGGGCGTTGTTGATGGCAACCGCCAGGTGCTCGGCCATCGTCAAGAGGGTCGTAATGTCATCCTGGCTGAAGGCGCGCTCCTCCACGCTTTGCACGGTGACCGCGCCCAATACCTGCTTGCCAAAGATCAACGGCAGGGCCATCTCGGAGCGGGTATGCGGCAGGTGCGGGTTCTTGAAATGGACGCGCTCTTCGCCCACGTCCAGCGCAATGCGCGCCTCGCCAAAAGAGATGGCCGCGCCGATCATCGAGCCGGGACCCACTTTCAAGCGGTGGCCTTCAGCCAGCATGGCTTTCCCGGCCTCGCCGTAACCGGCGCGCAGCACCGCCCACTCGCCGCTCTCGTCCACCAGGAACACACCGGCATAATAGAAACCATACGCATCGCAGATGATGTTGACCGTGTGCGGGAGCAACACCTCCAACTCGAGGATAGAAGTGACTTCCTTGCCCACGCGGTTGGCGGCCCCCAGCAGGCGCGAACGGCGCTCGGCCTGGCGCAGGAATTCCTGTTTCTCGCGGTGCAGGCTGGAATTGTGGATAGCGACCGCCAACTGGTCGGCCATGGTCTGCAGGGCGGCAACATCTTCGTCGTGAAAAGCGGCCTCCTGCGTACTTTGCACAGTCAACGCGCCGATGGGCTCCCCGCCAACGATCAACGGCAGAGCCATCTCGGAACGGGTACTGGGCAGGTGCGGATTCTCGAAGAAGACCGCTTCTGCGCCGACGTCCAGGGCAATGCGCCCCTGCCGGTTCTGGATGCAGGCGCCGATCATCGAGTTGCCGCCCACCGCCAGTTTATGTCCCTCGGCCAGCATAACCTTCCCAGCCTCGCCGCGCCCCGCGCGCAGCACCGCGTACTGGCCGTTGGGATCGAGCAGGAAGACTCCGGCATAATAGAACTCGAACTCATCGCAAATGATGTCCACTGTGCGCTGGAGCAACTCTTGTGGGTCGAGGATCATAGTGATCAGCCTGGCAGCGCGAGCGGCGGCCTTGAGCAAGGTGGCGTGACGTTGCAAGTCGGTTTGTGTCGTTGACATGGTTCTCCTCGTTTCACGAAAGAATAAGGAAAGGATTATTCCTGGCGGTCGGCCAGTATGGTTTCGATCAATTCCACCAGCCCCTGCTCGCGTCCTTTGACGAAAAAGGCGCTGGCGCCGCCGGAAACCGAATCTTTGGCCTTGTTGACCTCATCGTAAGCAGTGAGAATGACCACCGGCAAAGCCGGTTTTTGCTTTTTCAGGTCAGCCAGCAGGTCGAGGCCGGAGCCGGGCCTGGACTGGCCCTGGAAATCGGGCATGTTGAGGTCGAGAATAGCGATATCCACCTGGCCGATATTTTCTGCAAAGACCTGGCTGCCGCTGGGGCAGTCCGTTGCCGTCAGCACTTCATAACCGGCGCGCAGCAGGGTTTTCTCCAGGCTGCGCAAGACCAGTTTTTCGTCGTCAACAAGCAATACAGTTGTCATAAGAAACTCCTAAGGCAGAGAGTAGAGAGCAGTGCGTGGACTCAAGCGGGCGGCGCGACAGGCAGCAGGACAAAGAACGCCGCGCCTTGCCCAGCCTGGCTCTCCAGCCAGATGCGGCCGCCGTTCTGCACGACGATCTGCATACAGGCAGACAGTCCCAGCCCGGTGCCGCCGCGCCCGCCTTTGGTGGTGAAAAAAGAGACCCAGACCTTATCCTGGAGGTCAGGCGGGATACCGGGCCCGTTATCTGTTACAACCACCAGGACGAAACCCGGATCGTCATCCAGCCGGGCGCTGATCCGGATCTTCGGGGCATTCCTCCCCTCCAGCGCTTCCCAGGCATTCTTGACCAGGTTGTTGAAGACCTGTTCCACCTGGCGCGGGTCGCAGAAGACCGGCGGCAGGTCGGAGGGCCAGTGGGTCTCGGTCACGCCGGGGGGGAGTCCCATGTTCGTGAGCGTGGAAGCAAGCAGGTCGGTCAGCGAGAACGAAGCGGGATGACGCTGGCGGGCGGGGCCGATCAGCCCTTCCTTGATGTCCAGGATCGTGACAGCGCTGTTTTCGATGATCTGCAAATCCTCGAACAGCGATTCGAGGTCCAGCAGGGCTTGCAAGCGCCGCGCCGGGTAGGATGCCAAAGCGGCGGCCAATTGGTCGAGCGGGAGGCCGAGGCCGGCAGCGTCCTCGAACAGCGCGCGGGCAGCCTCCCGGATTTCGGCTGGAGGCGACGCGGCGGGGTCTTGCATCAGGGAAAAGAGCGCCAGCAGGTTGCCCAGGTCTTCGCGCAGGCGCTGGACGCTGCCCGGAATGGGCGCGGCCTTGTTGCCGACCCAGTGGATAGCCTCGCCGGTGGCAGTGGCAATGGCTTCGAAGGTTTTGGTGCGCACCAGTTCGGCGTTGGCGGCGTCGAGTTCCTGCATCAGGCGGGCGTTGTTGATGGCAATAGCCACCTGGTCGGCCATGCTTTGCAAACTGGTGATGTCTTCCTTGCTGAAGGCGTTCAATTGGCTGCTTTGCACGGTCAGCGCGCCGAGCACGCGCTTTTCCACCAGCAAGGGCAGGGCGATCTCGGAACGGGTGGCAGGTAAATGCAGGTTCTTGAAATGCGAGGTTTCGCCGCCTACGTCCAGCGCAATTTGCGCTTGCTGCTGGAGAATGGACCGGCCGATCATGGAGTTCTCGTCTACACGCAAGCGGAAGTTTTCGGCTAACATCTGCGCACCCGGTTCGCCATACCCGGCGCGCAAGACAACCCATTCACCGTTTTGTGAGACCAGGAAGATGCCGGAATAATACAGTTCGAACTCGCTGCATATAATGTCCACCGTGCGGTTGAGCAATTCATCCAGGTCAAGGATGGAGGTGACGGCCTGTCCAACGCGGGCGGCGGCTTCCAACAACCTGTTGCGCCGCTCGAGCATGGCAAGCATGGTGTTGTTCTGCTGCAACAGGTACTGGTTATGTTCGACCGAACGGGTCAACTGGCGGACGTGGTCCTCCAGGCGTTCCACCAGTTCCTGTTGGTAGATTTGCAGGTAGTGCTCGGGCTGTTCGAGTTGCTCGCGCTTCCCGCCAAAGAATGAGTCAATCTGCTCAACGAAGGTATCTACGTCTATCGGCTTAGAGATGAAGCCGACGGCGCCGGC
>JBMOMP010000134.1:0-27003 GCA_049323115.1 Chloroflexota bacterium
CGATGATCGGGCAAATCAACGCCGATGATTGGGTGAATCAACGCCGATGATTCGATGATTTAACGCCGTTAATTGGACAAATCAACGCCAATGATTGAGAAAATCGACGCCGGTGATTACATCCCCGTCCCGAAGGTTAGGTTGAAAACGTCTCGTCATCTCCCAACCCTTCGGGACGTTCGTTGCAGTCATTGTTGCGCCAGCAGTTGCACTGCTGGCTGGCGGCAGTACCCTGGGCAAACACCAGGGCAGGCAACTGCCGCCAGAACTGCGCGGCAAGCGGTATCACCCCGCTGCTGCCTCCTTTTGTTGCGCCCGTAGCACATCCCCATAGGGGGCTCACCTTAATTCTGCGTGCTGTAACCTGCGCAGCGTCACTGCCTGCGTAGCGCCCGCCCCGAGCGCAGTATGGGGAAGTAGTTCCCTGTTGACAAGTGGTCAACGGATTTGGCAGCGGATAAGCGGATGGCGACGGTCGCATCCGTTTGTCCGTTTTGTATCCGCCTCATTGTTGCGCCAGCAGTTGCACTGCTGGCTGGCGGCAGTACAACTGCCGCCAGAACTGGTGGGTTGGAAAGGCGCGCCATGTGACAGTCACTTTGGAAGTGACTGTCACATGGGCAAATCATGATCTTTGATACTTTCCTGCCAGTCCCTGAGAGGGTTTGCAAGCAGCGCGTGTATAAACTACCCTCATGGATACAAAACGCTATCTGTCCTGGATCAGGAGCATCCTGGTTTTCTTTGCGATGGCATTGGGCTTGAGCGGCCTGACGGCAATCCCCCTGCAGTTCGAGTTGGGTATTCTCGTTTCTGTTGCGGGCGAGGGGACAATGGCCGGGGAGGCGCTTCCGTCCCTGGGGAGTTGGATTTCGCTCGTCCACCGGGCTTTGACTGAACTGTATCGAGACTATGCCTTCCTGGCGTATGGCTACGACTGGATGGCGTTCGGGCATTTCGTGATCGCCATCGCCTTCCTGGGCGCGGCCAGGGACCCGCTGCGCAACAAGTGGGTGATCGAATTCGGGATGATCGCCTGTGTCCTCATCCTTCCCTATGCCTTTCTCCTGGGCGCGCTGCGCGGCATCCCCCTGTTTTGGCGGGTCATTGACATGCTGTTCGGCGTTTTTGGCGTTGCGCCGCTTTTGGTCGCGTGGAAGATGGTGCGCAAATTGGAGGCCAGGTTGCCTTCTGGGGAATAGTTACATTGCTTCTGCCAGTGTATGGCATAGCGCGGCCTCCAGCCGCAGACAAATGTGGGACAGGTCTTCGACCTGTGCAGACAGACCGGAGGTCTGTCCTACGGACGGTAATACGATACGCTCACCAATGTATACGATACATTCGCGAGTGTATCGCATGTATTTACCAGCGTATCGTATATATTTGCCTGCGTATCTTATACGCTTATCAGCGTATCTTATACATTTGCCAGTGTATCCTATATGCTTGCCAGCGTATCCTATACGCTCACGCGCGTATATGATGTAATGGCCGTGTTTTGCCTTGCCGTGTGGCAGTGATTATTCCCCCCCGGCTAACTGTTCGATCTCCTCCCGGTCTTCGATGACGCGCACCAGTTGGCCGTCGCGCATTTGTAGCACGCGGTCCACGTATTTGCACATGCGCAGGTCGTGCGTCACCATGATGCCGGCGCGCTCGTTCTCGTGGATCAGCCTGGCGAAGGTTTCCACCACCTGGAAGGCGCGCTCGGTGTCCAGCGAGGCGGTCGGCTCGTCGGCCAGGACGACGGCCGGGTTGTGGATCAGGGCGCGGGCGATGGCCACGCGCTGCTGCTGTCCGCCAGACATCTGCCCGGGCAGGTTGCGCAGCCGGTCGCTGAGTCCGAGGCGGGCCAGCAGTTCGGCAGAGCGCATCCGCCCGGCCTTGTCCGCCTGCCCGTTCAGGCGCAGCATGAATTCCACGTTCTCCTGCGCGGTCAGGAAGGGGATCAGGTTGTTGGCTTGGAAGGTGAAGCCGATCTTCTGGCGGCGCAGTTCGACGCGCTTCTTCTCGTTCAGGCGCGCGAGGTCCTGGCCGTCGATCAACACCTGCCCGCTGGTGGGCGTGAGCAGCGCCGCCAGGATGGACAGCATGGTGGTCTTGCCCGAACCGCTCGGCCCCACCAGCGCCACGAACTCGCCGGAGCGCACCTCGAACGAGACGTCGTCCACGGCATTGATCGTCCCGCCGCCCTCGACGGTGAATGTTTTGATTACGTTATGAACTTCCAGTGCAATTGCACTCATAAAGACTCCTTACGCATCCGCACATGACGCACGCGTGCCTGCGCACGGTGCAGGCAGATTTCACAGATTTTTGTCATCAGCGCAATCAGCGCAATCTGTGGATGATTACCCTAGTTTCAAGGCCTTGAGCGGCTCGATGCGCACGGCGTAGATGATCGAAACCATGCCGCCCAGCGGGCCGATCAGCAGCAGCGCGATCACCGCCAGCAGCGAGCGCGCGCCGTTGAACGCCAGCGGGATGGTGGGCGGGAAACCCAGCGAGAACAGGTAGGTCAGCCCGCCGCCGATGCCCACGCCCAGCGCCGTCACCACGATGATCTGGATGACCGCCGCCAGCCCCACCGCGCCGTTCGAGGAGCCGATCGCCTTCAACACGCCGATCTGCGGCACCTTTTGCAGCACCTGGATCTGGAAGAAGCCGCCGATCACCAGAATGCCGATCAACAGCGTGAACGCGCCCTGCGTCTGCACGGTGCCTTGCTGCGCCGAGTAGCCGGGGATGTTGTCGATCACGGTCGGGATGTCGGCCGCTTCGACGTTGCTCACTTCCGCCAGCAGGCGCGCGCTGACCGCTTCGATTTGCGACGGGTCGGCTAACTTGACGGCGATGATGTTCGGGTAGGGGGTCGAGTCATCCAGGTCCGCTTCCGGCTGCGGGCGGATCTTCTCCCAGGTCGCCGGCGGCACGAAGATGGTCGGCTGGAAGGAATACGATTGCTTGCCGGTCAGCCCAACTACCTTCAGCGTAAAGAACTGGTCTTCGGTGCCTTGCGTGGATCGGATTTCGATCTCGTCCCCGATCTGGATGTCGGTGCGTAGCGCCACGCCCTCGTCGATGATGGCTTCGTACGCTTCGCCCCCCCGGAAGGGCTTGCCTCCGATCAAGGGGGGCATGCCCGGCCTGCCGGGTTCTACCGCCAACAAGGAGATCTTGAGCGCTTCCTCCAACGAGACGATCTCGCTGGTAGAGGTGAAAATCTGCCCGGCGTCTTCCACGCCCTCCACGCGCCGCACTGCGCGGATCGCATTCGTATCCAGGCGGCTGGAAGGGATGATGTAGTCCGATTTCTCCAGGAAGACCACCAGTTGCGCGTCCAGGTTGGCAACGTACTGGCGGTTGCCGTCCGCCAGTCCCTCGCCGAGCGCGGCGATGAACAGCACCAGCAGGGTGATCAGCGCGATCACCAACGCCACCAGCAAGAAGCGTCCCTTGTTGCGGATGACTTCTTTGACAGCCAGGTAAAAAGCAAGGAAAAATGTTCTCATAAGTTCCTAATCATGATGTCATTGCGAGCGACCGTAGGGAGCGTGGCAATCTCCAGTTGGATTGAGACTGCCGCGTCGGGCTGGGTTTCGATACGGGCTACGCCCTACTCAACCGCCAGCCCTCCTCGCAGTGACACCCAAAAATTACGGCGCGACCGGCCCCTCGAAGGGCTGGTTCCAATCCAAGCCCATCACCCCATGCAAGAGCAGGTCCACGGGCGGGTGGTCGGCGATGTCATCGTAGTAATACGGCAGGCGGATGCGGCCATCCTTGCCGATCACGAACGTCCCAGACATCTGCATGGCGTCCTGCCCCGGCGGCGGCGCCTCCGGCGTCCAGCCGCGCGCTTCCTTCAATCGCTGGTTGGACTGCCATACCCGCCGCGAAAGGAACGCCTGCCAGATGGAGGCGCGTTCCAATCCATAGGCGCGATAGGCCTCCCGCCCCGGGTCCGACAGGCAGACCACGCCCGGCGCGCGCTCCTGGCAGAAGTCCCTGGTCGCTTCGGGCGTACCCTGCGTCACGATGACCAGCGCCAGGACCTTTTCCTGGAACGACGGCGCGGCGCTCGCAAGCGCGTCCACCATTTCCTTGCACTGCGGGCAGCCGAAGTGACGGGTGAAAGCCAGCACCAGGACCTGCTTCTTCCACAGGGAAGAAAGGCGTACAGGCTTACCGTTTGTGTCCAGGAGTTCGAGGTCGGGCGCCGGATCGTTGAATTTGAGGTGAGCCAGTTTTAGCATGTGGAAAAATTTACACCTTATCGGGTACAAACCAAAATCTGTCCCGGTCGTCACGGGTTTTGCACAATATTATGTCAAAATTCTATCAAATTGCACATATATTGTCAATATTTAATCGAGTTCCTAAGGTTGTCGGCCGATTACCGGCACAGGATAATCCTTTATGGGAAGTGGAAATAGTTTGCAATTTTGTTAACTGGTTTCCAGGCAGGTATTGCGGCTTGCTTGACACAATTTGTTCCCTGTGCTAAATTTGAAAAGTGATTTCCCTGCGTCCGGTTGGTCCGATTGCCGGGACGTACAACCTTTTTCCCCAGGAGGGCTGTCTTGTCCAAGTCTCGTACGCAACAAATGGTGGATCGTTTGCGTGAGCTTCAAGCCTCCTCGCCAGACATCGAAGCATCGGCGGTGGTCAGCGTGGACGGGTTGAGCATCGCTTCGGCTTTACCGCAAGGTGTAGAAGAAGACCGCGTGTCAGCAATGTCTGCGGCGATGTTGTCCCTGGGTGAGCGTATCGCGACCGAGTTGGGGCGCGGCTCATTGGAACAGGTCTACATCAAAGGTGAAAAGGGGTATGTTGTCTTGATGTCGGTTGGCCAAGAGGCGGTGTTGACTGCCCTGGCGCGGGAACAGGCCAAATTGGGCCTGATCTTCCTGGATATGCGTCGCGCCGCCGAAAATCTGGCAAAATTAATCTAGTGGAGTACGTATGAGCCCCATCCAAAAGAGCGGACTGTACTATAACAACAAGTTTGGCCTGATTACCATCAAGTCTTTGGAAGAGGTGATGGGTAAGAATGGCCTTAACGCCATTCTTAATCTGGCCGGTCTGAACCACTACATTGAGAATTACCCGCCGGACAATCTCGAAAAGGGCTTCGATTTTGCGGAACTTTCGGCAATTGGCTTGGCTTTGGAAGAGATGTATGGGCCGCGCGGCGGGCGCGGGCTGGCGTTACGCGCCGGTCGCGCCACTTTTTCGGATGCGCTCAAGAATTTCGGCGCCCTGGCTGGCGTCGCCGACCTGGCTTTTGTGGTCTTGCCGCTTCAATCCAAACTCCGTATCGGCTTGCCGGCCTTTGCCAAGATCTTTACTCAACTGACCGACCAGTACACGACAGTCGAAGAAAAAGACAACGAATTCATCTGGACGATCCATAAATGTCCATGCTGTTGGGGGCGCACAGGCGCCGACAGGCCAGTTTGTTTCATATCCACCGGCCTCCTGCAGGAATCGTTGAAATGGGTTTCGGGCGGCAACGAGTTCCGCGTCAACGAATCCAAATGCGTCGCTGTAGGCGATGATGTCTGTGAGTTTGTCATCCAGAAGGACCCGATCGGCTGATCGAGAGGAGAGGGCATGGCAGACGTCAAAGCCAAAATCCTGGTTGTGGAAGACGATCTCGACGTCGCCGAGATGTTGAACGCCTATTTCCGCGTTCAGGGTTACGAAGTGTTTACCGTAAACTGGGGGGAGGATGGCGTGCGCGCTTGCCAGACGGTCAACCCCGACCTGGTCGTGTTGGATATCCGCTTGCCGGATATCGACGGGTATGAGGTTGCCCGCCGCCTGCGCACCGACCGCCGCACACAGGATATCCCGATCATCTTCTTGACCGAAAAGCGCGACCGCGCCGACCGGCTGCACGGCCTGGAATTGGGCGCGGACGATTACATTACCAAACCTTTCGATGTGCAGGAATTGCGCCTGCGCGTGCGGAATGCTTTGCGGCGCGTCAGCCAGGGCTCGCTCACCAACCCCGTCAGCGGGCTGCCAGATGGCGCGTTGGTAGATGAACGCCTGGGCGAAGTGCTCCAGAAAAGGGGCTTTTCGCTCCTGCTGGTGTCGCTCATCAACCTGGATGTCTTCCGCGACGCCTACGGCTTTGTGGCCTCCGATGATGTCATGCGGGCAGTCAGCCTGATGATCCATAACGCCATGCGCGAAGTCGGCGGCGCCGATGATTTCGTGGGACACCTGACGCCCACCGATTTTGTGCTGATTGTCTCTTCCGGGAACCTGTCTGTTCTGGGGGAGCGCGTGCGTACACGCCTGGAGCAATCCCTCGATTACTTCTATCCCATCAAAGACCGCGATCAGGTGGCCACGCGAAGCGACCGGCTGGTGATCAAAGTCGCCGAAGTGCCTTCCTTGAGTGGCCGCTTCCCGACTGTGGACGCGCTCAAAAAGGAATTGCTGCGCCTGATCCGCTAGGAGATTGTTTGAGAATCACGGTTGTAATTCCAACCTATAACGAAGCGGAGAACTTGCCCAACCTGGTCTCCGCTTTATTTTCGCTTCCGCTCGACTTGCGCATCCTGGTGGTGGATGACAACAGTCCGGACGGCACCGGGCAGATCGCCGACGAACTGGCGCGGCAGGACAAACGCTTGCAGGTACTCCACCGCCCCGGCAAGATGGGTCTGCGCGCCGCATATTTGAACGCCTTCCAGCGCGTTTTCCAGGGGGATGCGGAAGCGGTGGCGCAGATGGACGCAGACTTTTCCCACGAGCCGGCCACACTGGTTGAGATGGCGAAACGCCTCGAAACCTGCGACGTGGTGATCGGCTCCCGTTATGTCGAAGGCGGCTCGGTGGACGAGCGTTGGCCGCGCTGGCGCAAGGGACTTTCGGCCTTCGGCAACCTGTATGCCCGCACCATCCTGGGCTTTCCCCTGCACGATGTCACTACCGGGTACCGGCTGTGGCGGCGCGAGGCCTTGCTGGGCATGCCCCTGGAACGCATCCAATCGAATGGCTATGTCTTCCTGGTGGAAATGGCCTACCTGGCCCACTGCCTGGAATACCGTATATGCGAAACCCCCATCTATTTTGCAGACCGGCGTTGGGGCCAGTCGAAAATGTCTTTCCGCATCCAGGCGGAAGCGGCGGCGCGCATCTGGCAGGTATGGTGGCATTACCGCGACGTGCGCAAGGTGGGACGCCAGGCGCGCGTCAGCCAGAACAACAATCACGTTTGAGCGAACCGTTCGTTCAGCCTTCCCCATTCATCCAGGTTCAATGTCTCTGCCCGGCGCTGCGGATCGATGCCCGCAGCGCGCAGCAGGGATTCCACCTCGGCGGGGGGCCGGCGCAGGCCGGCCGAGAGCGCGTTGCGCAGCGTCTTGCGCTTCTGGCTGAAGCCGGCTTTGATGAGTTGGAAGAAGACGCTTAGCAGGGAAGGGTGGATAAGCGGCGTGTCGTAAATGTCGATCCTGACGACAGCCGAATCAACCTGCGGCGCGGGGAAGAACGCGCCGGCCGGGATGTGCGCCGCGATGGATGGTTGCCCGTAGACCTGCACGCTCAACGCCAGCAGGCTCATATCCCCTGGCGCAGAACAGATGCGCCCAGCCACTTCCTTCTGGATGGTGAGCGCGATGCGGCGCGGCTTGAGGGCGCTTTCCAACAGGCGGCGGATGACGGCCGAGGTGATGTAGTAGGGGATGTTGGCGACTACCAGGTAACCCGGCTGCCGGATCAATTCTCCCGGTTCGAGGTCCAGGATGTCGCCATGCACCAGTTGTACGTTCCGGTAGGGGGAGAGTACCGCTTCCAGCGGCGGGAACAGCTGCTCGTCCAGTTCGACCGCAACGACATGTTGCGCAGCCGCCGCCAGGTAGCGCGTCAGGCTGCCCAGGCCGGGCCCGATCTCCAAAACGTGGTCAGTCGGGCGGATTTCGGCGGCCTGGACGATCTTTTCCAGGGCGTAGGGGTCTTGCAAGAAATTCTGCCCCAGGCGCTTGTTGGCGCGCAGGCCGTACTGGCGCAGCAGGGCGGCGGCGTCGAGCGGCGGGATGGGCGGCGGGAAGCGGGCGCTGCTCATTCGCAGGTGGCAGAGTCGGCTGGGGGTTCGCTATTGCCCTCGGCAGCGGGAGCAGGCCAGGTTCCGAGGTTGAAGCGGTTGACGTAGTCGCGCAGGAGGAGGAAGTCCACGTCCCAGACGAAGACGCGCGCCTTGAAGACCGGGTCGTATACGCGCGTCCCGGTGAAGAGTTCGCGCGGGAAACTGACGAAGGTGATGTCTTTGGCCCTGAGTTTCGTCCCCAGGCAGGCCAGTTGGGTGATCTGTTCGGGGGTCAGGTCGGTCTGGACGGCGCCCTGGAAGGATTGGATGAGGGCTGGGATGCGCATAACCACAGTGGGGCTGGTGAGTTTTTCCTGCAGGGCGCACAGCACCAGGTTCTGGTTCTCGGCGCGTTCGAAGACGCCCTCGTTGCGGATGCGCGCCAGGGTGAGCGCCTGCGCGCCGTTCAAGGTTTGACGCCCGGCGGGGAAGACCAGGCGCGCGCTGCGGTCTTCGGCGGTGCGGCCATCCATGCCGTCTGGTAGGTAGACCTCGATGCCGCCGACCGCGTTCACGATCTTCTCGAAGGTGCGCATGTTGACGCCCACGTAGCGGTCGGGCGCCAGGCCAAAGTTGAGCGCCAGGGTGCGCGCAAGAAGGCCGGGGCCGGCGCCGGGACCGTCATAGTAGCCAAAACCGGGATTGCCGTACAGATAGGCCTGGTTGAGTTTTTCGTGGTCCTGGCCGCCCAGGTTGTCGGCGATGTCGGGGATTTCCACCCACAGGTCGCGCGGGAATTCGAGGATGGTCACTTTGACGTTGACGAAGTCCACGCGCACGATGCGGATGACATCCGCCAGCCCGTACAGGTAGGTGTTGCCGCGCGCGTCGGAGCCGACCGCCAGGATGGTCATCGTCTCTGGTCCGTTACATTGCGCGGGCAGCGCCATCGGCAAGGGGGTATTGGTGGGCAAGACCGTCTCTTCGAGCAAGGCCGGGGTGGGAGAGAAGGTGGACTCCAATGTCGCCAGGGAGGAGGTCAGCAGGCCGGGGCTGGCGGTGATCGTCCCTCCTTGGGCAAGGCGGGTTGGCGTGGGGGTGAGGATGGACGGCGTAAGCGTCCAGGTGGGGGGCAGGCTCCAGGTGGAGGTGGGCATGGCGATGGGGGAACCCAGCGGCGCGGTCCAGACATCCTGGTAGATCTGGTAGCCGAACACGGCGATCACCGAGAGCAATCCGCAGGCGGTGAGGGATAGGAGGGCAAGGATGCTTTTTTGGGTCTTGGTCATGTCATTGCAGCGCGGGCGGGATGGAGGCGGGCGCGGGCGCGAGGAAGTATACCGTCACCCAGCCGGTCATGTCTACCAGGTTGTCGTCGTCGAAGCCCAGGTCGATCCAGCGGTAGCGCGAGACGCCCAGGTTCTGTTCTACGATGTAGCCGCCGCCCAGGTCGCCAATGACCGCATAGCCGTAGCCCGGCACGTAGATGCGTTGGCCTTGCAGGTAACTGTACAACGAAGAGTCGACAGCTACCACGCCCTTGCCGGCCTGCAGCCCGCTGGCTGTGCTGTAGGAGCATCCGCCGGTGCCGGAATTGCAGGGCGAGTAGACCGTTGCGTACATTTGCATCACGTACCAGTAGTCCAACGTCACGCCGCCCACCGTCTCTGTGCTCACCACGACTTTCGCGCCGGTCTGGACGATGCGCGACACAGGTGGTCTCACCACGCTCTCGGCCTCGGTCGAGCGCGCTGTTTCCTGCCCGTCCTCGTAGCGGATGCGCACGCGCGTCATTGCCAGTCCCTCCTGGCCGGCTTGCAGCACCTTCTGTTCGCCCAGCGCGACGTCGGGAGAAGAGACGGTCTCGGTCTCGAAGGGGATGGATTTTTGGATGACTTCGAGCGACTCGTGGACGCGCACCACGCGCACCAGGCCATCGACTGGCAGCGCTTCGGCCTCAGCCGGGAGGCTGCGGTCCAGCCCGATGAGCGGAATCCCGGCCTCGGCCAGCGCCGCGCCCACCGTCCCGGCCGCGGAGCGGATGCGCACGTCCCCGCTGCTGGTGACCACCGTCACTTCCTGCGCGGGACGCCAGGTGATGGTCATGCCGGCGTAGACGGGCATACTCGCAGGCGGGTCGAGGAAATCGGCGGCGAAGAGTTGGTAGCCGGCTTCGTGCAGCGCCATCCCTACCGTCGGCGCGGAGGTCGTGACGGCCTGCCCTCCCCCCGGCGTGACCAGCGTCACACCTACCGCGCGGCGCACTTGCAGGCTGCGGGCGTTCGGCGGCAGAGGCTGGTCAGGGGGCGCCAGAAGTCCGTTCACCAGGATGCGGTCGGCGGGCGTGATGCTGATCCCGGTCTCTGCCAATATCTCAATGGGCGTGTTGGCGGTCGTGGAAACGGAATAAACCTGGTCCCCGTCCATGATGGCGAGGGCAATGGATTGAGGCTGGCAGGAAGTCAGGAGCAGGGAGAGGAAGAGCAGAGGGAAGGCGGAATGTGGAATGCGTAATACGTAAAACGTAAAACGTGAGGCGTAATGTGTGCTGTGCGAGACGAGATGTATGAAGTGGAGGAACAACCGGCGAGTCCGTCGCATGGGGAGATTGTAATCCAAATCACGGACGAATGGTATTATAGGGAAGGAGCCCGAAGTCATATCGTCCCCGCGAAGTACCCGAAGGGTGAAGGGTGAAGGGTGAAGGGTGAAGGGGACCAGGCTTCGGGCGAAATCAGGAGATTTCACACTCCAGAGATGTTATCTAAACGTAACTGCCTACCTTGTCAAACAGGATAGACAGGATGTTCAGGATAAGCCTTCTGCTGTTAAAAAAAACATCCTGCTTATCCTGTACATCCTGTTCGATTGAACAGCATTGGTTGTGAGGCTCTCTATGCGCTCTGAACAGGAAATGCTCCAACTCATTCTCGATTTCACCAGCCGGGACGATAACATCCGCGCCGTGCTGCTGAACGGCTCGCGCGCCAACCCAAATGCGCCGCGCGACCCCTTCCAGGATTTCGACCTCCTTTGCCTGGTGCGCGATGTGACTCCCTACGTTAGAAACCGGGACATCCCGCCCAGGTTTGGCGAGATCATGATCCTTCAGTTGCCCGACGATATGGGTCAGCCGCGCTGGCCCGCGGAGGTCCATTATTCGTACCTGATGCAGTACATGGACGGGAACCGCATCGACCTGGGCTTTCATTCCCTGGCAAGGATCGAGGATGTGATCCACGACAGCCTGACCGTTGTTCTCCAGGACAAGGATGGCATCCTCAAGGATGTTCCCCCGCCGAGCGACAAGGATTACCTGGTCGAGCAGCCAACCGAAAAGGCGTTCCAGGACTGCTGCAACGAATTCTGGTGGTGCAGTCCCTATGTTGCCAAGGGACTGTGGCGCGGCGAACTCACCTATGCAAAGTACATCCTCGAAGAAGTCATCCGCCCGGAACTGATGAAGATGCTGGTGTGGTATTTTGGGCTTCGGACCGCTTTCAAGAAGTCCCCTGGCAAGGCTGGAAAGTATCTCAAGGCCGGGCTGGAGCCGGAGACCTGGGCCGAACTGGAAGCCACCTATCCGGACTCGAAGTTCGAACATATTTGGGACTCCCTGTTCGTCATGGGGCGGCTGTTCCGGCGGATCGCCCAGGTGATGGCGTCTGCCTATGGTTTCGAATATTCGCAGGGGGATGATAACCGCGTCAGCGCGTATCTCTTGAAAATCAAGAACCTGCCCGGAGATGCGCGGGAGATCGTTTGAGGCACAAGGAGCAAACTATGGAGAACAATGCACCATTTGTAACGAGCATCATTTGTTTTCTTGTTGGGGATTTACTTGTGATATCAATTTTCATAGCTGCGGGTATCCGCATTGTTCGGGAAGATACACGCCTTTCTGTCTACCGGCTTGGTCGCTACGTCGGTGACAAGGGCCCCGGGCTTGTGCTGCTGATCCCGATCATTGATAAGGGAGAAATCAAGCAATTGGGCGGCGTGGAAAAAACGCCCAGCACTCGCCTGGTTGGAGCGGTGGGTGAAACGCTCACCTCCGTTTTTCGGGATGGGAAGGTATTGTTCTCGAGCGGTGAATGGGATGCTGTCAGCCAGATCCCGATTGCGTCGGGTCGGCGTGTGCGCGTGGTTCGAATGCTTCTTGAAGTCGAAGAAGAGTAGCAGTCACCCCAGCACTACATGTTCAAATACTTCATCAACTCATACACCAGTATGGCAGGCCAGAAGATGCCTTTGAGAATTCCCAGCACGCCCAACCAGAATGTGGTCGCATGAGTGAGGTAATAGAACCACGCGCCGAGCAGGCCAAGTCCATAAACCGCCTCGGAAGCGCCGCCTCGATAGATCACTTTTTGTTTCGGTTGTGTCTGTTCGGGTGTGTTCGTTTCGTTGGTCATTTTGTTCTCCTTTTGCATTTTCGTTTGTTAGGGATATATACGTTGTTCGATCGATTTGGGTTTCCAGGGGGCTTTTTTCATAGAATGCCGATGTGGCGGCGCGGGCAGTTGTTGGTTTTGGGCAAGACAGCGAGCCACTGTGGAAACGGTTGGTGCTACAATCAACCTATATCCTTTTGAGCTGATAGGTCCGCTTCCACTTGGATAACATCACATTCCTTCACCTAAAGGGTTCGCCCCGCCAGCGTGGCCAGATCCACGGCGAAGAACTGCGTGCGCAAATCGCCTCTGTCCTCGACCTGTGGAGAGTGGACATCGAAAAGGAAACCCGCCTCCCCTTCGAGACATATCTCAGGCGCTTCCTGTCCGAGACCGGCTTCCGCCCGGCCATCGAGCGTTGGTCTCCCGGCCTGCTCGAGGAAGTGCGCGGACTGGCCGAAGGCGCAGGGCAGGATTTCCCGACCATGTTCGCCTTCCAGTGCATGGACGAGGATTGGTGGTTCCGCTCGTCCCTTTCGCCGCGCGCGCATTGCAGTTCCATTGGGGTCTATGGCGAGGGCGGCGCGCCCATACTGGCGCAGAACATGGACATCCACGTCATGACGGACGGCGCGCAGGTCCTGCTCCATCTCCAGCAAGGCGAACTCGAAACGCTTGTTTTTTCCTTTGCGGGCTTTCTCGGTCTCACCGGTTTGAACAGCCGCCCGCTTGGCGTGTGCGTCAACACCCTGCCGCAATTGAGCGTCAGTGCGGGCGGCCTGCCGGTCGCCTTCATGGTGCGCGCGCTGTTGGAACAGTCGACGCTGGAGGAAGCGGAAAAGTTCCTGTGCCAGGTCCAGCACGCCTCCGGGCAGAATTACATGCTTGGGAATGGGCAGGAGATCCGCGATTTCGAATGCTCGGCAAACGCCGTTGTGCAAGTCACAGCGGATGGGCGCAGGCTTCGCCATACCAATCATCCTCTTGTCAGTGCAGATTTTCATCCTGGTTTCAAGCCGCCTGAGGGAAAGATTTTCAGCACGAACAGCACGCGCAGGCTGGAAATGCTCGCAGCGCGGTTGGATGCGGGGGAGGTCGGCCCGGGCGCGGTAAAAGACATCCTGCGTACGCCCCCGGTCTGCGTCCAGAAAGAGGCGGGGGATGATTTCTACACCTCCGGCTCTTTGGTCATGACCCTCGCCTCGTCTCCGCTCCTGGAACTCACGGCTGGTCCCCCGTCTCAGAGTGAATACAGGACTTTTACTTTCCTCGCAACGCCCAAAGGAAAATGAGACAAATAACAAGTAGGGTGAGTGCGGAAGTGATTTGTCGAATCAATTGGGATAGAAACAAAAAAACTCTCACTTGTGAGAGTTTTTTGTCATTTATGAAGACTGCCTCAGATTCCGTCGCGGCTAGGTTGCAGGATGGTTACCTATCTGGAGCATTGCCCGTCGAGCCTCTCGCAAAGGAGGATTGGAAGATGTAGTAACTGCCTGTGGTTCAGAAACCAGTCTGGTAAACACCCGTCCGTCATTGAGCTGGAAATGTTCGACAGGGTTGCCTGCCTGGTCGGTGGCAAACCGGCGCGCTTTAATCAAATACTCATTGACATAGGCGCAAAGCCAGTTCGTGCTGATTTCCCGGAAAATATCGCCATCTACCTGATACCTGACTTTCATTGCCTGACTCCTTGACAGATGATTTTGCTATCCTTATCAAAGGGCTTTTCTCATCCGATTGCTTTCATTTTACAACAATTCGAGCATAAATGAATTTACATTTCTGTAAGGCAATTAACAATTATGCAAACCTGAAAAAGATTAAAGAACTGGATTTGCAACTCCTGCTCCTTTCCCAACTGAGGGCGGGCATCCCTGTTTGCGTCCCAGAGATTTTGCCCATACCAAGTACGCTATAATTACGCCACTATTTTGCCTATTTCCCTTTGTGCAGGCATAGAATGTCTAATCACCTGATCCACGCAACCTCGCCCTACCTGCTCCAACACGCCCACAACCCGGTGGACTGGTTCCCCTGGGGGCCGGAAGCGCTCGAAAAAGCCAGGCGCGAAGACAAACCCATCTTCCTCAGCATCGGCTATGCAGCCTGTCACTGGTGTCACGTCATGGCGCACGAATCGTTCGAAGACCCCGCCACGGCCGCCTTCCTGAACGAACATTTCGTCAACATCAAAGTGGACCGTGAGGAACGCCCCGACCTGGACAGCATCTACATGGCCGCCACCACCGCCCTGACCGGCTCCGGCGGCTGGCCGATGTCGGTCTTCCTCACCCCCGGCCTGCAACCGTTCTATGCTGGCACATACTTCCCCCCGGCGCGCCGCTATCGCGAAGCATCCCGCAGGGACAATATGCCCTCCTTCCGTGAAGTGTTGGAAGCGCTGGTTGCCGCCTGGCAGAACGAGCGCGAAAAGGTGCTCCATTCCGCCGGGCAGGTCGCAGCGCACATCCAGGGAAGCGCCTCCCTGGCGCGCTATGAACTTGTACTGGCCCCGGAGCATCTCGACCAGGCCGTCAGGAGCCTGCTCGATTCCTACGACTGGGGCTACGGCGGTTGGGGCGGCGCGCCCAAGTTCCCGCAGCCCATGACGATCGAGTTCCTGCTGCGCCGCCATTGCGCGGGCAACCCCGACGCTCTCAAACCTGCCCTCCATGCCCTGCACAGCATGGCGCGCGGCGGCATGTATGACGTGGTCGGCGGCGGCTTTGCGCGTTACTCCACCGACCACTCCTGGCGCGTGCCGCACTTCGAGAAGATGCTCTACGACAACGCCCAACTGGCGCGCGCCTACTTGCACGCCTGGCAGGTCACCGGCAGCCCAGCCTTCTACCGCGTGCTGACCGGAACGCTCGATTTCGTCGCCCGCGAGATGACCCATCCCCAGGGCGGCTTCTACTCCTCGCTGGATGCCGATTCGGATGGAGAAGAAGGAAAGTTCTATTGTTGGACGCAAGAAGGGATCAGGGAACAGTTATTAGAAAGTAGCGCGTTTTTCGAAGCGGCGTATGGGATTACCGCAAACGGGAACTGGGAAGGCAAGACCGTACTCCAGCGCGCCCTGGATGACAAGACGCTGGCGGCCCGCTTCGGACTCGACCCGCAAACGGTTCCCGCCAAACTGGCCGAGTGCCATGCCAAGCTGCTGGCCGCGCGCCAGGGACGCCTCCGCCCAGCCACCGACGACAAGGTCCTGACTGCCTGGAACGGGCTGATGCTGGCAACCCTGGCCGAGGCAGCGCGGGTGTCAGGTAGTCTCGGTAGTGACGACTTCAGTCGTTCACCAAGCCAGGCGACTGAAGCCGCTACTACAAACTACTATTTATTGGCCGCGCGCAACGCCGACTTCCTGCTCACCGCCCTGCGCCCCGGCGGCAAACTATGCCGCTCCTGGTGGGATGGCCGCGCAACCGGCGCGGTCTTCCTGGAAGATTTTGCTGCGCTCATCCTCGGACTGCTGGAACTGTACCAGACCGATTTCCAGGAGCGCTGGTTTACCTCCGCGCTGGAACTGGCGGATGAGATGATCGCACGCTTCAGCGACCCGCAGGGCGGCTTCTTTGACACGCCTGCCGACGGCGAGGCGCTGGTCATCCGCCCCAAGGATTTGCAGGACAACGCCACGCCCTCCGGTAACGCCCTGGCCTGCGAGGCGCTGCTCCACCTGGCGGCCTTCACCGGGGACGGCGCATACCGCGACCTGGCGGGGAAGGCGCTGGCGAGCGTCGCCGAACCGGCCGTGCGCTACCCGACGGCCTTTGCGCGCTGGCTGTCGGCGGCGGATTTTGCCCTGGGGAAGGTGAAGCAGGCCGCGGTCTTGGGAGAGGCGGGCGGGGAAGATTTTCAGGCGCTGCTCGGCCTCATCCGCGCGACGTACCGTCCCAACCTGGTGGTGGCTGCGTCCGCGTTTCCCCCGTCGCCGTCTGCCCCGGCCTTGCTGGCAGATCGTCCGCTCGTGGATGGCAGGGCGACGGTCTATGTCTGTGAAGGCTTCGTCTGCAACCGGCCTGTGACGGCCCCTGAACACCTGAAAGGGTTACTTTGACATGGAGGAATGATGGTGATTTCAATGGAAGATTTGCTCAAACTCGGCCTGGCGATCCTGGTGGGCGGGTTGATCGGTTTCGAGCGCGAATACCGCGACAAAGCCGCCGGCTTTCGCACCAACATCCTGATCGCGGTCGGCGCGGCGCTGTTCACGATC
This sequence comes from Chloroflexota bacterium, assembly GCA_049323115.1. Classification (GTDB taxonomy): domain Bacteria; phylum Chloroflexota; class Anaerolineae; order Anaerolineales; family Villigracilaceae; genus JAABUE01. Next base: position 16,667 of record JBMOMP010000134.1, read on the forward strand.
TTCTCGCTGCGCGTCGGCCACGAAGTCAACCCTACCCGCATCGCGGCCAACATCGTGACCGGTATCGGCTTCCTGGGCGCGGGCGCGATCATGCGCGAGGAGGGCAAGGTGGCCGGGCTGACCACAGCCGCCACCATCTGGCTGACGGCGGCGCTTGGGATGGGGATTGGCGCAGGCGAGTATGCTGCCACCCTGATGGCAACGGCCGGTATCCTGGTGATCTTGTGGGGCTTCCCATTCCTGGAGCGCTGGATCGACCGCATCCACCATACGGCCGCCTACGAGGTCACTTTCAGGATCGACGAGGAAAAATGGGAGCAACTCAACCGCGCCCTGGACGAATACCGGCTGGTTGTTGCCGGGCAGAAAAAGCAAAAAGTGGACGGCGCTTACCTGTGCGTCTGGAAGGTGATCGGCAAGCCGCGCCAGCACCAGCGCTTCCTGGAATTGTTGCTGGATGACCCTGAGATCGAAGCCGTGCGCTACTGATGGGCGCTTAACGAACAACCCCTCCACGCGGAGGGGTTGTTTTTGATCTATTCTGAACTTGCCTAACTTTTGGAAGCGCCTTCTTCAGGTTTCTCTTCGGTTTTTTCTTCTTGGGAAGTTCCAACGCCGTCCTTGAAGGAACGGATGCCCTTGCCAAGTTCGCCCGCGATCTTGGCGATGCGCCCAGGGCCGAAAAGCAAAAGGACAACGACCAGAATAATCAGCAGTTCGGGAAGACCCGGTTTCCAAGCCATAACTTTCTCCTTTATTGGTATCGCGGGTATCGTACCACAATCAGGGCAAATTGGCTATGTTTAGGAAGCGCGGCCCCAGATGAGGCCTTCGATGAAGCGTGCAACGCGCCGGAAGAACGAGCGCAGGCGCGCCCACAGCCGGTAGCGGGACGGGTGAACTTTCTTTTCGGACGGCAGCGGGCCGCTCCATTCCGCCGTCAATGCGCCCCAGGTCAGGCCGGCCCCGAAGCCGACGAAGACAACCTTGTCCCCGGGCTGGAGCCTGCCATCCTCCGCCGCTTCGACGGCAGCAATCGGGATGGAGGCGGTGGAGGTGTTGCCGTACTTCTCCAGGTTGACGATGAAGCGCTCCATAGGAAGTTTCAGTCCGCGCGCTGCCGCTTCGATGATGCGGATGTTGGCCTGGTGCGGGATGATCCATTTTGCATCCTCTACCGTCAGGCCCGCGCCTGCCAGCGCCTCCCTGGTGGCCTGTGCCATGACGCGTGTGGCAAAGCGGAAGACCTCCTTGCCGTCCATCTCGATGTAATGTTTGCCAGCCTGTACGGTCGCTTCGGTGGCGGGGTGTTTGCTGCCGCCGCCTGGCAGGATCAGCAGGTCGCCGCCGGAGCCGTCCGAGCGCATCACCGCCGACCTGACCCCGCCCGGTTTTTCGCTGGCTTGCAGTACGAACGCCCCCGCGCCGTCGCCGAACAGGATGCAGGTGTTGCGGTCCTGCCAGTTGACGAAGCGCGAGAGCGTCTCCGCGCCAATCACCAGCGCATTCTTGATCGCCCCGCTGCGGATGGATTGCGCCGCCATGTTGAGCGCGTAGATGAACCCGGTGCAGGCTGCCAGCAGGTCGAACGCGCCGGCCCTGGTCGCGCCGATCTGGTCCTGTACCAGGCAGGCGGTGGCCGGGAAGATGTGCTCCGGCGTGGAGGTGGAGCAGATGATTAAATCGAGGTCGGTGGGTTTCAGGTTGGCGACTTGCAGCGCCTTGAGCGAGGCCGCCGCCGCCAGGCTGGCCGAAGACTGGTTCTCGCGCGCGATGCGGCGTTCGCGGATGCCGGTGCGTTCCCGGATCCATTCATCGTTGGTGTCCACCATCTTGGAAAGGTCTTCGTTGGTCAAGACCGGCTCTGGAACAGACATGCCCCATCCGGTGATGTGTGCGTAAGGCATTGATTCCTCTTCTTTGTAGCGCAAATTATCAATTTGCGTTACGTCGCGAATTGCCAATCCCAAAAGGGACGCTGTTCGCGTTACATCCGTGACAGGATAAGCGTGGCGTTGTGGCCGCCAAAGCCAAAAGAGTTGGACATCACGTTGTCGGGGCTGGCCTTGCGCGCCTGGTTGGGGACGTAGTCCAGGTTGCAGGCGGGATCGGGTGTCTCGTAGTTGATGGTGGGCGGCAATGTGTTTTCCTGCAATACTTTGGCGCATACCACCGCTTCCAGCGCGCCGGAAGCGCCCAGCAGGTGCCCGGTCATGGATTTGGTGGATGAGACGGGAATCTTGTAGGCCTGCTCGCCGAACACCGTTTTGATGGCGGCTGTTTCGCTCTTGTCGTTCAGGGGCGTAGACGTGCCGTGCGCGTTGATGTAGCCGATGTCGGCCGGTTGCAGGCCGGCGTCTTTGAGCGCATAGCGCATCGAGAGCGCGGCCCCGGCGCCGTTCTCGTCGGGGGCTGAAATGTGGTAGGCGTCGTCCGAGGTGCCGTAGCCCTTGAACTCGCACAGGATGTTTGCGCCGCGCGCCTGGGCGTGTTCCAGCCTTTCGAGGATCAGGATGCCAGCGCCTTCGCCCATCAGGAAGCCGTCCCTGTCCTTGTCGAAGGGGCGCGAGGCGCGCGTTGGCTGGTCGTTGCGGGTGGAAAGCGCGCCCATCACGTTCATGCCGCCCATGGCGATCGCAATGATGGTCGCTTCGGAGGCCCCGGCGACCATGACATCTGCCGCGCCGCGCCGGATCATTTCGGCGGCTTCGCCGACCGCATTCGAACCGGAGGCGCAGGCGGTTGCCAGCGACATGTTCGGGCCGCGCGCGCCGATGCGGATGGCGATCATGCCGGCCGCGCTGTCCGAGATCATCATTGGGATCAGGAAGGGACTGATGCGCTCCGGGCCGCGCTCGCGCATGACTTCTACCTGTTCCAGCAGCGTGCCGATCCCGCCGATGCCGGAGCCGATCAGCACGCCGACCCGGTCGCGGTTGCCCGCATCGAGCGCCAGGCCGGCCTGGGCCAGCGCTTCCAGCGTAGCGGCCATTGCATATTGGGCGAACAGGTCCATCCTGCGCGCTTCCCGCGCCCCGAACAGGGCAGCGCCGTCGAAACCTTTGACTTCGGCGGCAAATTTCGTCTTGTGCTGGCTGGCGTCGAATTTGGTGATATACGCCGCGCCGGATTTCCCTGCGATCAGGGATTGCCAGGTTTCCTCCACTGAATTTCCTACCGGGCTGACGCAGCCCAGGCCGGTGATCACTACGCGCGTTCTCATCGATCAACCTCCTGCTCTAAAGGATTGGCTCACAGAAACCGAAAATCAGGTCAAGCCTTGCAAAGGTTTTGGAACCTTCGCAAGGCTTGAGCATTCGTGAGATTCAGTTGGCTGTTATAACACAGGGAAAAGAGATGCGATGCGCGCTATCGTGCAGCATACAGCAGCGTCGTTTGCGCCTGGCGGATGTGCAGGCGGTCGTGCTCGGCCATGAAACGCACCAGTTCCCCCAAATGGGTCGGGCCAAAGATGGCGTGCCGCGCTTTGCGCTGCCAATCCGCCCCGCCCAGACCGCGCATGATTTCCAGCGTTTGCAGGCGCGCTGCGATAAAATCCTGTAAGGCTTGCAGGCCGTCCTGGTCGCGGTAGCCGCGCTGCTCTGCCCATTCGTCGGTGTTGCGCGCCGGGATGAACGGTTCGTCCTGTTCCAGCAGCAGGCGCAGGCGCGGCTGGTAGACTTCCTGTTCTGTGTCGCGCAGGTGACACAGAATTTCGGCCAGACTCCATTCGGCCGGTTCCGGGCGGCGCTTCATCACCGGACCCCGGGCCTGCCCTGCCAACCCGGAGAGGATGGCTGGCGTGGAGAGCATCAAGGCGGCGAGGGCGCTGGGGGTGGAAAACGCAGGCTCGAGCGTAGAAAGATCGCGGGCCTCCAGCCAGGGACGCAGGTCCGCAATCGAGCCGCGTCCGGCCAGTTCGTACCCGTCGGGAGAGATCGCTTCCGGGGCGCTGATCCACCAGGCGGGCAATCCCAACCCGTGCGCGGCTGGCAGGTCCAATTCTATGTCGTCGCCAACAGCAAGGACGGGACCGTCCGGCCAGCCCATGCTCCCCAGCATCTCGGCCAGGTAAGCGGGGTTGGGCTTGGTGAAATGGAAGGTTTCGTAGGATGAGATGACTTCGAAAGGATACTGTTCGGGCGGCAGGCCGGCCCAGGTCATGCGGTGCTGGACGGCTTTGAGCGGGAAGAGGGGGTTGGTGGCGATGCCCAGGCGATAGCCCTGCGCCAGCGCCCATTCGACCAGTTCCACTGCCGCCGGGCGCGGCTGGGTGAGATGGCTGAGGCTGGGGAATACTTGGTCGTAGAACCGGTCGATACGCGGTTGCAGGCTCTCGCGCGGCAGGCCGATCTTGGGGAAGAATTCGGCGTCGAAGACCTGTTGCAGGGTGCGGGAAGGGTCGGTGTTGGCCATCATCTTGCGCGTCCCGGCGATGAGCGCCGGGAGCATGAGGTCCGGCTGCACCTGCTCGGCCAGGAATCCCGACAGCGCCTGGAAGTAGGCCGGGATGAAGGTATTCATATTGGAGTCGAGCAGGGTATCGTCCAGGTCGAGCAGCAGGGTCAGGGTCATGGCTCTTTGACTTCGAATGTGAATGGCAGTGGGTGGCACTCGCCGCAGCCGACGTGCGGCTCACTGACGGGACGCCGGGTCTTGTTGCACCGGGCCGTCGCCTGCACGCGGCGCTGGAAGGCGGCCTTGAGCGGGCGATTGACGCTGCCGCTCAGTTGCAGGTGTTCGCATGCGTTGGCAAGTTGGATGCCGGGCACCGGGCAGGTCTTGCACAGGTCGGGCGTCCAGCGCTGGCCGGCGGCCTTGAGCAGGCGGCATTCTTCGCGGTTGCGCCCCCGGTAATAGTCGCCATGGAAGTAACTGCATTCTTTTCCAGCGGGAGTTTTCATTGGTAAAAATAATCCGCAGATTACGCTGATTACGCCGATTTTTCCTTCCCGATGTCCAACTCTGCGCGGTCTGCGCCATGTGCGGATGGTTACGAATGACGCAGTACGAACAGCGGAGCGGGACGCATGTTGCGTACTGCGTATTCCGGCAGAACAGACAGGTTATACGCGCGTGACGTATGCGCCCGTGCGGGTATCGATGCGGATGGTGTCGTCCACGTTGACGAAGTTCGGCACCTGCACCTGCAAGCCGGTTTCCACGCGCACTTTCTTGGTCACGCCGGTAGCGGTATCGCCGCGGATAGCCATCTCCGCTTCGACCACTTTCAGGTCAACGGCGGTGGGCAGTTCTACATCTATTGCTTCGCCTTTGTAGAATGTCAACTTGACTTCCAGGCCTTCGGTCAGGTAGAGCGCGTCATCGCCGAGCAGTTCGCCTTTGATGGCGGGCTGTTCGAAGGTTTCGTTGTCCATGAAGTGGTAGAAGTCGCCGTCCGTGTACAGGTACTGGACGTTATGGAAATCCAGGCGTACGTCCTGGACGGATTGCCCGGAATTGAAGGTTTTCTCGATGGTGGCGTAGGTCAGCAGGTTGCGGGCTTTGATGCGGATATTGGCATTGCCGCGCCCGGTCTTGTTGTGGCTGTAGTCCAGCACTTTGAAGAGTTGGCCGTCGAGTTCAAAGGTCACGCCTTTGCGCAGTTCATTTACATCGATCATACTTGCCTCACTTTGAGAGAATTGCAAACGGGCGGATTATAGCGCAAGGAGGAGGGGGCTGGCAAGGTCTAATGGCCCGCATCCTCTTCCCGCAGCAGGCGGATCGCATGTTCCAACGCCGGCAGGACGACCTGTAGATTCTCGGTCGCGCCTGTGGGGCTGCCCGGCAGGTTGATGATCAGCGTCCGTTTGCGGATGCCGGAGACGGCGCGTGACAGCATGGCGTGGGGGGTGACTTGCAGGCTGGCGGCGCGCATGGCCTCGTCCAGGCCTGGGGTCAGGCGCTCGACAACGGCGCGGGTGGCCTCGGGGGTCACGTCGCGGGGAGCAAAGCCGGTCCCGCCGGTGGTCAGGATGACGTCCACTTCGCCGCTGTCCGCCCATATCGAGAGCGTTTCGCGCAGCATCATCTCGTCGTCGGGCAGGATGTCCCGTCTGGCAACGCGCCAGCCGCGGGCTTCCACCAGGGCCGCCAGCGCCGGGCCGGAGGCGTCAGGTCGCTCCCTGCGCGAGGAACGGTCAGAGACAGTTAAGATAGCAAAGTCAAGGGTCATAGACAGATCGACTGGCTAATCGAAATTTTTCGCATACGTGACTACGTAATCCATGCGTTCCCAACCGCGTTTTTCATAATATTCCATGGCTGCTTGGTTGTCTGTCGTGACCATCAGGTAACAACGATGGCAGCCCTTGGCGCGCAACCTGGTTTCGACCTCGTTCAGGAGCTGGGAGCCAATGCCGCGCATCTGGAATGGTTCAGCAACTGCGAGGTGATATACCATCCCGCGCCGCCCATCGAAGCCGCCGATGACGGTGCCAATGATCTTCCCATCTTCTTCTGCAACCAGGAAGAGGTCGGAGTCGCGGGTGAGTTTCTTTTGGATTTCTTCGCGGGTGTCAGAATATCCCATCCTGACGCCCCTCCCAATGGATGACCACAGGCTTTCTACTTGATGGTAATCTTCGGGGTAACGGAACGCGCGCACCGCCATTTTCAGGAGGTCTTCAGGTTGCGCTTCAACATGCCCAGCAAATCATCGGGCATATAAGGCTTGAGCAGGAAGGCATTGGCGCCGTGCAACATGCATTCTGTTTCCAGGTTCAGGCCTGAGGTCATCACCACGCTGGTATCTTTGACAGCCTCGTCCGCGCGTAACAGGTCCATGACTTCCAGGCCGCTGATATGCGGCAAGTGGACGTCCATCAGGAGAAGATCCGGCCGGTCGCGGCGAACGGCCTCGAGAATGTCGTCATCCGTGTCCAGGGCAATGACGCGATAGCCCTCCATGCCAAGCAGGGTTTTGAGCAGTGAGATCATGGTCAGATCGTCTTCAGCGAGCATGATGGTCGGCATCGTTCTTCGGAGCCTCCAAAGGTGTTGGTTGCTGTGTCGTTTGTGGCTTGGTGTTCGCTTTGCGTCGTTTTTCGAGCGCGGCTTCCAAGACTTCGTCCACGGTTTCGACGAACACAAATTTGATCTTCTTCTTGACTTCTTGCGGGACATCGTCCAGGTCGAACTCATTATGTTTGGGCAGGATGACCGTCTTCAGGCCGTTGCGGTGCGCAGCCAGGACCTTTTCCTTGACGCCGCCGATGGGGAGGACGTGCCCCCGCAGGGTGATCTCACCGGTCATTCCCAGGCTGCGTTTTACCTTTCGGCCTGACACCAGGGAGACCAGGGAGGTCGCCATCGTCACGCCCGCTGAGGGGCCATCCTTGGGTGTGGCTCCAGCCGGGACGTGCAGGTGGATGTCGGTCTTCTCGAAAAAGTTCTCGTCCAGGCCAAGTTCTCCTGCCCGCGCGCGCACATAGGATAACGCTGCGCGCGCCGATTCCTGCATCACGTTGCCCACCGACCCGGTGATCTGGAACCCCTTGTTGCCCGACATACGGGTGGCTTCGATGAACAGCACTTCGCCGCCGTACGGCGTCCATGCCAGCCCGGGGACAACACCCGGGACCGCCGTGCGGATGCTAATCTCCTCCGAGCCGTGGAAGACAGGGTGTTCCAGGAATTCCTCCACTGCATCCGGTGTGATCGTGTAAGCCTGGTCTTTGCCTTCGGCAATGCGTGTGCCGACCTTACGGCAAATGGCGCCAATGCGCCGTTCCAGGTTGCGCACGCCGGCCTCGCGTGTATACCCGCGAATGATCTTGTGCAGGGCCGAATCGGTAAATTTGACTTCCTTCTTGCGCAGTCCATTTTCGCGGATCTGGCGCGGGATCAAGTAGCCTTTTGCGATGGCAACTTTCTCGCTGTCGGTGTACCCCGAAAGGAAGATGATTTCCATGCGGTCGCGTAACGGGCCGGGGACGGTTTCCAGCGAGTTGGCGGTTGTGATGAAGAAAATCTGTGAGAGGTCGTAGGCAACCTCCACGTAGTGATCGCGGAATTCGCTGTTTTGCTCGGGGTCGAGCACTTCCAGCAAGGCCGAGGCCGGATCGCCGTGGAAATCGAAGACCAGTTTGTCCACTTCGTCCAGCATGAAGACGGGGTTGCGGGTCTCGTTGCGGCGTAAGGCTTGCAGGATGCGCCCGGGCATGGCGCCGATATAGGTGCGGCGGTGTCCGCGGATCTCGGCCTCGTCGCGGACGCCGCCCAACGAAACGCGCACGAATTTGCGGCCCATGGCGCGCGCAATAGATTGTCCCAGCGAGGTCTTGCCCACGCCGGGCGGTCCCACAAAGCACAGGATCACCCCTTCGCGCTCGCGGCGGATTTTGTCCTGCGAAATCTCGCGCACTTCATCCTTGCGTTCCAGGCGCAACTTGCGGATCGCCAGGAATTCCAGGATGCGTTCCTTGACATCTTCCAGCCCGTAGTGGTCCGCGTCCAGGATCTTGCGCGCATGGGAGATGTCCAGGTTATCTTCGGTCATCTTCGACCAGGGCAGCGAGACCAGCCAGTCGAGGTAAGTGCGGATGACGCCATACTCCGCCGCGGCGGTGGGCAGGCGCGCCAGCCGGTCCAGTTCGCGGCGGGCTTGCTTGTCGGCCTCTTCCGGCATGTGGGCGTCTTCGATCTTCTTGCGGAATTCTTCCGCTTCGATGGCTTGCTCGTCTTTCTCGCCCAGTTCGCGCTGGATGGCTTTCATCTGTTCCCGCAGGAAGTATTCGCGCTGGACTTTTTCGATCTCTTCGCGCGCTTCGTTCTGGATCTTTTGCCCCAGCGTCAGCACTTCCGTTTCGCGCACCAGCAGGCCGACCAGTTTGCGCAATTTGTCGGTGGTCGAGTCCAGTTCCAACAATTGTTGCGCGTCTGCCAGTTCGATGCGCTGGAAATTGGCGATGGTATAGGCGGTTTGCAGCGGGCTTTCGATGGACAGCACGGAAGAGATCAACTCCTCCGGCAGCGAGGGGATCAGTTGCGCAATCTGGTGGAACTGGTCGCGCGCATTGCGCGCCAGTGCGTCAATCTGTAAACCTTCTTCGACCGTTTCCGGCGCGAGGTGGATGTGCGCTTTAAGGTACGGTTCTTCGGCCACGAACTGCCCCAGGCGGAAGCGTTCCATGCCCTGCACCAGCAATCGTACCGTGCCGTCTGGGGCGCGCAGCAAGCGGTGCACGATAGCGATCGTCCCAACGCGGTACAGGTCGGTTGGGCCGGGCGTTTCCAGTTCGGGGTTGACCGCAGCCACGAGTCCCACCAGTTTATCGGTGGCAACTACATCGTCCACGAGCCGAACCGAGCGTTGTTGTCCCACCGTCAAGGGGACAGCGGTCTGGGGGTACACGACCACGCCGCGCAGCGGCAGGATGGGCAGGACGTTCGGGTAAGCGGACACTTCCTGTTTGAGCGGTTCCTCAACCGGCGGGGCGTCTTCTTGGGCTTGCTTCTCAGGAATGGCGAAAAGCGGCGGCATGAAAATATCCAGTAACGCGGAATCGTGGTCCGAGATCCAATCGAACAGGTCGATCATGTTAGAGTGCCAGCGGGTAGCGGCCATGCGCAGTTAACCCTTATCCTTGGGTGGGTTTTTGGGGAGTGTGATGGTCAGGAAGCCCTCTTTGTACTCGGCGCGGGCTGCATCCAACTCAATGGGACCGGGCAGGCCGACGACCGACTCGAATTTCCCGAAGCGGATTTCCATCTGATGGTACGCGCGTCGTTCCGGGATGTCTGGCCTGGCGCCGGTGATCGAGAGGAAGTTGTTTTCGACCGTGATCTCGAAGTCCTCTTCGCGCATCCCGGCAATTTCCACGCGCACGACGTAATCGTTTTCGGTGTCGTACACGTCCGTTGGCGGGCTCCATACCCCGGTGCGCACTTGTACCTGCCAGCCAACGGCGTGGAAGATTTCGCGTCGCATCTCCGTCAAGGAGGCTGAGGAATGTGATTTTCGAATGGAGGTGGGCATGGGCGTGCTCCTTTCACCCGCAACTGATGTCATCGCCGATGATCGTGGCGTCCTTGCCAGCGAGTTGAATTAAACCTGTTCTTTTGGTTGACATGACATACTCCTAAAACTGTTCCCTATATTTGCCAAAGCAAGATGGCAAAAAGATGTAAGTGGCGCCCCCGGCGGGATTCGAACCCACAACCAACAGCTTAGAAGGCTGCTGCTCTGTCCATTGAGCTACGGGGGCAGGAAAAGGGTACTACCGCATATTGCGTAAGCAGCGCCAGGGAAACTGTTGCCGCTTCTCTGCTAAAGCCGCCAAGCAACGATGTTAAGTATCCTTCCAAACCATGTCTCCGTCAAGGGCTGCTCC
>JBMOMP010000135.1:0-3122 GCA_049323115.1 Chloroflexota bacterium
GGCGTGATGACGGATGCGGAGGTCGTCATGCGCATCAGCCTGCGCGATTTCCGCCCGTATGTGGCCGCCCTGCAAGCCGCCGGGCATGGAGAGACCGCCTGCCTGGCGGCCCAGGACTACCTGGATGCCTATGCAACCGGCTTCAACGCCTACATCCGGGACCTGCGCCGCATCACGTTTGCCAGCCGCGAGACCCAGCAGACGCTTGCAAAGAAGAAACGCCCATGACCGACCCACTGATCGGACAGCAATTAGCCAACTTTCGTATCGAACGCCTGCTCGGTTCCGGCGGGATGGCGCAGGTCTATTACGGGCGCGATGTCATCCTGCAGCGACCGGTTGCCATCAAGGTCATTCACGCGGCCCAGCGCGAGAAATCTTCGGTTGCGAAGCGTTTCGTCCAGGAAGCGCGCATGATGGCAAAGTGGCGGCATGACAACATCGTCCAGATCTATTACGCCGACCATCACAAAGACGGCTTTTTCTATTATGTGATGGAATACGTGGACGGCAGCGACCTGGCCTCCATCCTGTCCTTTTACGCCGAGGCGGGCGAACTCATGCCGGTGAACGACGTGCTGCATATCGCCCGTTCCGTTGCCAGCGCCTTGGACTACGCCCATAAGCAAGGCGTCATCCACCGGGATGTCAAGCCGTCCAACATCCTGATCTCGGAGAACAGGCGCGTGATGCTGGGAGATTTCGGCCTGGCGCTCGACACCCAGGACAAGTCGCAGGGCGAAGCCTTCGGCACGCCTCATTACATTTCGCCGGAGCAGGCGCGCAGGTCGGCGGACGCTACGCCGCGCTCCGACCTGTATTCGCTGGGCGTGCTGCTGTACGAGATGCTGGTCGGCGTTGTGCCGTTCGACGATCCATCCTCCGCGGCGCTGGCGCTCCAGCATATCAACCAGCCGCCGCCCGCGCCGCGCGGCGTCAACCCGGAACTCTCCGAAGCCGCCGAAGCCGTGCTGCTGAAAGCCCTGGAAAAAGACCCGCGCAGGCGTTACCAATCCGGCGCGGACCTGGCAGCCGCCCTGGAAAAGGCCCTGGTGGGCAAGTCGCCTGCGGATGCGCCCAGCGCGAAGACGCCCCTGCCCCCCATCCCGGTTGGGGTGCCGACCATCCGGCGCAGCCAGTTGTCCCTGGCCGAGGTCTCGAAACTGAAGAAGAAAGAGAAAGCCAGGCAGGGGCGAGGCGGGAACCGCAAACCCGCTGCTCCCCCACCCCCGGCGCGCAAAAAATCGGGGCTGAGATACGCGCCGATGCTGGTCATATTCGCGCTGTTGATCTTCCTGCTGGGTTGGCTGGCAGGCCAGGGCATCCTTCCCGGTTGGCCGTTCGCCCGGCTGCCTGCACCGGTTGTGAATACGCCAAGTCCAACGACAGGGGTCATAACCAGCCCAGTGGCGACCGTCGCGCCGCCCACCGCGACGGGGATGTTACCGCTCCCCAGCGCCGCTTTCACGGCTACCGTTCCTCCCCTGCCATCTCCCCTCCCTACCGGAACGGAAGCGGCAACGCAAACGCCCCTTCCGCCTGTAACGCCGGGGTTAGCCACCGCCCTGCCGACGGTGAGATACCCGAACGGCAACCTGTTCACGGTCTACTACAACGATAGCAGTTTCTACTTGCACAACCGTTCCCGGGTCTTGCGCAGCGTGTCCGGTTTCAGTTTTGAGCGCGTCACGGAGGACGGGCAGTTCGTCAACCATTTCGGCGGTTGGGAATGGCAGCAATACTTCGACACCAGCCAGCCGGAGCGCTGCCTGCGGATCGAGATCTACCTGAGCAAGATCCCCTACCTGCTGCCGGCCGAGTGCCAGAACCGATACCACAGCACTTTGCAGCCATCCGAAAAGAGGAATACCATCTTCTGGACGACAAAGGAGGGCAGCCAGCAATTCCGCGTCCTGTGGATGAACGAAGAGGTCGCACGCTGTGAAATCCAAGCGGGCAGGTGCGATTTCTATATCCCTTGAAAAGAGTTAGTCTTGAGGCTTGATGAAAAACCATTTCCCATTTCTTGCTTGCGTAATAGAAAACATGCCCCAATGGATGCCTATGCTTTTCCCCTGAACATCCGCTAAAGGCAAAAGTGAGTCTTCCTTTCATTGATCGAATTAGCGCCCCATCATTTTTCAGGGCAGAACGGGAGCTCGTTCTGCGAATGCAGAAGCCTGCCCTGAGCCGCCGCGCAAACTTGCCGAAGCCGAAGGGATGACTTTCATCAGGACACACCCACGCTTTGTTCGCCGCCTTTTGTCCTTCCAAAGTGTTTTTCTACAACCTTTTTGACGTATTCAGGAATCGGAAACTGGTCTTGAACTGCTGATGCCTTAAGTTTTTCGTACAACTCAACTTCGTTTTCATCCCACAAAATATCAGTGCGCCTTACTTCTCTGAGTGCAATATGGACATAATTTTCGGGATTTGCCCAGTAGCACTTCAAACATACTTGTGGAGATTTTTTATCTTGCCAGTTGGCGCAATGTTCGCATGACCACGATTTTGCACGATTGCAAGAACCGCAAACCAGCATGAAATCTTGGGGATCCAATTCATCTTGAGCGTCACCTGCAACTTCATACGGAATTCGATGGTCAACCTGTAAATATCTTTGCTCGAAAGAGCCATTGCAAATTGAGCATTTTCCGCCACTTTGAGCGTAAAGTTCATCTCGAAATTGCTTTGGGAAAGTTTGCCTGCCTTCTAATCTGCCTTTTTGGATGTTATTCACATCGCCAAACCGGTAAGCCGCTATTGAACGTCCTTCGCTATCCTTGACTCGGAAAGTTTCTAGCGGGATACCTGCTTCACGCACATCGCGGGCGGCTCTTGGCGGATGGTTATAACCGTATTGTTTTTCAAGTTGTTCAGTGGTTATAAATCCGTGTTCAAGAATATGCGCAATGACAATACGAGCGCGTTTGTTTGCAATGCTTCCCAAAATGCGCTTTATCTTTTTGTGTGAAGTTGATTTTGGCATGATGAATGGTATCACCGCAGTTAAACGTAGTCAATTTGCCCATTGTTGAGCCAGTTGAAGGATAGCCATTGAAGGTCTTCCGCGTTGTTTAGGTGGCTCCCAGCGAGGTGGGGGCACCTTGAAATGGAACAAC
>JBMOMP010000136.1:0-3118 GCA_049323115.1 Chloroflexota bacterium
TGCTTGACCAGATATCACAACAAAGGAACGACCTGTAGCAGGAAACAGAGAAATACAGGCGAGGTTACCACACCAATCCGAAAAACCCTGCTAGAATCGCGCCATGCAAAAAAACATCCATGCCATCCTCTTCGACTTCGGCGGCGTCCTGCTGGAATGGGACCCGCGCCGCCTGTATCGCCGCTACTTCGAACAGCCACAAGAGGTAGACCACTTCCTGGCCGAGATCAACTTCCCAGCCTGGAACCTGGAACAGGATCGGGGACGACCCTTTGCGCAGGCTGTCGCCGAACTGTCGGCGCAATTCCCGCAACACGCGCGCCTCATCCGCGCCTATCACGAACAATGGGAAGAATCGATCGTAGGGCCCATCCCTGGAACCGCAAGAATATTGCAGCAACTCAAACAGGCTGGCTTCCTTCTATATGGCCTCAGCAACTGGTCGCACGAAACATTCCCGCTGGTGCATAAAAAATATCCCTTCTTCGACCTGTTCGACGACATCATCCTTTCCGGCGCAGTCGAACTCGTCAAACCCGATCCCCGCATCTTCCAACTCACCCTGGACAGGATTGGCCGGAACGCGAACGAATGCCTGCTGGTAGACGACTCGCCCGCGAACATCGCCTCGGCCCGCGACCTGGGGCTTGCTACCGTTCAATTCCACTCTTCCCGGCAACTGGAGCGCGACCTTCACCTGCTCGGCCTGCTTCAGGAGGCATACCCATGAGCCTGCAAAACATTGCGAACCAAATGCTCCCCGCCATCGAAAACGAACTCCAGCGCCAGGTTGCCCGCCTGGATGAGCCGCGCACCCAACTCTTCCACCAGATGCTGACCTACCACATGGGCTGGAGCGGCGAGGGCGCCGGCCCGGAAGCCGCCGGCAAGCGCATCCGCCCGCTGATGACGCTCCTGGTCATCGCCTCCTGCAATGCAGACTGGCAGCCCGCCCTGCCTGCCGCTGCCGCCATAGAACTGGTGCACAATTTCTCGCTCGTCCATGATGATATCCAAGACCACTCCGAAAAACGGCGCGGCCGGCCCACCGTATGGACGAAATGGGGCGCGCCGATGGCGATCAACGTCGGCGATGCCCTGTTCGTCCTCTCGAACCAAGCCGTCATAGACCTGAACCACCATTACGCGGCTGAAACGGTCATCCAAACCGCAAGGACGCTGCACGATGCCTGCCTCGACCTGACGCGCGGACAATTCCTGGACATGTCCTACGAAAACCGGGACGACCTGGGCGTCGAAGATTACTGGCCGATGATCGCGGGAAAGACCGCCGCCCTGCTCTCCGCCTGCTGCCATATCGGCTCGATTCTGAGCGGCGCTGACAAAAGCACCCAGGACGCCTATCGCTCCTTTGGGCATACGCTGGGGCTGGCCTTCCAAGCCCAGGACGATATCCTGGGAATTTGGGGCGATGAGGCCATCACAGGCAAATCCACAGCCAGCGACCTGGTAGAAGGAAAAAAGTCCCTGCCGGTCCTGTACGGGCTGAACAAAAAAGGAAAATTCGCCCAGCGTTGGCTGCAAGGAGCCATTACACCACACGAGGTTCCAGGGTTAGCAGAAACGCTTGCCAGCGAAGGAGCCTATGAATACACACATGACATTTCCCGCCAGATGACCACCTTAGCATTGACCCACCTGCGCGAGGCCGATCCGCAAGGCGAAGCGGGTGTAGCGCTCATGGAACTGGCGAATAAACTGATGCAGAGACAGCAGTAAACCAAAGCAAAATAGAACTGTCATTTGCTTGACGCTCAAGGCAATTCCTGATAAACTCCCCAATCGCGCGCTCCTGGCCTCCGGGAGCACTTTAATTGCCAGAACCTTGCGGGTGCATATACCCTTT
Source organism: Chloroflexota bacterium (assembly GCA_049323115.1). Lineage (GTDB taxonomy): Bacteria > Chloroflexota > Anaerolineae > Anaerolineales > Villigracilaceae > JAABUE01. The sequence goes on from JBMOMP010000136.1 coordinate 1,868, forward strand.
GGTATAATCTGCCTGCTTAATTGCCGAAGGTGCAAGCATCCTTCTTGCCCGAAGGTACAGGCACCCTTCTCGCCGACGTAGCTCAATCGGCAGAGCACCCGCCTTGTAAGCGGGCGGTTACGAGTTCGATTCTCGTCGTCGGCTCCATTAGCCAGTTGGTCGGTTGGCCTCATCGCCCTGCGAGGGGCCAAGCGACTAGTGGGCTAACCAGAACACTAGACAACCTATCCCGGGCGGTTACCCAAGTGGCCAACGGGGGCTGACTGTAAATCAGCTGGCAGAAGCCTACGGCGGTTCGAATCCGTCACCGCCCACTTGTCGGAGAAAGCCTCCGGCGCGAACCGGGATATTCCCGGCAGCACGTTAAGCCCACGTAGCTCAGTCGGCAGAGCACGTTCTTGGTAAGAACGGGGTCATGGGTTCAAATCCCATCGTGGGCTCAGTTGCTGACGAAATGTACTCTTGTCAGAAAAAGGAGAACGAGAATGGCGAAGCAGAAATTTGAGCGCACGAAACCGCACCTGAACGTGGGGACGATGGGACACATCGATCACGGGAAGACGACGCTGACGGCGGCGATCACGAAGGTATCGCAATTCATGGGCAAGGCGGAATACCGCGCCTACGACAGCATCGACAACGCGCCGGAAGAAAAAGCGCGCGGCATCACCATCAACATTGCACATGTGGAGTACGAGACGGACAAGCGGCACTATGCGCACGTGGACATGCCCGGTCACCGCGACTACATCAAGAACATGATCACGGGTGCGGCGCAGGTGGACGGCGCGATCCTGGTGGTGGCAGCGCCGGACGGGCCGATGCCGCAGACGCGGGAGCATGTGCTCTTGGCGCGCCAGGTGGAAGTGCCCAGCATTGTGGTGTACCTGAACAAGATCGACCAGATGGACGACCCGGAATTGCTGGAGTTGGTGGAACTGGAACTGCGCGAATTGCTGAACGAGTACGGCTTCCCCGGTGACACGACCCCGATCGTGCGCGGCTCGGCCTTGAAAGCGCTGGAGAGCGCCAGCACCGACCCGAACGCGCCGGAATACGAAAGCATCCGCGAGTTGCTGCGAGTGGTGGACGAATACATCCCCGAGCCGAAGCGCGAGACCGACAAACCGTTCATGATGAGCATCGAAGACGTGTTCTCGATCAAGGGACGCGGGACGGTGGTGACGGGGCGCATCGACCGCGGCATCATCAAGGTTGGCGAGGCGGTGGAGATCATCGGCTTGCACGAGA
>JBMOMP010000137.1:0-26012 GCA_049323115.1 Chloroflexota bacterium
ATCCCTTGCATTGTCTCTCGACTCAACTCTTGCCAATGTGCTACCACTTTGTTTGCGTCCATTTTCGCGTTCCTCTCTCGTTTTTCGCCTATCTTACCCCCTTTTTCAAAAAACTGACGCACACCCAGTCCTGTGATTTACCCATAAGCCCAAGAGTTGAAGAAAGGCTCTGCGCCCCCCTAATGCCATAGTGGGGATGCTATTGCGCGCTAGACCGGCTTTCTTTTGCTATAATGGGCGTATCTCTTGGACGGAGGATCTCTGTGTCCATCCAACTCATCCAAAAATACCACGCGGGCGTTCATCAATTTGGTTTGGCACCTATTCCGCGCTGGAATGGATCCTGGAACGCTACAAGGAGAAGAAGCCCAAAGACCCGACCATCGCGGAGAAATTCAACACCTACCGGTTTGCGGATTATAAGGAGCAGGTGATCGAGTTGTTGATGCGCGCGTGTACGGTCAGCGTGGAGACGATGAAGATCGTCAAGGAGATGACGGAATAAGGAGGAACATATGAAGCATAGCTTTAAACCATCAATTAAAACTCTTGTAAGCGAAATAGAAAAGACACCGCACAGTTTGCATTACGTTAAAGGTATTTCGTCTCATCAATGGATGGAGTTCAAAGATGAACTTTGGGAACGCGTGCGAATACTTTTCCAACCCAAGAATGAGCTCCCCTTGTGTGTGAACTGCAATTTAATCGAGACAGAACAGGTAGCCCTCAAATTAATATGTGAGTTATACGACACACTCGATAGCGACAAGGAATTAGCCTCTCGCCTATCTCCCACTTATCGGCAGAACTATGTCGCCATTTACAATCCGCTCAAAAGCAAGATGAAATATATTATCAAACGCGGCGATCTGACAAAGGGGCAAGTTGAAAGAGGCGCTTCAAACGAACGAAGTAGAGATTTGAACGCAGAGATCAAAATTGTGATACCGCCATTAACTGGCAGCGTGACAGCCAACAGAGGCGATGCAATTGGCAACGCAATAAAGATCATCAATGAATGGGAAAAACGTTACGAAAATACCACCGAGAGCATTCCTGAACCATTAGATCCATCTGACTCGGTCAATTTGTTGCGCAAGTTGCTTGAGCAACTTGAACAACGAAATTTATTCTTTTATTATGGGAACTGGAACTTTCTCAAAGCCAAATTATTTAACGACCTGAAACTTTGGAAATGGAGTGCGATTTTTACTGATATTCTTCACATTGTTTCGCAGTATGTTGGAACACGGCGTCGTACTTTACCTGAAAGATTCACGGAAGTTGGCACAAGAAAAGTTCACTCAATCTTTTTTGTTTACATTGACCGCTCCAGTTTAGAATCTGATATCTCAAGAAAACAGCTTGAGGCGTTAGCGGCAAACTCAAATGCTCTATTCGTTGTTTTTGTTCAGGACTAATTCCTGTGAACATTTTCGATAAGGAACTGGTGATGAGCCGCTGTGCCGCGGGTGTACGGTCAGCGTGGAGACGATGAGGATCGTCAAAGAGATGACGGAGTAAGCATGGAAGAAGGCGCTGAAGTTTTGGTTGCGTTTCTACCCAATAAGGCAGATTTTTCCATCCTGCAAAATCAGGGGTGGTATCGCATACCTGTTGCCAGCAAGCCAAAACGGTGGCCTCCAAAATATCTTGCCTTCTACCAGCCAAGGGCATTTGGGGACGATGCATTCAAGATTCGCTATTTCGGCTTTGTGACAGACATTGACGTTGTCACACGTAGGGAAATATTTCCCAACGAGATCGAGAGTGAAAGATCAGGGAAGCAATATTATCGTCTTTGGCTTGAGAGTTTACAGGAACGTGAAAAACCTATTTCATCACGATTACCAAGAAAAATCGTATTTGTTCCAACCACATGGGACAAATTCATGCTTGCTGACCAAATCAACGATTTGTTTGATGACAGCCCCCTTGAAGATTTACTCTGGCGCGAACTCAAAAGACTCAACATTCCTGCCGAGCGACAATGGGAAGTTAAAACCGAAACATTTTACTATCAACTCGATTTTGCTTTTTTCTGTAATGTTGGCAATCTGGACGTTGAAACAGACGGTGACACCTGGCATTTACAGCGCGATAGAGTCGAACTGGACAATCGCCGCAACAACGATCTGGAGTCACTGGGTTGGCACGTCCTTCGGTTCAATACTCATGCTATAAGCGAGCAACGGACTGAATATTGCATCCCCCGCATTCAGGAGACAATCAACAGACTCGGCGGTTTAAGAAGTGATGGGCTTGTGCCAAGAAAGTTTTACTCGAATGAAGGTGGAGCGCAGCAGTTGAGTCTATTTGAAAGCAAAGCCGACTATGAAATTGATGATGAGCCGGATTTTGATTGAGTTGTTGATGCGCGTTTGCACAGACTGAATCAGCAACAAGAAGATTGCCTAAATGAACCCCCAACCCGGCACCTACGTCCTCCTGCTCCAAAACCACGTAAAAGCCAGCGTGCAGGTTGGCCGCTGGCGCGAGGTTGCATTCGAAGCAGGCTACTACCTGTACGTGGGCAGCGCCTTCGGGCCGGGCGGCGTGCGGGCGCGGGTGCTGCGTCACTGCCGCAGCGACAAGCCCCTGCACTGGCACATCGATTACCTGCGCGCGGGCGCCAGTCCCCTGGGCGCATGGTACACGCACGACCCTATCCCGCGCGAACACGCCTGGGCGGACATCCTGCGCGGGCTGGACGGCCTGTCTCCCATCCGGGGCTTCGGGTGCAGCGACTGCAAGTGCGAGGCGCATCTCTTCCACACAGTCACCGCGCCAGACCTGGCGCGGTTCACCCAAGCCGCCGGCGGTGAAATCGAGGCATGGACCTATCGAAATTAACCTGAATTTGCTATGTACGAAAGACAGCCAGGGGCGACATACGGGTATAATTTACCCCATCCCTTTGCCCGGAGGACGACATGAGCGACACTGTTCTGTTCCCTTTGACCGATGAACACAAGATGATCCGCGACACGGCGCGCGACTTCGCCCAAAAGGAGATCGCTCCCATCGCGGCCGAGTTCGACGAGAGCGGCGAATTCCCGCACAAGACCATCCAGAAGATGGGCAGCATGGGCTTCATGGGCATCGAAGTCCCCGAAGCCTACGGCGGCGCGGGCATGGATACCCTGTCCTACGTGCTGGCGCTGGAGGAGATCTCCAAAGTGGACGCGGCGCACGGCGTCATCATGTCGGTCAACAACTCCCTCTACTGTCACGGCATCCTGAAATTCGGGACGGAGGAACAAAAGCAGAAATTCCTGCCGCCCATCGCCTCCGGCCAGAGCATCGGCGCGTACTCGCTGACCGAACCCATGTCCGGCTCGGACGCGGGCGCGATGCGTACGCGCGCCGCCCGGGACGGGGATCACTACATCTTGAACGGACGCAAGTCCTGGGTCACGAGCGGACCGGTAGCCGGCTACGTGGTCGTCTTTATGATGACCGATCCCGCCAAGAAGCAAAAGGGCATCAGCGCCTTCGTCGTCGAATCCAATACGCCCGGCTTCGTGCGCGGTAAGAAGGAACCCAAGTTGGGCATCCGCGCCTCGGCCACCAGCGAACTGGTCTTCGAGGACTGCCGCGTGCCGGTCGAAAACCGCCTGGGCGAGGAAGGCGACGGCTTCAAGATCGCCATGGCCGTGCTGGACGTGGGGCGCATCGGCATTGCCTCGCAGGCGCTGGGCATCGCAGAGGCCGCCTACGAGGCCTCGCTCTCCTACGCCCGCGAGCGCGAAGCCTTCGGGCAGAAGATCGGCGAATTCCAGGGCATCTCCTTCAAACTGGCCGACATGAAGACGCGCATCGAAGCCTCGCGCCTGATGATCTACAACGCGGCGCTGGCCAAGGAGAGGTCCAAGACGACCGGCGAACGCTTCACGCTTCAATCCTCGACGGCGAAATTGTTTGCCTCCGAGACGGCCATGTTCTGCGCCCACGCCGCTGTCCAGATCCACGGCGGCATCGGCTACAGCAAGGAATACCCGGTGGAGCGCTACTTCCGCGACGCCAAGATCACCGAAATCTACGAAGGCACCAGCGAGATCCAGCGCCTGGTCATCAGCCGCACAGAACTGGGACTGAAATAGACTTGAACTTCGTAGTAACGACTTCAGTCGTCCGCCGAAAAAGCGACTGAAGCCACCACTACCGACACATTGCCCAAAGATCTATATGACCGACTCAACGCTCAGAAAAAAAATCACCTGGTTCAAACGCCGCTGGCTTGTCGGCCTGCTCGGCCTGGTCCTCATGGCCATCGGGCAAACCTGGATCACCATCGACACACTCCCTGACCGGCCTCCGCTCAAGTTAGGGACCTGGCTGACGGAGGAAATCCACCTGGCTGTCCCCGGCATCGACAACGCCCTCTACGGGCTGCCGCTGCTGCTCATAGGCGGCGTCCTGCTGGGGCTGTCCATGCGCGGCATTTCCCTGCTGCCGCCCGAAAGGGAGTTCGGTGAACCACGTCCCTTCGCATTACGCCAACTGGCAAAGACCGGGCCCTGGGTCTTGGTCGGGGCGGGTTTATACACCATCTTGCTCCTGCGGCTGAACGTGGAATCGTTCCGGCCCTTCCATGCGCCCCTATGGCTCGCCAGCCTGGCGCTGTTTGCCGTCGCCATCGCCGTGTGGGACCTGCGCCGGGGCATCGAACTTTCGCCGCAGGTCAGCCGCAGGGACCTGCTTTGGATCATCGGCCTGCTGTTCGGCGGGCTGGTCGTCGGCGCGTACCGCCTGCAAGGCCTACCGGACGGCCTGATCGGCGACGAAGGCAACTTCTGGGGCATCGCCCGCGACATCGCCATCGGCGAGTTCAAGCCTTCCGTGTTTGCGGTGGGCGTCTACACCTTCCCTGTTTTCAGTTCGATCCTGCCGGCCTGGTTCATCCGGCTGTTTGGCGTCAGCCTGTGGGGCTGGCGTCTGAGTTCGGTGCTGACCGGGCTGCTGACCGTCCCGCCACTTTACTTACTGGCGCGCGAGATGTTCAACCGCAAGATGGCGGTCGCGTCGGTCATCGTATTGGTTGCCAGTCCCTATTTCATTGCCTTCTCACGGCTGGGCTACAACAATATCCAGGCGCTGTTCGTCACTGCGCTGACGCTCTACTGGCTGCACCTGGGACTCCACCGCAAGAGCAGCCTGTACCTGTACCTGGCCGGCTGCGCCGCCGGGCTGGGATTCTACGTCTATTTTGCCGCGCGCATGGCAGTGGTGATCGCGCTGCTTTTCGTCTTTTTGATCTGGGTCGGGCGCAAGATCAAATTCCGCGAGACTGCCCAGGCTGTCCTGTTGCTGCTGGTCGGTTTTGCGCTCTTCGTCGCGCCGCACATCCTGTACGGCCTGCATCATGACCCCCAGGCACTCAGTTACAAATCCCTCGAAAGCGTCTTTTTCAATACCTTCAACGGCCTGCAATTCTACAGCGAAGAGGAACTCTATTCTGTCGCGCCGCCTTTCGAGATCAACGAAAACCAACTCTTCTACCATCCGCGCATCTACCTGGAACTGCTGGCGCGCGGCTTCATCCGCACCATGCTGGCCTTCCAGAGGCCCTGGCTGATATCCGAGCATTACATTGCCTTCCCGCTGGCCGGTTCGATAGGCGCGCTGTTCTACGTGATCGGGCTGGCGGGGGCCTTCTTGACCATCAAACAACCGCGCAGCCAGTTATTGTTGCTATGGTTCTTTGTCAATGCAGTGGGACTGAGCGTCCTGAACACCGTCCCGCCGCGCCACACGCACATGGTAGCGCTCATCCCAGCCCTGGCAATCCTGACGACCATAGGGATGCAAGCCATTGCCCAGACTGCCGCAGCCATGCATCGGAGGCTGGGAGGTTCCAGGAACACCCTGTTCGCCTTCGTCATCGCGCTGGTTGCAATTGGCGGGTTGTACGATTACTTCATCAAAATGCCGCCCGTCTACCGCCCGCAACCAGACCAGGTCGTGCTATGGACCGGCCTGGAAGCAAAAGGTGAATCCCTGTACTACATCTACACCGATCCAGCCGAAGCGGAATACATGCCCCACATGGTCACTCCCTTCCGCGAAACGGTTGTCTTCGAACCCGTCGCCGCCGAAGACATCCTGTCTGGCGCACGCATACTCCCTGCAGACCGTCCCAGCGTGGCGCTCTTCCCGCCTGACATAAAAGATCAAATCTGGGCTGCCCTGCAACAGCAATGGGGGGCAGGTTTCCTCCACAAGACCTTCTACAGCACTGGCTACATCCCAATTATGGCCGCCGGCATGAACACTCCCTTTGTGTTCGAACGGGATAAAACGCTCGACGTAGTGCTAAAGGAGTCTTACCTGCGCCCGTCCCTGATCGGCTTGTTTGCATTCCTCATTGCATTGGGGGCAGCGATCATCTTCCTGCCCGCCTCCTGGCGCTTCAAATTGCCAGCGCCGCTCAAGCGCTTTATCGAATGGTTCAACGCTCCCGGCCAACCCGAACCGCAAGTGGAAGAGCCGGACCGCGAATGGGAAGAGATCATCAGCGCCAGCGCTTTGATGGAAGAAGAGCCGCCACCCCAACTGCCAGATTGGGCCACAGACGAGGTGTTCCCCCCTGGGGAAACAGGCGCTCGCCGTCGTTTCGGAATCCAGGCCAAAACAGTCAAGACAGAGCACGGCCGGGACATCTATCTCAAGGTCTTCTTCCCCCGCTCCACCTTCGACGACCCGGCAAGCAAGTCCACGCTTTCCCTGCCCCCCTTGCGCATCCCGAACGCGAGTCTCCTCACGGCCTCCGTCCTGGCGGCCTTCATCGGGCAGATCCTGGTCTACAACGCCTTCTACGTCGGCGGGGTCCTGTCCTACCTGGTCAGCATGGGCGGACTGCTCGCCTGGGGATGGATCAACCGAAAATGGCGCAATATCTTTTCGCGCCAACTGGCATTCAGCGAGAAAGCCGAAACCATCGCCCTGGCCCTGCTTTTCCTGGTCATGTTCGTCACCCGCTTTGCCGATCTATCCTACCGGGTATACGGCCTGGAAGCCGACGAGACGAAATGGACGGCGCAAAGTTGGTATTCGGCCATCCTGCGCCTGGATTACGGCGAATTCCACACCAAACACTACACGCACCTGCCGGTGGTCTTTTGGGTGCGTTCCCTTTTCCTGCGCGCCTTTGGGGTGAACTTTCTCTCCGCGCGCATCGAAAGCGCAGTCGGCAGCCTGATCTCGGTCATGTTGTTGTACTTCATTGTACGCTCTATCACGGGCAGTCCGGCTACCTCCTTGTTGTCTGCCTTCCTGTACGGCTTCTCGTTCATCGAATTGAACCTCTCCCACCAGGCCCTGCACGACACTCCCAGCGAGCCGTGGATGATGGCCTCCATCTTTGCCCTCTTCCTGGCTATTCAAGGACGGAAAGCCTGGCAATTCCAGATCACCGGCGTTTTGCTTGCCCTGGGAATGCTGGTCTACGAGACGTTTTATCCCACGCCGCTGATCGTCCTGGCGTACCTGTTTGGCATGGCCGTTTATGAGATTGCCAAACGGAAAACTGCTGTCCGCGATTGGGCGATTAATATCGGCCTGGTACTTTGGCCGGCCGTGTTGATCTATATCATCTACATCCATGATTACTTGTTGGGGGAACAAGCGCATCATTTCGCGGAATTAGCGGGGGCAAGCGACCAGACCGGCCTGGGCGGTGTGATTGGCTTTGTGCTGGAGAATTTCGGCTTCCTCCTGCAAACGACGTTTTCCAGAATCCTGTGGACCGATTCGCTCCTCAACTGGGACGGCCCGCTGGTCAACCCGCTCCTGCTGCCCTTCGTGGTGATCGGGCTGGTCTACACCTTTTGGAATATGCGCCGGTCGCACTACGCCTTCATCCTGCTCTGGTACCTGCTGCAAGTCCTCCCCGGCCCCATCCTGCTGGGATCCATCTGGCCGAGGGTACTGTTTACAGCCACCGCGCCCTTGATGATCTGGGGAGCGCTGGGGTTGTGGACCAGCCTGGCCGCCCTGCGCGCCTGGTTGCCCAAACGCGATTCCCGCCTGGCCGCCCTGGTTTTCACAGCATTGGTCATCGCCATCCTGGCCAACGATTATGCGATCTTCTCGTCGAGGCTGTTCGATCCGCCTGAACGCCAGAAGCGCCGCGAACTGGCTGACCTGACAGCAAAAGCAGCCCACAACGCAGACCTGCTTTTGCTCCCTTATGTTCCCTATATGGGCGATTCTGTTCAAGTGGAAACGCACGTGATCTTGATGTCCATTGCGGGCGTCAAACACAAAGACCTGGCAGCTGAAAACAATTTCCAGCGGATCGAATTCGAGCAACTCCTGCCCACATTATGGGAAAACAAAGAAATCCCAGGCATAGCCATCGTCTTCGACAAGTCCACTGACCTGGCAAAGGAAGAGCGCGAAAAAGCCTTGCGGGTTGTCCTGGCATGTTACCCGCAAACCAACCTGGCAGCCTCCGGGCGATTCTTCGACGTCTACGAACTCTCGCCGCTGGTGCTCACCCAGCCAGCCTGCTATCACCCGCCCGCGCCTGAATTGGTCGCGCCAAAGGACCTTGAGGAAGTCAACGCAGGAACGCCCCCAACCTTCACCTGGAATACGAATGGCCTCCCCAGCGCCAGTTTCACCCTCACCCTGGAGCGCAAACGCGAAGATGTGGCCTGGCTGGAGGCAGAAGACAACTTCGTTGGCGACGGTTGGTACACCGAAGCCGCCTTTGCAGAAGACTACAGCGGCCTCGGCTTCTTGATAGACGACTGGCAATCCAGCCCTGCCATCTATGACTTCCACGCGCCCCTGGAAGGGCCATACCACATCTGGGTACGATACTACAAACGCGAGGAAAACGACCAGCGTAACTACCTCTCGGCGGCAGGACAGGCCATCGAGTTCGCAGAAAATGGCACTCCGCGCAACGAATGGATATGGAAGGACGTGGGCGCCTTCCATCTGCCAGCCGGCCCCACGCCCATCAGCCTGAGCCGCGTTTACGCGAAGGATGATCAATATTCCATCTTCATCGATGCTGTGGTCATCACCAGCGACCCGGAGTTCCAACCCGCAAGGGATCAGGGCTGGCAGGCGGCGTTCACGTCGGGTGAAGTTGCCTCGAACGCTTCTCAATACAGCCTCCCATCCGCGCTTGCCCCAGGCGAGTATCGCTGGACAGTGCGTATTTTCGATGGAAACCGGTTGGTCGACTCTTCCGGCGAACGAGGCATCCAGAGTCCCGCCGCCTCCTTCCTGGTACCGGGTATTCCATAGATTCCCTTGCACAAGAGAAAAAAATGCAAGCAAAGTCGAACGGGCCAGAACTGGCGCATGAAGAAACGCCAGAAGCGAACGTACTGGGCAATAACACCATTCTCCACAGTAGAGGCTTCCAGGCGCGGATCACACCTGTCCGCACCCCGCACGGCACGGAAGTTTACATCTACCAACATCTTCCCGCTTTTGTTTTCCCGAAGTTGAAACGCTTCTCATTGCCGGGTGGGCGCGAGGGAATCGGCATTTCCATGTCGACGGCTCCCATCCCAGAACATGCCCTGACGATGAGCGCCATTGCCCTGGCTGTTGCTGCGCAGGTTCTGATATATAACCAATACATCCTGCCTGGCCTGCTCTTATACCTGGCAAGCGCAGCCGAACTGATTGTTTGGGCTACCCGGAACCCGGCATGGAAGGGCGCTTTTGCGCACCAGTTCAATGTTCCGATTCGCACAGAGGCAGTCCTTTTTGGCATCCTGGTTCTGGCAACTATCTTTACCCGTCTCTACGACCTCAGGTATCGCGTATATGCCCTCGAAAGCGACGAATCCAAGTGGACGGCGCAAAGTTGGTATTCCACAATTCTCCACACAGACTATGGGGAATTCCATGCCATACACTACAGATTCCTGCCTGTTGATTTTTGGGTGCGCTCCATTTTCCTGCGTATTTTTGGCGTCAGTTATGCCAACGCGCGACTCGAAAGCGCTTTCATCAGCGTCATTGCTATTATTTTCCTGTACCATTTTGTGCGCTTACTTCTCAAAAGTCCTGCGGTCGCTTTCTTGTCCGCATTGCTCTACGGCTTTTCCTTTGCGGAACTCACCGCTTCCCACCAGGCCTTGCACAGTTCGCCATTGGAATTATGGCTGATGCCCGGATTATACGCCCTGGTCATCACCATACAAAGCAAGAAAAGATGGCATTTCCAACTGACCGGCATCTTGATGGCGCTCGGAATGCTCACCTACGAAACCTTCTGGCCCACAGCCGGATTTGCTGCCATGTATCTGCTTTGGCAAGGCCGGCGCGAGGTGTCCAACAAAAAAGATACGCTTGCCAACTGGTTGATCAACCTGGGTCTCATGGCCTGGCCGATGCTGCTGGCATACATATTCTTTATCCATGGCTACTTTTTCAACCGCTATGCATATTATTACAGGGGCCTGCTTCCCGCCTTTTCCAGCGCGTCTTGGTTGGACAATTTCAATCGCTTGTTACACAATGCTGAAGCGACGTGGGGCTCCACCTTCTCGCAAGTATCCGCTGACCAGTTCATTGATTGGGGCGGGCCGCTAGTCAACCCCATGCTCTTGCCATTTGTTGCAATAGGACTGATATACACGTTTTGGAACATCCGCCAGCCAGGTTACGCCTTCCTGCTGTTCTTCTACCTGTTCCAAATCATCCCCGCGCCCATTATCTTCTCTTCGCCGTACCCCCGGGTGCTGTACACCAGTCTGGCTGCACTGGTGATATGGGGCGCTTTGGGGTTGTGGGCGTTATTTGCTGCGCTGCGCGCCCTACTCGACACAGGCTCACTGCAACGCCTCGCAGCGCCCGTCTTCCTGTTCATTCTTGCAGCCGTCCTGATAAACGACTATCATATTTTCACATCTTCCTTGAACACGCCGGAAGAAGAAATCCGGCGGCGCGAACTGGCGGACTTCACGGCCGCATCCGCCAAAAACGCCGAAATGATCCTGTTCCCCTATACACCCTACCAGAACAATGCCGTGGAATTGGAATCGAATGTCATCCTGTTCTCGGTCGGCGGCGCGCGCGGCGTTGGCCTGGAGGCCAGCCAGAATTATCGGCAACTGGAATTCTTGCAATTGCTCCCAACACTTTGGGAAATGCGCGCCCTCCCAAACCTGGATATCATCTTCGAAAAAAGCCAGCCGTCTATCCAGGATGACCGTGATACTTACCTGCAAACCGTCCTGACCTGTTATCCAGCCGCCAAACTGACTGCCAGCGGTCGCTACTTCGACGTATACCATATCCCTGGGCAATCCCTGGCGCAGCCGTACTGCTACACATGGAATAACCTGCCTCGATTGCTCGAACCACAGTCCGGCTCCCAACCATCCGGCGAACAACCCTTGACATTGTCATGGGACGCTGCCGGGATACCCTTCACCAGTTTCGAAGTCACACTCGAGCGCACCATCCCTGACCTGCATTGGATCGAGGTCGAAAACAATTTCCAGGGGCTGGGCTGGATGACCAATTCCGGATTCGCAAATAACTACCATGGGGCAGGCTTCTTGTTGGATAGTTGGAACGCAAAGACAGCCACTTTTTTGCATCTGCTCCCACGCGAGGAGACCTACCATGCCTGGATTCGTTACTACAAAAGACAGGATACCGACCAGCAAACCTTTCTTACCCTTCCCGGGAAGGCCATCCCATTTGCAGGGAATGGAGGCCCGCTCTACGAGTGGGTATGGCAGGACCTCGGCGCTCACAGTCTCCCCAGCGGGCAACTGCCCATCGGCATTTACCGAACCTACCCCAACGACGCATACTATAGTCTTTTCATAGACACGCTGCTGCTTACATCCGCCGCGCAATACAACCCGAACACAGATTCGATCGTGCTAGACAAATACCAAAGCGGTGAAATCATAGCGACGACCAGCCAGTTCACCCTGCCGGCTCCCCTGCCTCCCGGCGACTATCGCTGGAAGGTACGCTTGTTCGATAAAAATCGCCTGGTAGATGTCCAGGGCGCGCGCGGCCTCGAAAGCAACTTCAATTCGTTTACAATTGTCCCCTGAGGAAGAACAGATGAAAGCCACCCTTTTCTACCAACACGGCAGCCCCGAAGTCCTGCAATACACTGACTTTCCTGCCCCAGAGCCAAAGCCCGGCGAGGCGCTCGTCAGGCTGCGCGCCGCGTCCCTTAACCGCATGGACGTTATGGTCCGCAATGGCTGGCCCGGCCTGAAACTGGACCTGCCCCACATCAACGGCGCGGATGGCGCGGGCGAAGTCGTTGCCTTTGGTTCCCCCCTCCCAAAGGGAGAGGGGACGGGGGTGAGGGTAGGCGACCGGGTCGTCATCAACCCCAACCTGGGCTGCGGGCAGTGCGAAGCCTGTCTCTCCGGCTGGGACAACCGCTGCCAAGATTGGCACCTGCTGGGCGAAACCGTGCGCGGCACCTACGCCGAATACATCGCCCTGCCAATACGACAACTGTACCAACTGCCGCCCGGTTTCGATTTCCACACCGCCGCTGGGGCTGCCCTGGTCTACCAGACCGCCTGGCATTCCCTCGTCACGCGCGGCGGCCTGCAACCCGGCGAGACAGTCCTCGTGGTGGGCGCGGGGGGCGGGGTCAACACTGCCAGCGTGGATATCGCCAAATATATCGGCGCGCAGGTCATTGTCGTGGGTTCCGAGGCGTGGAAGTTGGACAAAGCAGCGGCGTTGGGCGCAGATATCCTGATCGACCGGTCGAAAGAGGCAGATTGGGCCAAGGCCGTCTTCCTGGCGACCGGCAAACGCGGCGTGGATGTGGTCGTAGATAACGTCGGCTTGACCTTCATGTCCAGCCTGCGGGCGCTCAAAAAGGGAGGCCGCCTGCTGACGGTGGGCAACTCGGCTGCGCCCAAGTTCGAAATCGACAACCGCTACATCTTTGCCAAGCACCTCTCCATCATCGGCTCCACCATGAGCACGCAAGCCGATTTCAAGACCGTCATGGACCTGGTTATGGCGGGGAAACTCAAACCCGCGCTCGATAAAGCCTTCCCCCTCCAAGAAGCCGCCCTGGCGCAGGAGCGCTTGTGGGCTGGCGGAAATTTCGGCAAAATCACATTGGATATCGGATAAACTTTTGAAATTCCCCCTGTTCCTGAAACGCCTGCCCTGGTTCGAACTGTTCATCGTTGTTGCCTTATTGGGCATCCAAGGTTACGCGGCCTTTTCGGACGCCTACAATTTCCCCAACAAATGGTTCACGCGCGATGACGCCTACTACTATTTCAAAGTGGCGCAGAACATCAGCGAAGGCAAGGGCAGCACCTTCGACGGCCTCAACCCTACCAATGGCTACCATCCGTTGTGGCTGCTGGTATGTGTGCCGGTCTTTGCGCTGGCGCGCTTCGACCTGATCCTGCCGCTGCGCATCCTGCTGCTGGGATTGGGCCTCCTGCGCGCCGCTACCGCCATCCTGTTGTACCGCTTGCTGAAAAAGGGCCTGTCGCCGCCGGTTGCGGCGCTGGCTGCGCTCTATTGGGCTTTCGATCTCAACCTGCACTGGAACATGTACCAGCAGGGACTGGAGACCGGACTGGCGGCTTTCTGCCTCGTCCTTGCCCTGTTCCTGTTCCAGCGCTTCGAGCGCGACCGGAGGACTGCCCCCGTTAAATGGACACAACTGGCGACCCTGGCTTTCGTTGCCGTCCTGCTTACGTTCAGCCGCCTCGACCTGGCCTTCCTGGCTCTCATCCTCGGCTTGTGGATCGTCTTCCGCGGCCACCCGCTGCGCTCCCTGCTCCCGCTCGACCTGCTGTCGCTGACGACCAGCGCGCTGGGGGCCTTCGTCATCCGCACCGGCCTGCCCGAATATTACACGTATGCAGACAGCGCCATCCTGATGTTGGTGGTCAGCGTCAGCGTGCGCGTTCCGCTGTTCTACTTCCTGGGGCTGTACGAACACCCCAAGTTCCTCAAGCCGCTGCGCCTGGCCTGGCGGGCATTGATCGGGGTAGGCGGGTCGGCGCTGGCGATCCTGGCCCTGCTGCTGGGACTGTTCCACCTGGGCGTGCTGGAGGGCAGTTTCCCGCGCACCGTCCCGCTGATCGACGGCGGGTTGACGTTTGTGCTGCTCCTGGTCAGCCGGTGCCTCTACGCCATTTTCAGCAGCGCCCGCAAGGAAGCCGCCGGGTCCACGCCCTGGCAAACCCTCCAAATGCACTGGCGCAAGTGGCTGGCCGACGGGTTCGTCTACTACGGCATCCTGGGCGGCGCATTGGGCGCATATATGTTGTGGAACAAACTGGCCTTTGGGGTCGCTTCGCCGGTCAGCGGGCAGATCAAACGCTGGTGGGGATCGTTCTCCAGCCGGGTATATGGCGGCGCAGCGCGCTATCCCACCACCTTCTTCGGCATCGACGCGAATGGCGACCTGAACGCCTGGGCGCCTGTCTCCAACCTAGTTGGTCAATGGAACGACCAGATCGAAATGCGCGTCATCCCCCTGGACTATGGCCTGCGCTACGCGCTCATGCTGCTGGTCTTGCTGGTCGGTCTGCTATTGTTGCTTTCCATCAACCGGCGGCGGGCCGCGCGCGGCGTTCAGGAACTGGCCCTCATCCCGCTGCTGGCAGGTTCCTTCCTGCAAGTCTTGTCCTACAGCGCCACCGGCTACGCCGCCGCCAAGGAATGGTATTGGATCATCCAGCCGGTCTTCATTGTCCTGGCGGGAAGTTTACTGCTCGACATCCTGACGCAACCCGCGCGGCGGCACTTCCCCATGACAGGCGTCATTCTCTTCCTCATGGCGCTGTATTGGGGGCTGACCAGGGCCATCTTTTTCGGGCAAATCACAGCCGCCCAGATGACGTATGGCGAAATCGATGCGCAGCCGCCCTACATGGAAGTCGCCGCTTTCGTCGAAAACCACACCGAACCTGGCAGCCTGGTCGGCATGACCGGCGGCGGCAATGTAGGCTATTTCATCCGCGAGCGCACCATCATCAACATGGACGGCCTCATCAACAGTTACGCTTACTTCCAGGCGCACAAGGCACACCGGGGCAGCGATTACCTGGCCGCGCTCGGAATGGACTATATCTTCGCCAACCCGACTTTCCTGGAAGCCATGCCATATCGCGGCCAATACACCGGGCGATACGAAGTGCTGGATTATTATGGCGGGAAGGCCATCATGCGCTTCCTGCCCAACCACAGATAAACACGGATAAACATAGGTGTCAAATCTGTGGTTCATCTGTGGTTATGAAACGCCCCTT
The DNA here is from genome assembly GCA_049323115.1 of Chloroflexota bacterium. Classification (GTDB taxonomy): domain Bacteria; phylum Chloroflexota; class Anaerolineae; order Anaerolineales; family Villigracilaceae; genus JAABUE01. The sequence continues at coordinate 15,252 of JBMOMP010000137.1, forward strand.
TTGTGTAACGATATTACTCTGGCTGGTGTTAAGCCTTACAGCGTGGGGCGGTCTGCGCCTGTGGACCGCCATCCAATGGTGGAACGGCCTGCAAGAGTTCGGGACGCCGCCCGGCGCGTTGTACATTGCTGTCAGCGGCGGCGCCTGGCTGTTGGCAGGTTTGTCGTTGCTATGGGGTGGGTGGCGGGGAAAAGCCTGGGCGCGGATCGGGCTGGTCGGGGCGGCAGCAGGCTTCTCGGTCTGGTACTGGTGCGACCGGCTCTTTTTCCAAGCGCCGCGCGCGAACTGGGCCTTTGCCCTGGGTGCAACGGCCGTCTTGCTGGTCTTCACATCCGTTTGCGCCTGTCTCCCCCCTGTTAGAATTTTCTTTGCTAAACAATCGTCAAAGAGAGAGGCAAATGAGTGAGCATACGCATAAAATCGAACGCCTGCGAGATTTGAAGTCCAAATCCCGGCTGGGCGGGGGGCCGGAACGGATCGAAGCCCAGCACAAGAAAGGCCGCCTGACCGCCCGCGAACGCATCGACCTGCTGCTGGATAAAGGCTCGTTCCGCGAGGTGGATGCCTTCGTGACGCACCGCACGCATGACTTCGGGCTGGACAAGCAAAAGTTCCTGAGCGATTCGGTCGTGACCGGTTGGGGCACGATCGATGGGCGACTGGTGTATGTCTTCTCGCAAGATTTCACTGTCTTCGGCGGCTCGCTGGGCGAGGTACATGCCGAGAAGATCTGCAAGATCATGGACATGGCGCTCAAGAACGGCGCGCCGGTCATCGGCTTGAACGACTCGGGCGGCGCGCGCATTCAGGAGGGCGTGGTCTCGCTGGGCGGCTATGCAGACATCTTCCTGCGCAACACGCTGGCTTCGGGCGTCATCCCGCAGATCAGCGCCATCATGGGACCGTGCGCGGGCGGCGCAGTCTATTCCCCGGCGTTGACCGATTTCATCTTCATGGTGCGCGGCTCGTCCTATATGTTCGTCACCGGGCCGGAAGTGGTCAAATCGGTGACGCACGAAGAGGTCTCTTTCGAAGACCTGGGCGGCGCCAGCGTACACGCGGAAACTTCGGGAGTCTGTCACGTGGCCGCCGACAGCGAAGCAGATACGCTCTACCTGATCCGCAAACTGTTCGGCTACCTGCCCTCCAACAACATGGAAGACCCGCCGGTCATGCAATCGGGCGACGACCCGCTGCGCATGGACGAAGCCCTGGACAGCCTGATCCCCGACGAACCCGGCAAACCCTACGACATCAAGGATGCCATCCGCATGATCGTGGACAACGGGCAGTTCTTCGAAATCCACGAGGCCTATGCCCAGAACATCGTGGTCGGATTTGCGCGCCTGGGCGGGCACTCTATCGGCATCGTCGCCAACCAGCCGGCCGTGCTGGCGGGCGTATTGGACATCAACTCTTCGGACAAGGCCGGGCGCTTCGTGCGCTTCTGCGACTCGTTCAACATCCCGATCCTGACCTTCGTGGACGTGCCAGGCTTCCTGCCCGGCACCGGACAGGAACACGGCGGGATCATCCGCCACGGGGCAAAACTGTTGTATGCCTACTGCGAAGCGACCGTCCCCAAACTGACGGTTATCACGCGCAAGGCCTACGGCGGGGCCTACGACGTGATGTCGAGCAAGCACATCCGCGGCGATGTCAACCTGGCCTGGCCGAGCGCTGAGATCGCCGTGATGGGGCCGGACGGAGCCGTCAACATCATCTTCCGCAAGGAACTGGAGAAGGCAGACGACCCGGTCAAGCGCAAAGCGGAACTGGTGGCCGAGTACCGCGAAAAGTTCGCCAATCCCTACATTGCAGCCGAGCGCGGTTACATCGACGACGTGATCGAGCCGCGCGAGACCCGTCCGCGCCTGATCAATGCCCTGGAGATGTTGAGCAACAAGCGCGACGCCAACCCCGCCAAGAAGCATGGAAATATTCCGCTATAGCATATTCATTGCGAGCCCCGCTGGTCGAGTAGCGAGTGAAACGAGCGTATCGAGACCGAGGGGCGAAGCCCTGGCCTGACGCCAGGACAGGCAATCTCCCGTAAGTGAGAATATCCTGTTCAGGATTTCGCAGAGGTGTCATGTTCAAAAAAGTATTGGTCGCCAATCGAGGAGAGATCGCCGTGCGCATCCTGCGCGCCTGCCGCGAGTTGGGCGTCAAGACCGTAGCGGTCTTTTCGGAGGCCGACCGGCAGGCGCTGCACGTCCGGTATGCGGACGAGGCCTACTTGCTTGGCCCGGCGCCAGCGCGCGAATCCTACCTGCGCGGGGACAAAATCATCGCCATCGCCCGCGCGTGTGGCGCGGACGCCATCCACCCCGGCTACGGTTTCCTGGCCGAGCGCGAGGATTTTGCCCAGGCTTGCGAAGAGACGGGCGTCACCTTCATCGGTCCCAAACCATCGGCGATTGCGGCCATGGGCGACAAGGCCGTTGCGCGCGCTACGGTCATCAAGGCGGGCGTGCCAGTCGTACCGGGCACGGAGGATGTCGGCAACATGAGCGACGCAGACCTGCTGGCGCGCGCGCCGCAGATCGGCTTCCCGCTGCTCATCAAAGCCACTGCCGGCGGCGGCGGGAAAGGGATGCGCGAGGTCAGGAGCATCGAAGAGATGCCCGTCCTGTTGCAATCGGCGCGCCGCGAGGCCGAGTCTGCTTTTGGGGACGGCAATGTATACCTGGAAAAACTGGTGGAGGGCGCGCGGCACATCGAATTCCAGATCCTGGCGGATATGCACGGCAACGTCGTCCACCTGGGCGAGCGCGAATGCTCGCTCCAGCGCCGTCACCAGAAACTGCTGGAGGAATCCCCGTCTCCCTTCCTGGACGACGACCTGCGCCAGCGCATGGGACAGGTAGCCGTCAAGGCCGCGCAGGCGGTCGAATACGTCAACGCCGGAACAATCGAATTCCTGGTAGATAAAGAGAAGAATTTCTACTTCCTCGAGATGAACACCCGCCTGCAAGTGGAACATCCCGTCACGGAGATGGTCACCGGCATTGACATCGTTGCCGAGCAGATCCGCATTGCGCGCGGCCGCCATTTGAGTTACAAACAGGAGAATATCCGCTTCAACGGTCACGCCATCGAGTGCCGCATCAACGCGGAAGACCCGTACAACGGTTTCCTGCCTTCGACGGGGCGCATCAGCCACAGCCTGCTGCCCACCGGTCCCGGCGTGCGCGTGGATACAGGCGTATATCCCGGCTTCGAGATCACGCCCTTCTACGACCCGATGATCGCCAAACTCATCGTGTGGGGCGAGACGCGCGGGCAGGCCATCCTGCGCATGAGGCGTGCGCTGGAGGAATACCGTGTGGTCGGCGTGCGCACCAATATCCCCTTCCACCAAACGATGATGGACTCGCACCGCTTCATGGCCGGGCAATACGACACACGCTTCGTCGAAGAGCGCTTCTCCATGGAAGAAATGGAGGAAGGGAAAGAGTCCTACGACGAGGTGGCCGCCATCATCGCCACGCTGGTGGCCCACCAGGAGACCCAGCGTTCTGCGCAGATCGTCCGGCGCGGGGAACGGGATACGAGCAATTGGAAATGGGTCGGGCGCTGGGAACGGATGCACCGCTAGAGGCAACGCCATGAAATACATTACCACCGTCAATGACAAGGAATTCCTGATCGAGATCGTGGACGAACGCCACCTGGCGGTCAACGGACGGGTATTCCAGGTGGACTTCGATTCCATCCACGGGCAGCCGGTCTTCTCGCTGTTGCTGGATGGCCGCTCCTTCGAAGGCTTCGCCTACTCGGGCGAGGAGCAAATGGAAGTGCTGCTGATGGGACGCCAGTTCCCGGTAAGGGTCGAGGACGAGAGGGAAAAACGTTTAAGGGCAGCAGCCGGAAGTTCCGTGTCCGAGGCGGGCGAATTCCACCTCAAGTCGCCCATGCCGGGTATGGTCGTCTCCATCCCGGTCGAGGAAGGACAAGCCGTCGAGAAAGGACAGGTGTTGGTGATCCTCGAATCCATGAAGATGCAAAATGAGTTGAAAGCGCCGCGCGCCGGGACGATCCACCGCATCCGCGTGCGCGCTGGTGAGAGCGTAGAACAGAAGCAAACCCTGTTGAGCGTCCAGTAGGGACAGGCTTTACGCCTGTCCACAAAAAAGCAGGCCTCGCGCCTGTCCACGAGAAGAACATGAACGGACAAGAGACGGAAGTCAAATTTTACGTGAAAGACCTGGGGCAGATCGAGGAACGCCTGCGCGCGCTGAGGGCGCAGTTGACCCAGCCGCGCGTGCATGAGACCAACCTGCGCTTCGACCTGCCTGACGGGGGCTTGCGGGGTGCAGGCCGGGTACTGCGGCTGCGCATGGACACGCAGGCGCGATTGACCTACAAAGGTCCGTCCGAACGGCTGGACGGGGTACTGAGCCGGGCGGAATACGAGACCAGCGTTGGCGACTTCGAGACAGCGCAGCGCATCCTGCGCGCGCTGGGGTACGTGGTTACGGCCACCTACGAGAAATTCCGCGCCACCTATGAGTGGGAAGGGCTGCACGTCATGTTGGACGAACTGCCCTACGGCGACTTCGTGGAGATCGAAGGCCCAGACGCAGATAGCCTGCAAACGGCCTCGCGCGCACTGGGGCTGGATTTCAGCGCCGCCATCCCGGCCAGTTACCTGGCGCTGTTCGAAGGCCTGTGCCAGAAGCGCGGGCTGGACCCTTCCCGGTTGACCTTCGAGGTCGTGCAGAAAGATTCGATCTCCGCGCAAGACCTGTGCACGCCCTTCATAGAGAGTGTGCGTCCGGCAGATGAGCGCAATTAGCCCTGGCATTGCATCCCTTTTCTGGTCGACGGTCGGCGCAGAATGTCTGGTGACCGCCCTGGCGCTCATCAGCATCGTCCTGCCCGACCGCCGCGTCTGGCCTCCCCCGCAGCCAGGCGCTTGGGGGCAATTCACGATGTCATTTCTCTTCTTTGTTTCAGGTATAGGCGCCATCCTGCTCGGCATTTTGGACTGGGGCGCTTTCCGGTTCGCCCCCTGGCTGCGCGCCGGCGTCGGCCTGCCTCTATGGCTGGCTGGCGATTCGTTGGCGCTCTGGGCAATCGTCACACTTGGCCTGACCTCCACCACCGGGGAACGGGGCACGCTCGTCCGGCATGGACCGTACCGGTTTTCCAGGAACCCGCAGTATGTCGGTTTCATTGGCAGTCTGGCCGGTTGGGCGCTGATGACAAACTCGCTCCTGGCGGTCATAGCCGCCCTGGCCGGGATCGTCCCATTGCTCCTGGCCCCGTTTGCCGAAGAGCCCTGGCTGCTGGCGCAGTACGGCGCGGACTACGAAACATACAAGCGGTCTGTCCCCCGTTTCATGGGGTTTCCAAAAAGCAACATAAGCCCAAAGCCCTGACAGTCCCATGAACGACACAAACCCTCTCCTGCTGGGTCCCATCATTGGCGGCCTTTCGCATACCGGCGTCAAACTATGGGGACGCGCACCCCAAGCCGCCACGCTGCACGCCTGGCTGTCATCCGCCAGCCCTGAACAAGCACAACCGGCCGGCAAGACCAGCGTTACTGCGGCGGCCGGATTTGCAGGGATTGTGGAGATCACGGATTTGCAGCCCGAGACGACCTATCACTACGCCCTCACATTGTCCGACCATCTCCCACCCGCCGCTTCTTTCCGGACCTTCAAAACTGCTCCCGTTCCCGGGCAGCCGCGCACCTTCCGGTTCGCCTTCGGCTCCTGCTTCCTGCCGGGCGCTGGCGCCTCCGCCGGGCAGGCCTTCCGGCGCATGCTGGAAAACCACGACGACTTGTCCTTCGCGCTGATGCTCGGCGACCAGGTCTACGCCGACGAATGGAAGCACAACGGGCTGGGACGTGTGGCCGTAGATAAAGCCGATTTCCGCGCCGTTTACCAGCATACCTGGTCGAATCCCGCCTTGCGCGAGTTCCTGCGCCGTACCCCGGTCTATACGAGATATTCCCGCTTCTCGACAGTCACCATACTTACCAGATGAACGTCCGGGTTCGACATATCCGCGCCACAATCCTTTCTGGTGAATTGAAGGATGGGATGAAACTTCCCTCCACGCAAGCACTGGCAGACGAATTGAACATTTCACACAACACATGCCTCTCGATCCATAAGTTCTACAATTGGAAAGTCCATGTCTCTATTTTGCCCAATCGTTTATTCCGAACACGAGCCTTTCTCTTATCGCTAAATTGGGAACGCAATCCGCGTTCAACGCGAAAAACTACCTGAGGTCTGGGAGTCTTCACTCCCAGACCTCAGGTTCATGATCTTCTGAATATAACTGGATCAGCGATTCGAGCCTCCTAAGGAATCCAGGACGAGAGCCAGCCGTCGAACGTGAGCGGAATGATCTGGCAGGTTTCAAGGTTGACCAACGCCATGCCCGGATCGACTGATATTTCATTTTTCGGATCCAGGACAATTGACATAAGCAGCCACTTTCCATCCGGTGAGAAGACCGGGTGGTCAAAAAAAGCTTCCGTTGTCACGTCACTCTGCGCGATCAGCTGGCGGTTTGAGCCATCGAGGCTGGAAACATACATGCCATTCACCGTATCTGTGATACTTTTGAAAAAGACGACCTTCGTACCATCCGGCGAGATGGATGCAAACATACTGGCAGTCCCGATATCGAACAGGTCATTTACGGTCCCGGAGGCAAGGTCCACTTTCCTGAGCAGATTGCCTTCGCCGGTGTAAACGTTGTAAAATAGCGCCGCGCCGTCTGGCGACCAGCCAATCAATTTTTCGAATTCAGGTCCACGATCCATGCGCTGTAAGCCCGTGCCGTCCAGGTTGATCACGTACAGGCTTGACTCTGAATCACGCATGAAAGCGAGGCGCGCCCCATCCGGTGACCAGGCGGGACCGAAATCGCCGGTGATTGTGTTGGGGATGTAGTGTGCTTCCCCGGTGGCAATGTCCTTGATATACAACCCATCAATTTCGTTGTAGGCAACCTGTGAACCGTCCGGGGAGGGAACAACATACATACCCTGCCCGAACTCCTGTTTATTACTGCCATTGAGGTGTGAAACGTAGGTGGTCACGCCGTCGTTATTTTCGGATGCGTGAAAAAAAACTTTTCCGGACAAGTCGGCGGGAATCGGCATGGGGTTTGCCAATGCCGCTTGCAACGAATCAACCGTAAGGCAGACTTGAGGCGCTTCTCCAGGTGTGGGCAGAACCGAAGCGTTCTCCGGTTCCCATTGCAGTTGCCAAACGCCGGGTAGGGCAACGACGGGGCGGGAAACAAGGACTGTCAATTTCCCTGAGGGAATCTCATCCGCAAAGGTGACACTCGAACTGAATTCACCGGGTGCATCCATGCCTGTGAGTCCCTGTATGGAGTCCCCAATCTCAACGTTAATTCCATGAAACATGTGCGGACTCTGGAAATAGAACTCATAACCGTCGGGTCTGCCGATCACCGTGGTGACTCGCACCGGAAAGCCTGCGAGTTCGCCCAGATCAATGTTCAAATCCCAGGCCTGCCCATCCTGCGGGTTCGGCCCCGCGTCGAATTCAAACTGCTTCTGCACGTTTTCGTACTCGACAGCCACTGTATCGAACCTGATGGTGAGAGGCCAATGGAATGATTTGCCTTCGATCTGGACTGCCCATGCAAAGGTGCCCGGCTCTGTGGTCTCGGAGAGAAGATTGAGTTCACTATTGGCAAAAGTGAACGGGACACTCCGCCCGCTGGCGTCTATGATCGTGGGCCAGTTGGAAAACTGGATCGCCTTTGCATCCTTCGGCAAACCGATCGAATGAAATTTGCCGGCGAGGGTATAGCCGGTTTCAGTTTCGATGACCTTTTCCAAAACCACTGGGGTTCCGTCGGATGACTCTTGCGAGGGCGTCACTTCGATCACAGGGATCACCGTTATCTCTGCGGGTGCGGAAACGAAGCGCAGGGGTAATTCCCAGTTTTCGGGCAGTGCGCCCGGCAAGGCCTGCGGAATGCACGGCAGGATAAGCGTCGCCTCGTTCACGTCCGCCGGCACTGGCTCGAATGTGAGGCGGTTGTATCCTGTGGGCAAGCGCTGTGTGCCCACGAGTTTCACGAAAGAACCACCCGGCAGTTCCAACTCTGCAGACATTTCGCACCCCATTGCATCCTGCGCGAGCTTTTCAGAGGAAACAGGATCAGCGGCAAAACGGATGACGGTTTTGTCTGTACTAAGGATCACCTCCGCGACCGTGACTGTGATCCCGTCCCGCGTCAGCGAGACAGGTTCAGCCAGCACACGCAATGGACTTGAGTTGTCTACCAAACCAATACCAGGGATGTAACCCAGCGAGCGCCCAATTGCATACACCACACCCGTTAGAATAAACAGGACGAGAATGGCGATGAGTATCGCAAGGGCAGGACGAGCTCGTACTGTTTGCATAAAAGTTCTCCTTTGTGTCAGTAGTGTTGAGACACGCGGGAACAGGTCGAGATCGTTCGGGATGTGCAGGCTCGCGGCCGAATCCAAAACCTGGCTGTACGTCTTATTCATTTGACTCACCTTTCTGCCCGAGCAGGTGGCGGAGCCGTTCGCGGGCGGCGTTCAACAGCCATTTGACGGTACCAGGTGCGGCGTCCAGTGCGAGCGCCATTTCCCGTTCGCTCATATCAAGATAATAGCGTTGCACGATCACAGCACGCTGCCGAGGTGGAAGCCCGGAAAGAGTTTCCAGAATCTCGCGCTGGAGTTGAAGAAATTCGACCTGCGATTCAACCGAAGCGGCGCGATCCATAAGATTCTCCAACTCGTTCGTATCATCAAGCGGCGTGAATCTTCCATCTCCCCGGACGGCGTTCAACGAGGCGTTGACGACACTGCGCATAAGATACGGCTCGAAAGGGCGCGATTCATCAAATTGATGAATGCGTTGATAGATGCGGATGAACGTTTCCTGAGTGACATCCTGCGCCATTGCCTCGTCATGCACGATCAGGAACGCCGCACGCGCCGCCTTTACCTGGTACCGTTTCATAAGCATTTCCAACCCGCGCATATCACCGCGTTTGAGGCGGTGAATGGCCTGCATATCATCCATGAAGTTCTCCATGTTCCTGCGTGCGTTCACATTGAATATACACATTGATGGGCGAAAAGGTTGGGAATGCGTTAGATTGTCCGCTCACCATGCAAACAGCTTTACTGCCAGCTTACGGACAAGTCCTCAGGAGCAAGCGAGCAAGTCCCAAGGCTGACCATGACCGTTCCCTGCGCAAGCAGCGCTCGGCTTAATACGATCCTGGTCGAATGGAAATTAGATGTTCCCGCTCTACCTATTGCTGTTGCCCATTCATCTTTGCTTCTATCGTCTTGATGAATTCCGTTTTGGCGTTCGCATAATCGCTAACCGTTTCGAACTCCCTCGTTGCCAGGTCCCGCTTTAACTGAGCATAGGCATCTCGTGAATCAGTATGAACGCGCAAATAGTCTCGAAAGGCCAGATGCCGCTTCCACCAGTCACTGCCATACTCGACCAGATGAATTTGATGTGTGCGATTGCCATCCCTGCCATCCTTGCGGAAATAGCGTCGGAAGGGTGTGTCCTTCTCGAAAGCCTTCACGTACTCGTAGCCGAGTCCGGTGATCGGCTCGATGCAATACTTGTCTGCCTCGGCAAGCGTGCGCACCCCGATCATCATGTCAATGACCGGTTTAGCGGCTAGTCCGGGCACAGCTGTACTGCCCATATGCTCGATTGCCACAACGTAATCACCAACCACAACGAGCAGTTCTTTCTCTTCGAACTTGAACAATTCGGGCCATTCAGGGTTGTAGTCAACGATATTAATTCTTGCTGTCATGGGCAATACTCCTCTTCTGGAAGAAACGCAGATGTCATACGCCGGGATGAATTCCTCTTTTTGCTCGTCACTCAAGTTATCTGCATCATTGGCAACTTTGAAAGCCATCTAACGGAGCATCACTGCCGCCGTGTCTTTCATCGAAAACGGACATCACAAGCATCATTGTGTTCCTCGCAGGCGCGGATCAAGCGCATCGCGAAGGCCGTCACCGAGAAAATTGAAGGCAAACATGGTGATTGCCAGCGTCAAGGCGGGAAAGAGGGTCTGGTTTGGGTAGGTGCGAAGGACCTGTGAACCATCGGAGATCATCGACTCCGAGGGTGAGGCGAGCATTACCTGCTCCGGAAAAGCGCGAACTATCGTTCGTTGGGACGAGTTCGAATAGCACGCCGTCGATATCAAAGCGAGCAACCACATCGCAAGATTTGAGAGATAGACCAAGGATTTCTGTATAGAACTTAATAGCGCGATCCAGGTCGCTTACGTAGTAGAAGACGCAATCAAAATGGAAGCGTAGGTTCATCGTGTGGCATTCCTTCCGAAGGCCGCCCAACAGTATTCTATTTAGCCGGATGGGCGATAAAGTCACAGGAATTCGTACATGACTGCCCTGGTCCCATGTACTCCTGCGATTTTGGGTCGAAGACATAACCATCCAACTCCGCCCAGATAATCATGAGGGGAATGGCATTCCCGTTCCAGTAGTAACCATCTTCGTCGGTCGTTGCCAAGAGCCGGGCAGGCCCTTCGGTGGACCCATATCCGCCTTTGGCATAGATCTGGATGTTTGCCAGGCCAGGGCCATCCGAGCCATTCAGTCGAACATGTCCCTGAATTGAGATTCCAGCCGTTACGGTTGGGGCTTTGGTCGGCGTTGGAGTTGATATCTCCATGTTGCCACAGCCCGTGAAAACCTGTCGT
>JBMOMP010000138.1:0-25991 GCA_049323115.1 Chloroflexota bacterium
CCAAAGTGCTTGAAACAGCGCCAATTTAGGCCATTCGGCGCAAACAACAGGTGTTTTGTAAGATGCAACATCGCCGGTAGTAATTCACGGCGCATAAAACCATCGAGTTTTAGCGGAAAGTAAAGTTTGAACGGTGACTCACCAATTGAAATCGTCCTAAATCCACCACCTCTCGGCGATTCTTTCGCTATATCCCCCGACGGAAGTTGGGTGATTTACCAGTATTTTTACTATCCGGAGAAAACCGATGAAATTATTGCTGCCGGAACTTATCTTGGAAGTTTACAAGAAGGCAGTTCGCATTTGATTGCATCGGCGAGTTTCTTGAATGCGAACTCGAATTTCTTTAAGTGGAGTCCAGACAGTGCACATGTTGTTCTCAAAGTTGAGTTTACCCATTTGTATTTGAGCGACAGTAAGGGTTTGGTTACTCCCATAGCAGACGGAAGATTTATTGGTTGGGTCGATAACAACCGCTATCTTTATTTTGACGGTAGCGTACTCATGGGAGAAATTGGCAAAGAAGAAAATGTGAGGGTTATCCAGTTTCCATCGGGCGTCACTCCTGACGATTTCACATTTGTCTTTCCAGGCTCCAAAGCAGTCCGGTAATATAAAATTCTGGAAATCTTATAAGACCTGACAGGCATCAAAAACCTGTCAGGTCTTATTTTTTACCGTGCAGCCAATTCCAGCGCAATCTTCTCTTGATCGACCGGCAGCGTATCCACTCGCACACCGACCGCGTTGTAGATGGCATTGGTGATGGCCGGCGTGGTCGGGATGCTGACGATCTCGCCGACGCCTTTCGCGCCATACGGTCCTTCGGCGGTGGGATGCTCGACCACGATGGAGGTGATCTCCGGCGTGAGCATAATGGACGGGACGCGGTAGCGTGCCAGCCGGTCGGTGATCGGGTAGCCGTCTTCGACGATGAAGTTCTCGGTCAGGCAGTTGCCCAGGCCCATCATCACGCCGCCTTCTACCTGTCCCTGCAAGGCCAGCGGGTTGATGGCGGTACCCACGTCGTTGGCAGCGATCACGCGCAGCACGCGCACTTCGCCGGTATTGGTGTTGACTTCCACTTCGGCGGCCTGCGCTGCAAAGGAAAAGGCAAAGTGCATATCGCCGCCCGCGCCGAGCGGCTGGGTCTTGGGGGCTTCGTATTCGTACAGCGTGCGCGGGTTCTGTCCCATGGCTTTCATCTCTTTCGCTACTTCGGCAAAGGTCAGCGTTGCGCCGTTGACGCGCACTACTCCATTTTCGAACTTGACCTGTTCGGGCGGGAGGTCGTGCTTTTCGGCCAGCGCGCGGGTGATGGCTTCGCGCAGGGTGACGGCCGCCAGGCGCGAGGCGTTGCCGGTCACGTAGGTCTGGCGGGAAGCCGTGGTCGGGCCGCCGTTGGGGGTCAGGTCGGTGTCCATCACCAGCACCCTGACCTGTTCGGGCGGGACGGCCATCTCTTCGGCCACCGCCATGCGCATGACCGTGACCAGTCCCTGGCCGAGTTCCGCCGCCGAACTGCGCACCTCGAAGGCGCCGTCGTCGTAGAGTTCCAGGTCCGCGCCGGAGGTATCGGGAGCGCCGCCGCCCAGCCCGGTGTTCTTGTAGGCCGCGGCAAAGCCCCAGGCGCGCACCAGATGTCCGGAGCCGGGAACAGGCCGAGGCTTGAAAGGATGCGGGTTCAGTTTCCGCATTTCGGCTTCCACTTTGTCGATACAGTCCACCAGCCCCACGCTGTCGCGCAGTTCCTGCCCGGTGTTGGTGATGCTGCCCACGCGCAGGGCGTTCATGCGGCGCAGTTCCACCGGATCCATGCCCAGGGTTTCGGCCAGGGTATCCATCATGCTCTCGACCGCAAAAGCAGACTGGGTGACGCCAAAGCCGCGGAAAGCCCCGGCAGGCGGGTTATTGGTGTACATGGCGTAACAGTCGGCGCGGACATGCTCGATGTCGTACGGGCCGGCCGAGTGCGTGGTGGCGCGCGTCATCACCTTTTCGCCCAGCGAAGCATACGCGCCGGTGTCGCCGTATAGTTCGGTCTCGGCGGCTACAATGCGGCCATCCTTCAGCGCGCCGATCTTGACCTTGATCTGCGTGGCGTGGCGCTTCGGATGCACCACCAGGCTTTCGTGACGGTCGAAGAGCAACTTCACCGGGCGTCCGGTGACGTTCGCCAGCATAGCCGAATGGATCTGCCCCATCACGTCCTCTTTGCCGCCGAAGCCGCCGCCCATCAACTGCCCCACGATGCGCACGCGCTCCTCCGGCCAGCCCAGCGCGCGCGCCACCTGCGTTCGGTCCTGGTACGGGATCTGCGAACCGACGTACACCTCCATGCGCCCGTCTTCGAGCGGCGCGGCAATGCTGCACTCCGGCTCCAGGAAGGCGTGGTCGGTGATCTGCGTGTGGAAGGTATGTTCCAGAATGACCTCCGCCCTGGCAAAGCCCGCCTCCATGTCGCCCTTGCGGACCTTGATGTGCTTGAGCAGGTTGCCGGATTCGTGCAGTTTGGGCGCATCCGGCTGGTAGGACTGGACGGCGGATTTGATCACCGGCTGGGGATCGAACTCCGCTTCGATCAACGCTGCGGCCTGCTCGGCGATCTGCTGCGTTTCCGCGGCTACCAGCGCTACCGCATCCCCCACGTAGCGGACGCGTTCCCCAATCCCAACCAGCACCGGCCAGTCGTAGACGACCAGCCCGTGCGTGTGCTCGCCGGGGATGTCGTCAGCGGTTAAAACCTCTACTACGCCGGGGAGGGCTTGAGCATTGCTGATGTCGAGACCCTTCAAGATGGCGTGCGGTACGCCCGCGCGGCGGACGCTGGCGAACAACATGCCGGGAAATTCCAGGTCGTCGGTGTAAATGGCTTTCCCGGTGACCTTGTCAACCGCATCCGGGCGCACCTGGCTTTTGCCGATGACGCTTTTGGCGTTGATCGAATCCGGGATGCGCGGCGGGTGGATGGGTTCGCCCGTGCGCAGGGAGTTGGCCGCGTCCTGGATGGCGTTCTCGATGGTAGGATAACCCGCGCAGCGGCAGAGCGTGTCCTTCAGCGCATAGCGAATCTCATCGGACGAGGGGTCGGGGTTGCGTTCCAGCAGCGCGTAGGCTGTCATGATCTGGCCAGGGATGCAGAATCCGCACTGCACCGCGCCATGCTGGACAAAGGCCTCTTGTAGTGGATGAAGGTTTTCTCTTGAACCGCCAAGCGCGCTAAGATTAGATTCTTTTTCCTTTGCGTGTTTCGCGGTAAATTCCCCTGCCAATCCCTCAATCGTCAAAATCGTTTTGCCATCCGCGCGCATGGCCGGGTACACGCAGGACAGGGTCGGTTCGCCGTCCAGGATGACGGTACACGCGCCGCATTCGGCCTCTTCGCAGCCGATCTTGGTGCCGGTCAGTTTCAGGCGCTTGCGTAACAGGTCTGCCAGGGTTTCGTCGGGGTTGACAGTCAGGGTATGGGATTGCCCGTTAACAGTAAGGGTGATTTGGTTTTCCATAATTTATCCTTTTGAAACACGGAGACACAGAGACACCGAATTTTCATTTCTGTGTCTCCGTGACTCTGTGTTTGTTTTTTTATGAACCGCAGAGACATGGGGTTTTTATAATACCCGGCGATAAATGCCGTTTTTGAGAACTGGAACATTGAAGTTGATAAGCAAACCAACCCGAATGCCTGTCAACTTCAAATAAGTGAGCAACTGCGCTTCATGAACAGGAAGAACTGACTCAACTGTTTTTAATTCCACTACAACACGTTTATCGTAGATAAAGTCAAGACGGTATCCGCCATCTAGCTCCAGTCCCTTATAGTTAACCTTCAAACAAACCTGTTGCTCAAAAGGTAATTTTCTTATCTTACTTTCATGCGCCATGCACAACTGATAGGCAGACTCTAGCAAACCAGGTCCTAGCGCCTTATGGACTTCAATCGCAGCGGCAATAATTTGATCTGTCAGGTCTTTTTCGAGAAGTTGCAAACCATTATCGCGAGTCACATATCTTCGTTGCATAGTTGTCTCCTTGTCTTTCCATCACTGAGGCGCAGAGAAAAAAATAAAAATCTCCGTGTCTCGGTGGTTAAATGTTTGCCCGTTCCCAGGCGGTTTCGAGGGTGTCTTTCAGCAGGGAGCCAACCAGGTGGCAGCGATATTCCGCCGTAGCGCGCATGGCGCTGGTGCGGAATTTGACTTCCTGGCGCAGGGCCTCCAGCGCAGCGGCAAAGGTCGCTTCGGAATAGGGCTTGCCCGCCAGGAAGGCCTCGGCTTTGCGGGCGCGGAAAGGTACGGCGCCGCCGGGTCCCACCGCGATGCGGATTTCCTGGATGGCGTCGCCATCCCGTTCGAGCCAGACGGAATTGTTGATGATCGGCAAGGCCACTCCCTGCGGGCGCATGATGCGCTTGAAGGCGGAAGCCTGCCCCGGCTGGATTTTGGAAACGTAAAAACCGACGATGATCTCGCCAATCCCCAAGGACGATTTGCCGGGGCCAACGAACAGGTCGGGCAGGGAGGCGCGGCGAACCCCGCCCGGGCCGGCTACCTCGGCTTCAGCGTCCAGGCATATCAGGGCGATGGTGCCGTCGGCGGCGGGCAGGGCGTGGGCCACGTTCCCGCCCAGCGTGGCGACGTTGCGCACCTGGGGGCCGCCGATCAGGTTGCAGGCCTCGGTCAAGGCCTGGGCATGGGCAGCAGCCAGGGGGTCGCGGGCGATGCGGGAAACGGTCACGCCAGCGCCGATGAAGAGACGCTCCTCCCGCAGTTCGAGTAATTTCATCTCCGGGATTTCGGTCAGGTCTACAAGTGTATGGACGGGGGGATGGCGGCCCTGGTTCAAGTCGAGCATGATGTCGGTGCCGCCGCCGATGGCGAGCGCCGGGCCGGGCGCAGACGTGAGCGCAGTGATCGCTTCTGGGATGGATGTGGGGCGAATGTATTGCTGCCAAAGGTTCATAGTGGGTACCTCCTTCACAAGGACGGCGGCGCTTTTCGAGGGGCTTTGCCCCACGCCGCTGGCAATTGCCGCTCGCCAGCGACCACCGAACCGATGGGATTTTAGTTTAGCATGATTGTTGCAGTATATTGTTGGGAGCAGGCGCTTGATTTACAACCTGACCAACTTTTCGGGCGTGATCGGCAATGATTTGACTCGTGTTCCTGTTGCGTTGTAGATAGCATTTGCTATGGCCGGGGCAGTGGCCGGGACGGTCACTTCGCCGATGCCTTTGGCGCCAAATGGGCCGCTCTTTTCGGGGATTTCGAGGATGATGTTCTCGTGAACCGTTGGCACATCTTTCGAGGTGGGGAGCAGGTATTCCGTGAAACTATCAATCCATTGGCCGTTCTCTTTTGGATCCATGCTCTCGTATAGGGCATATCCCAGTCCCATTGCAGAACCGCCTTCGATCTGGCCTTCGACGCCGACTTTGCTGATCACCCGTCCAACGTCGTGGATGGCGGTCAGGTGGGTCACGTTGACGGTACCAAGTTCAGGGTCCACTTCGACTCGGGCGGCCTGGGCGCCGAAACAGAACAGGACGTGCGGCATCCCAATCGGCAGGTGTTGGGGCGTGGTCTCTTCGGGGTAGGGGAAACTGAAGGTTGCTTCGCTTTGCAGGATGATGCCGTCATCTGCTGCGCGGCTGATGACTTCCTTGACCGAAATCTTTTCGCCCTCGGCTGTGACTACATGGCCGCTGGAATAGCGGAGAGAGTCCAGGGGACGGTTCAGCAGACGGGCGGCCTGCTCCAGCATCTGCGCTTTGAGTTGTTTCCCGGCCTCCACCAGCGTGTTGCCGACCATGTAGGTCATGCGCGAGGCGCAGGTCACGTTCCCGTTGGGGGAAGTGGACGTGTCTATGCCGATGGTATTGATCATTTCATACGGCAGTTCCATGACTTCAGCGGCGACCTGCTCGGCAGCCATCACCAAGCCCTGCCCCATATCCGGCGCTCCCAGATGGATCGACACGCTGCCATCCGGCTTCCACTCCAGGCGCTGGGTCGAATCGTCCGGCACTTTCGCGCCCAAGCCCATGGATTGCATGACCAGCGCCATGCCTACCCCGGCCACTTTGCCGGGAGAAGGGGGGATGGCCGCAAATTTCCGACAGGCTTCCTGCGCGCGGTTCAGCGACACGGGCAGGCTGTCCGCCGTGTTGTTGACTACTACGCCGGTGAACATCTTGTCCCCTTCGCGCAGGATGTTCTTGCGGCGCACCTCGATGGGGGCCAGCCCCAGTTCTGCCGCCAGCATGTCCACCAGGCTCTCGATGGCAAAATGGGATTGCGGGCTGCCAAAGCCGCGCATGGCGCCCGCCAGGGGAGCGTTGGTATACACCACCAGCGTTTCCAGGTCCACGTTCGGGAAATGGTATGAGCCGCCAAGCGTCTCGGTCACGATGACGCCCACCGCCGGGCCATACGAGGCATAAGCGCCCGTGTTGACGTGCGCAACGGCCTTCAAGGCCACGAACGCGCCGTCCTTCTTTGCGCCCAATTTGAACTGGAATTGGACCGGGTGGCGCTTGGGGTGCGCCCAGAACGACTCCTGGCGCGTGTTGACGAGCCTGACCGTCCCCTTGACAGCCCAGGCTGCCAGCGCGGTCAGGATCGCCAGGCTGGCATCTTCCTTGCCTCCAAATGCGCCGCCGATCACCGCGCTCTTGACCTGCACCTTCTCCGGCGGCATTCCCAGTGTGGCGGCGATCTCCAATTGATCGGTAAAGGGATGCTGGGAACTGACCCATACGGTCAGCGTGCCGTCAGCGTTCCAAATCGCCAGTGAATTCTCAGTTTCAAGGTAAGCCGGGGAGACCAGTGGCACTGAGAAAGTTTCTTCGAGGATGACATCCGCTTCGGCAAAGCCTTTCTCGATATCGCCATCCTTGATCTCATAGCGGGAGATCAAATTCCCGGCCTCATGCAACTTCGAAACATCCGGTTCCAAAGCAGTAACCGGCTCAAGTAGCGGATCGATTGGCTCGACCTCTACAGCGACCAACCCGGCGGCTTTACGGGCAGCAGCCTTTGAAGTGGCAATCACGATGGCTAGCGGTTCGCCGTAATGGCGCACCAGGTCGCTTGCCAGGGCGGGCTGGTCTGGCACCAGGCCCCCGAAACAATGTTCGCCGGGGATGTCCGCGGCGGTCAACACGCGCACCACGCCGGGCGCAGATTTGGCGGCGGTGGTATCAACTGAAAGGATACGGCCATGCAAAACGTTCGAACGCGCCACAGCGCCATATAAAACATCGTCCAGCTTGATATCAGCCGCATATTCTGCCGCGCCTGTCACCTTCTCCCAGGCGTCTTTGCGCATTTCTGACTTCCCAAGGGTGATGGACTCAGGCATGGCTCATCTCCCCCGCTGCGCAGCGGACAGCCTCGATCATCTTGACGTATCCTGTGCAGCGGCACAGATTTCCCGACAGCCCCTCGCGGATTTCATCATCACTGGGATGCGGTTTTTCCTGCAAGAGCGCCTTTGCGGCCATGATCGCGCCGGGCGTGCAGTAGCCGCACTGCACCGCGCCCGCCTCCACGAACGCGCGTTGGAGCGGGTGCAATTCCCCATCCTTCGCCAGCCCTTCGATGGTCTCGATGGCGCTCCCCTCCACCTGCCCGATGAAAACCATGCACGAATTCACCGACTTGCCGTCCATGATGACCGTGCAAGCGCCGCACTCGCCCTCCCCGCCGCAGGCATCCTTCACACCGGTCAAGCCCAGGTCCTCGCGCAGGACGTCCAGCAAGGTGCGGTTCGGCGGGCTGTCCACCGTAACCCGCCTGCCGTTGACTTCGAAGTTGACTTGGATCGAATTCATGCTGTCCTCGCTTGCGCCCCTTCGATGGCCTGGAGCAGGGCGCGGCGCGTCAGGATGCGGGCAGCATGGAGGCGGTATTCCGCCGTCGAGCGGACGTCGCTAATGGGGGAGATGTCCGCGACGACTGCATCCGCCGCATCTTTGACGACTCCCGGGCCTGCTTCGCGCCCGATCAGCATTTTCTCAGCCCTGGGGCTGCGCGCTACCGTCGGCGCGACGGAACCTAACGCGACCCTGGCATCCAGCACCATCCCTGACGTATCCAGCACGACCGCGGCCGCCACGCTCACCACCGCAATTGCCATGCCGTTGCGTTTTCCTACTTTTTGGTAGGCCGCCCCCCAGCGGCCGGGCAAGCGCGTAAAAGTGACGCTGTGGATGATTTCCCCCGGCGCCAGTTTTGTTTTTCCAGGGCCGACTAAAAACTCACGCAATGGCATGGATCGCTCGCCGCCCGCCCGCAAGAGCCGCACCCGGGCGTCGAAAGCCAGCAGGGGCGGGACGGTATCCGCCGCCGGGGAGGCGTTGGCGATGTTGCCGCCCAGCGTGCCGCGGTGACGGGTCTGGCTGCAACCCACAGAAGCCGCCGCAGCCGCCAGCGCAGGGTTGGCAGATTGGATGAGGCCAGAATCGGCGATCTCCTGGTGGGTGGTTATGGCGCCGATGGCGATCTGGTCGTCTACTGCTTCGATAAAATTTAGTTCAGCGATGTGGCTGGCGTCTACAAGCGCGGGGGTCGAAAACAGATCGCGGCGCATGCGTGGGACGACATCCGTCCCCCCGGCCACCACCCGCCCGCCAGTTTCATCCAGGATTTTTACCAGTTCCCCCAGCGAGTCTGACCTGAAAAAATCGAATTCCTGCATAGGCGCTTACTCCATGTCATGCAACGAAAGTGATCCTAGGTCGCGAACGAATTGATCAAGGTGTGGGACAACACGTCCACCAATCCCTTATCGGTCAGGCCGAGTTCGGGCACGGTCGGCAGCCCGATGAACGAAATGGTCATGAAGGGCGCTGGCAGCGTACCGCCCAGTTTCTTGTAGATCGCATTGATCTGGTCCAGGGTTTCGATGACGGTTTCGACCGGGGCAGCGCTCATCAAGCCTGCAATGGGCAAGGGGAGTTGTCCTAACACTTCTCCGCCAGATGCAATCGCCAGTCCGCCTTGCATCTCTTGGATGGCTTGTACGCAGGCCGCCATGTCGGCGTCATTTGTTCCGGCCACGATGATGTTGTGATGGTCATGCGCCACAGATGACGCCAATGCTCCATTCTGTAACCCAAAGCCGCGCACGAAGGTGACGCCGATATTGCCATTCTTTCCATGCCGTTCGACCACGGCCAGTTTGAGAATATCCTGTGAAACGTCCGGCATGACAGCGCCGTTGACCACCGGCAGTTCGGCTTGGATACGTTTGTTGATGATCTGGTCCGGGTATAGGTCGATTACCCAGACGTTGGCCTTGTTCCCCTCGGCAGGCAGCACAAAGTCGGCCGCCTGTTTGCCGCGACTCACTTTCACCGTCTCATAGATCCAGGCCGGATAATCGGAAGCAGGCGGGGTTACGATCAGTTGACCGTCCTGCGCAACGTGCCGCCCCTTGACGTAAACGTCACTGGGAACAATGTGCTGCAAATCGTCCGCCAGGATGATATCTGCCCAGCGGCCGGGTGTCAGGCTGCCGACCAGGTGTTCCAGGCGGAAATGTTTGGCGGCATTGATGGTTGCCATCTGGATAGCCGTCACCGGCGGGACGCCTAGTTCGATGGCGCGGTTGACCATGAAGTCGATGTGGCCTTCTTCGAGAATCTCATCGGGATGTTTGTCGTCGGTGCAGAACATGAGATGCGGGGAGGTGTAAAACCCATCCGCAACCATGCCCTTGAGGATCAATTCCAGGTTGCGCTCGGTGCTGCCCTCGCGGATCAGGACATCCATGCCCAATTGCAGGCGCGTCAGGGCTTCGGCGTAATCCACGCATTCGTGGTCGTCAGACAGCCCGCCGCAAGCGTAAGCCGTCAGTTCCCTGCCGACCCGCCCGACCGCATGGCCGTTGCAGATTTTTCCTAACTGCTGGGCGGCTTCGACTTTGAGCAAATGCTCGTCGCTCAATCCCAGCACTTTGGAGGGGTCCAGTTCTCCCAGGCTGACCGTCTCAGGCCAGCGCAGGATTTCGCGGACTTCCTCCAATCCCAGTTCCCCGCCGGTCGTTTCCAAGCCGGGGGCAGTAGGGACGCGTGAACTCACCTCCCAAAAAATGTGGTAGGGCAATCGCTCGCGCGAGTTTTGCAGCGCTTTGAACCCTTCCAGCCCGGCAACGTTGGAGATTTCCATTGGATCGACCAGCATGGTCGTGGTGCCGCGCGGTACGATCAGGTACGAAATATTTTCGGGGGTCACCAGGGTCGAATCGATGTGGACGTGGGTATCGAAGAAACCTGGCATGGCATAGCGTCCGCCGCCGTTGATGGTCTTTTTGGCTTTGTAGCCGCTAGCATACGGGGTGACGATACGCCCACCCTGTATGCCAATGGCTCCAGGTTCGACCTTTCCCGTATACACATTGACGACCTGGACATTCTCGATCAGCAAATCCAGGGAATGTTGCCCCAGCGCCGTTTGAATGAGCGTTTTCCGCTCGATCAGCGAAAGGGTCATATTACAGACCGCGCTGCCCGCGAATGAACGGTAAGCCCAATGCTGCCGGTGTGCCGATGCGCTTGCGAGTCGCTTCGCGTGAACCGATTACCAAAACGAATACAGTAAAAGCATACGGTAGCATTTTCAAGAAGAACCCATAATATGGGTTATAGAAAAATGGATTGGCAAAACCGAGCAGCATTGTCGGCCCCTGGATATCCAGCACCAGGCGTCGCAGCGCGCCGAACGTATAAGCGCCTACCGCTGCCCGGACCGGATTCCATTGCGCAAAGATGACCAACCCGACTGCGATCCAGCCCTGCCCGGCGGTGGTCAGCGCTGCAAACCATCCCGGAGAAATGGACAGGCTGATGGTTGCCCCTGCCAAACCAGCCATCATGCCACCGACGAATACATACAGGTAACGCATTGAATACACGCTGATGCCCAGCGTATCAGCCGCGGCCGGGTATTCCCCCACAGCGCGCAAGTGCATGCCTGGACGTGTTCGGCTGATGTAGTACCATGCCAAGGGGATAAAGAAATAGCCAATATACACCATCACACTTTGTTCTTCAAAAAACACCTTTCCAAGCCAGGGGATCTGTGAAAGGAAGGGGATGCTGAATGACGGCAAGGTAGGCACGACATCGCGCAGGCTGGTAAGGCCCTCGCCCAGGACCAGGCTGAGTCCTGTGGCCAAAAAGTTCAACGCCAAGCCGCTGACAACCTGGTCTGCTTGAAGCGTAATGGAGATAAAGGCGTGGATCTGGCTGACTATTCCTGCCGCCAGCATAGCGGCCACCAATCCCAGCCAGGGATTTCCTGACGACGCCGATATCTTATAAGCGGTCATAGCGCCAACCAACATCATGCCTTCAACGCCCAGGTTCAAAACACCGGAGCGTTCAGAGAAGATTTCACCAACCGTTGCATACAACAGGACAGTGCCGGTCGCAACACCAGAAGCCAAGATGATTAGGACGAAATCCATGTTTACTCCTCCACGCGCTTTGTGATCGTGATCCGATTGCGAAGGAAGAAATCGCTGGCAATCAGGCTGACCATGATAACGCCCTGAATCAAAGTAGGAATGCCGGATGGTTGGACTTCCCGGCCGGCAAGGATCAATGCACCGAATAGAATGGAGACGAAGATCACTGCCAGCGGGTTGAGTTTTGCCAGCCAGGCGATGATGATACCGGTATAGCCATAGCCCGGGGAGATCGCACCTTGCAGGCGATGTACTACCCCGGTAATCTCAGACATGCCTGCTAACCCGGCCAGCGCGCCCGAAACCATCATGACCAATATAATATTCTTGCTGATAGAAACCCCAGCATACTGGGCGGCGCGCGGGTTGTCGCCGATCAAGCGGATCTCATAGCCCCATTGGCTTTTCGATAAGATCAGCCAAAGGATGATCGCCGCTACAATTGCAAATAGCAGCCCCATGTGGGTTGTGAGCCCGCGAAATTCGGGGATGATTTTTCCATAATCCGACAGGCGTGGCAGCCAGGCATTGCGTTGGAACATGCGTGACATCTGGAACCCACCCTCTGTCCAAACTGCATAGATGAAGTAGTTGTTCCACTCAACAGCAATATAGTTCATCATCAGTGTCGAGATGATTTCGTTGACGTTGAATTTGGCTTTCAGGAACCCGGGAATGAAGCCCCACAAAGCGCCAAAGAGCATACCGGAAAGTGCCATCACGGTTATGAATAGCCATTGGGGAGCACCTTCTGGCAGCACTGGCAACAGTACAATCATACTAGCGCCAAATGCTCCGAGGAAAAATTGGCCTTCTGCGCCGATGTTCCACAATTTCATTCGGAACGCCAATGAGCAGGCCAGGCCAACCAACATCAATGGGATCGCCTTCACCATGGTATCTGACAGCACACCGACGCTGCCAAACGAAGCGCGGGCAATGTGGGCATAGACCTTCCAGGGCTCACCGCCTCCCAGCCAGATCACCAGAGCACCGATTAGCAAAGCCACGATTACAGCTATTAATGACAACATAGGAGAATACCAGCGTGGGGGATCATCCACACGGGGCTCAACTTTCACTTTGAAGGGCAGTTTGAAGCCCACAGTTGGTTTTGTAGAATCTGCTTGTGTCATCTCAAGCTTCTCCTTGCACTTCGATTTGCTCTAAACGAGTGCCTGTCATCATCTGACCGATTTTATCGATATCGCCATCAGCGACCTCGCCCATGATCTCCCCTTCATAGATCACATAGATTCGATCACTGAGAGATAAAAGTTCTTCAAGTTCTTCCGAAATCAACAATATTGCGGCGCCATTTTCGCGCTGCGCCAGAAGCAGGCGCTGCACGCCCTCGATCGCGCCGACGTCCAGGCCGCGCGTTGGTTGCACCGCAATCATCAACTTCGGTTCACTTGAAATTTCACGCGCCAGGATCACTTTTTGTAAATTCCCACCAGAAAGTAAGCGCACCGATGTGTTGATGGTCGGCACCATGATATCGTAAGCATCTTTTAATCCAGAAGCATATTTACCAGCCTCGTTCGCATTGACCATCCAGCCCTGGCCAATCGGTGCTTGATCATAATTTTTCATGATTACGTTGTCGGTAACGCTCAAATTTGGGGCGGTGCCAACTTGGGTGCGGTCCGCCGGAACCAGCGAAACGCCATGCCGAATACCGAATTTAACCGGTTTATTGGTAACATCTTCTTGATTGAGAATCACCGTTCCCCCTAAAATTCTCCGTAAGCCAGCCAGTGTTTCCGCTAATTCACTCTGACCATTGCCGGCTACACCGGCCAGGCCAACGATCTCACCCTCCCGCACTTCAAGACTGACCCCTCGTAATGCAGCCAGACCTTTATCATTGTCAGCCCGCAAATCTTTCACAGAGAGAACAACTTTGCCAGGCTTGACCTTTTTCTTCTCGATGCGGAAGACAACCTCACGCCCGACCATCAAGCGCGCCAGGTCAGCACGCGTTACTCCGGATGCAGGAATACCAGCCGATGTGACTTTGCCTTTTTGTAGCACGGTGACACGGTTGGCAATTTCCATAACTTCATTCAGTTTATGGCTGATGAAGACAATTGATTTTCCCTGGGCGGTCATGGAACGCAGGGTTTTGAATAATTCCTCGATCTCGCTAGGGGCCAACACAGCGGTAGGTTCATCCATAATCAGGACATCAGCGCCGCGATAGAGCATTTTGAGGATTTCGACGCGCTGCTGTTCGCCCACCGTCAACTGCCAGATTTTTGCCGCAGGATCGACTTGCAACCCGTACTGTTTGGCAATATCGGCAATTTTGCTGTTATAGTGTGACAACTGCATTCGAAATCGAGGCTCTTCCAATCCCAGAAGTACGTTCTCAGTGACACTCAGGGACGGTACCAACATAAAATGCTGGTGCACCATGCCAATCCCGGCAAGAATAGCGTCGCGTGGAGACGAAAAATTTACCAGTTTATTTTGTACGGTAATCTTTCCCACGTCTGGGCGGTAAAGTCCAGCCAAGACATTCATCAAAGTACTTTTTCCAGCCCCATTCTCGCCCAACAGTGCATGAACCTCTCCCTTGCGAAGTTCAAAATCAACCCGGTCGTTGGCAAGGACGCCAGGAAAACGCTTGACAATGCCTCGCATGCTTACGACATTTTCGATTTCGTTGGCTTCTTTATGTTGGTCCATATTTTTTGACACCACTTTCGGATTTTGTAGGACAGATTGGAAAAAACACACAAGACAGAGGCCGGCTTTGGAAAACTTAGACGAGCGGGCGCTAACCATCAAACAAGGTGACCAGGCATATTGTTTTACCTGGTCACCTTGTTGTCAATCTGTTACTGGCCTAAGTCAGGCAATTCTGCCGTGACATTTTCGTTCCACCAGTACATGCCATACTCGCATTCCAGGCCGGGAGCGCCGGGCTTGAATTGGTCGATGTCGTTGTACTGGAAACTCTTGCCTGCTTCGATGACCAGGTTGCCCTGGTTGTCAGTGATGGGACCGGTGAAAATGTCGAAGCGGGTGAATTCGCCAGCCAACATCTTTGCCAGCAGGTCGCGCACTGCCTGGACATCTTCTTCGGGCAGGCTGGCTACGCCGGGCTGCGGGGTTTCACCTTCCATGAAGCCATAAATGCCCAAACCACCTTCGGAAGCCTCGAAGTAATCCCAACCGTACTCGTAGGTTCCTTCCATAACGGCCTTGGTAAGCCTGACGAAGACAGGACCCCAGTTCCAGTACGGGGCGGTCAGGCACTCGTCCAGGGTGCAGGAACCGGACCAGTCATAGGTGATGCCATAGACGCCCTCGCGGTCGGCGGCAGCCAGCGCGGAAGCAGGCGTGTCGGCGCCGGTCATGACAACATGGGCGCCAGCATCGAAGAGCGAGTCGGCGCCTTCGCGCTCGATGATCGGGTCGTGCCAGGTGTTGATCCAGCGAATGTCCAGCGTGCATTCCGGGCAGGTCTTCTGGATACCCAGGGCGTACGCATTGAACAGACGTAATTCTTCAGGGATTGGGAATGTTGCCATGCCGCCGATCTTGGTTTTGCCATCCGCTTTGGCGCGCGAGCCAGCCAGCATACCTGCCAGGTATTTCATATCTTCCATAGCGCCAAACAGGTTGCCAAAGTTAGTCATATTGGACTTGTAGCCGCTGATGTGAATGTAACCGATGTCGGGGAATTCTTCGGCAACGACTTCCATGGAATCCATGTAACCGAAGGAACCGCCGATGATCAGGTCGAAGCCTTTGCGGGAAAGCGCCCGGAAGACCTGTTCTGAATCAGCGCCTTCAGCAACCGATTCGATATAGGCGGTGTGGACGCCGGGGAGGTTGGCCTCCAGGTATTGCAGGCCGTCATACTGCGCCTGTGACCAGCCGCCGTCATCATGGACGCTGAGCATTGCCAGTGCAACGTTGAACTTGCCTTCTTCGATATCCGGGATTTGCAACTCACCGGCTTCGGCAGCGGGCGCTTCGGTGGCCGCTGGGGCTTCAGTCGCGGGCGCTTCGGTAGCCGCAGGCGCTTCGGCAGCGGGCGCTTCAGTGGCAGCCGGGCCGCAAGCAGACAAGGCAAGCACAAACGCCAGGGCGAGGGCCAATACGCGTAAAATCATTTGGTGTTTCATTCGTTTACTCCTCCGAATTTTAGATTGTAGAAATAGATAGTACGTAGGTTATTATCCGGTTCTTATCTTTCTGAGGCAAACCTCCTTTCAAAATGTCTAGACAATAGGCGCTATTTTACTTTTAAGGCGCCATTTTGACAACTAATTTTGTCTTAAAAAATACTCTAATACAAGTCACAATTCTCACTGATTGCATACGAACATCGTCACTACTTGTCTGACAAATTCGTCTTTTTGGGGCGAGGCGGTCGTTGTCCCTTCGATGCGTTCCCATAAGCGGCACAGGAGTGGCCCAACCACGTTCTTCGAAACATTATAGGAATCCTGGGAAAGTTTCAACGCTTTTTCCCAATCGCCGGTGTGGGCATACCCTTCGATAAAGACAAAGCGCTCCAGCGGGTCGTTGGGGTAGTCGTTCAGCGCAAAAGCCTGGTCGCCCAGTGCTGCTACCTGTTCCCAATCCAATGCCTGACGGGCCAGGTCGGCTTGCTCGAAGTAATAGCACCAACCGTGCGCCGGTTCCAGCCCGTAAATCCCCGGCATTCGGGCAAGCGGTTCTCCCAAAACCGGCTCGGTCGTTGACAGGGAAGCCGCTTCGCGCATCAAACTCTCTGCTGGGAGGAGGCGGTTGTATGGATCGATCTCCGGGTCGAGCAGGCGCAGGCAGCCGGGCGGGGCGTAATAAAAGGCTACCACTTGGGATGTATTTCCGCTGAATTGCCCGGCCAGGTAATCGTAACTGACCGGCAACCCCGGTTCCAGATCCACCAATGCGCCGTCCAGCCGGTTGGTAGGGTAAAAGAGAGCGTAATCCACACGGTCGGTGTGATTGTCGGGCGCGTAGGCCCAGTTCAACACCGCGCCGAGCGAGTTATCGGCGTAATAGGACAACTCCTCGTTCATCAACACAATTGTACCCGGTGCCAGCCCCGGCGCACGCCAAGTCATCTGCCAG
Source organism: Chloroflexota bacterium (assembly GCA_049323115.1). Classification (GTDB taxonomy): domain Bacteria; phylum Chloroflexota; class Anaerolineae; order Anaerolineales; family Villigracilaceae; genus JAABUE01. Next base: position 16,570 of record JBMOMP010000138.1, read on the forward strand.
AACAGGTTCTTCTGGGCGTTCCAATCGCGGCGGAACTCGTTCGACCACAAGAACTGCCTTCCTGCTGCTAACGTTACTAGGATGGTCGCCAAAACCCAATTCAAGCGCTGGGGCAACAGCGCCAACAACCCTGCTGCCAAAAGGCTGGCGCCCAGCATGAACGACAGCGTGGCGCGGTTGGCCGGATACGCCAACGAGACCGGCACGCCGGTGAGCCAGAACGGCCAGCCAGCCGCGAGCAGGAGGAAGACGCCCAACCCGACAGCCCAAAGCGCATCCCTTCTCCCGCTTCGTTCCCCGACCTGGGTCTGCTGAGGCCTCAAGGAAACGAATCCCACCCCGGCTGTGACCAGCGTCACTGCGGCGTACAGGGCGGTCGTCCGCAAGCCGTCCGCGCCAGGGAGGGGGAAGCGGAAGGCCTGTCCCCAGGCGGCGGCTGTGACCGTCCACAGGCTGGATAGGATGGCCGTGAACAGATCGAACAGGGTCGTCCCTGCTTGTTCGCTCCCGATTTCATAGATCTGATTGTTGAAAATGAGTAAACGGGACAAAACCGCAGCCAGGAACACGGCCAGGTAGGGCGTCCACAGGCCCAGGGTCCGGCGCAGACGCGGTTTGAGGTCCAGGTTCTGGTCACGGGAAATGGTCCAGAGGAACGCAATCCGCCCGGCTTCGAGGGTGAAGAAATATTCGTGCATCCACAGATTGAACGCCGAAAACAGCATGGCAAGCAAAGTCCACAACCAGTAGCGTGACTTTTGCGCCAGGAGCATCAAGTAAAGGGACAGGAGGAAAAAATCCAGGACGATGAAAAAATGGCTGTACAGGTAAGCCCCCCATTGTTGGTTGAAGCCGGGATAGAGCAGGAAGAGCAGGGCGGTGGCAAGCGCCAGGCGTGATTGTTTTGGGAAGAGTTCGCGCAGGATGCCCCACGCCAGCAGGCCGGAAACAAAGCGCCAGAACAATGCAAAGATCTGCCAGTAAATGGGAACTTGCGGCAAAATGCGTGTAGTGACCCGGTAGAGCAATCCCCACACCGGACGGTTGGTGGAAAAATAACGCGCCATCGCTTCTATCCCTAACTGGTAGCGAATCCACGACATAGGCAAGTCGTCCCAGTAAAAGCCGAGTTGCGGCAACAGCAATCCGTAGGCCAGGATCGCCGCAATTGCCAGCGCCAGCGGAGGGGTTGTGAGGAAAGCGATAATTCGTTTCATTGGGTTGGTTCGTAGTTCTATCGTTTGATCGGTATGTAGTTGGGCAGCGGCATTTGATCGTCAACTGCCCAACTACGAAACGATCGAACTACCCAACTAAGGAACTATCCACGTACCGGTTTCGCCCTTGAGGGCGCGACCGATATTCTCGGGGTTAGTGATGAGCGCCTGCTTGCCGCCGTTTTCCAGGAACCATATAATGGCCTGGATCTTGGGGGCCATCGAGCCTTTGGCGAAATGCGTCCCTTCGGCCAGGTATCCTTTGGCTTCGGCCAGGGTCATCTTGTCGAGCCATTCCTGGTCGGGCTTGCCAAAGTTGAGCGCCACTTTTTCGACAGCGGTAGAAATGACGAACAGTTCGGCCTTGACCTTCTGCGCCAGCAGGCTGGAGGCAAAGTCTTTGTCAATGACCGCGGCGATGCCTTCATAGTTGCCGTCGCCCGGGTCGATCACCGGGATGCCGCCGCCGCCCACGGTGACCGTCACGATGCCTGCGCCGAGCAGGGTTTGGACGGTTTCCAATTCGACGATTTCCTTGGGCAGGGGAGAAGCAACCACACGCCGCCAGCCGCGCCCGGCGTCTTCCACCACGCTCCACTTCTGTTCTTTCTCGCGGCGTTTGGCCTCGGGTTCGTCCATGAAGCCGCCGATCGGTTTGGTGGGATTCTCGAAAGCCGGGTCATCCTTGTCTACTAAAACCTGGGTAATGACCGTCACCACTTTCTTTTTGATGCCGCGCTGGTACAGTTCGTTTTGCAGGTTTTGTTGGAGGGCATAGCCGATTGCGCCCTGGGTATCTGCGCCGCACACATCTAGAGGGACTTCGTGCATTCCTTCGGTCTTTGCCGCAATCTCTGAGCGGCGCAAGACGAACCCAACTTGCGGCCCGTTGCCGTGCCCGATGGCTACGTCCCAGCCCTGTTCGATCATGTCGGCAATGTGGTAAGTGGTCTCTTTGGCGGCCTGGTATTGGTCTTCGACGGTTTGGTGGATTTTATCTTTAATCAGGGAATTGCCGCCGATGGCAACAACCGCTAATTTTTGTTTTGCCATTGGATTACCTCATCGTCAAGGCCATGACGGCTTTCTGCGCGTGCAAGCGGTTTTCGGCCTCGTCGAAGACAACTGAGTGCGGGCCGTCCATGACCTCGCTGGTCACTTCGACGTCGCGGTCGGCGGGCAGCGGGTGCATGTAGATGGCGTCGTCCTTGGCGGCTTTCATCTTCTTCGCGTCGGTGATCCAGTCCTTGTACTGGCCGATGATCTTTGCGCCTTCGTCCGCGTCCTCGGTGGTGAGCATCGCGCCCCAGGACTTGGCGTAGACCACATCCGCGTCCTTGAAGGCTTTTTCCATGCCATGCGGGTCGTCCATGACCTCGAAACTGGTGTGATACTTCTTTGCCTGCTCCTGGGCCGCGTCCATGATGTCGGGCATGAGTTTGAACTCCGGCGGGTGAGCCAGCACCACGTCCATGCCGAAGCGGGGCATTTGCAGGATCAGGGACTGAGGCACCGAGATCGGCTTCTGGTACGAGGCCGCGTATGCCCACGAGACGACGATCTTCTTCTTGCGCAGGTCGCGTCCCTTCTTTTCCATGATGGTCATCAGGTCGGCCAGGCACTGGAAGGGATGGTAGATCTCGCACTGCATGTTGAGGACGGGCGAACGGGAATACCTGGCGACCTCGCTGATGTACTTGTTGCCGACTTTCCAATCCACGTGGCGGATGGCGATGCCGTCGAAGTAGCGCCCAAAGATCTCGCCAATTTCCACAGGCGTGTCGCCGTGCGCGATCTGCGTGGATTTGCTCTCGATGAACGCGCCGTGTCCGCCGAGTTGGGCGATGCCCGCCTCGAACGATCCGCGTGTGCGCGTGCTGGAGAAGAAAAACAGCATCGCCAGCACCTTGTCTCGCAGGTAGGCGTGTGGTTCGCCGAGGGCGCGTTTGCGCTTCAGGTCAAAGGCCACGTCCAAGACGGTTTCCACTTCTTCCTTCGAGAAGTCGAGGTCGCCGATCAGGTCGCGGCCGCGTAGGTCGGTAATCATAGGTTGTCTCCTTTTTTTATTGCAGATGCGTACACAGGTAAGCAAGTATACGGATATGTATACGTGTATACCTGTCTACGTGTCTATTTGTTCGCCTCGTACAATTCTTCGAAGCGTGTCAACATTTCGGGAGTTTCGAGCGCCTCGGAAAATTGCTGCAACCAGTGGCGGATGTACTTGAGGTCCAGTTTGCCGCGCTGGCGAATGATCACACCTTCAATATCCAGCCAATCCTGGTGGCGACGAGTGATCGCCTTGTGGATAATCAGGTCTTCGGCGGTGCAAACGGGCAACAATAAACCGTCCATCTCGATTTTTTCTGCGCGTTGAATGGCTTGCTCTTCATACGGAAATACAGCCGCCAGCATATCTACCACTGAGCCATCCTCCAACTCAACCGCAATGATCAATGCACTTTCCGATTTTCCTAACCACGGACGGCGATGAGACTTGAACCTTTTCTCCGCTAATTCCCGAAATTCGGAGATCGTCCGATCCCGAATCAGAATCTTCAAGTCAGCATCATCAGTCGCGCGAATTCGGCCCCTTTCCGCATTGGCGATTCCGCCGATGACCATGAAAGGGATCGAATATTCTTCGAGGAACTCAACGATCTGCTTGAGGGAACTAACTTGGAAAATCATAGCAAAAGTATTCGGTTGCTTTTCTCAGGCGGGCTTCCAACGCCAGATAGTGCTTACGCCGCTCATCGGCGAACGCTTCCCACGCATCGGGGGATAATTTGGTCAGGAATTGGCAGAGGCGGAAATACCGTTGCGTACCCTCCCCTGGTGGAATCAAAGGCAATTCCTGCCTGAGCATTTCACGCTCGGCAGCATTTATGAGTTGATATTCCGCCACCCATTCCTGCACGGCCTTTTTATCCATCGCCATTCGCGCCTCATTCTTTAGTTCGATAGTTACATGGTTCAGTAGTGACGTAGTTGGGTAGCCCGCCTGAATATGGAGGCAAACTACCCAACTACCAAACTATCGAACTACCAAACTTCCTACTCCATTGCGCCAAGAACAAGCGCCAACAACGTCATCCTCATCACCACGCCGTTGAAGGCTTCCTGCCAGTAACGCGACCAGCGGGTGATGTCCACATCCACAGGAACCTCGTCCATGCGCGGCAGGGAGTGCAGCAGGATCGCGTCAGATTTGGCTTTCTTCTCCAGTAATTCGCGCGTGATCCTGTAATTGGCAGGCGTCAGGCTGAGTTCACCGGTGCGCTCGTCGCGCGACTTAGTGTAATCGGGCTGCACGACCGGCTCGACCAAGATCACATCCGCGTCGGCGATGGCCTTCTCGACATGGTCAACTTCCTTGAAGTCCACGCTGAACTGTTTGAGTTCGGCCTTGAAATCGTCGGTGAGACTCATGTCTGGCGGGGAAACGAAGGTGATCGGGCAATCGAACTGGCTGAGGGCATAGCCCAGCGAGTGCATGGTGCGCATGCGCATGTCACCGACCGCCAGCCATTTCAACCCGTCGATGCGGCCTTTTTCGCACAACACCGTATACAGGTCGGTCAGGATCTGGGTGGGATGCTCACCCCAGCCGTCGCCGCCGTTGATGATCGGGATGCTGGCCCATTTGGCGGCCTCGTGCGGCGCGCCCTGTTGGAAGTGGCGCATCACGATCACGTCGCCGTAGAACTCCAACATCTTGACGGTATCCTTGATCGACTCCTGGTAAAAGTCACCGGCGCGGGTCATCTTGGCATCCGAGAAACCGGTCACGTGGCCGCCCAGGCGGTGCATGGCGGCTTCATGCGCCAGGCGCGTGCGCGTCGAGGGCTGATAAAAGGCCGTCACCAGCGTTTTCTCTTTGAGCATGTCCACATTGCGGCGGGAGCGGGCAATCGGCTCCATCTGCTTGGCCACCTCGAAGACGTGGAAAAACTCATTTCGCTCGAACTCCTTGAGTGACAGAATGTCACGACCAGCAAAACTACGCATGTTGTAACTCCTTATGTTGTGAAAAAATCAGTACACACGTACACAAATCCCGTGTGCACGTGTTTACTTGTTTACCTGTTTACTCAAAATACTCGGCAACAGCGCATAGAACTCCGTCGCTGCGACTACTTCATCCAACGGGACCTGCTCGAGGTTGGTGTGAGCGAACTTCTCGTCCCCGGGACCGAAGCCAATCGAGGGGATGCCCGCCTTCCCGGCCCAGTACGTCCCGTTGGTCGAAAAATCCCATGTGCCCAATTTTCGCTTCTCACCCCATAGCGCCTCGACCGTCTCCTGTCCTGCCTGTGTCAAGGGGTGGTCGTCCTCCAGCAACCAGGCCGGGTAGTACTTCGACACAGGAAAGGCGAAACCGGTGTAGGACGGCGCATCGTAGAACAGTTCTTCGACCTGGATCTCGCTTTGCAGGTAATCGGGGATCAATCCCTTGATCTGTGCTACCACATCGTCGTGCGGCTCGCTCGAAGTGATGCGGCGGTCGAGATAGATCGTGAACTGATCGGGCACCGCGTTGAGTGAAGCCGTGCGCACCTCGACGTTCGTCACTGCGATGGATGGATAGCCCTGCACCGGGTGGTAACCCATGCCGAAACGGAAGCGGCGATCCAACTCGCGGACCTGTGTGATGATGGACATCATCTTGTACACAGCATTGTCGCCCAGGTAGTGCGAGGCGGCGTGCGCTGAACGGCCGCTGGCGATGATCTTCAACTCGATGCGGCCCTTGTGCCCGCGGTAGACCTGCATCCTGGTTGGCTCGCCGATGACCACGAAATCGGGTTTGATGCCGGGATCCACCTCGACGAAGGTATTGGGGGCGATGCCGTCGCACCACTCCTCCATGTTGCCGAAGTACCAGGCTGTGGTGTCTGCCAGGAGCCCCAATGCCTTTGCAAACGAAAGTCCATAGACCATTCCAGGCGTGGAGCCTTTTTCGTCGCAAGCGCCGCGCCCGTACAGGATGCCGTTTTCTACCTTGCCTTCGAAGGGATCCCAGCCCCACGTGGCGGGATCGCCGACGCCGACGGTGTCGATGTGCGAGTCGTAGACGATGACGCGCTTCCCTTTCCCAATGCGGCCCATGATGTTGCCCATCTTGTCGAAGCGGACTTCCTCGAAACCGAGTTTTGTCATCTCTGCGCCGATGCGCTCACCGACTTCCTTCAACTGGCCATCCATGCTGGGGATAGCGACTATATCCCTCATAAATTGGATGATATCATCCCGCGCGAAGGTCACCTGCCGCTTGATGTCTTCTACGGGTAAAACGGTTGGTACTGCCATTTTGAAAAATACAACTCCTATTCTTTGTTATTCCTGCAAGGACTCGGTCGTTCCCGGTACTTGCCCGTTCCCGACCCGTCGCACGACGTGGAAATTGAAATAACCAGGAATGAAATTACTAATAGAATAGTCCACTACGCTGCCATCTGCTGTGTACAATTGCGATGTAAATTGCAGCAACACGTCCCCGCGCTGGATCTCCAGTGCGCGCGCCACTTCCGCTGTCGCGCCTGTGGCAGTGACCTCTGCGCGCGAGACCGTCAGCGGCGTGCCGCGCGCAATCAGGAAGTCCAGGACAGAGCCGGTAAAGGTTTGGGGTAATTCGTCCGGCTTGAGGAACGCTTCCGGCAGGGTATCCACCAGGTAGGCCACCGGGCGGCCATCTGCGCGGATGACGCGCTGGATGCGGAGCAAGTGGGCCGCCAGGGACAGGGCCAGTCCCTCCGCCAGCTCCTGGTCTGCGTAGACCCGCTCGATATGCAGGTCGCTGACTGTAACTGCCAGTCCCAACCGGTGCGCCAGGGTATCCAGGCTTTCCAACACCTCCAACCCGCTGTCCAATACAGGCACCTGGCCGACCACGAACGTGCCCGCGCCCTGCCTGCGACGGATCAATCCCTGCGTCTCGAACGTGCGCATCGCCTCGCGCAGGGTGGCGCGTGAAACGCCCAGTTTCCGCGCGAGTTCCGGTTCCGAAAGCAGGCGTTCCCCGGCCGGGGTGCGTGCGATCAAGACCGCCAATTTCGACTGTAAGCGCTGGAAAGGAAAATTGCTCATACTCTCTCCTCCAGGACTGGCACGACTTGGAACTTGTTCACGTCCACCAGGCCTTTGTCCGAAATCCGCAGGTCAGGGATGACGACCAGCGCCATCAGCGATAATTGCATGTTCGGGTTGTTGAGCGTACAGCCACAGGCGCGGAAGCCGTTCAGCACACTGGCAGCCTTTTGCGCCACCACGTCCGCTTTTTCTGTGGACATCAACCCTGCGATCTTCAACTCGACTTGCCCGATCACTTTGCCGCCCTTCACGACGACCTGTCCGCCTCCGCTTCGCGCCAGGCTGTTGGCTGCTTCCGCCATATCGGCCTCGTCCGTGCCGACGACGATCAGATGGTGGCTGTCGTGCGCCACGGTGGATGCAATGGCGCATTTCTCAGTGAAACCAAAGCCGCTCACCAACCCCACAGTCACGCCGCCCGTGCCCCGGTGACGCTCCACCAGCGCCACTTTGGCAAGGTCGCGGCGGATATCCACGTGCACCTCGCCCGCATTGGTTGTGACGGGCATTTTGAGATGGCGCGTGGGCGCCTGGTTCTCGATCACGCCGATGACGTTGGCGGTCAGTCCGACGCCGTGACTCGCTTCCGTTTTCAAGGCAAAATCCTGCGCCGCGAGCGGCCTCTGCAAATGCACCGATTGCGTGGCCCAGGTGGGATACGTCACGGCCGGCAACTCCTCTTTCCATTCCCTATTTTCGGCAATGACCCGCCCCCTGGCAATGACCAGGTCGGCGCAGAAATCGTCCAGGTCTTTGACCAGCACAACGTCTGCCCAGCGGCCGGGGGCGATCATGCCGATTTCGCGGCTCAAGCCAAAGTGCTCGGCCGTGTTGATGGTGCACATCTGGATGGCCGTCAGCGGTTCCAGACCCTGCGCAATGGCATGACGCAAGACGCGGTCTATATGACCGTCGTGAGAAAGCGTTTGCGCGTGCGAGTCGTCAGTGCACAAAAGGAAGCGGTGCGGATCCAATCCCTGCTCAGTGATGGCTTTGACTTGCGTTTCTACGTCGTGCCAGGCCGAGCCATAGCGCAGCATGGCTTTCATGCCCTGGCGCACGCGCGCGATTGCGTCTTCCATGCGCGTGCCTTCGTGGTCGTCTTCGATGCCGCCAGCCACGTAGCCATGGAAGGGCAAACCCAGGTCTGGGGTGGGATAGTGGCCGCCGATCACTTTGCCGGCTGCGTGCGTGGCCGCCAACTCGGCCAGCATCTTCTCGTCGCCGTTGAACACGCCGGGGAAGTTCATCATTTCACCCAGGCCGATGATGCCCGGCCAGGTCATGGCCTCGGCCACTTCTTCGGGGCCAAGGGACGCGCCCGGCGTCTCCAGCCCCGGCGCCGACGGCACGCAGGATGGCATCTGCACCCATACGTGGATGGGCTGGACGGCGGCTTCGTCCACCATCAAGCGGATACCTTTCATCCCGAAGACATTGGCGATCTCGTGCGGGTCTACGAACAGGCCGGTGGAGCCGCGCGGCGCTACGGCGCGCACGAACTCCGTCACTGTGACCATGCCCGATTCGACGTGCATGTGTCCATCCAACAAGCCGGGCACCAGGTAGCGCCCTCCTGCTTCGATGACTTGCGTTTCACTACCGATGCAGTGGGATGCGTCTTCACCCACAAAGGCAAAGCGCCCGTCCACAACGGCAATGTCGGTATCCGCTAGTATCTCACCGGACTGCACGCTGACCCACTTCCCCTTGCGGATGACCATATCGGCCGGCTTGCGTCCCATGGCTACGTCGATCAGTGCGCGCGTGAGTTCAACAGTTTTGGGCATGGGGTTATCCTTGCAATAATCTCTTTGCGGCTTTGTTGTGTTTCTCGATCAATCTGCTTTCATCGAGCGTGGCGATTTGCCCTTCTTTCACAACGAACCTGCCGCCGACGACGGTATAGTCCACGCGGACGGGTTGGCAGAAGATCACCGCCGAGACCGGGTCATGCACTGCGCCGCCGGTGAATTCCAGGCGGTTCATGTTCACAGCGAAGAAGTCCGCGCATTTGCCGGGTTCGAGCGAGCCGATGTCCGTGCGCCCCAACACCGCCGCCCCGCCGCGCGTGCCGAGGTAGAGCGCTTCGCGGGCGGTCATCAGTTTGCG